>JBBAPK010000072.1:0-5059 GCA_040400875.1 Burkholderiaceae bacterium | reverse complement strand
GGCCGGCGTACTGGAGTACCTGACCAAACCCATCGACCTGCCGAAATTTCTGGCGGCGATGGACGCCGTGCAATCGCGCCTTTGAGCCCGGCGCGCTGTGCGCTCAGTACAGCATGCCCACCAGCGCGGCCGTGATGCAAGTGGCCAGCAAGCCCGCCAACACCGACTTCATGGCCAGCACGCCCAGATCGGCGCGGCGTGCTTCGGGCAGCAGCGGCGCCAGCCCGCCGACCATGATGCCCACGCTGCCAAAGTTGGCAAAGCCGGCCAGCGCGTAGGTCATCAGCATGCGGCTGCGCGGCGACAAGGCTTCATCGGGCAGCGCGGCCATGTCGATGTAGGCGACGAATTCATTGAGCACCGTCTTCTTGCCCAGCAACTCGCCGGCCACGCCGGCCTCAGACCACGGCACGCCGAACAGCCAGGCCAGCGGCGAGAACAGCACACCCATCACCCGCTCGGCTGAAATTGGGGCGCCGCCCACATGGGGCAGTGCCTTCAGACCGGTGTTGAGCAAGGTGACCAACGCCACCACCACGATCAGCATCGCGATGATGCTCAGCAGCAGTTGCAAACCCTCGGTGGTGCCACGACCCACGGCCGCCATCGCGCTGTCGTCTTCGCGCTCGAACTTCACCGGCATGGGCTGGGCGGCGGCATCGGTCGGCACCATGAGGGCGGCCACCGCCAGCGCCACCGGAACGGCGATCACCGAGGCGGCCAGCAGGTGCGCCATCGCGTCGGGCATCACCGGCTTGAGGATGGCGGCGTAAAGCACCAGCACCGTGCCGGCGATGGTGGCCATGCCGCAGTTCATGGTCATGAACAACTCGCCGCGGCTCATGCGCGCCAGCCAGGGCCGCACCACCAGCGGGCCTTCGACCATGCCCACAAAGGCATTCGCCGCCGCCGACACCCCCACCGCACCGCTGATGCCCATGGTGCGCTGAAGGACCCACGCAAAGCCCTGCACCAGCCGCGTCAGAACGCCCCAGTGAAACAGCAGCGCCGACAGCGCCGACACCACCAGAATCAGCGGCAGCGCCTGCGTGGCCAGCACGAAGGTGGCTTCGGGATGGGTGGCGTCATAGGGCAGCGCACCGCCGCCCAAGTAACCAAAGACCATGGCCGTGCCCACCTTGGTGGCATCCATCAGCGCGTCCAGCAGGCCGTTGACGGCGCCCACCGCCGAGCTCACACCGGGCACCCAGCGTATGGCCAGCGCCAACACCATGGCCAGCACGATGCCCGACCACACCGGCCGCCAGTGGATGGCGCGGCGTTGCTCAGAGGCGAGCCACGCAATGCCCAGCAGGGCCACCACGCCCAGGGCGCTTTGAAGGAAAGACATTCTTGGATCCCGTCTCAAGCCGGGCAGGGCGCCCAGGTTGGCATTGATTGTCCTTGCCGCGCCGGCCGATCGATGTGCCGCCGTGCGCGGGTAAGCTGCGCACCAGTTTGTAGCTTTGCCACCTCATGAAACCCCTGCTCATCCTCGCGACCGGTCTGATGTCGGCATGCATCGCCAGCAGCGCATCGGCCACGCCGTGGCTTCGGCTGGGTGAGTTTGGCGAGAGCGTCACCTACGTCGACCCGGACAGCGTGCAGGGCGCGGGCCAGCGCTGGCGCATGTGGGTGTTGGTCGACCGGGCCAAGCCGCTGTTGCTGGTGGGCGAGGGCAGCGTGTCGTGGTCATCGACCAAGACGCTGGTTGAGTTCGATTGCAAGGGGCAGGCTGCGAGAACGCGAGCTGCCGTCTACTACGCAGGGCCCATGGGCGCAGGCCAGGCGCTGATGTCTGACTATGAGGTGGAAGACTGGAAGTACGTGCCCCCGGGCACCACGCTCGAGCCCCAGTGGCGATACGCCTGCTCATCCAGGCGCAACGTCCAGCCGAGATGACCCCTACAAGGGCGTGCACCACAGTGAGGCATCATCCCGCGAGCTCGTAGGGACAAGACACATCAAGGGGACGGCATGCGTGCGTGGCAAATCTGCAAGTGGCTGGGCGCGGCGGTGGCTCTCGGTGCCAGCCCGATCGCGGCACAGGCTCACACATTCGACTTTGGTGACGACCAGTCGCTCAGCATGGGCATCGCGCTGCGCTACAGCTACACCAACGCCGACTCGCCCAACGGCACGGCCACCGCGGGCCATTCCACCGACTTTCATCTGGACAGTGGCCGCTTTCAGTTCGGAGCCTCGTTTAACAAGTACATCAAGGCCACGCTGAGCACCGAGCGCGATGGCGGGTTCAATCACACGCTCGATGCCTTTGCGCAGTTCGAGTTCATGCCCGAGTTCAACATCTGGGCCGGCCGGCTGGTGTCTCCCAGCGACCGCGCCAACATGGCTGGGCCGTACTACTCGATGGGCGGCGGCTACTGGCCCTATGTGGCATCGCGCTACGGCGGCTACGGCGGCATTTTCACTGCGCGTGACGATGGCGGCGTGATCTGGGGCACCGTGGCCGATGGCCGGCTGGGTTACTCGCTTGGCGCGTTCAAGGGCTACACCTTGGGCGTGGGTTCGCTCACCAAAGAGCAGGCCAAGGACGCCGGCATCAAGACCAACGACGGCTCACTGATGTACTCGGGCCGCTTGCAGTACGACTTCTGGGATAGGGCACCCGGCTACTACAACATCGCCAACTTTCTCGGCGAAAAAGACATCCTGTCGGTGGGCGCGGCGTTCCGCTATCAGGACAAGGGCGTGCTCACCACCACCGGCCGCGGCGACTACACCGGCGTGAACCTCGACTTCTTGATGGAAAAGCGCTTTCAGGGCCTGGGTGCGGTTGCAGTGGAAGCGGCCTGGTACGACTACGACACCGACGATGTGGTGATGTCGGAACAAGGCAAGGCGTATTCGACCGGCCTGTCGTTCATCTTCTCGCACAAGGTGGGCTGGGGGCGGATGCAGCCGTTCACGCACTGGCAGCGGTTTGACGCAGACAGCCACACCGACACCAAGCAGTTCGATCTGGGCGTGAACTACGTCATCGATGGCTACAACGCCCAGGTGAGTGCCACCTTCACCAATACCAAGGTCAGCAGCCCCGGCGTGAACTCGACCGACAACGACAAGTTCGTGGTGGGACTGCAGTTGCAGTTCTGAGTCGCGCCGTCGGTAGCCGGGCATTTATGCTCGGCCCCACCTTTGGCAACACTCAGACAGACAACCGCATGAAACACATCCTGAATTCACTGATCCTGGCTGCAGCCGCCGTCACGCTGGTTGGCTGTGCACAGACCGCCCAACCCGGCCGCTCAACCCCCTTGGCTGAAAACCTGAGCGACGTCGGTTTTCTCGGGGACATCTACCCCAAGATGACTGCGGGCAAGGACGGCGAATCGCTGCTGCTGTATCGCAACCCCAAGTTCGACTCTGCGGCCAGCTTTGTTCGCTACACCAAGGTGATGCTCGAGCCCATCAAGCTGTACGCGGGTACTGATTCACCCTTGCAAAACACCCCCAAGGAGCAGACCACCGCCATCGTCCAGGGCTTGTACAACCAGCTGCACGAGCAACTCGCCAAGGACTACCAGATGGTCGACAAGGCCGGGCCGGACACCCTGCTGATCGAAGTCGCCGTGGTTGACGCGCTGGCATCCGACACCTCGGCCAAGGCCGCCTCGTACATCCCCATTCCGCTGGGCCTGCCCGGAGCCAAGGCCGCTGCCATGCAGGCCACCTCGCAAACCACCGGCAAGCCACCCTTCTCGGGGCAGGTGACCATCGAAGGCAAGATGCTCGATTCGCACACCGGCGAAGTCATCAGCGCCGGCATCGACCGCCGAGTCGGCGCCCGCCGCCCCATCGTCGGCCTGTTTGAAAGCAGCACCTACGACGCCTGGAGCGACGTAACCGCAGCAGAGCAGTACTGGGCCGAACTGCTGCGTTACCGCCTGTGCATGCGCCGTGGGGCGAGCAACTGCGTCAAGCCGGCGCAGTAAACCGCAACGGCGCGGGCTGCGAGCCACGCCTTGCTGCCAGCGAGCGGGACAGGGGGCCTGAATGCACTCTCACCCTCACCCCAGCCCTCTCCCGCGAGCGGGAGAGGGAGCAGATACGAATCCCATCTGCCGTTGGGCGGGGGAGGGCTATTCAAATTCCCTCTCCCCCTGGGAGATAACAGATTCAGTCCCCTCTCCCTCTGGAAAAGGGCTAGGGTGAGGGTCAGGCCCGTCAAATCCCCTCTCCCTGAGGAAGATGGCCATTCAAATTCCCTCTCCCTCTGGGGGATGACAAATTCAGTCCCCTCTCCCTCTGGGAGAGGGCCAGGGTGAGGGTTTGAATCCCCCGGGCAGACAAGGCCACTCACTTGACGGTGAAACGAAGGGTGATGGCCTTTGCAGACGGCGTGACCAGGGTGCCGCGAACCCATGTGGCCGTCGAGATTGCGGTGGCACAGGCGGTCGCCGTTGAGCGCTGCGATGCCAGCCAGCTTCCCGCCGGCTGGGACCACGCCGATCTGCGCTTGGCCCGGGCCTTTGGCGACACCTGGATTCGCGAGCAGCGAACCGCCGTGCTGGTGGTGCCCTCGGTGGTGGCACGCCGCGAAGGCAACGTGCTCATCAATCCAGGCTACCCGGATTTCGCACACATCACGGCCAGTGCGCTGGAGGCTTTGGTGTGGGATGAGAGGTTGTTTGCTGCCAGATGAGTCCAGCTATGGCGCCGCGCTAAAGCGGACGCCGCCAGCACAGGCGACAGTGGAGGGTTTCTTCGATGTTTCAATCCACGCGCGCCTCGTGAGAGGCGCGCGACGCCTGGACGGCACCGACATGGTTGTGACCGGCTGGTTTCAATCCACACGCGCCTCGTGAGAGGCGCGCGACATGATGAGTTGACGTCGCAGTGGGGTTATGCGCTGGTTTCAATCCACACGCGCCTCGTGAGAGGCGCGCGACCTTATGTGGTGCAGTCTGGAGCCAAAGGCGGGACAGTTTCAATCCACACGCGCCTCGTGAGAGGCGCGCGACAGGGTTTTGAGACCAACGCCGACCTCCTTTTCGAGTTTCAATCCACACGCGCCTCGTGAGAGGCGCGCGACGCG
>JBBAPK010000071.1:0-5115 GCA_040400875.1 Burkholderiaceae bacterium | reverse complement strand
CATACGCCACGCCGGCCACGCCATTGGCGTTGTTGGTGACCGCAGCGATGGTGCCAGCCACGTGGGTGCCATGCCATGAACTGGTGCCGGTGCCGCACCAGTCTCCCGGATCGAGCGCATCGTTGTCGCGGCCATTGTTGTCGTTGGCCGTGGTGCTGGACGAAATCATGTCGTAGCCCGGCACGATATTGGCGACCAGATCCGCATGCGGCCGGTAGCCGGTGTCGATCACGGCCACCACGATGCCGCTGCCTGTGCCCTGATCCCACGCTGACGGCAGATTCAAGCCGCCGGCGCTTTCGTAGTAGTTCCACTGATCCAGATAAAGCGTGTCATTCGGTGTCAGCAGGGCGTGCATCCTGAGGTCGAGTTCCGCAAATTCCACCTCGGGATTGGCGGCGATGGCCAGCGCCAGCGCGTCGAGCGCCTTGCGGCCGAGTTCGCGGTCGAGCTTCATCACGTAAGACCCGGCGGTGTTCTTGCGCAAGAACTGCATCTGCGCACCGGCACGACCGACTTTGGTGTGCGCGTCTGACATGGTCTGCAGGTCAGCACGCGCTGCCGCGGCCGTGCCCTTGCGGTATTTGATGATCAGCTGATTGGTGCCATCGGCCTGACCAGCGACCCCATTTTGAGGATTTGGGCTCACACCTCCCGCGATGGCCGGGGCGGTGATGGCCAGCGCGGCCAGCGCCGCAACGATGGAAACAAGCCGGTGGATCTTCTTGAATGCAGGTGACATGGGGTGTACTCCTGAATGTCGATCAAGGCGCGCAAGCCCGGCTGCCATGAGGCTGCTCAGGGAAGCGGATTTTTGGAGGGTACACATACTGGTCGTGTTTGACGACCCCTCGCACCCAAAACCCCCAACAAAGGGGGTGCCGCTCAGCAGGCCAAGCCACTCATTTTTCGGGCGCTGCCTGTGATGTGGCCGCCGGTGGGTCGATATGGCAGCCGCGTGTGATGCGCACGCCTTTCAAAAAGCCTCGGCGCACCTTGCCGGCGGCCAAGGCTGACGAGACCTTGCTCGAATGGCGCTCGGCGCCGCTGAGCTTGCGCACCCAGCTGCGAAACGGCACCACGCCCTCGGTCACGCCCTTGAAGGCGTTCATGGCGGCGTCGCTGGCCATGTCGGATCCGCGATCGATGAGGTCTTGGCTGCGTTTTTCTCGCGGCGCGTCCATGTCCGGCCCGAGCAACTCATCGAGCTGCTCGATTTCTTCAGCCAGCCCGGCGCAACCGGGGTCATCGGGCTCGCGATAGGGGTGCTCGCGTGCCTTGACCAAAGGCTCGGGGATCGGCGTCTGGTTCAAATTGAGGTCATTGAGCGGCGTGGCGGCCACCTCGGTCACCCGTTTCGTCTGTGGCGTGGCGCAGGCTGCGAGGCACAGCACACACAGCACAACGAGAGCGCGTTTCATGATCTCCAAGCCGTAGTAACGTGACCCCAGTGGAGCACCACGGCGCACGGGGTGTTTGGCTAGAGTGCGCCGCATTTACCGTTCATTTGCGACTCCTCGTCTATTGACCATGCTGTTCGTACTGTCTCCCGCCAAATCGCTCGACTACGAGACCCCGTCCAAGGGCACTCAATCGACCACGCCGCAGTTCGTGGCGAGCTCGGCCGAGCTGATCGACATCCTCAAGACCAAGAGCCCGGCCGAGATCGCCGCGCTGATGGACTTGTCTGATCCGCTGGCCGCGCTCAATGTGGCCCGCTACGGCGTGTGGAGCCAGCGATTTACCGACAGCAACAGCAAGCCGGCCGTGCTCGCCTTCAACGGCGACGTGTACGAAGGCCTGGACGCAGCCTCGCTGTCTGAAGAAGACCTGCAATGGGCGCAGCAGCACCTGCTGATCCTGTCGGGCCTGTACGGCGTGCTGCGCCCGCTCGACCGCATGCAGCCGTATCGGCTCGAGATGGGCACCGCGCTCGACAACGCGCGCGGCAAGAACCTCTATGCCTTTTGGGGCGACACGCTGGCTGGCCACATCAACGAGCGCTTGCAGTCCGACGCCTCGCCGGTGATCGTCAACCTGGCCTCGCAGGAGTACTTCAAGGCGGTTCGGCCCACCGCCGCCAGCCGCTGGCTCAAGCCGCGCATCGTCGAGTGCGTGTTCGAGGACTGGAAGGCCGGTCAGTACAAGGTCATCAGCTTTCACGCCAAGCGCGCGCGCGGGCTGATGGCCAGGTTCGCCATCACGCATCGATTGCGCACGCCGCAGGGCTTGCAGGACTTCGACCTTGAAGGCTATGCCCACGTCGCCGAGGCCAGTGATGAGCAGCGGCTGGTGTTTCGGCGCAAGGCCTGAGCGGCCGAGCGATGGCTGGCTCTGAAGTCACTTCTGGGCTGCGACGCTGGATCGTCGAGCAGACCGCGCTGGGCCATGAGCCTGGGCAGCTGTTGACCTCGATGCTGGCCAGTGGCTGGGCCGCACCGGCAGCCGGCCGTGTGCTTGAAGAGGTGCTGCGCAGCCCGACCGTCGAGCTGCCGCATCTGGCCGACCTGCCCCCTGCCGTACGCGTTCCTGAATTGACGACCTCGGCCCATGGGGCACAGGTGGTCTCGCGCATGGCCAAGCCGTGCGTCATCGTGCTCAGCGGCTTGCTCAGCCATGACGAGTGCGACGAACTGATAGCGCTGGCTCGGCCAAGACTGTCTCGTTCCGAGACGGTGCGCTTGAGCACTGGCAGCGGCGAAGTCCACCGGGCTCGCACCAGCGAGGGCATGTTCTTCGGCCGCGAGGAAAACCCGCTGTGCGCGCGCATCGAGCAGCGCATCGCCGAGATGTTCAATTGGCCGATCGAAAACGGCGAAGGCTTGCAGGTGCTGCACTACAGCCCCGGCGCCGAATACAAGCCGCACTACGACTACTTCGACCCAGAGCAGCCCGGCACGGTGCCGGTGCTCAAGCGCGGCGGCCAGCGCGTGGCCAGTCTGGTGATGTACCTCAACTCACCGGTGAAAGGCGGCGGCACGGTGTTTCCCGATGTCGAATTCGAAGTCGTGCCGATCAAGGGCAACGCTGTCTTCTTCAGCTATGACCGACCCCACCCCTCGACCCGCACCCTGCACGGCGGATCTCCGGTCATCGAGGGCGAAAAATGGGTGGCCACCAAGTGGCTGCGCGAGCGGCGATTCGACTGAGCCGCTGCGCGCGCAGCACGTTGACCGCGCTGCGCTTGGGTGCCCGATCAGCGCTTGGGCGGACCCGAGCGCGGACCTGACGACGGACCGCCGCGCCCGCCGCCGGAACCCGAACGTGGGGGGCCGCCCCTTCCGCCGCCACCGCCACCACCACCGGGGCGACCACCGCCGCCGCTCGGGCGAAAGCCGCGACCGGCGCCTTCACCGATCACCATGCGGCCGAGCACGATGGGCTCGGGCTTCTCGCCTGCAGGCGGTGCGAAGCCTTCGATGATTTCCTTCGGGATCTCGTGCTTGATGAGCCGCTCGATGTCGCGCAGGAAGCCGTTTTCATCCACGCACACCAGAGACACCGCCTCGCCGGTCGAGCCCGCGCGGCCGGTGCGGCCGATACGGTGCACGTAGTCTTCGGGCACGTTGGGCAGCTCGAAATTGACCACGTGCGGCAGTTGGTCGATGTCGATGCCGCGCGCGGCGATGTCGGTGGCCACCAGCACCGTGAGGTCGCCGGTCTTGAACTCGGCCAGCGCCTTGGTGCGCGCGGCCTGGCTCTTGTTGCCGTGGATGGCCATCGCGCTGATGCCCTGCTTTTCAAGGAATTCGACCAGCTTGTTGGCGCCGCTTTTCATGCGGGTGAACACCAGCACCTGGTCCCAGTCGTTGGACTTGATCAGGTGCGCGAGCAGGTCTTTCTTCATCTCGCGTCCGACCGGATGGATCTTCTGCACGATGCTGTCGTTGGTCTGGTTGCGCCTGGCCACTTCGATCAGCGCTGGCTTGTTGAGCAGGCGGTCGGCCAGCGCCTTGATCTCGTCGCTGAAGGTGGCTGAAAACAGCAGGCTTTGCTTTTGCGCCGGCACGATGGCCAGCACCTTCTTGATGTCGTGGATGAAGCCCATGTCGAGCATGCGGTCGGCCTCATCGAGCACAAAGATCTCGATGTGGCTCAGATCCAGCGTGCGCTGCTGGTGGTGGTCGAGCAAGCGGCCGGGCGTGGCCACCAGAATGTCGACGCCCTTGCGCAGGCGGTCGATCTGCGGCTGCATGCCCACGCCGCCAAACATCACCATGCTGGTGAGCTTGCTGTATTTGCCGTAGGTGCGAACGCTTTCTTCGACCTGTGCGGCGAGCTCGCGTGTGGGCGTGAGGATCAACGCGCGGATCGGCAGCCGACCCTTGGCGTCACGCACGGCGGGCTTTTCCATCAGCCGGTGCAGCATGGGCAGCGTGAAGCCGGCCGTCTTGCCGGTGCCGGTCTGGGCGCCGCCGAGCAGGTCGCCGCCGCCGAGCACGACCGGAATCGCCTGCGCCTGAATGGGGGTGGGGGTGGTGTAGCCGTATTCGGTGACGGCACGCAACAAGGGCTCGGCCAGGCCGAGGTCAGAAAAATTCATTTGGGATGAGAGCCCTCGGGCTTGCGCCAGCGGGGCTGTGGTTCGCGGCCTGCTGTTGCCCGCAAGGAGCACACCAGTCGGAAGGCGCGAGGGGTTCAAGGTGTCGGAATCGACCGCGCCACGATGACTGGAGCCGTGGCGCTGGATGCGATTCTAAGGGTTGATACTGATCTCAAGCCCTCGACAGCACCCCAAACCACCGGCTGATTCGCCGATTGAAGCGCTCAGCCGCCTTAAAACGACAAAGCCGGGTCATGCTTGGCATGGCCCGGCCTGTCTGTGTGCAGTGCTTTGTATGCGCTGCCGTCAGTCGGAGCCGTTGACCAGCACCGCCGACCACGCGGCCTTGACTGCATTGGTTTGGACAGACGTCGCACCGTAGAGGTCGGTGGCTGCATTGATGGTGGCCACGCGCGCGGCGGCGTAGTTGGTGCTCGAGGTCATGTAGACCGTCAGCGCGCGGTACCAGATCTTCTCGGCCACGTCGCGGGTGATGCCGGTGAGCGTGCCGGTGCCCGTGGCCACGCGGGTGTTGCTGCTCAGGCAGGTCTTGCTCGGGCTGCCCGCGGTGG
>JBBAPK010000070.1:0-5699 GCA_040400875.1 Burkholderiaceae bacterium | reverse complement strand
CGTGTGAGCTTGAGCTGCGTGGGACGGCCGCGGCCGCGACCCGTGACCCTCCACCGCGACAGCAGGGGCTCTCCTTGCTTCACCCCGGATGTGACGCACCACTCGATCACGTCGTCCACTAGTTGGCTCTCGACGTCGGACTTGCGCGACAGGTAGAGATAGCGGCCCTTGCCGGTCCTGTCGGCCTTGCTGCTCCGGATGACGAACAGAATCGTCGCGACCTTGTGCGCCTCGGCCCGCGTGATGGTCCAGGGATGCCTGCGGGTGTCCGACCCCTCGAGAATGATCACCACGTCGTCGGCGCCGATGGAATGGTCGCCGCTGCCCTCCTTGAACACGTACTCGGACACGCGCCACATGTAGTTGAAGGCGAGCACCACGGCCATGTAGATCATGGACTTCTCGACCGTGGCCTTCCAGTAGCGCACCCGCAGCCACTGCACCATGTCCAGGGTGACCGGCATGCGCTTGACCTTCTCGTGATGGAGGTTGAGCTCGCGCGCTCGCTTGCCCAGGGCCTTGCGTGCCACTGCGATCGTGGCGTCGCTGTCGAACAGGCTCGTGTCCAAGCAACGCACTCGGTACTCGTGGTGCAGGGACGACATCGTCATGCGCACGTAGTGGTCGGACTTGCCCTTCTTGAGCAGGCCCAGAATGAAGAAGACTACCAACGCTCGCTTCTCCTCGACTGCAAACCCGGCCATCCAGGGGTCGTGACCGAAACCTCTACTGCCGACGAACTCCTGCCACTCGTGAGCGTTGCGGTCGTAGCGCTCGGCTGTCGACTCCGCCACGCCCTGACGCAGGAAGATCTCCACTTCTGTCCTCTCGTCGTCCGTCAAGAGGGACGAGGAATCGCGAGCGTCTCCTAAATGAAATCAAAACAAAATGCAAGTGTTGGGTTATTGAGTTAGTAGCTAAATGAAATGAATGATGAGTGAAGAGTGAGGGAGGGAGTGAAGCGAAGCCGGGAAGGGATAGCTAGCGGAGCAAGCGCTTGGCCTCGCGCCAGAAACCAATGAAATCCTCCATCCTCTCCAACGGGGTCAGGGGGTTGCACAACCGCACGACTCCCATCACCACGTCGTCGGTGTCCAGATCCCAACACAGATCGGGGTCCACGCCCAGCTCTTGGGGACTGATCCCACGCGACAGCTGGTCGTGGAAGCCGTTGTCCTGCGACAGCACATGCACGGTCTCAGTGACTCGGAGACGAAAGTCTACGCCGAGCAGAACGTGCACCATGGCCGCACTGAAGCAGCGGGTGCTGTTGAAGTGCTCGCTCTCTCCCCACACCAGCGACGTCACGCTGTCTCCCACGAGGCGGATGTTGGCATCTCGGCCGCCTCGGCGTGAGATCATGAGAAAGCCCACGACCACGGCGATGAACTCACTGCAGTTCTGGAACTCTGGGCGTCCCCCCAAGTCGAACGGGAACGTGAGATACCCGACGCCCAGCATGGTCTCCGCTCCGTCCGCGTCGTTTTCGTTGTCCAGATCCCAACACAGATCGGGGTCCACGCCCAGCTCTTGGGGACTGATCCCACGCGACAGCTGGTCGTGGAAGCCGTTGTCCTGCGACAGCACATGCACGGTCTCAGTGACTCGGAGACGAAAGTCTACGCCGAGCAGAACGTGCACCATGGCCGCACTGAAGCAGCGGGTGCTGTTGAAGTGCTCGCTCTCTCCCCACACCAGCGACGTCACGCTGTCTCCCACGAGGCGGATGTTGGCATCTCGGCCGCCTCGGCGTGAGATCATGAGAAAGCCCACGACCACGGCGATGAACTCACTGCAGTTCTGGAACTCTGGGCGTCCCCCCAAGTCGAACGGGAACGTGAGATACCCGACGCCCAGCATGGTCTCCGCTCCGTCCGCGTCGTCGAGCGAGTGCACGCTGACGCCGATGCCTTGCAGAGAGCCGTCGTACTTGATGACGAAGGTGGCTCTGTCGGAGAGAAACGACGACAGCGGACGCGCGAACGTGTCCTCGCGGAGGTGCAGCAAGCACAACATCACTCGCCACATCAGCACGGCGCGGACGGTTCCCGACCCCACGCGCTTGGACGCCTCCATGTTGCGCATGCCTTTGGTCTCGTTGTACAGCCACGTGCTGAACGGCCGCATGTGGCGGAGCACCATGGAGTATCGCGACGACCACGACGCCAGGCGCTTGAGGGTCCGCACTTGCACGGGACGCGACAGATCGACCTCGAAGAAGCCGTACAGCGTCTTGAGGAAGTTCTTTCTGGCGATCGTGACCAGGCGCTGCGTGAGGTCGACGGTCCAGCCTATCACGTCCAGGCGCGTGCCGTCGGCCCACTTGTCGTCGGCGATGGCCTTGCTTCCCAGCAGCCCTTCGCTGACGGCCTTGGCCTGGCCCTTGTCGTGCTCGAGGTCCCACGCCATGCACACGGCGATCATGTCGTCCACGTACATCGTCATGCGGCCGCGAATCACCGATCGCACAAGCTTACGCAGCGTCCGCGTGATGATGTCGAAGGCGAACGGCATGCCTGTCCACCCGAACTGGCCGGTGTGGTAGATGCACACCAGATCTCCCGTCAGCTCGCACGCCATGAGTCGGACGTCGTCGGCGTGGTAGTTGAGCAGGGTGAAGGCGCCGCGGAGATCGGCCTTCCACATGCGGAGGTCCTCCCACCGGAACCCTTCTCCCAGCTCCTGCTGCTTGTCGCGAGCGAAGTCCATGACCATCCGCACGATCTCGTCGATGGTGGGATGGCGGATGTCGCCGTAGCACTCGCGCACCATGGCCTTGACAGTCTTGGTGTTGAGAGGAGTGGAGAACTTGCCGTCGCTCGCGTCGAAGATGTTCCTTCCGAGCACTTTGCCGGCCTTGCGAGCCCAATGCGTGGGTGAGTAATGCAGCGCGCCCAGCTTCGCGGCCACGTCCTTCGTGACGATGAAGACCTTCTCCTCCCTCCACAGCTCCAGCAGCAGCTTGTGGACGGCCTTCGACACTCTTCGATACAGCGAGCGCAGGGGCGGAGCCCTGTTGTTGGGCGCGAAGTCCTCGTCCACCAGCACGCGAGCTCCGTCGACGAGACGGTGCAGGCGCTCCCAGTCTCGGTCTGGCCCTTCTTCTTCTCTTCTCTCTGATCCTAACAAACTATTGATTCGCGCATGCGACAACCGGTCGTGCGCTTTGCTATCGTGTTCCTCCCGCACCATGCGCTCGAGAGAGAAGCCTGCCTGCGCGGCCTTGTGCGAGTCCCGTGTCAACACTTCCTCGGGCCACTCGAAGTCCTCGGCCGCGCGCGCTGCTTCCTCGGCTCCGAAGTCCACGTCCGCGACCTCGTACGCCTCTCTCACCACTCCTGCTATTTCCTCCCGGGAGAACTCCTCTTCCACGAAGAACTCCGCCACCAATGCCACCACCTTGTCTATTTTCTGCACGTCCAGCCCTGTTCCTCCCCCGTCGCTGCTGGTGCAGACTGCAGCGTCGGGGGGCTGCCGTTGTCAAAGCTTGGCCACGGCCGCGTTGACCTTCTTGAGGATGGCCCCCGAGAGCACGGGTTTCTTGCCCGTGGAGATGGTCTGCACGCCTGCCTCGAAGTCTTGCTTGGTGTGCACTCCCTTGACCAGGTGAGAGAACCGGCACGAGGCGCCGAAACCACACGCGGCATGGGGCTGCTTGGTGGTAGGATCGGTGATGGCGAGGGTGTTGAGGAGCTGCGCGAGGCAGCAGTTCTTCGACTTGGCTCCCTGCTTGGGCGCCGGAGCGGGCGCGGGAGCCGGAGAGAGCGCCGATGAGGGAGCCGCAGCTGGCGCAGGCGCCGGGTACGGCGAAGGAGCTGGTGCGGCCGCGACGACTTTGGCGGCGCCGGTCTTGCCCCACGCTCCCATCTGAGCTGCCCAGCGCATGAACTTCTGCGTGGTGGCGTTGATGGTGGCCAGCTCCCTCACGATCGCGTCCTTGATGCTCGTGGGATACGCGATGTCGTGACCGGGATGCAGGCGTTCGTAGTCCGCATCCGACGACGTGCGCAGACACTCCCACACTCGAACCAGCGCTCCCTCGATTTCCCACTTCAAATACAGGCCCGGCCACTCGTCTCCAGAGTAGCCTCCCGTCTCGAGCGCTTGGCGGATGTCCCACGTGGCTTCGACGTAGGATGTGCCGAAGCAGAACGACAGGAAGCTGTCCAGGCCCAGCAGACAGTCGCACAGCATGATCTTCAAGTGGGACTCCGATGTGGCCATGCGCAGACACTCCCACACTCGAACCAGCGCTCCCTCGATTTCCCACTTCAAATACAGGCCCGGCCACTCGTCTCCAGAGTAGCCTCCCGTCTCGAGCGCTTGGCGGATGTCCCACGTGGCTTCGACGTAGGATGTGCCGAAGCAGAACGACAGGAAGCTGTCCAGGCCCAGCAGACAGTCGCACAACATGACCTTCAAGTGGGACTCCGATGTGGCCATGCGCAGGTCGTGGTGGCCGAACACGCTCAGACAGAGGGTCGTCGGACCCATGGGGTTGGACGGCGAGCGTCGCCAGCCCTCGCCCGTGAGTGCGCGGTACACGCTCGCGTCCGCTGTGCAGTGGCGATTGGCGATGCTTTGCCATCGCTTCGTCGACTCGAGCACGTCCAGAGTGTGGTCACGGTCCGAGAGCCACTGCCGACCCCTGTCCGTGAGCGTGATCCAGGCCGCATCCGCGTCGAAGTCGACGTCGTTGTCCATGACGATCTTGCGGAGCTGCTCCTCCGTGAGCCTCCTCACCAACAACGACCTCTTCATCCTCTCCTCCAGCTTCCCTCTATCTACGAATGTGAGGTTTTTACCTGTGATGGGGCAGATTACACCGCGCGAGGCGGAATCGGCCCTGATTGGACGGGGAGCTGGCGTGAACGGGTAGTCGTCCAGAGTGTGGTCACGGTCCGAGAGCCACTGCCGACCCCTGTCCGTGAGCGTGATCCAGGCCGCATCCGCGTCGAAGTCGACGTCGTTGTCCATGACGATCTTGCGGAGCTGCTCCTCCGTGAGCCTCCTCACCAACAACGACCTCTTCATCCTCTCCTCCAGCTTCCCTCTATCTACGAATGTGAGGTTTTTACCTGTGATGGGGCAGATTACACCGCGCGAGGCGGAATCGGCCCTGATTGGACGGGGAGCTGGCGTGAACGGGTAGTCCTTGTCGAGGGACTTCTTGACGTTTCCCTCTTTCAATACCACGACCTGCGTGGGTACGATGCCAGAGATCTCCTGTTGCGGGTCGTATCCCACGGGACGTTTTGCAGAGTTGACGAAGCGCAAGAAAGATATCTCGAATTGCGCCCCGCTCATTAGCATTACTCGATAAAACAGCAAGCTTCTCGAGTACACAGACGCACAAGTGGTTGACCTTAAGTACACATCTACAGGTACCAACACCACATCTCCTTCGACAATGCGTGTACTGTCAACGACGGCGATGCTCTGGCGGAAGTAGACATCGTTGACGGAGTTGGTTGTATCGTCCGACAGATCGAGGTGAAGCGCTAGAGCACCTATCGCCGACAGATACTCCTCTGATGCGGTCGTGAACTCCCGCATCTGCTCGAACATGTCTCCCGTGGTCACCGTGGGGGCACTCGGAGTACTTGTAGACGACGATGATCCTGACGACCCAGTAGAAGAGGACGAAGGCCCTGACGAACCAGCACACCCACCGCCGCCGCTGGAGACTGTGAGCAGAT
>JBBAPK010000069.1:0-6149 GCA_040400875.1 Burkholderiaceae bacterium | reverse complement strand
CTGCGCATGCGCTTTGGTATCGAGATGGCCAGCGACCACACCCTGGAAGAAGTGGGCAAGCAATTTGACGTGACGCGCGAGCGCATCCGCCAGATCGAGGCCAAGGCGCTGCGCAAGCTCAAGCACCCCAGCCGCAGCGACAAACTGCGCAGCTTCACCGACACGCTGTAGCGCAGTGAGCGAACACGCCCAGCCCTTTGTGCTGGCCGGCGTGATGGGCTGGCCGGTGGCGCATTCGCGCTCGCCGCTGATCCACAGCCATTGGATTGCGCAATACGGCCTGCGCGGAAGCTACGTGCCGCTGCCGGTGCAGCCCGACGCGCTGGAGGCAGCCCTACGGGCGCTGCCGGTGCTGGGCTTTGCTGGATGCAATCTGACGATTCCGCACAAGATTGCCGCTGTGGACATCGTCGACGAACTCGAGCCCCTGGCCCAGCGTATCGGCGCGGCCAACACCATCGTGGTGCGGGCTGACGGTTCGCTGCTGGGGCGCAACACCGATGCTTTTGGCTTTATTGCCAACCTGTGCGAGGCGCAGCCCCAGTGGCGCGCCGACGCCGGACCGGCCGTGATGCTGGGCGCGGGCGGCGCGGCCCGCGCGGTGCTGGCCGGGCTGCTGGAGGCAGGCGCGACCGAGATACGCATCTGCAACCGCACGCTCGAGACCGCGCAGCAACTCGCCCACGACTTCGCCACGTGGGGTACGGCGCGGCTGCAGGCTGTACCCTGGCAAGAGCGCCACAGTGCGCTAGCCGGTGCGGCGCTGCTGGTCAACACCACCAGCCAGGGCATGCAAGGCCAGGTGCCGCTGGATATCCGCTTGGATGCGCTGCCCGCGACCGCGCTGGTCACCGACATTGTTTACACCCCGCTGCAAACCCCGCTGCTACAGGCCGCCGCCGCCCGGGGCAACCCGACAGCGCAAGGCCTGGGCATGCTGATCCACCAAGCACGCCCGGCCTTTGAAGCCTGGTTTGGCGTTTTGCCGCAAACCACGCCCGCACTGTGGGCGGCGGTGACCGCCACCTTGTAAGCACCCGTACCTTTTTTTAACACCACACCAAGGAAACACCATGCACACATCCGCCTCTGGCCTGCAATACGAAGACACCATCCACGGCGAGGGCGAAGTCGCCACCTCCGGCCACCAGGTGACGGTGCACTACACCGGCTGGCTGTACCAGGACGGTGAGCAAGGCGCCAAATTCGACTCCAGCAAAGACCGCGGCGACCCCTTTGGCTTCCGCCTGGGTGCGGGCCAGGTGATCCAGGGCTGGGACGAAGGCGTGGCCGGCATGAAGGTGGGCGGTGCCCGCACCTTGATCATCCCCGCAGGATTGGGCTACGGCGCGCGCGGCGCAGGCGGCGTGATTCCGCCCAACGCGACCCTGAAATTTGACGTCGAACTGCTGGGCGTTCGCTGAGGGGCCCCGCCCGCTAGGGCGTTTGCCGCATTTTTGCCGCTCCGGACTTGAAAAGTCGGGACAGCGCCTCCATCTCGACCACTGATTTCCATCTGTACCGGACCCAACTATGAGTGACACGCCCCAACCCACGCCGCCCCAGGACCCCCGCGCCGAAGGCGCAGACCCCGAGCTTTGGGAAGACCCCTTGGCCCAGGCCCAGGCAGAGCTGGCGGTTTTGCAAGCCAAAAATACCGATTTAGCCGACCAGTTCCTGCGCGCCAAGGCCGATCTGGAGAACGGCCGTCGCCGGGCCGAAGATGAGGTGAGCAAAGCGCGCAAGTTCGCGGTCGAGAGTTTTGCCGAGAGCCTGCTGCCGGTGGCGGACAGCCTGGAAGCCGGGCTGGCGATCAAAGACGGCACGGTAGAGCAAATCCGCGAGGGCGCGCAGGCCACGCTGCGCCAGCTCACCAGCGCGCTGGAGCGCAACAAAGTCATCGCCATCGACCCGGCGCCGGGTGCCAAGTTCGACCCGCACCAGCACCAGGCCATCAGCGTGGTGCCCTCGGAGCACGAAGCCAATGCCGTTGTCTCGGTCTTGCAAAAAGGCTATTTGATCTCTGACCGGGTGCTGCGTCCGGCCCTGGTGATGGTGGCCGCACCGAAATAAAAGGGGGAAATCCCCCGCAGAACGCCTGCGCCGCCTCTTGAATTTGCCAACCGGCATCCCCAATTGCGGTGCATCAGTCAGCGGCAAGTGCCGCGGACACGGAACACAAACCGATTTCATTTATAAGCAGGAGTCTCAACATGGGAAGAATCATTGGCATTGACCTGGGCACCACCAACAGTTGCGTGGCCATCATGGAAGGCAATGTGGCCAAGGTCATTGAAAACGCCGAAGGCGCGCGCACCACGCCGTCCATCATCGCGTACCAGGAAGATGGCGAAGTCTTGGTCGGCGCGTCGGCTAAGCGGCAGTCGGTGACCAACCCCAAGAACACGCTGTACGCGGTCAAGCGCCTGATCGGGCGCAAGTTCTCGGAAAAAGAAGTGCAAAAGGACATCGACCTGATGCCCTACAAAATCGCCGCAGCCGACAACGGCGACGCCTGGGTGGAAGTGCGCGGCAACCGCATGGCGCCGCAGCAGGTCAGCGCCGACATTCTGCGCAAAATGAAGAAGACCGCCGAGGACTACCTGGGCGAAGAAGTGACCGACGCGGTGATCACCGTGCCGGCCTACTTCAACGACGCGCAGCGCCAGGCGACCAAAGACGCGGGCCGTATCGCCGGTCTGGATGTCAAACGCATCATCAACGAGCCTACCGCTGCGGCATTGGCTTTCGGTCTGGACAAAAACGAAAAAGGCGATCGCAAGATTGCGGTGTATGACCTGGGTGGCGGCACGTTCGACGTGTCCATCATCGAGATTGCCGATGTCGACGGCGAGAAACAGTTCGAAGTGCTATCGACCAACGGCGACACCTTTCTGGGTGGCGAGGACTTCGACCAGCGCATCATCGACTTCATCATCGCCGAGTTCAAGAAGGACCAAGGCGTGGACCTCAGCCGCGACGTGCTGGCGCTGCAACGCCTCAAAGAATCCGCTGAGAAAGCCAAGATCGAGCTCTCCAGCAGCTCGCAAACCGATGTTAACCTGCCCTACATCACGGCAGATGCCACCGGCCCGAAACACCTGAACATCAAGCTCACCCGCGCCAAGCTCGAGAGCCTGGTTGAAGAGCTGATTGAGCGCACGATTGCGCCCTGCCGCATGGCGATCAAAGACGCCGGCGTGAACGTGGCCGACATCCATGACGTGATTCTGGTCGGCGGTATGACCCGCATGCCCAAGGTGCAGGAAAAGGTCAAAGAGCTGTTCGGCAAAGAGCCGCGCAAAGACGTCAATCCTGACGAAGCCGTTGCCGTGGGCGCTGCGATTCAAGGCCAGGTGCTCTCCGGTGACCGCAAGGACGTGTTGTTGTTGGACGTGACCCCGCTGTCTTTGGGAATCGAAACCCTGGGCGGTGTGATGACCAAGATGATCACCAAGAACACCACGATCCCGACCAAGTTCGCACAAACCTTCTCGACCGCGGACGACAACCAACCCGCCGTGACGATCAAGGTGTTCCAGGGCGAGCGCGAGATGGCATCGGCCAACAAGTCGCTGGGCGAGTTCAACCTCGAGGGCATTCCACCTTCGCCGCGCGGCACGCCGCAAATTGAAGTGTCGTTTGACATCGACGCCAACGGCATATTGCACGTCGGCGCGAAAGACAAGGGCACGGGCAAAGAAAACAAGATCACCATCAAGGCCAATTCGGGATTGACCGAGGCCGAGATCCAGCAAATGGTGAAAGACGCCGAGCTCAACGCGGCAGATGACAAGAAAAAACTCGAGCTGATCCAGGCGCGCAATGAAGCCGATGCCAACATCCACAGCGTGAAGAAAAGCCTGACCGAGCACGGCGACAAACTCGACGCCGCTGAAAAGGAAAAGATCGAAGCCGCGATCAAAGACTTGGAGGCCGTGATCAAAGGCGACGACAAAGACACGATTAGCACCAAGAGCACCGCGCTCATGGAGGCCAGCCAGAAGCTGGGCGAGAAAGTCTATGCCGAACAACAAGCCAAGCAGGCGGCTGAAGCGGGCGGCGGTAACGCCGGTGGCGAGCAGCAGGCCAAACCCGCAGACGACAACGTGGTCGATGCGGAAGTGAAAGAAGTGAAGAAGGGCTGACGTTCAGCACAGCCCCAACGCTGTGCACGCGCCGCGTTGACCGCCCCGGGGTGGTCAACGCGGCTTTTTCTGTTCTCAAGGGCACGTTTTAAGTATGGCAAAACGCGATTTTTATGAGATCTTGGGCGTACCCAAGAATGCTTCGGATGAGGACATCAAAAAGTCCTACCGCAAGCTGGCGATGAAGTTCCACCCCGACCGCAACCAGGGTGAACCCGCCAAAGAAGCCGAGGTCAAATTCAAAGAGGCCAAAGAGGCCTACGAGATGCTGTCCGATCCGCAAAAGCGCGCCGCTTACGACCAGCACGGCCACGCCGGCGTGGATCCGAATATGCGCGGCCCGGGCGGCGAAGGCATGGGCGGTTTTGCCGAAGCCTTTGGCGATATTTTTGGCGAGATGTTCGGCCAGCAGCAGCGCGGCCGTGGCGGACGCCAGGTGTTCCGTGGCGGCGACCTGAGCTACGGCATGGAAGTCACGCTGGAAGAAGCTGCCAAGGGCAAGGAAGCGCAAATCCGCATTCCCACCCACGAGAACTGCGAAGTTTGCTCAGGCACCGGTGCTAAACCCGGCACCCAGGCCAAGACCTGCGGCACCTGCGGCGGTGCGGGTGCAGTGCAAGTGCGCCAGGGTTTTTTCAGTGTGCAGCAAACCTGCCCCAGCTGCCGGGGCATGGGCAAAACCATCAGTGACCCGTGCATGCCTTGCGCTGGCCAAGGCAAGATCAAAAAGCAAAAAACCCTGGAAGTCAAAATCCCCGCCGGTATCGACGGCGGTATGCGCATCCGCAGCGCGGGCAATGGCGAGCCCGGCACCAACGGCGGGCCACCGGGCGACCTGTATATCGAGATCCGCCAGAAAAAGCACGATATTTTCGAGCGCGATGGTGATGACCTGCACTGCACGGTACCCATCAACATCGTCACCGCGGCGCTGGGGGGTGAAATTGACGTGCCCACGCTGGACGGCAAAGCCGCCATCGATCTGCCCGAAGGCACGCAAAACGGCAAGCAGTTCCGCCTGCGCGGCAAGGGCATCAAAGGTGTGCGCGCCAGCTACCCCGGTGATTTGTACTGCCACATCACCGTGGAGACGCCGGTCAAGCTCACCGAGCACCAGCGCAAACTGCTCAAGGAACTGGACGAGTCCTTCAAGAAGGGCGGCAACAAGCACTCCCCCACCGGCGACAGCTGGACCGACAAGCTCAAGGGCTTTTTCAGCTGAGAGCGCCGCATGTCGGGCACTGGCTACCTGACAGCCGCCTTCTACCTGTTCGTAGAACTGCCCGACTGCGCCGCGCTGCAAGCGCCTTTGCTTGCGCGCTGTGAGGCCTTGCAGATCAAAGGGCTGATCCTGCTAGCGCACGAAGGCATCAACGGCACGGTGGCCGGCACGCCCGAGAACATTTCCGCGCTGCTCGAATTTCTGCGCGCCGACCCGCGCCTGCAAGTGCTGGAGCACAAAGAGTCGTGGTCAGAGAAGCCGCCCTTTCGCCGCATGCGGGTGCGCGTTAAGCGCGAGATTGTCACGCTGGGCGTGCCGGGTATCAACCCAGCCAAGCAAGCGGGCACTTACGTGAAGCCGCAGCATTGGAACGCGCTGATCAGCCGCCCGGATGTGGTGTTGGTCGATACCCGCAACACCTACGAAGTGGAACTGGGCACCTTCCAGGGCGCGAAAAACCCGCAGATCGCCAGCTTTGCCGAGCTGCCAAACTGGGTAAACGACGCGCCGTCCATGCAGCCTGAAAACGGCAAGCGTCCCGTGGTCGCCATGTTTTGTACCGGCGGCATACGCTGCGAAAAATCCACCGCGCTGCTGCGCGAGCAAGGCTTCACCGAGGTCTACCACCTGCAAGGCGGCATCCTGAAATACCTGGAAGTTGTGCCGCCCGAAGACAGCCTGTGGCAGGGCGAATGCTTTGTGTTTGATGAGCGCGTCTCGGTAGGCCATGGCCTGCAAGCCGGCCCACACCAACTCTGCCGCTGCTGCCGCCAACCCCT
>JBBAPK010000068.1:0-7552 GCA_040400875.1 Burkholderiaceae bacterium | reverse complement strand
ATTCGCGAGGGTGGCCGCACCGTGGGCGCAGGCGTGGTGGCGAAGATCATCGAGTGATTTGGAGGTTGTGACGGTATCGACTGCAGGGGCGTAGCTCAATTGGCAGAGCGCTGGTCTCCAAAACCAGAGGTTGGGGGTTCGAGGCCCTCCGCCCCTGCCACGGTTCGGTACTGAAGTTCGGCTGGGTTGCGTTGCAGCTTTGGTTGGTTGGCTCGTCGGTGCTTTTCAGGCGCTTGCGGGTTCTTTCGGTTCATCTGACGCCGTACGCGTCCGGTTGGTTTTGCAAGGTGAATTGAGCGACATGGCGAATGTTCCCGTAGAGACGGTTTCAACTTCGGCTGACAAGGCCAAGCTTGCCGCCGTTGCGTTGCTTGTCATTGCCGCCGTGGTTGTTTTCTACGTGTTGGGCAAGCAGAACTTGTGGCTTCGCGTGCTGTCCCTTCTGGCCCTGATGGCTGTGGCGGTGGCGGTGTTCTTCACCTCCGAATCCGGCAAGCAATTGATTGCCTACGGCAAGGACTCCGTCAAAGAGGTTCGCAAGGTCGTGTGGCCAACTCGGAAAGAGGCCACGCAGATGACGGGGTATGTGTTTGCTTTCGTGTTGGTCATGGCTGTGTTCTTGTGGGTGACCGACAAGACGCTCGAATGGGTCTTGTACGACCTGCTGTTGGGTTGGAAGCGTTGAGGGTCTGGTCATGAGTGAAGAAACCATCAATACCGAAGAGGGCAGTTCGGTGAGCCCGTTGTTGGCGCCGCCGAGCGATGATGTGCCAGCCGTTGCGCTCACTCCGTCGAACAAGCGCTGGTATGTGGTTCACGCCTACTCAGGCATGGAAAAAGCGGTGGAGCGAAATCTGCGTGAACGCATTGATCGCTCGGAACTGCAGGACAAGTTCGGTCGCATCCTGGTCCCGATGGAAGAGGTGGTCGAGTTGAAGAACGGCAAGAAGGCCATCACCGAGCGTCGTTTCTTTCCGGGGTATGTGCTGATCGAGATGGAGATGGCCGACGACAGCTGGCACTTGGTGAAGCACACCAACAAGGTCACAGGTTTCGTGGGGGGCGCCAAGAACAGGCCGTCCCCGATCTCTGAAGCCGAGGTCATGAAGATCGTCAACCAGATGCAAGAGGGCATCGAAAAGCCCAAGCCCAAGACGCTGTGGTCGGTCGGTGAACTCGTGCGCATCAAGGATGGTCCGTTCACTGACTTCAACGGTGCAATTGAAGACGTGAACTACGATAAATCGAAGGTGCGCGTGGGGGTGACCATCTTCGGCCGCTCCACCCCGGTCGAACTTGATTTCGGTCAGGTCGAGAAGGTCTGAATTTGAACTAAAAAGCTTGGCGAGGGCTTTCCTGTGTCTGCGGGCACAGGTACTTCTCGCCCGTTGCTGTCGATGACGTGACATCGGTTTGAGGAGCCAAGGTAACCAGTCCTTGGCGTTTGCACTCGAGGCGTCGGCTTAGTTGCTGCGCCTGTTTCAAGGATAGACATGGCAAAGAAAATCATCGGCTTTATCAAGCTGCAGATTCCTGCAGGTAAGGCCAACCCTTCCCCCCCGATCGGCCCGGCACTCGGCCAACGCGGCCTCAACATTATGGAGTTCTGCAAGGCGTTCAACGCCCAGACTCAAGGTGTCGAACCTGGCCTGATGCTTCCCGTGGTGATCACCGCTTTTGCGGACAAATCGTTCACCTTCATCTTGAAGACGCCTCCGGCGACTGTCTTGATCAAGAAGGCCCTGAAACTCGAAAAGGGTTCGCCAAAGGCCAACTCTCAGAAAGTGGGCAAGCTGACCCGTGCGCAGATCGAGGAGATCGCCAACACCAAGATGAAGGACCTGACCGCCTCCAATCTGGACGCTGCAGTGCGAACCATCGCGGGTTCGGCCCGATCGATGGGTATTTTGGTTGAGGGACTCTGATCATGGCAAAACTGACAAAACGGCAAAAGGCCATGGCCGGCAAGGTCGAGTCGACCAAGCTGTACCCGATCGATAACGCGCTGGCTCTCGTCAAGGAGTGCGCCAACGCGAAATTCGATGAGTCGATTGACGTGGCAGTGCAATTGGGAATTGATGCCAAGAAGTCGGATCAGGTGGTGCGCGGCGCCGTCGTGCTGCCGAATGGCACTGGCAAGACCAAGCGCGTCGCGGTGTTTGCTCAAGGGGCGAAGGCCGATGAGGCGCGTGCTGCTGGCGCTGACATCGTGGGCATGGAAGATCTTGCCGAGCAGGTCAAGGCTGGAAATCTGAACTTTGACGTGGTCATCGCGTCGCCTGACACCATGCGCATCGTCGGCACCTTGGGTCAAATCCTCGGCCCACGCGGCCTGATGCCCAATCCGAAGGTTGGCACCGTGACGCCTGACGTGGCTCAAGCAGTGCGCAACGCCAAGGCCGGTCAGGTTCAGTTTCGCGTCGACAAGGGCGGCATCGTGCACTCGACGATCGGTCGCCGTTCGTTTGACTCAGACAAGCTCGTGGGCAACCTGCGCGCGCTGATTGAGGCCTTGAACAAGGCCAAGCCAGCCACCAGCAAGGGTGTCTATCTGCGCAAGGTGGCTGTGTCTTCCACGATGGGCTTGGGCGCCCGTGTAGACGTGGCTTCAATCAACGCGGCGACACCTGGAGCGTGATGAATCCCGGGCCGGCGCCCGCGGTGAGCCGGCCTGATAAGTTTGGTGGGCTGAATGAGGAGAGATCCTCGTTCAGGTCATCCAAGACCGCTGGTGCAGCCCTTGTGGTTGCTTAATGGAGGGTCCGTCGAGGCGAAAGCTCCGGCGTACAGGAAGCCAGCGCAGATGGCGGTCCCGCTGTAAAGGATTGATCTCCTGCACAGATGGTCGCTGAACCCAGTTGCATCTGGTGGCCCCAACCGGCGAAGGATGCGTGATGTGAGGAGCAGACCTTGAGTCTCAATCGAAACGAGAAAGCAGCCGTGATCACGGATGTGGCGGCCCAAGTGGCACGCTCGCAGACGTTGGCGCTGGCCGAATACCGTGGCCTCACCGTGGAACACTTGAACAACCTGCGACGCCAGGCGCGCGACAAGGGTGTGTATCTTCATGTACTGAAGAACACGCTCGCTCGTCGCGCGGTGGCTGGCACGCCGTTCGAAGTGGCCTCGGAGAGCATGGTCGGTCCGCTGATCTACGGTTTTTCAGAAGACGCTGTCGCCGCGGCCAAAGTCCTCTCGGACTTTGCCAAGGGCAACGACAAATTGGTCGTCAAAGGCGGCGCTTACGCGGGCCGGGTATTGAGTGCCGAAGGGGTGAAATCCCTGGCCGCAATTCCCTCCAAGGAAGTCTTGCTGTCCCAACTGCTTGGCTTGATGCAGTCGCCGATTTCACGCATGGCGCGCGTGCTGGCAGCACTGGCGGAAGAGCGAGGTGGCCCAGCGCCTGCCGAAGCGCCCGCTGCTGAGGCGCCAGTCGCCGAAGCACCGGCCGCTGAAGCACCGGCGGTTGAAGCAACGCCTGCCGCCTGATCGATCCCACAAGCAATTATTTTTCCAATTTAGGAGTCCCCCATGTCATTTGACAAAGACGCATTTCTGACGGCACTCGACAACATGTCGGTGATGGATCTCAACGACCTGGTGAAAGCCATCGAGGAGAAGTTTGGCGTTTCTGCTGCCGCGATGTCTGCTCCGGCTGGTGCCGGTGGTGGCGGTGCTGCTGCGGCCGTCGTCGAGGAGAAGACCGAATTCAACGTCATGCTGCTCGAAGCCGGTGCCAACAAGGTATCGGTCATCAAGGCCGTTCGTGAACTGACAGGCTTGGGCCTGAAGGAAGCGAAGGATCTGGTGGACGGCGCGCCGAAGGCTGTCAAGGAAGCCGTGTCCAAGGCTGACGCCGAAGCTGCTCTGAAGAAGCTGGTTGAAGCTGGTGCCAAGGCCGAGTTGAAGTAATTCGACCTCGCGGCAGGGGGCTGGGTGCTTCAAAGGCACCCGGCCCTTTGCTCTTCAGGCGCGGCATGTTTTTTGTCTCTTGAAGGCACTCGAAAGGATCCGTGGATACCAAGCGGGTCTTCTCAAGTGTTTTTAAAAATGTTCTCTGATCCGACTGCAGAGAACGGGTTTGGTCGGGCCACGGTGCAATGCCATGGTTGTCCGCCAGCGGTTGGTAGTGGCCAACCACCAAGCTTCGGGCGCAAGGCCCGAAAGACAGTCGCCGACGGGTGTGCCGATCTTGGCCAAGATCGCAATCCCTGAGACGGAGTGTTTATGGCGCAGCATGCAATCCCCTATACGTACACCGAGCGCAAGCGAATTCGCAAGAGCTTCGGAAAACGCGAGAGCGTTCTTAAAGTCCCCTACCTCCTGACGATGCAGCAGGAGTCGTACATCGCCTTCCTGCAAAAGGATGTACCTCCACTGAAGCGCAAGCCCGAAGGGCTGCAGGCCGCTTTCTTGTCCGCGTTCCCGATCGTGTCGCACAACGGGTTCGTCGAGATGAAGTTCATTGAATTCAACATGGCCAAGCCCGCATTCGACACGCGCGAATGCCAGGTGCGGGGTCTGACCTATGCGGCCGCCGTGCGCGCCAAGCTGCAAATGACCATTTACGACCGTGAATCGCCGCAGGCGAAGACGGTCAAGGAAATCAAGGAACAAGAGGTCTACATGGGCGAAGTGCCGCTCATGACCGACTACGGATCGTTCATCGTCAACGGTACCGAGCGGGTGATCGTCTCGCAGCTGCACCGTTCACCGGGCGTGTTCTTTGAGCACGACAAAGGCAAGACCCACTCGAGCGGCAAGCTGCTGTTCTCGGCCCGGATCATTCCGTACCGCGGCTCATGGCTCGACTTCGAGTTCGACCCGAAGGACATCCTGTACTTCCGTGTTGACCGCCGGCGCAAGATGCCCGTGACGATCCTGCTCAAGGCCATTGGCCTGAACCCCGAATCGATCCTGGCGCATTTCTTTGTCTTCGACAGCTTCCGCCTGATGGATTCAGGTGCGCAGATGGAGTTTGTAGCCGATCGTCTGCGTGGCGAAATCGCCCGCTTCGACATCACCGACAAGAACGGCAATGTCGTTGTCGAAAAGGACAAGCGCATCACCGCACGCCACACCCGTGCGATCGAGGCCTCGGAGACGACCCACGTCAGCGTGCCCGAGGACTATCTGGCAGGCAGGATGCTCGCGCGCAATGTGGTCGATGCCGATACCGGCGAGATCTTGGCCAAGGCCAACGACGAGCTGACCGAACCCGTGCTCAAGAAGCTGCGCGTGGCAGGCGTGGTTGAAATCCCTTGCCTGTACACGAACGAACTGGACGAGGGCAGCTACATCTCGCAGACCCTGACCGCCGATGAAACCCCGGACCAACTGTCTGCGCGCGTGGCCATCTACCGCATGATGCGCCCCGGCGAGCCGCCCACCGAAGACGCCGTTGAAGCGCTCTTCCACAGGTTGTTCTACAACGCCGACACCTACGATCTGTCGCGCGTGGGCCGCATGAAGTTCAACGCCCGAGTGGGTCGCGACTCAGCCGAAGGCGCGATGACTCTGAACAACGACGACATCCTTGACGTTGTGAAGATCCTGGTCGAGCTGCGCAACGGACGTGGCGAGGTCGACGACATCGATCACCTTGGCAATCGCCGCGTGCGTTGCGTGGGCGAGCTGGCCGAAAACCAGTATCGCTCCGGACTCGCTCGAATCGAAAAGGCCGTGAAAGAACGTCTGGGCCAGGCCGAGACCGAAGCACTGATGCCCCATGACCTGATTAACTCCAAGCCGATCTCTGCGGCGCTGAAGGAGTTTTTTGGCGCGTCTCAGCTGTCGCAGTTCATGGACCAGACCAATCCACTGTCAGAGATCACGCACAAGCGTCGAGTCTCCGCTCTGGGCCCTGGCGGTTTGACGCGCGAACGAGCAGGCTTTGAAGTTCGCGACGTGCACCCGACCCACTACGGTCGCGTGTGCCCGATCGAGACACCTGAAGGCCCGAACATCGGCCTGATCAACTCGCTGGCCCTTTACGCACAACTCAACGAGTACGGCTTCCTCGAGACACCTTACCGCCGTGTGGCCGATGGCAAGGTGACGATGCAGATCGATTACCTGTCAGCCATCGAGGAAGGCAAGTACGTGATCGCGCAGGCCAGTGCGACGCTCGATGCGCAAGGCAAGCTGATTGATGAACTGGTCAGCGCACGCGACAACGGCGAGTCCATCCTGACCTCGGCCGAGCGCATCCAGTACATGGACGTGGCGCCGACGCAGATCGTGTCGGTGGCAGCCTCGTTGGTGCCGTTCCTTGAGCACGACGATGCAAACCGCGCACTGATGGGCGCCAACATGCAGCGTCAGGCGGTACCCACCTTGCGTCCCGAAAAGGCGCTGGTCGGAACCGGTGTCGAGCGTGTGGCCGCGAAAGACTCGGGCACCGTCGTTGCAGCCAAGCGTGGCGGCATCGTGGACTACGTTGACACCAACCGCATCGTGATCCGCGTCAATGACAAGGAAACCGTGGCGGGCGAGGTCGGCGTCGACATCTACAACCTGATCAAGTACCAGCGCTCCAACCAGAACACCAACATTCACCAGCGCCCGATCGTCAAGCGCGGTGACAAAGTCGAGGCCGAAGACATCATCGCCGATGGCGCGTCCACCGATCTCGGCGAGTTGGCTCTGGGCCAGAACATGCTGGTCGCGTTCATGCCCTGGAACGGCTACAACTTCGAAGACTCGATCCTGATCAGCGAGCGCGTCATTGCTGAAGACCGCTACACCTCGATCCACATCGAGGAGTTGGTCGTGATGGCCCGCGACACCAAGCTTGGTTCCGAGGAAATCACGCGCGACATCCCGAATCTGAGCGAGCAGCAATTGGCTCGCCTCGATGAATCGGGCATCGTCTACGTGGGTGCCGAAGTGAATCCGGGCGACACGCTCGTCGGCAAGGTCACGCCCAAGGGCGAGACCACGTTGACGCCAGAAGAAAAACTGCTTCGTGCCATCTTCGGCGAGAAAGCCTCTGACGTGAAAGACACGTCCTTGCGCGTCGATCAGGGCACCAGCGGCACTGTCATCGACGTTCAGGTGTTCACCCGTGAAGGCATCGTGCGTGACAAGCGCGCGCAGCAGATCATCGACGACGAACTCAAGCGCTACCGTCTTGACCTGAACGACCAGATTCGCATCGTCGAGGCGGATGCGTTTGACCGTATCGAAAAGCTGCTGGTCGGAAAGTTGGCCAACGGTGGGCCCACCAAGATCGCCAAGGGAACGGCGATCGACAAGGCCTATCTGGCTGGCGTCGAGCGCTACCACTGGTTCGACATCCGCCCTGCAGAAGACGAAGTGGCCAACCAGCTCGAGAGCATCAAGAACTCACTCGAGCAAACCCGCCACAGCTTCGACCTCGCCTTCGAGGAAAAGCGCAAGAAGCTCACCCAGGGCGATGAGCTGCCTGCTGGCGTGCTGAAGATGGTCAAGGTCTACCTGGCCGTCAAGCGCCGCCTGCAACCCGGCGACAAGATGGCTGGCCGGCATGGCAACAAGGGCGTGGTGTCCAAGATCGTCGCGGTCGAGGACA
>JBBAPK010000067.1:0-7652 GCA_040400875.1 Burkholderiaceae bacterium | reverse complement strand
GGCTTGGAAGTGTTTCCACGGGTCTGTGTCCTGCGGTGTGCTGTCGGCGGCACTACGATTTGTGCGTTTCATGCGTAGGCCCGGTGGCGGTTTTTGTGTTGGTGGGATGCTTCGGATAGTTCGGGGCTGACGGGTAGGCCGGCCCGGTGGAGCATGGTGGCAAGGGTGTCGGGGCGGACGTTGAAGCGGTGGGTGATTTCCAAATCGGTGTAGCCGAGCCATCGCCATTCTTGGTAGCGGTCTTTGAAGGGTTGGCGGGTTTGGCGTCGCCAATTAGGGGCGGGTGTGGCGGTGGGTTGATCGAGGTCGTCGTCGTCCCAGGCGAGGGGTGGTGGCCAGCCGTTGGTGTGGGCGTGTTGGCGGGCGGTGGTGGAGGGTCCGGGGGTCATGGACAGTTCGTTGTAGAGCTGGGTGACTGGGTGCCGGGTGTGTGGGGGTGGGTGGCCGTCGAGGGCCCGGTGGAGTTGGGTGACGGTCCAGCCGAGTTCAGTGGCGAGGTGTTCGGTGTCCCAGCCGATCGCGGTGAGGGCTTGCAGGCGGCGGACGGTGCCGCAGTGACGGTCAGACATCAGTCGTCGTCTCCTTGCCAGATAACAAAAAATGGGCACGAGCAATAAGTTGGGTCGGTGAAGTGTTCGCAGGGGCCGGTGGCGTCGTAATGCTTGGCAGGCGGATGGCCGCACTCGCATTCGGCCATCAGCCGCACATCCGTTCCCGCATCAGCAATTTCAGTTCCGCAGATTGTGGGATGCCGTGCCGGTCGAGCTGGCGGATCAGTGAATGGAGCTGGATGCCCCACCGGTCTGCGATGGCGGCGTCGGTGAATCCGAGGTCGCGCAGCTCGAGGTATCGCTCATCCCATCGGACGGCTCTGCGGTCTCCGAGGTCGGGTTTGGTGTCGGGGTCGTCGATGGTGTCGTCGTCCCACGCCAGGGGTGCGGCCCAGCCACGTTTAGCGGCGTGGTTGCGTGCGCGTTGCGACGACCCGGGTGTCATGGCCAGTTCGGCGAACAGTTCGGCTACGCGTTTCGCGGTGGCGACCATGACCTTGCCGCGGCCGTGAAAAAGTGCGGTGGCGTTGCCCGGTGTGACCCCGAGGCGGGCGGCCAGGTCGGTTTGGGTGTATCCAATGGAGACGAGAGCCTGTAGCCGGCGGGTGGTGCCGGTGATGTCGATGTACGCCCCGTCGGCTGGGGCCGGGGCAACGGCTAGGAGGGCGCGGGCGTTGGCCGCAGAGATGGTCTGCGACGGCTGGTTGCCGCGAATCTTGCGGCCGTTGATCAACGCCTGAATGACCGAACGGGACACCCCGGACAGTTCAGCGATACGGCGTGAGCCGGTGCCGGATGCCCGCAAGGTCTTGACGTGCTGTCGGGCTGGTTCGGCGTCAACAAATAGGGTTTCCCACCGTCCGTAGGCGGTGTCTCGGATGCGCCGGGTTTCGTAGTGGGTGTGGCAGTAGCCGCGCCGGGTAGCTTCCCGCCCGCAGCCCTTACTGCACGGCGCTCTCACAGTCCGCTCCTGGCGATGATTTCGGCGGTGTGGCAGGCTGGGCCGTCCACCGTGTGTTCGTGGCTGTTGGCGCAGTCGTCGGTCTGCTGCCCGGCGTCGTCGAAGCAGCAGTGATCGCACAGTTTGAGCAGGCCGCCGTCGATGGGCATCAACGTGGGGGCGTGGAGTTGCCGGATTTGTTCAAGTGCAGCCCGGGTTTTCTCGGCCTCAACGATGCGGGCCTCAATGTGGTCGGCGGCGGCGAGGATTCCGGTGACGCCCGACTCGCCGCTCATACGGTCGGCCCTGACACTGTGATCTGCACACCGGATGGCTCCCCGAACAGCGCCACCCGTTTCGTCGCCCGTAGATCAATGACCTGCGAGTCATCGACGAAACAGATTGCGGTGACCGCGTCACCGATACTTCTGGCCAGCTTGTCGCAATCTGGTCTTTTCGTTGCGGGCAACGCCTTCGTCTTCGACGCCGACGTGGGCCGGGGCATAACAAAGTCCATGCGAAGCGTGACCGCCCCGGTGAAGGGTGTGGCCCCGGCTTGTTTCATGGCTTGGTGGGCGAACACGGCGACACGTTCACGCCACGGCCCCAACGCCTTCGATGACTCGATCATGATGCCGCGCCCCACATGCTTCTTCGATCCCTGGGGCGCCGGGTTGCCGGGCACCCAAAACTCGATGCGGCACAACGCGGGGGCGGTCATGCCAGCACCTCCGGATCAAACAGAATGTCCTCGGACTCCTCTTCGACCCGGTCGTCGTCAACCGCCGCCAAGTTCAGTAGCGCCTGCTTGTAGTACGAGGGTTTCAACTCGGCCCCGATCGCGAACCGGCCCATCTGCACCGCCGCGAACACTTCCGAGCCGACACCCATGAACGGGGTCAACACCCGCTCACCCGGCCGGGATCGCAGATCAAGGAACCGTTCGATCACATCCAGTTGCAGCGGGTGTACGTGTTTCTCGTCGTCCTCGCCGCGGGCCTCACGGAACGGCAGCACCCGGTCGAGGCGCACGTCGTCCCACACCGAGGAGGCGTAGCGCCGCCAAATCCAATGCGAGTACCGGTTTGTTTTCTGGTCGCCGTCCATGCCTTGCAGCTCGAGGTACTCCTCCGGCATGTCCTCCGCTCCGGCGTAGCCGTTCATCAGCCCGTAGGGGTGGGTGATGGGTTGTTCGTCACCCGGTTTGCGGAACACCAGCAACTCGTCGGCCGCCGCGACTCCGCCGAAGGCGGCGTTGTCGCAAATCGTTTTGTGGGCGAGGTTCTTTGCCATCGTCCGGTTACGCACCGCTAGCGGTTCTTTCCATATGACGTGCCGCGCCACAAACAGCCAGCCGGCGGCCTGGTGGGCTCGGATCACGTCACCGGGGAAATCGGTGTAAGAGTCTTTGCCGCTGTTACCGGAGGGGACGAGGGCGGCGTGGACACCGGTCATCCTGCCCGGGATGGTCACCCGGAACTTCTCGCGGATCACGAACCCGTAGTGCTCAAAAAACTCGTCGTAGCTGCGGGCGTTGGACAGATCCCGGTCATCGGAGCTGTAGTGGTACAACCCACCGAACGGTGGCGAGTAGATCGTGGCGTGGATGCTGTTGTCCGGTATGGCCGCGAGCATGTCGAGACAGTCGGCGTTGTATATCGCCCACCGGTCGGTGATCTGCTGGTTCAGGACGCCAGCCATGTGGGTACCTCCAATGGTGTGTTGTAGCGGTGGGCATCAATGGTTCGGGCGTGGTTCATGTGGGCGACCAGTTCGGTGAACATGCGGTCGGCCTGCCCGGATTTGCGTTGCAGGTTTGCGAGTACGCGGGATCCGCCTTCGGTGGTGATGACATCGACCTCGACGGGGTTCTGTTGGCCGAACCGCCAGCAGCGGCGGATCGCTTGATACCACTGCTCATACGAATGACTCGGAAAGTAGGTCATGCGGTGGCAGTGCTGCCAATTCAGTCCCCACGCGCCGATGGATGGCTTGGTCACCAGGACGCGGATCTCCCCGCGGGTGAACGCGGCGAGCTTCTCTTCCTTGGCGTCTGCGTGTTCGGAGCCTGACACCTCGACGGCCCCGTCGATCAGCTTGGTTAGTAGCGCCGACTCCGGGTTGAGGTGGCACCATGCGACACCGTGCTCGGCATCGGCCAGCGCGCCCGCGGCGGCTTCGCACCGTTCGACGAGCGTTCGCTTGTTCTCCTCGCGTTCCTCCCGTAGCCCGTGGGCGGGAACCTCAAACAGGACACCCTCGGCGGGGCTCTTCGCATCCACCAACGTCTCGCGGACCTTCAACTGCGGGAGGTTGTGCCGGCTGTCGGAATAGCCATAGTCGGATGGCTTCCTCATGGCCCTGGCCCACGTCGACACCCAGCGCCAGAATGGCTCCGCGGCATGACCTTTCAATCGCCATTCCAGCGCCTTACCGCTCATATCCCGGCCTCGGGAGGACACCGACCGGTTGTCGTTGATGAAGAATTTGGACAGCATGTCCATGTAGCCCATGTAGCCCAGCGCCTCCGACGAGGTGCCCAGCTCGATGTAGTCGTTCGGTGCGGCGGTCGCTGTGCCGAGTAGCCGGTATTGGATTCGGCGCATGAACTCGGTGACCTCGGCGCGGCGGGAACCGTCGAACGCTTTAATTGCCGACGATTCGTCGCACACCACGCCACCGAAGTCCGACCAGGTGAACTTCTCCAACTGCTCATAGTTGGTGATTGTGATCGGTGCGGCGACCTTCCCATTGCGGGATAGTGCGGCGTCGTGGCCGAACTTAGCTGCCTCGGTGGCGATCTGGAATCCGACGGCCAACGGTGTCAGGAACAAAACCGGTTTGCCGGTGTGCCGGTAAACCTGCTCGGCCCACGCCAACTCCATCGGTGTCTTACCAAGACCACAGTCGGCGAAGATTCCGCCACGGCCCTGCCGCACCGCCCACTCAACGAGGTTCGCCTGGTAGTCGAACAGGTGCCCGGGAAGGTTCTTCGGCTTAAATCCACCAGAGTCGGCGAGCTGCGCCTTGTTGGTAAGGAACTGCTGATAGGTGGTGGCGGTCACTGGTCACCGTTTTTGGCGAACAGGTCGTCCTCGTCGGCGTCGGTGATGCCGGCTTCGCTGAGCGCCGCGGCGTTGAGGATGTCGGTGACGGCGTCGGCGAGGACACCGTCTTTGCGTGCGGCGTTGAGGGCGTTGACGACGGTGCGCAGTTCGTCGTCGGTGATGGCGTCGCGATGCTCCGGCACGTTCTGGTGACGTTGCGCCAAGTGGGTGATGACGATGAGTTGGTCGTCGCGGTCTTCGCAGTCCGCTTCGGCGAGTGCGGCGAACATGGACGCCAGCCACTTTTTGCGCGTGGTGGGTGCCATGCCGGTGGGGGCTTGGCCCGCCTCACGCTTCGGCGCCGGTTCGGGTTCGACATCGACCACTACCGCCTCAACAGGCTGAGTGGTGATCGCAGTCCGTAAACCCTCCACCCCGCGGCGCGGTGCGGGTGCGGGGCGCTGAGACTGCACCGGCCGCGACTGCTGCTGCGGCTGCGACAGCTCCATTTCCTCGGTGGAGTACGCAATACCAAGCAAGATATCGGGGGCGATCCGACGGCTGACCTCCATCGCGGCCTTGGCCCAAAGCATTTGGGTTGGCTCCGAGGAGTACTTGCGATTAGAGGCATAACCGGCCTTCGTGGCCCGATCCAACGTCCAGGTGCATTCTTCGGCTTCGTCGCCGCGTTCGGCGCGGATGGTGACGCTGGTCGGCGACTCTTCGATCGTGCGGAACTTGATTCCGTGCCGCTTGAGTAGAGCGACAGCGGTGCGGGCGTAGATGGAGGGCTGGCCGTGGACGACGAAAATGTGTTGCAGGCTTTGGATGGGGTTAAGCCCTAGCTCAGCGCCATAAAGTATTGCTGCCGCCCCGTTGCCCGGCTTGCCGCGATAGGTGGCCGGCACCAGATCGGTGTCGCAGAGCGCGTCGGCGAGGATCTTCGCCTCGCTCATGGCCTGGACGTGTGCCCGCAGTTGGGTCGCTGCGTCGAGCTGGACCGGCCGTGCGGCGGGCAGGATCTCAATTTCGTTGTTGATCGGTTCAATTGTCATGCTGATACTTCCCCTTCAGTGTTGGTGTTGAGTTGTTCAAGGTTTTTGGTGGCCAAGGCCAGGGCGACACCGCCTTTGGCGTGCGGACGACGGTCGGCGATCTTCACGCCGCCGCACATGGCGGTTTGGGCGTTGCCCATCGCGTCGAGCAGCAGCGACTTGTGGCCCCGAGTGGCCCGTTCGGTGTCCTTCAAGGCGACATCGAGCTGAAGGACTTGCACAGCCAGTTCGGAATCAACCTCGACCACGCTTTCGGGCGTGATGTCGGGATGAAGTTCCCGCACGGTCTGATACGACGACACCGAATCGTCCAGCTCGGGCGGGGTGTCGGATTGCAGCGACTCGTAGAAGTCGCGGCAGCGGGCCACGATCGCATCGGCCACCTCCGCGTCAAACCCAATGACGTAGGTGTGCGCCTCAAAGAACGGCCCCAACACCATCAAATGCGCTGGATAATCTGTGTAGCCGCTGAACAGCATTTGTGCGGTCACCTGCGCCACGTAATCGGCGGGTGCCTGATCGGTGAAGTAATCACCCCACGCAGATAGATCGCGTGCGGTCTTAAACTCGACATTCCTGCGTGCTCTGCCGCGGGATGCTCTGCGGTCCAGGGTGACTGCGGCCGGGAACCCGAACCGCTCCGTCGGCACCACGATCTGTACTTCGTCGGCGGATAGCCGCCAGCCGGGGTTTTGGCGTTTCCAAATGGATGCCATGGCCGGCTCAAAGTCGTGGCCGAGGGCGAAGATCTCTTTGGGCGGTTCGGGTTCGATGAGACCGGCCATCTGGTGCCAGATCCGGTATGCGCTTGTAAAGCGCGACACGCCGAGAATGGCGCTCACTTTGGACGGCGTGATCAACCGCATGTGTTCCGGTGATCCGGGCTGAATCAACACACTCATGCCGACACCAACTGGTGGTATTCGGGTGTGACCACCAGGGCGATGTGGATGGGGTATCCGCCGGCTGGGCAGGTGTCGCGGCGCACGCTGTCGAGGTGGACTGCGATGTTGCCCCGCATGGTTCGTTTGGTGTCCTGTCGGCAAACCGGGCACACATAGATTTGGGTCATTTGTCGGCTTCCTCTTCGTCGCGTGCTTTAGCCAGGTAGGTGAAGATGTTGTTGAGGACTGCGGCGAACTCTGGGCCGTCTGTGGCGGCATCGAGGCGTTCCGCGAACGTGCGGTCGTCGGCCATTACCGCCACCAGCCGGTGTGGATGACCATTGCGATCGCGACGGCGGCCGTCACGACCCACCAAACGACGTCGCTCACACGATCACCACGATTGCGGCGGCCGGCGGTGCAGCTTTGGCATCAGCAGCCCAAAACAGACCGCCCACAAGGAAAGCCAGGATCGATCCGAGGATCAGGAAGCCCCTCACGATGCGGCCCAGGTGTCGCCGCAGGTGGTGGAGTGGGGGCCGGTGTGGTGTCGGACAAGGGCGCAGCGCGGCCACACGCCGAATAAGCCGTAGCGTTGCGGGGCGGGGGCGAGGCAGTATTGCGCGATGCCGGTTTCAAGTGCGACGTCAAGGTTGTGTTTGAGGTCGCGTTCGGCTTCCAACTCGGCATCAGTCGGGCCGGGTTTGAATTGGATGATGGGCCAGTCGTCGTTGGTCATCGATTCTCCAGGGTTTCGCGGCGGTGTTCTTCGGCGATTTCGCGGGCGCGGGATTCGTTGACGAACGGGCCGATGTAGCCGCAGTTCTCTTCCACGCAGACGGGTTGATGTGTGTTGCCGAAGCGGCAATGGTGGGGGTTGACGGCGACGATGTGCCCGCCGGGCCGGTTCAACAGCAACTCGAGGTGTCGGCGCTGGTTCATGCCGCCACCGAGCCGTAGCGTGCGATGAAGGCTTCCAGGAGAGGTTCAAACCGCGGGCAGGCTTCGGCGACTGAGAGTCCGATGGCGGCACCGGCTTGGCCGGCAGTTAGGCCGTCGTCGCGGATTGCCGAGATTAGGCCCAAGATGCCGTTGAGGTTTGGGAAGTCGGCCAGGGTGCCGCAGACGGCGTCGGCGTAGACCGCGGCATAGCTGACCGCAATCGGGTCGATGGG
>JBBAPK010000066.1:0-7982 GCA_040400875.1 Burkholderiaceae bacterium | reverse complement strand
GGCCTGCTCCAATTCGACGGGCCGAACGAACTGCGCCCAATGATGCGTACCCCGAGGCAGCACGCGAAAAACATACTCGGCGCCAACGATGGCGGTTGCGAAGCTGCGTGCCGTGCGGTTGATTGTCGAAGCCAGCAACAGCCCGCCGGGCTTCAGGTGCTGCACAGCCTCGCCCACGAATCTGTGCATGTTGTCGACATGCTCAACCACTTCGAGAAGAAGAAGTACATCGAAGCACTCAGCATCGCGCAACGCGGCTTGTGGTTCCCCGATCCGGTAGTCGATGTCAAGATGGCCAGCATCCGCATGCAGCCGAGCGGCAGCGATATTTTTCACGGCGGCATCCACGCCCACTACGCAAGCACCGCGGGCGGCCAAAGGCTCGCACATCAGGCCAGCACCGCATCCAATGTCGGCGATGCGTAAATCGTGCAGGTCTCCGACCGGACGCTTGAAACATTGGGCGATCTGCTCGAGCACATAGCCCAGCCGCAGCGTATTGATGACGTGCAACGGCCGCATCGACCCTTTAGTGTTCCACCAAGTCGCTGCCAGACGGTCGAAGCGCGCGACCTCATCGCTGCGGACGGTGCTTGCCGGCGCCACGTACGGTTCGTTCGACGCCATCAGTCAGACCAACCGGCAAATCTTTGCGGCTGCACGCGAGCCCGTACCGACCGGGCACGACACACAGGCTTTGCCGGCCTGGACGGCCGCTGTCGATGCGTTGAAGTTTTCTGCGTCATTTCAAATTTTCAAATGCGCCAAGAAGATGGAAAACAAGGTCATGAAGCCAAACACGGCGCTGAAAACGATGATTCCGATGGCGTAGATCTTGGCAAGTTTGTTTTTGGTTTTGTGGGCCAGGTTTTCGGACATCGGTACTGCTCTGTGAAAAAGATTCCAGCCAATCGACAGGGTTGTACGGTGGCGTTCAGGACGGGCCACACTTTAGCTGCAGGAGTCCTCCATCGCAACCCAAAGTCAGTGGGGTTTGGGGGCATAGAGGTGCGGGCCAGCATGTCCGGTGATCCACTGCCTCGGTAAAAGCACCTTCTGCGCCGACGGCGGCAACCCCGACCCCACGACCAACCACGGCAAAAAGGTGGCCGAGGCCAAGCAGATCGAGCGCAGCGGCTGGGACTATCCCAAGCACGTGGTCGGCCGGGCCTACGGCGTCGCCGTGCACGGTGACGTGGCGGGCGTCGAAGGGCACCACCACAGCCTTACCGACTTGCTGGAGTGGATGGGCCTGATCGACGCCGGGTGCCGCAGCCAAGCTCGACCGCTAAATCGGACACCACTGGCCTGACTACGACAGCCACGACACGCTTGGCAAGGACATAGCGGTGCAGGAAGAAGCACGCAACGTCGCCCGCTCGGTGGTCCAGGCAGTGAAGGCACTGCGCGCCGGGCAGCTGAGCCAGCCGGACAAGCAGGTCGAGTGGCCACGCCCGAAGTGAACGACCGACCGCCGGGCGTGCGTGACACCATGGATGAGTTGAATCTTCTGTAATGGCCCGCCATGGTGATGACCGTGGGCGCATCCTGGCTGGTGGGCTCGTCGCATCAGATCCGGCGCCACGCAGGCTTCTGGGTTTTCTTGCTCAGCAACGCGATGTGGGTGTTCTGGGGTCTGTATCACGGCGCCCCTGCGCTGATCGCATTGCAGGTGGTACTTGCCACGATGAACATCCGCAGCGCCATTAGGCCCGACAAAGTAGCATGGCCCGGTCGCCGACACACCGTCGTCGAGCACTCGCTGTACCCCGGCCAGCATTTGCGACAGCGCGACAACCGGCGGGTGCAAATCGAACCTCAGGCGCATTGCTGCCCCAGTGTGCGCCAACGAACAGACTGGAAGTACCCCGAAGCGCGGACTGCATTTTCAGATTCTTCCGGATAAGACGGCAAAACATGCCAACCGCAGCACGCAGGTCGAATCCCTTCCAGGAGTTCCACCGATGCTCTTCGACAAGTTCTCTGTCCGCTCGCTGCAACTCGCCAATCACATGGTGATGGCGCCATTGACACGCAGCCGGGCCAAGCCCCAACACACGCCGAATGCGCTGATGGCCACGTACTACGGCCAGCGCGCGACGGCCGGCTTGATCATCACCGAGGGCACCTCTCCGAGTCCCAATGGCTTGGGCTGCCCGCGCATTCCCGGGCTGTACGGCGCAGCACAGGTGAATCCAGCACCGAGAAGGCTGTCGCGCCAGTTCGATGAGCCGCAAAGAAAAAGCCCGCAAGCAATGCGCTTGCGGGCTCTTTACCTAACGGGCCCGTTAAGGCCCAAATACCTTAGATTGTGTATCAGGCCGAGGGCAACAGCACCGAGTCGATGACGTGGATCACGCCATTTGTGCAGGCAATGTCGGTCGCCACCACGTTGACGTCACCGTTGAGCTTCACGCCGCCGGTGGTGCTGATCTTCAGCAGCCCACCGTTGACGGTGGCGGCGGTCTTGCCGTCCATCGTCATGACGTCGGCGGCCATCACTTTGCCTGCGACAACGTGATACGTAAGGATGCCGGTCAGCTTGGGGATGTCCTTGAGCAAGCTTTCAACCGTTCCAGCTGGCAATTTCGCGAAGGCTTCGTCGCTAGGGGCGAACACCGTGAAAGGGCCTGCGCCCTTGAGCGTGTCCACCAAGCCGGCAGCAGTGACTGCTGCAGCCAGAGTCTTAAAAGTACCCGCCGCGACGGCGGTATCGATGATGTCATGCATACAAATTTCCTCGAATCGTTCCTCAATCAACCCTGGACCAAATGGATTCAGGGCGAGCTTGTGCAATCAATTCAAACCAATTTTGCAAATCGGTTTGAGTCTGCGTCACAAGCTGAACTGAGGTTATGCGACTTCGTCTGTGCATGAGCCAGCAAGGCCATTGCGAGGTGTGCTTCACGTTTCGCGTCGCGACGAGCGGCGCCTTGAGCTGCAAGCGAGACAACGCTCGTTGAGCGATCGGGAGCCTAAATGCACCTTTGCCTGGAAAAGCCGCGAGGTGATTGACGCGAAGCTGCGCGGTTCGAAGTCGATCCTCGTGTGAAAACAAGAATTACCCTCCAACCGGGCCAACGAATCGTTCGCGCTCCCTCTCGCTGTTACTTCACGAGCGGCCGCACGGTGGTGAAACCGCCGTCCACAGCAATCACCTGCCCGGTGAGGCGCGCTGCGCCTTGGCCTCCGTCACCGAGCAGCCAAGCCATCACATCGGCCACCTGTTCGGCCGTCTGCACGCCGCCCAGCGGGTACTGCCGCGCAGCACCCTCGCGCATGGCGGGCAGCTTCAGCATGCCGGCCGTCATGGGTGTGTCAGTCATGCCTGGGGCCACGGCATTGATGCGCAGGCCCTGTGCGGCATAGGTGGCCGCAGCGCTGCGCACCAAGGCTTCGACGCCGCCCTTGGCTGCAGCAATGGCTTCGTGATTGGCCACACCGATGCGCGCCACCACCGAACTCGCAAACACGGCAGCGCCGGGTGTGCCCTGCAGCCCTGCGATCCAGGCCTGCAGCATGAACACTGCGCTGTCGAGGTTGACGCGCATCACCTCGCGGTAAGCCTCCAGGCGGGTACGGTGCAGCGGTGCGATCAGCGTGCTGCCCACGCAGTGCGCCAGCAGTGTCGGCGCGGCGCCGAGCGCTTCCTGGCAAGCGGCGATGGCCAGTGCGGCGCCTTCGGGCGTGGTGGTGTCAGCAGCGATGCGCACCGCCGCCTCCACATCGTCCAGGCGGTCGACGTGGCGGCTTACCGCGGCAACGCGGCAGCCCTGGGCGTGCAGTTGGTGCGCCAGGGCGCGGCCGATGCCGCCACTGGCACCGGTGATGAGGGCAATTGCGTTCATGGTGGATTCCGAAACTGTGAAGGTGGCGGGATTGCTGGGGTGGTCATAAACCGGCGTCGCGATGGCTCTGCCGCTCGGGCGCATGACGCTCCAGACGAAACGCCCAGAGCCACATCATCGGCGGCGGCAATGGAAGCATCACTCACATCGAACGCAGGCTACAGCATGGCCGTGCACATCGATTGCTCCGACAGCCAGTCGCGCTCTATCCCGAGGCACCGAAAAAGTCGCCGCAAACACCTGTGTCATTGGCGGTGTCCCACCCAAACGACGGGGCCGGCGCTCTTCCATGCGCCTGTGGCAACGCGCAGCGACAGCGGTGTACCGTGCAGTGCTGCCAATCAACCGGCTGTCCCAGGATCTGGGCCAACGAGGCGTGCATCTGCTGTTGCGCCCAGGCAGCCGGTTGATCCAAGTGCCGAAGGCTCCAAGCTGTTCGGGCATGGGCTACCCAATGCGCTTGCCCATGCACAGATGTTCAGCCCGAACGCGCGCAATTTCGACGATGACGTTTAGCAGTCCGCTCAACTGCCAGCCACGCCGGCTCGTCACATTTAGGACATGCTGCCGAGCGCCGCAGAAAGGTTCATCAAGCCGCTCTGACTTCGCACGCTCGCTAGAGAACCCTGACCACCCGGCGGTCGGCCAACTTGGGGATGTCGGCAAGTGACAGCAGTTGCGGCCAGGCGAGCTGACGCCAGCTCTGCCACAGCCGTTCGCGCGCGGCTGGCAACGACTGCAGCACATTGCATGGCGCCATTTGCGACATGAAGAGCTGGAACACGCCCTCTTTAGCCCCCGCAAGAGCCTGGCTTGCGAGTACGTTCTTGCCAGCAACCAAGTAGGTGTCGAGGTCGCCAAACGCAATCAGCACAGGCTTACTCGTCGGCTCGTACAACTTCAGCTGTGCGCCCCCCAGGAAGCACGTGACGTTGATCGCGGCGAGTTCGCCCATGTCGATGGCGTTGTAGGCCTGTTTGGCGACCGCGCGCGGAAGTTGCGCAGCGTCACCGATCACAAACGTGCTACTGCTGTAGCGGCTTTGCAGCGTCTGGTGCACGTCCGCCCACACATCCGGCGGTCGGGCCAGGCCCGACTGCTGAAGCAAAGCGGGCGCCGCCAGCCCAGCGGTCCACACGGTGAGCTCCGAGCGCAATCGCTCGCCATCGGCCAGGTGGACCTCCCCGGCCGATACGCTGGCGATCGCGGTGCCGATACGGAATCGCACCGCATGGGACTGGCACAGTCGCCGCAGATCTGCGTCGAGCACTGCGGGCAAGCCGGGCAGCAGCCGCTCGCCGGCCTCGACCACGTCGACTGACAGCCCCGGGAGGTTGCGGTAGCGGCGCAAGATCTCGCCCAGCACCTCAATGCCCGAAATGCCGGCGCCGACGATCACGATGTGCAGCGGCTTGCGCTGCTGCACCAACGTTCGCAGCCGCTGTTCGATCGCCAGCGCCTCGGCAATGCTGCGACAAGGAAGTGCGTGGCGATCGACACCCGGGATGCCGTAGGTGTTCCACAGGGCGCCCAGCGCGACGATGCAGGCGTCGAAGCTCAGCTCGTGGCCGCCGGCGGTCAGTAGCCGTCGCGCGACGGGATGAAGTTCGGTCACTCGGTCCTGCACGAACCGGTGCCCGGCCTGTTCAACGATAGCCGCCCTGTCCAGCCGAAGGCCCTGCGGTGTCTTCACGCCCGACAGGATTTCGTGGATGTTGGGCATCCACTCGAAGTGCGGAGACGGGTCGATTACCGTCACCTCGTGTCGCTTCGACAGCTTGGTAGCGGCGGTTAGGCCAGCGAAATTACCGCCAATGATGGCGATGCGTTGACGTGCTTGCTTCATGGGCCTTTCGGGCAGTCGTGCAGATGCTGCTGAACTTGATGGGCGCGGCAGACGTTGAACGGAGCCAACGACGACTGGCTGTGCTCGAAACGACTTCAGCTGGCACGCGCCTGCTGACCGCTGTCCCACCTTGCGGCAGAGCATAGGAGAACCGGCGCTGCCTATTCCCCCTGTGGGTAAAGGCAGGCCGGTGTAGGGGCATAGCCGCTCGCATTACCTGCGTTACCTCTGATGTTTTGCGCAACCTCAACCTACACAGATCATCTGCAAGACCTAGCATCAGGCTCACTAAACGAAGAGATGCATTCACGGATTTGATTCCCAAGCAGCACAGCTTGGTCTACAACGCCACGCGGTCGCAAGGCCGTGTTCGGCGTCTTGATCTTCATGATTGCGACACGCAAGCCTAAGGCTGAAACGGCCGAAGGCTGAGTGTGCCGGTGACGGCCGCAGCCCTGCTGCAGGCCGACACATCGCCGCAATCCGCACTGGAACAAAACTATGTCTGCAGATTACGCACGAGCCCGCATCCCGGGCTACGTACCCCATGCTCGCAAGCTTGAGGCGAACGCCCGCTGGACCGTAGCTGTGCCGCATGCCGTCGTCGTCGGCGCTGGCTTTGGCGGCATCGCGGCGGCCTTGCGCCTGCGCGCCAAGGGCTACCGTGTCACGCTGATTGACCGTTGCCAGCAGCTTGGCGGGCGCGCGCAGGTGTTCGAGCGCGATGGCTTCCGCCACGACGCGGGTCCGACCGTGATCACGGCGCCCTTCCTGTTCGAAGAACTGTTCGCGCTGTTCGGCGAACGTTTTGCCGATCATGTCGAGCTGGTACCACTGAAACCTTGGTACCGCTTTTGTTTTGCCGACGGTGACCACTTCGACTACGGCGGCACGCTGGATGAGACGCTGGCTGAAATCGGCCGCATTTCGCCCGACGACCGGGACGGGTACCTGCGCCTGCTAGAGCATTCCAAACGCATCTTCGACATCGGCTTCACGCAGTTGTCCGACAAGCCGTTTGATCGGCTGCGCACGATGTTGCGGGTGATTCCCAGCTTGGTTCGTCTTCGCTGCGACCGCACGGTGTGGGGGCTGGTGAAAACCTTCGTGAAGAACGACAAGTTGCGTCAAGCCCTCTCGATCCAGCCCTTGTTGGTGGGCGGCAATCCTTTCGACACGACTAGCATCTACGGCCTGATCCACTACCTCGAGCGGGCTCACGGCGTGCACTTCGCCATGGGCGGTACAGGCGCCATCACCCGTGCGCTGGGCGCCCTGATGGAACGCCGGGGTGTCGCCGTGCAGTTGGGCCGCACTGTGCAGCGCATCCGCGTCGAAGCGGGGGTGGCCACGGCCGTCGAGCTGGCCGATGGCGGCGTGCTGAAGGCGGATCTGGTGGTGTCGAACGCCGACGCAGCGCACCTGTACACCTCGATGATCCCGAAGGTTGGCCAAAGCTGGGCGTCGCGGCTGAAGCTGTCGGCGGCCAGCTACTCGTTGGGATTGTTCGTGCTGTATTTCGGCACGCGCAAGGCCTATCCGGACGTGGCCCACCACACCATCTGGCTGGGTGAACGCTACCGGGAACTTCTCGATGAGATCTTCAACCAGAAGGTGTTGAGCAAAGACTTTTCGCTTTATGTTCACCGCCCAACCGCCACCGATGCAAGCTTCGCTCCGGCAGGTTGTGAAAGCTTTTATGTGCTGTGCCCGGTTCCCAACCTGCAGGCCGACATCGACTGGGCTGTGGAAGGACCCCGCCTGCGCGACCGCATCGTGGCTGCGCTGGGCCGCACCATCCTGCCCGGGCTTGCAGAGACCATCACGGCCGAGTTTCTGATGACGCCGCGCGACTTCAAACACGACTACCTCAGCGTCAACGGCGCCGGTTTTTCCGTGGCGCCGCTGTTCAGGCAGTCGGCCTGGTTTCGATTCCACAACCGCGCCGAAGGCATCCGAAACCTCTATCTGGTGGGCGCAGGCACCCACCCGGGGGCGGGTCTGCCCGGCGTGTTGTGCTCGGCGAAGGTCATCGACGCCATGATCCCGGCCGCGCAGATGGTGATGCAGCAAGAGCCCCTGAGCGCATGACCGCACCCGTGTCCCCGGCGTCAAGCCCAAACGCAACGGCCGAAAGGGCGGGTAACAAGGCCTATGCGGACTGGGCTGGCTGCATCTTCGGCAAGAACAAGGGCGGAAGAACGCTTGCGATCATGACCCTCGTGAAGCAGGCTGCGGTGCCGGGCGGAATGCGGGTGAATCATGGGTCATAACCAAATGTGCTTGGC
>JBBAPK010000065.1:0-8200 GCA_040400875.1 Burkholderiaceae bacterium | reverse complement strand
GCTGGCAGCGCCTCTCGCGCCGGCCCGATGAAACGCCGCAGGACGGCGGCTCAGAAGTTGTGGGCCAGCCCCAGCGAGTATTCGGCCTTTCGGCTGAAGGTCTGCGACTCGTCACCCCCGCGGCGAGTGGCCAGCGCGTAGATCGATGTGCGCGCCGAAAAGGCGTATGACACCGCGCCACGGAACTCATGCTGGCTCAGTTGGCCGTCGGGCGAGATGTTGACGTCGACGACGCCCTCTTTTTCGATGTGCCGCAGCGTCGATTCGGTGTACTGCACCTTGAACGTGAAGCGGCCCGCCGGCACCATCACGCCGAAGTTCACCGCGTCGTTGGCGATGCCCGATGCCGCCCCTGGGATGGTCACGGTTTCGGCGCTTTCTTCCAGACCCTGCGCCAGATCGCTGGTGTGCTGGTAGGCGGCGAAGAGCATGGCTGGCCCGACATCCCAGTTGCCACCCAGCGTCACCGCGCGGTTGTAGCTGCCGCCGTCGATGCCGCCGCCGCTCAGTTCCTCGTACGACAGCGCCGCCTGGAAGGGCACGCGTATCCAGGTGGCACTGACGCCTCGGTAGCCAGCCACATTGCCAGACTGGCCGTTCAGCGGGTTGGCCGCAGCCGCTTTTTCGCTCAGGGTGGCGATGGCGATCACCTGCACGCCGTCGATGACCGGCGAGCGGTACGACACGGCGTTGTCCACACGCACGCCAAAGATCTGGAAAAAGGGCCTAACCTGATAGCCGCTGCCGTCCGCACCCCTGTAGGGGTCGACCGCATCGGCGATGTAGAGCTCGTTTTCCACCCCGGCGCTGTTGACCAGCCGGGTGAGTTCGCGCGACAGCGTCTCCACACGCCCCAGCCGCACCTCGCCAAGGCTTGCCGAGCCCAGGCCCACATAGGCCATGCGGTTGAACAAGCTGGCCGTCGAGGTCTGCGTCTTGCCGCCGGCGGCGCCCGTGTCACCCCTGATGCCCGACTCGAGCCTGAAGGAAGCACTGCGGCCTTGGCCCAGGTCTTCGACACCCCTCAGGCCGAACAGCGACGCTCGACCGTAATAGCCGCTGCCATCGCTCAATTTGACGACCGATTTGCCGTTGTCAGAGGCCACGCCATTGGCGCTGGCCTGGCTGCCCGGCTTTTGCAGCGTCAGGTTCTGGTCGATGCGCCCGTACACCGTGAGCGATGACTGCGCGGCGACCGGGCTGGCCAGGAAGACCGTTGCCAGAAGCAGCGCGCGTCTGGCCCACCGCATCAGGAACTGAACGCGAGCGCCGAGCCGGCGTGAGGCACATCCGATCGCAGGGTCTTGAAGGCAGCCACCGCTTCGACCAGCTGGCGAGCTTGCTGCTTGAGGGTTTCGGAAGCTGCAGCGCTTTCTTCGATCAGCGCGGTGTTGCGCTGGGTCGACTGGTCCATCTGCGACACCGCCAGCCCGACCTGATCGATGCCAGCACTTTGCTCGGCGCTGGCCGCGCTGATTTCGGCCACGATGTCGGTCACCCGCTTGATGGCCGAGACGATCTCGTCCATGGTGTGGCCGGCCTGGCCGACCAGCGCCGTGCCCTGCTCCACCCTGTCGACGCTGGCGTTGACCAGGCTCTTGACTTCGCGAGCGGCTTCGGCGCTGCGGTGCGCCAGGTTGCGCACCTCACCGGCCACCACCGCAAAGCCGCGGCCTTGCTCACCGGCACGCGCAGCTTCAACTGCGGCGTTGAGCGCAAGGATGTTGGTCTGGAAGGCGATGCCGTCGATGACCCCGATGATCTCGGCGATCTTCTTTGAGCTGTCGTTGATGCCGGTCATGGTGGTCACCACCTGGCTCATCACTTCGCCGCCCTTGCGCGCCACGCTCGAAGCACCGAGTGCGAGCTGATTGGCCTGACGCGCATGGTCGGCGTTGTTGCGCACCGTGGAACCCAGCTGGTCCATGGTGGCAGCCGTTTCCTGCAAGGCGCTGGCTTGCTGCTCGGTGCGGTTGGACAAATCCTGATTGCCGCCGGCGATCTGCGCGCTGGCGCTGGCCACCTCGTCGGCGTTGGACTTCACCTCTTTCACGATGGCGGCGAAGTTGGCCTGCATGTGGGCCAGCGACTGCAGCAAGTGCCTGGCTTCATCGTTGCCCGAAGGGCTGATGGACACCGTGAGATCGCCTTGCGCCAGACTGTCTGCCACGCTGACCGCATGGTGGATGGGTGCGGCCATGCTGCGGGACAGCCACAGCGAGGCGATGGTCATCAGCGCCACGACCAGTGCCAAAGCCGCGCCGATCCAAACGGCAGACTGTTGAACGCGTTCGCTGGCGGTGGCCTCAAGCTGCTGGCTGTGCTTTTCGATGGATTCCGACATCGCGGCCATCTGGCCCTCAAGCTCGGTGAAAACCGTCTGAAGAGCCGGCATCGCGGCCTGCGCGGCCCGCGCATCGGTGGCCGACAAGCCGACCACCTGCGCGACCGACTCGGTGTACTTTTGCACCAGCGGTCGCACCATGGTCAGCGCAGCGCGGCTGTCGGATGACAGCGATTGGCCGGACAGTTCATTGAGTGCTGTGTCGAAGGTCTCGGCGTGGTCCTTCAAGCCCGCGCTTGCCGAAGCGATCAGCTCGCCGTTTTTCTCGAGCGCGCCGAGCAGGGCCAGCTGCGCATCGCCGCGCAGGGCGTCATGCATCATGTCGGCCTGTTGGCTGGTCTGCAACGCATGGCTGGCCTTGACCGTGTCCGACAGCGACGAACCCAGCTGCGACGAGGTGTACAGCCCGATGCCGCCGGCAAAGCCTGCGAGCAGGGCCCCCGAAAGGCCCAGGGCGAGGATCTGGCTGCGTAATTTCATGGCTTGCTCCCGGTCAGGTGATCAAAAAGAAATGCCGTACCAGCCGAAGCCCACAGTCCACACAGTGCTGCCCGAGCCCGATTCGCGACCCGCGGTGAGGTCCACGCCCAGCACGTCGGGGATCAGCCAGTAGCGTCCACCCACGTTCTTAGTCGTGCCACCAAAAATCTCGCTGCGTGTGTTGGTCAGCACCTCGGCAAACAGCAGCACGCGCTCGTGCGGCGTCCACACGGCGGCCAGGTTGAACAGTGCGGCGTCATCGCCGCTTTCGCGGTCGTGCCCGGCACCCAGATTGGCGTGCAGCGTCCATTCATCGCTGGCCTTCAGGCTGACCAGCAGCAGACCCGAGGTGTCAGAGCCCAGCCAGCCGCGATCGGCCGGTTGCACGAAGCCCTGGGCCAGCTTCAAGCCGAAATTCAGCTCGCCGATAGGGCTGTTGAAGCCCCATGACTCGGGCACCACCTTGAGCGCCACGCTGGATTCGGCGCGGGTCTTGTCGCGCGGGTGCAGCCAGTCGTACTCGCCACCCAGCTCCACCCCGTGCCAAATGCCACACGCGGGGCTGGCCACATAGGGTTTTGTCATGCCCGGCACGTTCCCAAAGGCTTCGAACTGGCAGGTGCCGAAGTCGGCCACGCCAGCGTCGTCGGTGGCCAGCGGACGGCCGGCCCAGGCGCTGTGGGTCGCCACAAGAAGCGCTGAAACAAGAACCGTCTTGGTGTTCATGGCCGCACCGGAATCCTTCATGGGTTGATATCGGCCGCACATCGGGCCGATCGAAGGTTAACAAGCCGGCACAAACTGCTCTTATGCCCCGATCAGGGCCTGCAACAGGCCACGCTCGGTGGCGCTGCGCGGTGATGGTTCATATTTGGGCCTTAGGCTGGCTCAACATGTTCACCCATGTCGTTGCCGTCAGCCCATCACTTCAAGACGCCACACCATGCAGTTCGACCACCTCGACGACAACACCGAAGACGCGCCCTTCAGCCCCACCGAGCGCGCTGCGGCCGCCTCACGCAGCACCTGGGTCAGCGTGGGCGTGAATGTGGTGCTCAGCAGCACGCAGATCGCCGTGGGCGTGCTCGCCAAATCGCAGGCCCTGATCGCCGACGGCATCCATTCACTGTCCGATCTGGTGGCCGATGCGGTGGTGCTGGTGGCCACGCGCCACAGCCAAAAAGGTGCCGACAAGCATCACCCCTATGGCCACCAGCGCTTCGAGACCGCCGCCTCGCTGGTGCTGGGCGCCTTGCTGCTGGCCGTGGGCGTGGGCATGCTGTGGTCGGCGTTCCTGAAGATCCAAAGCCCCGAGTCGATTGCCGAAGTTCATGCGTCCGCCCTGTGGGTAGCTGCTGTGGCGCTGGTCGCCAAAGAAGTGCTGTTTCGCTACATGCTGGCGGTGGCCAAGGACGTGAAGTCAACGCTGCTGGTGGCCAATGCCTGGCACGCCCGGTCGGATGCGGCATCGTCGCTGGTGGTGGGCGTGGGCATCATCGGCAACCTGGCGGGCTACCCTATCTTCGACCCGATCGCCGCGCTCATCGTGGGCTGCATGGTGATCAAGATGGGCTGGAAATTCGGCTGGGAGGCGCTGCACGACCTGATGGACAGCTCGGTCGACGACGCCGAGGTCAAGGCCATACGCGAGACGCTCGAGCAAACCGCCGGCGTGATCGGCGTGCACAACGTGCGCACCCGCAAGATGGGCGACATGATCATGGTCGACGCCCACATCGAGGTCGATGCGACGATCACCGTCGAAGCCGGTCACGAGATCGCCGTGGCCGCACAGCAGCGGGTGCTGCAGCGTCACCGCGTGCTCAACCTGATGACGCACATCGACCCGTGGAAGCGGCCTGACCGTGACCACGCGGGCAAGGTGATCGCAGGCTGAACCGGGCCCCTGAGGGCCCCTCCTCAGACCCGCTCGGCCACCCAGGCACGAACCGAGTTGAGCGCTGCTGACAGCCCGCTCGGATCGGTGCCACCGGCCATCGCCATGTCGGGCTTGCCGCCGCCCTTGCCGCCGACTTGCTGCGCCACGAAATTGACCAGCTCGCCGGCCTTGACGCGGCCCAGGGTGTCGGCGGTGACGCCGGCCGCCAGTTGCACCTTGCCGCCTTCGACGCTGGCCAGCACCACCACGGCGGTCTTGAGCTTGTCTTTGAGCTTGTCGAGTGTTTCGCGCAGCGCCTTGGCGTCGGCGCCTTCGAGCCGCGCGGCCAGCACCTTGATGCCGCCCACGTCGACTGCATGGCTGAGCAGTTCATCGCCTTGCGTCGAGGCCAGCTTGCCCTTGAGCGCGTCGAGTTCTTTCTCAAGCCCGCGCACCTGATCGAGCAGCGAGATGACGCGCGCCGGCACATCGGCGCGCAGCACCTTGAGCGTGCCGGCCACGCCGCCGAGCGCGGCTTCCATGCCCTGCACATAGACCAGCGCGTTGTCGCCGGTGAGTGCTTCGACGCGGCGCACGCCCGCGGCCACGCCGCCTTCGGCCACGATGGTGAACAAGCCGATGTCACCGGTGCGCTGCACGTGGGTGCCGCCGCACAGCTCGCGGCTCGAGCCGATGCCCAGCACGCGCACCTCGTCGCCGTACTTCTCGCCGAACAGCATCATGGCGCCGGTCTTTTGCGCGTCGTCAATGGACATCACGTCGGCGCTCACAGCCGCATTGACCAGCACCTCGGCGTTGACGATGTTTTCGACCTGACGGATCTGCTCGTTGCTCATGGGCGCGTTGTGCGCAAAGTCAAAGCGGGTGCGATCGGCCGTGACCTGCGAGCCCTTTTGCTGCACATGGGCGCCCAGCACCTCACGCAAGGCCTTGTGCATCAGGTGGGTGGCGCTGTGGTTGCGCACGGTCTTCGCGCGGCGTTCGCCGTCGACGCGCGCGGTGAAGCTGTCGCCCAATTCGATCTCGCCTTCGACGATGCGGCCGTGGTGGCCGAACACGCTGGCCAGCACCTTGATGGTGTCGTCAACCAGCAAGCGCGAGCGCGCATTGCGCAGCTCGCCGCTGTCGCCGGCCTGACCGCCGCTCTCGGCGTAGAACGGCGTCTGGTCGAGCACGACCACCACATCGTCGCCAGCGTGCGCGCGCAGCACCGGCGTGCCGTCGAGGTAGATCGCGGTGACCTTGGCACCTTCGTGCGCCAGATGCTCGTAGCCATGAAACACCGTGGCCGCGCCGCTGTATTCCAGCCCTTGCGCCATCTTGAACTTGCCCGCTGCGCGCGCCTGATCGCGCTGGCGGCCCATGGCCACATCGAAGGCCGCGCCGTCAACGCTCATGTCGCGCTCGCGGCACACGTCGGCGGTCAGATCGAGCGGAAAGCCGTAGGTGTCGTGCAGCTTGAAGGCCAGATCGCCATCGAGCACGCGACCGGCTTCGCCGGGCTTGGCGGCGGTTTCGGCCAACGCGGTCTCGAGGATTTCCATGCCGTTGGAAATCGTCTGGAAGAAGCGCTCTTCTTCCTGGCGCAGCACCTCGGTCACGCGCAGCTGCTGCTGGCGCAGCTCGGGATAGGCATCGCCCATCTCGATGGCCAGATCGGCCACCAGCGTGTGAAAAAACGGCGTGCGCGCACCGAGCTTGTAGCCATGGCGAATCGCCCGGCGCGTGATGCGGCGCAGCACGTAGCCGCGGCCCTCGTTGCCCGGCACCACGCCGTCGGCCACGGTGAAGCTGCACGCGCGGATGTGGTCGGCAATCACCTTGAGCGACGGCGAATCGGCCGCGAAGTCGGCCCCGCCGGCAGCCAGCACCGCACGCCGCGCGGCAGCCAGCAGGTTCACGAACAGATCGATCTCGTAGTTGCCGTGCACGTGCTGCAGCACCGCGGTGATGCGCTCGAGTCCCATGCCGGTGTCCACGCTGGGCTTGGGCAGCCGGTGCATGACGCCGTCTTCGGTGCGGTTGAACTGCATGAAGACGTTGTTCCAGATCTCGATGTAGCGGTCGCCGTCTTCATTGGGCGAGCCCGGCGGCCCGCCAGCCACGTCGGGCCCGTGGTCGTAGAAGATCTCGGTGCACGGGCCGCACGGGCCGGTGTCGCCCATCATCCAGAAGTTGTCGGATGCGTAGCGCGCGCCCTTGTTGTCGCCGATGCGCACGATGCGCTCGGCCGGCACGCCCACCGTCTTGTTCCAGATCTCGTAGGCCTCGTCGTCGTCGGCGTAGACCGTGACCCACAGCTTTTCCTTGGGCAGTTGGTAGACCTCGGTCAGCAGCTCCCACGCGTACGAGATGGCGTCGTGCTTGAAGTAGTCGCCAAAGCTGAAGTTGCCCAGCATCTCGAAGAAGGTGTGGTGGCGCGCGGTGTAGCCCACGTTGTCGAGGTCGTTGTGCTTGCCGCCGGCGCGGATGCACTTCTGGCTGCTGGTCGCACGCGTGTACGGGCGGCGATCGAAGCCGAGGAACACGTCCTTGAACTGGTTCATGCCCGCGTTGGTGAACAAAAGCGTGGGGTCGTCGCCCGGAATCACCGGGCTGCTCAGCACGATGGTGTGGCCCTTCGATTCGAAGAACTTCAGGAAGGTCTGGCGGATGTCGGTGGCTTTCATGGGGCGGGCTGTTCAGAAATGGTGGTTGGATGCGGGCACCGACTCAGTCGAGTACGGTCAAGCCCAGTTGGGTGGCCGCCTGCGCCACGGCGGCATCGCAGGTGGCGATGGCGCAGCGGTGTTGCAGCGCAAGATCGATGTACTGAGCGTCATAGGGCGTGAGCCCGTGCCGCGTCGAAAACGTGTACCAGTGGCTCGCGTTGGCGGGCGGCGTGGCGAACACCTCGACGTCAAGCTGATCAATGGCATCAAACAACCGTGTCACCTGCGAAGGCGTCAGGCGTTTACGGCGCAGGTTGCTGATCATCGCGTTGGCCATGTCGAGCGGCCAGATGGCGGGCGCGATCAGGTGCGCCTGCAGCACGGCATCGACGCTTGCCGGCGGGGACTCGTCGTGCATCAGGATGGCCAGCGCATACGACGCATCAAGGACCACGGTGGGTTCGATCATGCGATGCCCGCGGCCTTGAGCTTGCGGCCGGTCTGCTCGTCGCGCATCTCGCGCACGAGCTCGACGATGTCAGGTATCGGCTGTGCGCCGCCTTCGCGCCGGAGTTCCTCGCCGAGCGCCAGCATGGCCTTGATCGCGGCGCGCCGACGTGCCTTGTCCACCGCGGGTGCTGCTTCCATCGCCACCAGCCTGACCACCGGCTTGTTGTGGCGGGTGATCACGATCTCCTCGCCGGCCTCGACGCGGCTGACCAGCTCCGACAGGTGGGTCTTGGCCTCGAACAGGCCTATGCTGTGGACCGATTTGGGATTCGACATGGTCCCTCCTTCGACAACATTCTGGTTGAATTGACCAGA
>JBBAPK010000064.1:0-8638 GCA_040400875.1 Burkholderiaceae bacterium | reverse complement strand
TTTCAGTTCACAACCCAACCATCAAAGAACCAACCCAGGAAACATCATGAAAAAAACCCTTCTTTGCTCAGCCCTGCTCGCAGCGCTGATGTCCGTGGCCGGTGGCGCGCAGGCGGCGCTGGTGTCGCAAGGCGGCGGCGTCGTGCTTGACAACGTCAACAACCTGCTGTGGTTCACCGACAGCACCGATCGCAACTGGAACAACGCCACCAGTTGGGCGGCTGGCCTGACGACGGGCGGGCTGTCGGCAGGTTCGTGGAGCCTGGGCACCTTCGATCAGTACAACCTGCTGGCAGCAGCAGCGGGCAGCGTGAGTAATATGAATACCTTTGGCTTCACCGCTCAATATTATTTCCTGAGTACAACTAGTTCCGGAATGGGTGGAGAGGCTTTGCCTGACGTCGGGTCAAATAACGTCCAAGACGGTCTACAGAGTTATAACGTTACTAACCCCAATGCCGAAATCGGCTCCCTTAGCGTTGCCCAATACTCTGCCCCATCCGCCGTTCCCATTCCAGCTGCTGCTTGGCTCATGGCATCGGGTTTGGGTGCCTTGGGCGTGGCCGCACGCAAGCGCAAGGCTCAGCAGGCGTAAGCCACCAGCGGCAATATCCCCGGCGGGTTATCTGCCCCCGGATGAAAAACCGGCCTGTGTGGCCGGTTTTTTCTTGGGTGGGGGGATTTGAACCCTCACCCTAACCCTCTCCCTCGGGGAGAGGGAATTTGAGTTTGCCTCTCCCTCGGGGAGAGGGGACTTGAATGGCCAGACCCTCACCCTAGCCCTCTCCCAAAGGGAGAGGGGACTTGATTGGCGCTCTCTCCCAGGGGGAGAGGGTTGGGGTGAGGGTGGTGGGAGAGGGCAAGGGTGAGGGCATGCCGTCGTGATTGGGCGCGGACGTCAGCGCCTCACTGGGCCAGGCCCAGATGCACGTGGATGGCTTCTTCGAGCGCGGCCATGTCGGTTTTGTCGAGTGTGCCGAGCTGGCCCTTGAGACGGGCCTTGTCGGCGGCCATGATCTGGTCGGCCATGGCCTTGCTGGCCTGGCCCGCCACCGTCACAAGCGCCTCGCCCGGGTATTGACGGCCGGTGCGGCTGCTCAAGGGCACCACGACCACGCGGGTCAGATTTCGGTTGGCTGAATCGTTGCTCACGATCACGGCTGGCCGGGTCTTGCGAATCTCGGAGCCCACAGCCGGGTCGAACTCGACCCACCAGACTTCACCGCGTTTCATTGAGCATGTCTTTGGCCAAGGCGTTGCACCACGCTTGCGCTTCGGACTCGCGCTCGGCATCGGCCGCCATGGCGCGGTAGCCGGCGTCCAGCGCGGTGTCGAGCACATGGGGGCGCAGCAAGTCCTCAATGAATTGACTCATGCGGCGCTTGCCGATGGTGCGGTACAGCCCGTCGTAAACCGCTTCGTCCAGCGTGATGGTCATCCGCTTGTGCATGGTGGGCTCCTGTATGCGTTATGCACTCAACGCATTTTAGGGGTGGCTTGGGTGCTGACGCTGCCCTCACCCTAACCCTCTCCCGCCAGCGGGAGAGGGGACTTGATTTGCCATCTCCCGCCGCGCGGGAGATGGGACTTGAATGGCCATCTCTCCCGCTGGCGGGAGAGTGCATCAACACAACCCTCACCCTAACCCTCTCCCGCGGGGAGAGGGAATCTGAAGCTGCTCCCTCTCCCGCTCGCGGGAGAGGGCAGGGGTGAGGGGACTCGTTCAGCCCCGCACAACCGGAATGCCGGCGATGCGCGCTTGCCATTCCTTCGGGCCGGTCTCGTGCACCGAGGTGCCGTGGGAGTCGACGGCCACGGTCACTGGCATGTCGGTCACGTCGAATTCGTAGATGGCTTCCATGCCCAGATCGGCAAAGCCCACCACCTTGGCGTGCTTGATGGCCTTGCTCACCAGATAGGCCGCGCCGCCCACGGCCATCAGGTAGGCGCTTTGGTGCTTCTTGATGGCATCGATGCCGGCCGGGCCGCGTTCGGCCTTGCCGATCATGCCGATCAGGCCGGTTTTCGCCAGCATCATCTCGGTGAACTTGTCCATGCGGGTGGCGGTGGTCGGGCCGGCCGGGCCCACCACCTCGTCGCGCACTGGATCGACCGGGCCGACGTAGTAGATGACGCGGTTGGTGAAGTCGACGGGCAGCGGCTCGCCCTTGGCCAGCATGTCCTGGATGCGCTTGTGAGCGGCATCGCGGCCGGTCAGCACCTTGCCTGACAGCAGCAGGGTGTCGCCGGGCTTCCAGCTGGCGACTTCGGCCTTGGTCAGGGTGTTCAGGTCGATGCGCTGGCTCTTGTTGTAGTCGGGCTGCCAGTGCACATCGGGCCACAGGTCCAGGCTGGGCGGATCGATGTAGGCGGGGCCCGAGCCATCGAGCACGAAGTGCGCATGGCGGGTGGCCGCGCAGTTCGGGATCATCGCCACCGGCTTGCTGGCTGCGTGGGTCGGGTACATCGCGATCTTCACGTCGAGCACCGTGGTCAGGCCGCCCAGGCCCTGCGCGCCGATGCCCAGCGCGTTAATCTTGTCGCACAGCTCGATGCGCAGCTCTTCGAGCTTGCTGTTCGGGCCGCGGGCCTTGAGCTCGTACATGTCGATGGGATCCATCAGGATCTCTTTGGCCATCAGCATGGCCTTCTCAGCCGTGCCGCCGATGCCGATGCCCAGCATGCCCGGCGGGCACCAGCCGGCACCCATGGTAGGCACGGTTTTCATCACCCAGTCGAGCACGCTGTCGCTCGGGTTGAGCATCACGAACTTGCTCTTGTTCTCGCTGCCGCCGCCCTTGGCCGCCACTTGCACATCCACCGTGTTGCCTGGCACCACCTTCATGTGCACCACAGCCGGGGTGTTGTCCTGGGTGTTCTTGCGCTCGAACAGCGGGTCGGCCACGATGCTCGCGCGCAGGGTGTTGTCGGCATTCAGATAGCCACGGCGAACACCTTCGTTGATGGCGTCTTCGATGCTGCCGTCAAAGCCTTCGAAGCGCACATCCATGCCGATCTTCAGGAAGACGTTGACGATGCCGGTGTCCTGACAGATCGGCCGACGGCCCTCGGCGCACATGCGTGAATTGGTCAGGATCTGCGCGATCGCGTCCTTGGCCGCCGGGCTTTGCTCCAGCGCATAGGCCCTCGCAAGGTGGGCGATATAGTCTTCCGGGTGGTAGTAGCTGATGTACTGCAACGCGGCAGCCACGCTCTCGATCAGGTCGTCTTTGCGGATGGTGGTCATGGGGGTTCGCGGGTGTTTGAGAGGGCGCGCTGGCGTGCTCCAACGCTGAAAACGAGTTTAACGAAGGGATGCTGATTGATGTCTGACGTGCAAGCGCCATCCTCGCTGGCGTTCATCCGCTTTTTCAGGCATGAATCAGCCGGCGGCATCGTGCTGGCGATCGCGGCGATGGTCGCGCTGTTCATGAGCAACTCGCAGTGGCAGCCGCTTTATCAGGAACTGGTGCAAGCACCCGGCGAAATGCGGCTGGGCGAGTGGCTGGTGCTGGCCAAGCCGCTGGTGGTGTGGATCAACGACCTGTGGATGGCGGTGTTCTTTCTGCTCGTGGGTCTTGAGATCAAGCGCGAATTCATCGAGGGCGATTTGGGCGATCGGCGCCAGGCCATGCTGCCTGCGGTGGCGGCACTGGGCGGCATGGCGGTTCCCGCCGTGATCTACAGCCTGTGCAACCTGGGTGATCCGGTGGCGCTGCGCGGCTGGGCCATTCCGGCGGCCACCGACATCGCCTTTGCCATCGGCATCGTGATGCTGCTGGGCTCGAGGGTTCCGGCGTCGCTAAAGATCTTTTTGACCGCAGTGGCCATCATCGACGACCTCGGCGCCATCGTGGTGATCGCGCTGTTCTACACCGCCCACCTGTCGCTGCCCATGCTGATGGGCGCGGGCCTGGGCATTGCGGTGCTGTTGGCGCTCAACCGCGCGGGGGTGATGCGCGCCGATGTCTATCTGGCCGTGGGCATGGTGGTCTGGCTGTGTGTGCTGAAGTCGGGCGTGCATGCCACGCTGGCTGGCGTGATTACCGCCATGGCCATACCCATGCGCGCGCCAGACGGCCATTCGCCAGCCCAGGATCTGCAGCACGGATTGCACCCGTGGGTGGCGTTTCTGGTGCTGCCCGTTTTTGCCTTCACCAACGCGGGGGTGGCGCTGGGCGGCGTGAATCCGGCCATCCTGGTTCAGGGCATCCCGCTGGGCATTGCGCTCGGCTTGGTGGCGGGCAAGGCCCTGGGTGTGTTTGGCAGCATGTGGCTGATGGTGCGTCGCGGCTGGTCCGATCGGCCTGCGGGCGCGAGTTGGCAGCAGTGCTTTGGGGTGTGCGTGCTGTGCGGCATCGGCTTCACGATGAGCTTGTTCATCGGTGGGCTGGCCTTCGCCGGGATGGAATCGGTGTTCGAGATGGAGGTCAAGCTCGGCGTGCTGACGGGCTCGATCCTCTCAGGCATCGCCGGCACGGTCATCTTGTTGACCGCCAAGCGCGAGGCTTGATTTGCCGAGCGGCTTCAGTGCGAGTTGCCGCCGGGCGGGTGCATCAGCTTGTCGGTGTACGCAATGGCCAGCGCCGATGCCAGAAAGCCGAGGTGGATGATGGTTTGCCACATCAGCACCTTCTCGCTGTAGTTGGCCGCATTGATGAAGGTCTTGAGCAGGTGGATCGAGCTGATGCCGATGATCGCGGTGGCCAGCTTGACCTTGAGCACCGAGGCGTTGACATGATTGAGCCACTCGGGCTGATCAGGGTGGCTCTCGAGCCCCAGCTTCGACACAAAGGTTTCGTAGCCGCCCACGATCACCATGATCAGCAGGTTGCTGATCATCACCACGTCGATCAGCGCCAGCACCACCAGCATGATGATGGTTTCGTTGAGCGCCTGGATGGGCTCATGCCCGATGATCTTGCCGTCAGGCCCAAGGATGGCCGCAGCCTGATAACCCGAGCTCTTGACCAGCGTCATCAGCGCCTCTTGATTGCCAAAGGCCGCCTCGATCAGGTGCACCAGCTCAACCCAGAACTGATACACGTAAACGCCCTGAGCCAGAATCAGCCCGAGATACAACGGCAGCTGCAGCCAGCGCGATGCAAAGATCAGGCGCGGCAGTGGCGGCAAAGGGCGGGGCTTGGGTTCGGGTGCTGCGGACATGGCGGTATCACTCGAAAAAGTGGCGTGGCTGGAGGGGGAACCCGCTTAGATTCTAGGCAGTGCCCGTGTCAGGCTCAGGCTCTCACGTTGTGCCGCAGTGCGCCGACTTCAAGGGCCCAGTAAGCGGTTCGCAAGAGCTTCGCTCTCAGCTGGCCACTCCCGCGCATCCACATCTATTCAGGAGACAACAACATGAGCGCAGCAGGTCACCACGATTTGAAGGTCTACAGCCCCTCGGCAGCGTCGATGGCCGGCGCTCACGTGCAGGGCATGGCGGCCTACGAGGCGCTGGTTCAGGAGGCCAGCAACGACTACGAGGGCTACTGGGCGCGTCAGGCCCGCGAGCTCATCTCCTGGAAAAAGCCCTTCACCCAGGTGCTCAATGACAGCCAGGCGCCGTTCTTCAAGTGGTTCGAAGACGGCACGCTCAATGCGTCTTACAACTGTCTGGATCGCCATGTCGAGGCTGGCCTCGGCGACAAGGTCGCCATCATTTTTGAGGCCGATGACGGCACCGTCACCCGCGTCACCTACAGCGAACTGCTGGCGCTCACCTGCCGGATGGCCAATGCGATCAAGGCGCGCGGGGTGGGCAAGGGCGACCGCGTGGTCATCTACATGTCGATGAGCGTGGAAGGTGTGGCAGCCATGCAGGCCTGCGCGCGCATCGGCGCCACCCACTCGGTGGTCTTTGGCGGCTTTTCTGCCAACAGCCTGCAAGACCGCATCAAGGACACCGGTGCGGTGATGGTGATCACGGCCGATGAGCAACTGCGCGGCGGCAAGGCGCTGCCACTGAAGGCCATCGTCGACGAGGCACTCGCCTCAGGCGATTGCGGCAGCGTCAAGGACGTCATCGTCTATCGCCGCACCAGCGGCAAGATCGCCTGGCATCCGCGCGATTTGTGGCTGCACGAGCTGATCGCTGCGCAGCCCGCCACCTGTGAGCCGGAATGGGTGGGCGCCGAGCACCCGCTGTTTTTGCTTTACACCTCGGGGTCAACCGGCAAGCCCAAGGGCGTGCAGCATTCCACCGGCGGCTATCTGATGCACGCCGCGCTCACCACCAAGCTGACCTTCGACCTGCGGCCGCACGATGTCTTCTGGTGCACGGCCGACATCGGCTGGGTCACCGGACACACCTACATCGCCTATGGGCCGCTGGCGCTTGGCGGCACACAGATCGTTTTTGAGGGCGTGCCGACCTATCCCGATGCCGGCCGCTTCTGGAAGGTGATCCAGGACCACAAGGTCTCGATCTTCTACACCGCGCCCACCGCGATCCGGTCGCTGATCAAGGCGGCCGAGTCGAATGAAGCCGTGCATCCGCGCCGCTACGACCTGTCGAGCTTGCGCATCCTGGGCTCGGTCGGCGAGCCCATCAACCCTGCTGCTTGGGAGTGGTACCACCTGCACGTGGGCGGCGGCCGCTGTCCCATCGTCGACACCTTCTGGCAAACCGAGACCGGCGGTCACATGATCACGCCGCTGCCGGGTGCCACGTCCCTGGTGCCGGGTTCATGCACCTTGCCCTTCCCCGGCATCATGGCCGCCGTGGTGGACGAGACCGGCAAGGAAGTGCCGGCCGGACACGGCGGCATTCTGGTCGTCACCAAGCCGTGGCCCAGCATGATCCGCACGATCTGGGGCGACCCCGAGCGCTTCAAGAAAAGCTACTACCCCGACGACTTTCACGGCAAGTACTACCTGGCCGGTGACGGCGCGGTGCGCGATCCGAAGACCGGTTACTTCACCATCACCGGCCGCATTGACGATGTGCTGAGCGTGTCAGGCCACCGCATGGGCACGATGGAAATCGAGTCGGCGCTGGTGAGTTGCACCGAGCTGGTCGCCGAAGCCGCCGTGGTGGGTCGCCCCGACGACATCACCGGCGAGGCCATCTGTGCTTTCGTGGTGCTCAAGCGTTCGCGTCCCGAGGGCGACGAGGCCAAGGCCATCGCCAAGCAGTTGCGTGAGTGGGTGGGCAAGGAAATCGGCCCCATCGCCAAGCCCAAGGACATCCGCTTTGGCGACAACCTGCCCAAGACCCGCTCCGGCAAGATCATGCGTCGCCTGCTGCGCTCGGTGGCCAAGGGCGAGGCGGTGACGCAAGACACCAGCACGCTTGAGAACCCGGCCATCCTCGACCAGCTCGGACAAGCCTACTGATGGCGCTGGGGCACTTTCATTTGAGACTGAGGATCCACTGCACCAGGGTCTTCGCCTCGGCTTGCGACACCTGCGGGTTGGCGGGCATGGGCACCACGCCCCATGAACCGGCACCGCCCTTGATCACCTTGGCCGACAGCACGGCCACCGCATCCTTGTTGTCGGCGTATTTCGCCGCCACATCCTTGTAGGCCGGGCCCACGCGCTTGGCGTCGATCGCATGACAAGCCATGCAGTTTTTCTTTTGTGCCAGTTCGGGGTTGGCCCACGCGCTGCCAGTGGCCAGATAATAAACAATCAATGAAGCGGCAGTGTTTTTCATGGTGGTTCCCAGAGGGGCGGCCCGGTGCAGGGTATGGCACCGATGCCGCGCAGTTACAGCCGAAAATATCATCCTAGCAAGCTCGGCGGCCAAACAAGGCCGAGCGGGTGATGGCATACCAATCAGGAAAGTCGGTCATGTATCTCGTGGTGCTGGGTGTGTGCTTGTTGGTCATGAAGCTGGGCGGCTGGGGCCCGGTGGCCGACTGGCCCTGGTGGGGAGTTCTTGCACCCTTCGGCGGCGCCATGCTCTGGTGGTGGTACGCCGACAGCTCTGGCCTGACCAAGCGGCGCGAAATGGACAAGATGGACGCGCGCAAGGAAGATCGCCGACGCAAGAATCTCGATGCGCTGGGCCTGAACCCCAAGAAGCGGCGCCGACCCTGAGGCCGACGCGGTTCAGCGCTTCAGTCGAACTTGTCGAGCACCGCACCCGAACTCGCGCTCGAGGCGTTCCGAGCAAACTTCGCCAGCACGCCACGGGTGTAGCGCGGTGCCGGTGGCGTCCACGCTGCGCGCCGCGCAGCAATCTCTGCATCGCTCACGTTCAGGTTCAACATCAGGGTGTGGGCGTCGATGGTGATCGAGTCGTCTTCGTGAATCAGGGCAATCAGCCCGCCCACATAGGCCTCAGGCGCCACATGGCCGACCACCATGCCCCAGGTGCCACCCGAGAAGCGTCCGTCGGTGATCAGCCCCACCGACTCGCCCAGACCCTGGCCGATCAGCGCGCCTGTGGGTGCCAGCATCTCAGGCATGCCCGGAGCACCCTTGGGGCCCAAATAACGCAGCACCATCACGTCGCCGGCCTTGATCTTTCTGGCCATGATGGCGGCCAGCGCCGACTGCTCGTCATCGAACACGCGCGCCGGGCCGGTGATGGCCGGGTTCTTCAAGCCGGTGATCTTGGCCACGCAGCCTTCGGGCGACAGGTTGCCCTTGAGGATGGCCAGGTGGCCTTCGGCGTACATCGGGTTGTCGA
>JBBAPK010000063.1:0-8715 GCA_040400875.1 Burkholderiaceae bacterium | reverse complement strand
CGCAGCACCTTGCCGTTGACCGGGATGTCGATGGCGCGAATGAGGTGGTGCGGCGGATGGGGCACGTCCAGTGGCTTGGACGCCGGAAAGAGCATGTGCCGCTGCAAACCGACCATGCAAGCCGCGGCGGCCAGCGCCAGCAGCACGGCGATCAAGGCGCACACGATGAGCCATTCGAAGCCGGACAGCTGCACCACGGCGTCGATGCCGGCATTCGTGGCCCTGAGAACCGGCTCGGAGTTCGGGGGCGCTGACATGCATGCAGTGTCTGTGAAAGACAAGGCACCTTGCCCCCGCGGCGCGGCTTATATGCGCCGAGCGTGTCTAAGCGGCTGCGCGCGGCGTTCCCATCATGCGATCGTGTCGGGCTGCGCCGAATGAACCTTGCGGCGGCACGTGCCTCTTCGGTGTCGTTTGAGTGTGCGCGGCACCACCTGGCTCGGTGCGCCTGAGGATCACGACCGCACCCACGATGGCGCCCTCACGATCACGGATGGGCGCGAAGTCGCAACGGGCCGCCGAGAGTTCTGCGGTGCCCTGATGCCGAATGGCGTAATCGGTGGCCACGCCCACCTGACCGCGCAAGGCGCTCGACACGGGGTTGCAGTCCAATGGAACCAGTTCGCCGCATGCCGTGTAGAGCCTCAGCGAACGCTGATGCTCGGGCCACTCGCGCTTGAGATCTTCCCTTGACTCGAAGCCCTGAAGGGTGGCAAACGCTTCGTTGAAATGAACGAGACCGCCATCGGCATCAGCGATGCAGGCGGCGTCGCGCCCACTTGCCATGGAGGCGATCAGCCGCGCCGAACTGTCGATATGGTCAGCCCACTCTTGGCAGCGCTCACTGGTTCGGCGCGCGACCAGCGAGTACATGCCCACGCCCTCGACAGCCACCCGCGAGAGCTCGATTTCAACGGCGAACCTCTGCCCGTCATCGCGCAGGCCGATGAACTGCGATGGCAGGGCACGGCTGACCGAGTTGATCAAGCCCTGATCGAGCGGACATGAGTCTGCATGGGACTTGGCCAGATACCAGGCAGGCAGCCACTGCACGACCGCCGTGCCGACCATCGTGGCCGACCCGATGCCCCAGAGTTGCTGGGCCGCGGCGTTGGCCATGACGATGCGCCCCTGGGAGTCGACCAGCAGCGCGGCATCAATCGACAAGTCGAACATGGACATCAGGTAGGTTCTGTTCATGGTGCAAGCACGTCCTTTTTACTGCTTCGATTCATCGGTGTTGTTTCGCATGGTTGCGATGCCACTGACTTTGAGGGCAGGCATGCCGGCCGTAAATCTCAAAACACCGTGAACCGCATTCAGAAAGTTCCGAAAACGCTTTAAGTGATCAAGCGGGATTCAGTGATCGCTGGTTTGCGACTTCTCGCCTGTCGTTACAGTGCGCCGACAAAGGAGGCCGACATGCTGATCAAACGAGTCATAGATGGAGCCGAGAAGTTCTTTCTGGTGGTGATCGCCGGATTCACGGTGATCGCCATGGGCCAGCAAATCTTTTCTCTGTTCGAAAGCGGCAAGGTCGCGCTGGAAGATCTGTTGCTGATGTTCATCTTTGCCGAGGTGCTCGGCATGCTCGGGGCCTTTTACGCCAAGCAGGGCAACCTCATCACGCTGCCGCTGTTCATCGCCATGACCGCGCTGAGCCGTTTGATCGTGCTGCAGAGCAAAGAGACCGACCCCATCGTGCTGATCTATGAAAGTGGCGCGATCTTGCTCATTGCGGCGGCTTGCTGGGTCGTCAGCCGAATGCGCACTGGGGACTGATGCGCCAATGCTGCACAACACTTGCGGCGGCGGTCCTCGCTGTTGCCACTTTTTGAATCCATGAACCTGCCCACCACCGCGTTGGATCTGCCTGTGAAGACCGAGCCGACCGGCGAGAGCCCAGCGCATCACCGCGCCATCAAGTCGTTTGTGCTGCGCGCCGGGCGCATGGGCAGCGGTCAGGTGCGGGCGATGGAAGAACTCGGGCCGGCCTATGTGCTGCCCTATGCCGCGCAGCCGCTGGATGCGGCACAGGCGTTTGGCCGCAGCGCGCCTTTGGTGCTCGAGATCGGCTTTGGCATGGGTGACGCCACCGCGGCCATCGCCGCCGCTCTGCCCGACACAGACTTTCTGGGCGTCGAGGTGCACTCGCCGGGCGTGGGCGCGCTGCTCAAGCTGATCGGCGAGCAGGGTCTGGCCAATGTGCGCATCGTGCGGCACGACGCGGTCGAGGTGCTCGACCACATGATCGCGCCACTCTCGCTGGGCGGCGTGCATGTGTTCTTTCCCGACCCGTGGCACAAGAAAAAGCACAACAAGCGCCGCCTGATCCAGCCCGACTTCGTCGCACGCCTGTGCACGCGGCTGGCACCCGGCGGCTACCTGCACTGCGCGACCGACTGGCAGCCCTATGCCGAACAGATGCTTGAGGTGCTCGGCGCCGAGCCCGCGCTGCGCAACACCGCCAGCGGCTACGCGCCGCGCCCGCACTACCGGCCGCTGACCAAGTTCGAGCGGCGCGGCCTCAAACTCGGCCACGGTGTGTGGGACCTGGTGTTCCAGCGCGTGTGACCCAAAGCACCGCGCGGCTTTGGTTATCGTGCGCCGCTGACCCTAAGCTGCGGCCCGCGCCACGAGGTCGCCCGCCCCACTTGATCTGACCGGACTTCGCGTCCACCCCCCGTTCGCTGCCCCGAGACCGAAGATCATGATCGCTGCCCCCGTGAAGTCCGTCGCCCATGCCGCCTGTGGCGCAGCCGTGCTGATGGCGGTGCTGTTGCTTGGCGCGTGCTCCAAGCCTGCGGAGCCGGCGGGCGGGCCACCGGGTGCCGCGCCGGTGTCGGTGGCCGCAGCGGTGCAGCGCACGGTGAGCGACAGCTATGAATTCACTGGGCGTCTGGAGGCGCCGCGCTGGGTCGAGGTGCGAGCGCGTGTGGGTGGCACGATCGAAAAAGTGCACTTTCGCGATGGCGCGCGGGTGGCTGCGGGCGCGCTGCTGTTCACCATCGATCCCCAGCCCTTTGAGGCCGAGCTGGCGCGCGCGCAGTCGCAGCTGAGCGCAGCGCGCTCGCGCGCCGAGTTGGCCACGCAAGATCTGGCCCGCGCGCAAAAACTGCTTGAGTCCAAGGCGGTGTCGCGTCAGGAGTTCGATCAGCTCACGTCGGGTGCGGCCACCAGCGGCGCCGACATACGCACGGCCGAAGCGGCGCTGCGCATCGCGCAACTCAACCTGGGCTACACGAAGGTGACCGCGCCGATGGCCGGGCAGCTCTCGCGTGCCGATCTGACTGAAGGCAATCTGGTCACGCCGCAAAGCGTGCTGACCACGCTGGTGGCCACGCAAACGGTGTACGCCTACTTCGACAGCAGCGAACAGGTCTTCTTACGGCTGCGCAAGGGCGACCCCGGCTTGCGCACCGTGCGCATGGGGCTGGCCGACGAGTCGGGTTTTCCGCATGAGGGCCGCATCGATTTCGTCGACAACCGGCTCAATCCACAGACCGGCTCGATCCGCATGCGCGCGGTGTTCGACAACACCCGCGGCGAGTTCACGCCGGGGCTGTTTGCGCGGCTGCAGCTCGCTGGTGGCGTGCCCTACCCTGCGGTGCTCACGCCCGAGCGCGCCATCTCCACCGACCAGAGCAAGAAGCTGCTGTTCGTGGTCGGCGAAGGCAATGTGGCGCAGCCGCGCGAGGTGCAACTCGGCGCGCTGATGGACGGCATGCGCGTGATCACGCAGGGCCTGAAGGCGGGCGAGCTGGTGGTGGTCGACGGCCTGCAGCGCGTGCGCCCCGGCGCGCCGGTCGCACCGATCAAGCTCGACACCGACGCGCGCGGCATGCCGCTGGCAGCGCCTGCGCCGGGTGCGGCATCGGCGCCGGCCTCGCCGGCTTCGGCAGCGTCAGCGGCCTGAGGCCGGCGCCATGAACATCTCTCGCTTTTTCATCGACCGGCCGATCTTTGCGGCCGTGCTGTCGGTCGTGATCACCCTCATCGGCACGCTGTCGCTGTTCGTGCTGCCGATCTCCGAATACCCCGAGGTCACGCCGCCGCAGGTGGTGGTGCGCGCGCAGTTTCCTGGCGCCAATGCGCGGGTGATCGCCGAGACGGTTTCCACGCCGCTTGAAGAGCAGCTCAACGGCATCGACGGGCTGCTCTACATGAACAGCCTGGCCACCGCCGACGGTGCGATGACGCTCACGCTGAGCTTCAAGATCGGCACCGACCCCGAAGCCGCCGAGACCGCGGTGCAAAACCGCGTGACCCGCGCCACGCCGCGGCTGCCCGAGATCGTGCGACAGATCGGCATCACCACCGAGAAGAGTTCGCCCAACCTGACCATGGTGGTTCACATGGTCTCGCCCGACAACCGCTATGACGCGCTGTACCTGCGCAACTACGCGGTGCTCAATGTGCGCGATGCGCTGTATCGCATTCAGGGCATGGGCTCGGTGCAGGCGTTTGGCTCGGGCGACTACGCCATGCGCGTGTGGCTCGATCCGCAAAAGCTCGCCGCGCGCAACCTGACCTCGGGCGACGTGGTGGCCGCGCTGCGCGAGCAAAACGCGCAGGTCGCCGCCGGCGTGGTCGGCAGCATGCCGTCGGCGGCGGGCACCGAGTTCCAGCTGGCCATCAACACCCAGGGCCGGCTGACGACCGAAGAGCAGTTTGCCGACGTGATCGTCAAGGCCGATGCGGCCGATGGCTCGCTGATTCGCATCAAGGACCTCGGCCGCGTCGAACTCGGCCCGAGCACCTACTCGCTGGGCTCGCTGCTCAACAACAAGGAAGCCTCGGCGATTGCCATCTTCCAGGCGCCCAACTCCAACGCGCTGCAGCTCGCCACTGATGTGCGCGCCACCATGGAGCGGCTCAAGGCAGACTTTCCCGAAGGCGTCGACTACGACATCGTCTACGACCCCACGCGCTTCGTGCAGACCTCGATCGAGAAGGTGATTTCCACGCTGATCGAAGCGGTGCTGCTGGTGGTCATCGTGGTGGTGATCTTTTTGCAGACCTGGCGCGCATCGCTGATCCCACTGCTGGCGGTGCCGGTGTCCATCGTGGGCACGTTTGCGGTGCTGCTGATGCTGGGCTTTTCGATCAACACGCTCACGCTGTTCGGGCTGGTGCTGGCCATCGGCATCGTGGTCGACGACGCCATCGTGGTGGTCGAAAACGTCGAGCGCAACATTGCTGCGGGCCTCAGCCCGCATGCGGCCAGCGTGAAGGCGATGCAAGAGGTCTCGGGCCCCATCATCGCCATCGGCCTGGTGCTGTGCGCGGTGTTCGTGCCGCTGGCTTTCGTGAGCGGACTGTCGGGCCAGTTCTACAAGCAGTTCGCCGTGACCATCGCGATTTCGACGGTCATCTCGGCGTTCAATTCGCTCACGCTGTCGCCCGCGCTGTGCGCCATCTTGCTGCAGCCCCACGACGCCCCCAAAGACCGCGTGACCCGCGTCATGGACACGCTGTTTGGCGGCTTTTTTCGCTGGTTCAACCGATTCTTCAGCCGCAACGCGCAGCGCTACAGCGGCGTGGTCACCACCGCAGTCGTCAAGCGCAAGACGGTCTCGCTGGTGATCTATGCCGCGCTGCTCGGCCTCACGGTATTCATGTTCACCAAGGTGCCCACCGGCTTCGTGCCGCAGCAAGACAAGCAGTACCTGATCGGCATCGCGCAGCTGCCCGATGGCGCGAGCCTTGAGCGCACCACCGCCGTCATCCGCCAGATGAGCGACATCGCCAAGTCGATCCCCGGCGTGCATGCCTCGGTGGCCTTTCCGGGCCTGAGCATCAACGGCTTCACCGCGGCGTCCAACTCGGGCATCGTGTTTCTCACGCTCGATCCGTTCGAGCAGCGCACCACACCCGAGCTCAGCGCCAACGGCATCGTCGCGCAGGTCAACCAGCGGCTGGGCGTGATTCAAGGCGCCTTCCTGTTCGTGCTCAACCCGCCGCCGGTCAGCGGGCTGGGCAATGCGGGCGGCTTCAGGCTGCAGATCCAGGACCGCTCGGGAGCCGGCGAGGTGGCGCTCAACGGCGTGGTGCAGCAGCTCATGGGTCGCATCTACGGCAACCCCAACAGCTCGGTCACGCAGGCCTTCAGCAGCTACCAGATCAACGTGCCGCAGTTGTTTGCCAATGTCGACCGCACGCGCGCCAAGCAGATGGGCGTCAACCTCAACGACATCTACGACACCATGCAGACCTATCTGGGGTCGCTGTACGTCAACGACTTCAACCGCTTTGGCAAGACCTATCAGGTGATCGTGCAGGCCGATGCCGGCTACCGCGCCAAGGCCGAGGACATCACCAGCTTGAAGATCCGCAACGCCCGTGGCGAGATGGTGCCGCTGGGCGCGATGATGAGCGTGGAGCCGACCTTCGGCCCGGCGGCGGTGGGCCGCTACAACAGCGCTTACACCGCCGACTTCAACGGCGCGGCCAAGCCCGGCTTCAGCTCGGGCCAGGCGCAAGCCGAGATGGAAAAGATCCTCGCCGAGACCCTGCCGCGCGGCATGGGCTACGAATGGACCGATCTGGTCTACCAGGAAAAGATCGCCGGCAACACCATGGTCGTGATCTTTCCGCTGTGCGTGATGCTGGTGTTTTTGGTGCTGGCGGCCACGTACGAGAGCTGGGTGCTGCCGCTGGCCATCTTGCTGATCGTGCCGATGTGCATCCTGAGCGCGGTGCTGGGCGTGTGGGGCAGCGGCTTTTTGGGGCTGCCGGCCGACGCCAACATCTTCACGCAGATCGCCTTCGTGGTGCTGGTCGGGCTGGCCTGCAAGAACGCCATCCTGATCGTCGAATTTGCACGCGAGCTCGAGCTGCAAGGGCGCACGCCGGTGCAGGCGGTGGTCGAGTCGTGCCGGCTGCGGCTGCGCCCGATCCTGATGACCTCGATCGCCTTCATCGCCGGTGTGATTCCGCTGGTGTTTTCAAGCGGCGCCGGCGCCGAAATGCGCCAGGCCATCGGCATCGCCGTGATGAGCGGAATGATCGGCGTGACGGTGTTCGGCCTGGTGCTCACGCCGGTGTTCTACGCGCTGCTGCGCCGTCTGTGGCCGGCCAAGTTGCACCACGCGGGACGCGCCGAGACGGCTGCGGCCACGGCAGCCGCAGCCTCGGGAGATGACCATGCGTGACTTGCTGACTCCGGTCGAGCATCGAAGCGTGGCGCACACCGTTGTGGCCTGTGCGATCGCGGCATCGTTGCTGTGCGCGGGCTGCGCGGCCGTTGGGCCGAATTACCGGACTCCGCCTTCGGCGCTTGACGCCGGCTTCATCGGATCGGGTGCGATCGTGCTCAACACCCAGCCGATAGGCGCCGACATCGCCACCTTCTGGCGCGGCTTCAACGACCCGGCGCTCGATGCCCTTGTCGAACGCGCCATGCTGGCCAATGGCGACGTGCGCATCGCGCAGGCACGGCTGCAGGAAAGCAGCGCGGCGCGCAGCGAGATCGATGCTTCCAGCTTGCCTCAGATTGATTTGCAAGCCGGTGCCAGCCGCTCGATCGCGCCGCCCACCTCGGGCTTCGACCTGACGCGCAGCCAGCGCACCGGCTCGGCCTACAGCCTGGGCTTCGTGGCCAACTGGGAGCTCGACTTCTTCGGGCGCGAGCGCAGGGCCAAGGAATCGGCTGCCGCGCAGGTCAGCGCGAGCGAAGCGGGTGTCGGCGCGGCGCAAACCAGCGTGGCGGCCGAAGTCGTGCGCAACTACCTCGAGTTGCGCGGTCTGCAGCGCCGACTCGAGTTGACCGCTGCGGCCTTGCTCAACCAGCGCGCCTCGCAAGACATTGCGCAAGCGCGTGTCGACGCCGGCCGCGGCACACAACTCGATCTGGAACGCGCGCGCACCCTCACCGCCAACACCGAAGCCGCCTTGCCCAGCTTGCAGGCGTCCATCGACCTGACCATCTACCGTCTGGCGACCCTGAGCGCGCAGCCACCGGCCGAACTGCGTGCACGCCTGATCGTGCCGGCCGCGCTGCCCAACCTGCCGGTAACCGATCTGGCCAGCCTGCCGGTGGGCACGCCCGAGCAATGGATGGCGCGCCGGCCGGATGTGGCCGTGGCCGAGCGTCGGCTGGCAGCGTCCACCGCCGACGTCGGTCTGACGCAGGCCGACCTGTATCCCACCATCAGCATCAACGGCCTGCTCGGCTTTGCCTCGTCCCGCCTGAGCGATCTGGGCAACAGCCAGTCGCAAAGCTTCGCCAACGGCGTCGCGTTCTCATGGTCGGTGCTCGACTTCGGGCGCATCCGCGCACGCGTGGCCGCCAGCCAGTCGCGTGCGCTGGGCAATCTGGCCACCTATGAGCAGACGCTGGCCACAGCACTTGAAGAAACCGAAGGCGCCTTCGCCCAGTTCAGCCGCAGCGCCCAGCGCCGCGACAGCCTGACGCGCGCCGAAACCAGCGCCAGCGCAGCCGCCCGGCTGGCCGGCCTGCGCTATGAAGCCGGCGTGACCGACTTCCTGGCCGTGCTCGACGCCGAGCGCGAAGCGCTGTCGGCGCGCGACGCGCTGGCACAGGCCGATGTGGCACAGGCCACGTCGCTGGTGGCGGTGTACCGGTCGCTCGGTGGGGGCTGGTCGGCGTCGAGGTAGACCGCTGGGCCGTCAAGGAGCGTCCGGTGGCTCGCTCATCCACGCCGGGACGTCGCGCTGCCCATGCAGCACGCGCCAGACATCGATGTGCTCAGG
>JBBAPK010000062.1:0-8769 GCA_040400875.1 Burkholderiaceae bacterium | reverse complement strand
AATCGTCCCCACGTTCACGTGCGGCTTGGTACGCTCAAATTTGCCTTTTGCCATTTCGTTTTCTCCGTATAAAGAGCAGTGCCAGTGTTTGGTTTAAGGTTTCCTGCGGGATGCTGTCCCGCCTACCACTGGCAGTAGACGGCAGCCCGCAAAAGACCGGCTTGGATTTTTCAGGCGTGGTTACTTGCCACGCGCCGTGATGATGGCGTCGGCCACGTTCTTTGGGGCTTCGCTGTAGTGTTTGAACTCCATGGTGTAAGTGGCTCGTCCCTGCGACATCGAACGAAGCGTAGTCGAATAGCCGAACATCTCGGACAAGGGAACTTCAGCCTTGATGGCCTTGCCGCCGCCGGGCATGTCGTCCATGCCTTGCACCATGCCACGCCGTGAGGACAAGTCGCCCATCACGTTACCGGCGTAGTCCTCCGGGGTCTCGACTTCGACTGCCATCATCGGCTCGAGGATCACTGGACTGGCCTTGCGGCAGCCATCCTTGAAACCGAGGGATGCCGCCATCTTGAAGGCGTTTTCGTTCGAGTCCACCTCGTGGTACGAACCAAAGGTCAAAGTGACCTTGACGTCAACCACCGGGAAGCCCGCAAGTACGCCCGCAGGCAACGACTCTTCGACACCCTTTTTCACAGCAGGGATGAATTCGCGCGGCACCACACCGCCCTTGATGGCGTCAACGAATTCGAATCCCTTGCCCGGCTCCTGGGGCTCGACCGTCAGAACGACGTGTCCATATTGGCCCTTGCCGCCCGATTGGCGGACGAACTTGCCCTCGACATCGCTGATCAACTTGCGGATGGTTTCGCGGTAAGCCACCTGCGGCTTACCGACGTTGGCTTCCACGCCGAACTCTCGCTTCATACGGTCGACGATGATCTCCAGGTGCAACTCGCCCATCCCAGAGATGATGGTTTGACCAGACTCTTCGTCGGTACGAACGCGGAATGAAGGGTCCTCTTGAGCCAACCGGCCAAGAGCAATACCCATTTTCTCTTGGTCTGCCTTGGTCTTGGGCTCGACAGCCTGCGAGATCACCGGCTCAGGGAAGATCATCTTTTCCAGCGTGATGATCGCCTCGGGATCACACAAGGTTTCGCCCGTGGTGACGTCCTTCAACCCAACGCAAGCGGCAATATCACCAGCCAAAATTTCCTTGATCTCTTCGCGTTGATTGGCATGCATCTGCAAGATTCGGCCGATGCGCTCCTTCTTTCCACGGATGGGGTTGTAGACCGAGTCACCCGACTTCAACACCCCTGAATAGACACGGACAAAGGTCAATTGACCGACGTACGGATCGGTCATCAGCTTGAAAGCAAGTGCGGCAAACTTCTCGTCGTCGGCCGCACGACGGACCACATCTTTCTCGTCGTCGTCGGTGCCTGGAACCGGCGGGATGTCAATCGGCGATGGCATGAAGTCGATGACCCCGTCAAGCATGCGCTGGACACCCTTGTTCTTAAAAGCTGATCCGCAGAACATGGGTTGAATCTCTGCGCTCAGAGTGCGCGCACGAATCCCAACCACGATCTCCTCCTCGGTCAATTCACCCGTCTCGAGGTACTTGTTCATCAGCGTTTCACTGGATTCGGCCGCGGCCTCCACCAAGTTCTCGCGCCACTTTTCAGCATCAGCCTGAAGGTCTGCCGGAATGGATTCGTAGTTGAACTTCATTCCCTGCGAGGCCTCATCCCAAATGATGGCCTTCATCTTGATGAGGTCGACCACGCCAGTGAATTTGTCCTCGGCACCGATAGGAATCACGACAGGAACAGGGTTGGCACGCAACCGCGTCTTCATCTGCTCGTAGACCTTGAAGAAGTTGGCGCCAGTGCGGTCCATCTTGTTCACGAAGGCAAGACGGGGCACCTTGTACTTGTTGGCTTGCCGCCAGACCGTTTCCGATTGCGGTTGCACACCGCCCACGGCGCAATAGACCATACATGCGCCGTCGAGGACACGCATCGAACGCTCAACCTCAATGGTGAAGTCCACGTGACCCGGCGTGTCGATGATGTTGATGCGGTGCTCGGGCAAGGACCGATCCATGCCCTTCCAAAAGCAGGTGGTGGCCGCCGAGGTGATGGTGATGCCTCGCTCTTGCTCCTGCTCCATCCAATCCATGGTTGCTGCACCGTCATGCACCTCACCGATCTTGTGATTCACCCCGGTGTAGAACAGGATGCGTTCGGTGGTGGTCGTCTTGCCAGCGTCGATGTGCGCCGAAATTCCAATGTTGCGATAGCGCTCGATGGGTGTCTTGCGGGCCATGGTGTCACTCCAATAAACAAGCCAAATACGCGAGCCGCCAGTGGGTTAGTAAAAACCCGAAGGGCGGCCAGCAAGTGAAGGGGATCAGAAACGGAAGTGAGAGAACGCCTTGTTCGCTTCCGCCATGCGGTGGACCTCGTCGCGCTTTTTCATCGCGCCGCCTCGGCCCTCGACCGCCTCCAGTAGTTCATTTGCCAGTCGTTGCGCCATCGACTTTTCACCACGCTTGCGGGAAGACTCCTTCAACCAACGCATGGCGAGCGCAACACGACGCACTGGCCTGACCTCAACAGGAACCTGGTAATTGGCGCCACCGACCCGGCGGGACTTCACCTCAACCATGGGCTTGATGTTATTCAGCGCAGTGATAAAAATTTCGAGGGGGTCTTTGCCAGATTTTTTCTCGACCTGCTCCAAAGCGCCATAAATGATGCGCTCGGCAATGGCCTTCTTTCCCGACTCCATGATGACGTTCATGAACTTTGAAAGATCAATCGATCCGAACTTTGGATCAGGCAGGATTTCCCGTTTGGGGACTTCGCGACGACGTGGCATTTCTCTTCCTTTCAAGCTTCAGTGGGCGGCGCCTTAAACACCGCCAAGGACATCTAGCAGATGTCCCACTTACTCGATGAGCCGACGGCCCATCGTGATATGCCGCCCCCCCGCGCCCATCGCGGGAGGGCGAACCCAACACGGATCAGGCCTTCTTGGGGCGCTTGGCTCCGTACTTCGAGCGTGACTGCTTGCGGTCTTTGACGCCTTGCAGGTCAAGCGAGCCGCGGACGATGTGGTAACGCACACCCGGCAGGTCTTTCACTCGACCGCCCCGCACCAGAACAACGCTGTGCTCCTGCAGGTTGTGACCCTCGCCGCCGATGTACGAAATGATCTCGAACCCGTTGGTCAGGCGCACCTTGGCGACCTTTCGCAAAGCGGAGTTCGGCTTCTTCGGGGTCGTGGTGTACACGCGGGTGCACACACCACGCCGCTGGGGGCTGCCCTGCATGGCGGGCGATTTGGACTTCGTGACTTCGGTCTCGCGACCGTGACGCACAAGCTGATTGATGGTTGGCATGGCTAACTGGTTCCCATTTGAAAGCATTTGCCCTCGGCAAAGGGCGAGGCGCAAGCCCACCGACTGATGGGCCCGTTAGCCCACGAGCGAGTCGCGGGCCACGCAGCGAGACCCAACGGGTGGGTGCGAGTCGTGCGCCGAAAAGCCTTCGAGTGTATTCGCCTGCGGCGCATACCGCAAGCATCGATTCGAACGGCCCGCCTGCGACAGACGGCAGGGCACACAGGAGGTCAAAAGAAAGGGCGGCCGCGGCCGCCCTTTCTCAACTGACTACGCTCTAGATTACTCGGCTGACTCCATTCCGGCATCAGCCTCCTGGCCCTGCACCTCAGCCAATTCCTCAGCTTCCTGAAGCGCAATGGCGCGGCGTTCGTCGTCGTCTGCCTCCTCCTTGGCCTTGCGAGCCTTGTGGAATGCCATACCCGTACCTGCTGGGATCAATCGGCCGACGATGACGTTTTCTTTCAGCCCGCGCAGCTCATCGCGCTTGCCCATGATCGCAGCCTCGGTCAGTACACGCGTGGTTTCCTGGAACGATGCGGCAGAGATGAAGCTGTCCGTTGACAGCGACGCCTTCGTGATACCCAAAAGCACATCGGCGTGCGTCGCCGGCAACTTGCCCTCACTGAGCATCCTGTCGTTGGTGTCGAGCAACTCCGAACGCTCAACCTGCTCGCCAGCGATGTAGGTGGTGTCTCCGGGGTTGACGATCTGCACGCGCCGCAGCATCTGGCGAACGATCACCTCGATGTGCTTGTCGTTGATCTTCACGCCCTGAAGGCGATACACGTCCTGCACCTCGTCGACGATGTAACGGGCCAGTTCTTCGATGCCCAGCAAGCGCAGGATGTCCTGTGGATCGGCTGGGCCGTCCACCACAGACTCACCCTTGTTCACAACCTGGCCTTCGTGCACAAGGATGTTCTTTTCCTTGAGCACCAGTTCCTCGTGGACCTTGCCCTCTGGGTCGGTGATCTGGAGGCGGACCTTACCCTTGGTCTCCTTGCCGAACGACACTGTTCCGGTTGTCTCGGCCAGCGTGCCCTTGTCCTTCGGCGTACGAGCCTCGAACAATTCGGCCACGCGGGGCAAGCCGCCCGTGATGTCGCGCGTCTTCTGGCCTTCGACGGGAATACGCGCCAAAACTTCGCCCGGTGCCAGATCCTGACCGTCGCGAATCTGGACCAGCGAGCCGACCGGGAAGCCTATGGTCACGGAGTGATCGGTGCCGGGAATCTTGACTTCGTTGCCAGCCGCATCCAGCAACTTGACCTGTGGACGCACCACCTTCAATGCGCCGCGACGCTTCGAATCGATGACGACCAAGGTGGACAGGCCCGTCACCTCGTCCAACTGCTTGGCAACCGTGAGTCCTTCTTCGACATTCTCGAACTTCGCCTTGCCGGCGAACTCGGTGATGATGGGTCGGGTCAGCGGATCCCAGTTGGCCAGCACGGTGCCTGCCTTGAGTTGCTGATCCGGGCCGATCGCCAACAGTGCACCGTAAGGCACTTTGTGACGCTCGCGTTCGCGCCCGTGCTGGTCTGAAACGATGATCTCGCCCGAGCGTGAAATCACCACCAACTCGCCCTTGCTGTTGGTCACGTAACGCATCGTCGGGTTGAATCCGATCTTGCCGTCGGACTTTGCGTCGACGCTCGAGGCCACCGCAGCGCGCGATGCAGCACCACCGATGTGGAATGTGCGCATCGTCAGCTGAGTGCCTGGCTCGCCGATCGACTGAGCCGCGATCACGCCGATGGCTTCACCCTGGTTGACGGTGCCGCCACGACCGAGGTCGCGGCCGTAGCACTTGCCGCAGATGCCAAAGCGCGTGTCGCAAGTCAGTGCGGTGCGGACCTTGACCTCGTCCACGCCCGCCGCTTCAAGCATGTCGAGCACGTCTTCATCCATCATCTCGCCCGCGCCAAGCAGCAAAGCCTGGTTCTCTGGGTGGTAGACCTCGATGGCTGTGACACGACCCAGCACCCGATCGCGCAGGCTCTCGATGACCTCGCCGCCTTCAACCAAGGCGCGCATGTTCATGCCGTTGTGCGTGCCGCAGTCGTCTTCGATGACCACCAAATCCTGGGTGACATCGACCAGACGTCGCGTCAGGTAGCCAGAGTTTGCGGTCTTCAGCGCCGTGTCCGCCAGGCCCTTGCGAGCACCGTGGGTGGAGATGAAGTACTGCAGAACGTTCAGACCTTCGCGGAAGTTCGCGGTGATCGGCGTCTCGATGATCGAGCCATCCGGCTTGGCCATCAGACCACGCATGCCGGCGAGCTGACGAATCTGCGCCGCCGAGCCGCGAGCACCCGAGTCCGCCATCATGTAGATGGAATTGAAGGACTCCTGGTCGACCTCGTTGCCGTGCCGATCGATGGTCTTTTGCTTCGAGAGCTGGCTCATCATGACCTTGCCGACTTCGTCGCCGGTCTTGCCCCAGATGTCGACCACCTTGTTGTAGCGCTCACCGGCCGTGACCAGGCCGGAAACGTACTGCTGCTCGATTTCTTTGACCTCTTTCTCGGCGCGCTCGATCAGGCCCGGCTTTTCTTTGGGCACCAACATGTCGTCGACACAGATCGAGATACCGGCGCGCGTGGCCAGACGGAATCCGGCCTGCAGCAACTTGTCTGCGAACACTACGGTTTCCTTCAGTCCGCACTTGCGGAATGACACGTTGATGAGGCGCGAGATTTCCTTCTTCTTGAGTGCCTTGTTGATGTTGCTGAACGGCAGCCCCTTGGGCAGGATTTCGCTCAGCAGCGCACGGCCCACCGTGGTGTCCACCAGTGTGGTGGCCTCGGTGTATTCGCCAGTTTGCTTGTCCTTGGTGAACTCGGTCAGACGCACGGCGATCTTGCTGGTGATCTCAACCACGTCGTTGTCGAGCGCGCGCTGCACTTCAACGACGTCAGAGAAGATCAAGCCCTCGCCCTTGGCATTGATGCGCTCGCGGGTGGCGTAGTAAAGACCCAGCACCACGTCCTGCGAAGGAACGATCGAGGGCTCACCGTTGGCGGGGAACAGGATGTTGTTGGACGCCAGCATCAACGTGCGGGCTTCCATCTGTGCCTCGATCGACAGCGGCACGTGCACAGCCATCTGGTCGCCGTCGAAGTCAGCGTTGAACGCAGAGCACACCAGCGGATGCAACTGGATAGCCTTGCCTTCGATGAGCACCGGCTCGAAAGCCTGAATGCCCAGCCGGTGCAACGTTGGCGCACGGTTGAGCATCACGGGGTGTTCCTTGATCACTTCTTCAAGGATGTCCCACACCACCGGCGTTCCGGATTCGACTTCCTTCTTGGCCGCCTTGATAGTGGTGGCGATGCCCATCGCTTCGAGGCGAGAAAAGATGAACGGCTTGAACAGTTCCAGCGCCATCAGCTTGGGCAGGCCGCACTGATGCAGCTTGAGCGTCGGGCCGACCACGATGACCGAACGGCCCGAGTAGTCCACACGCTTGCCCAGCAAGTTCTGGCGGAAGCGTCCGCTCTTGCCCTTGATCATGTCGGCCAGCGACTTGAGCGCACGCTTGTTCGCGCCGGTCATCGCCTTGCCGCGGCGACCGTTGTCGAGCAACGAGTCCACGGCCTCCTGCAACATGCGCTTTTCGTTGCGCACGATGATTTCTGGCGCCTTCAGCTCCAGCAGGCGGGCCAGACGGTTATTGCGGTTGATGACGCGGCGATACAAGTCGTTCAGGTCAGAGGTCGCAAAGCGGCCACCGTCCAGCGGCACCAAGGGGCGCAGATCCGGCGGCAACACCGGCAACACGTCCATCACCATCCACTGTGGCTTGATGCCCGATTTCTTGAAGGCTTCCATGACCTTCAGGCGCTTGGAATTCTTCTTGATCTTCAGCTCGGAGCCGGTCATGTCGTTGCGCAGCTTGTCGATCTCGACATCAAGGTCGATTTCTTCGAGCAGCCTCTTGACACCCTCGGCACCCATCAGCGCCACGAACTCGTCGCCAAATTCAATGCGCTTGGCGTCGAAGTCGTCCTCGGTCATGATCGCGAACTTTTTCAGCGGCGTCATGCCTGGGTCGACGACCACATAGGCTTCAAAGTACAACACCCGTTCAATGTCGCGCAGGGTCATGTCAAGCACCAGGCCCAGGCGGCTTGGCAAACTCTTCAGGAACCAGATGTGCGCGCACGGTGCGGCCAGATCGATGTGGCCCATGCGGTCACGGCGAACCTTGGTCTGCGTGACTTCAACGCCGCACTTCTCGCAGATCACACCACGGTGCTTGAGGCGTTTGTACTTGCCGCAAAGGCATTCGTAGTCCTTGATAGGACCGAAGATCTTGGCGCAGAACAGTCCGTCGCGCTCGGGCTTGAACGTGCGGTAGTTGATGGTCTCCGGCTTCTTGACTTCGCCGAACGACCAGCTGCGGATTTTCTCCGGTGAGGCCAGACCGATCCGGATGGCATCGAAATGCACATCCGGGGTGAATTGCTTGAATAGATCGAGTAAACCCTTCATGCATGTGCTCCTTAATTGCGTTCCAGTTCAATGTCGATCCCCAGAGACCGAATCTCCTTGACCAGAACATTGAAGGACTCCGGCATGCCGGCTTCGATGGCGTGCTCGCCCTTGACGATGCTTTCGTAGACCTTGGTGCGGCCGTTCACGTCGTCTGACTTCACGGTCAGCATTTCCTGCAAAACGTACGACGCGCCGTAGGCTTCCAGCGCCCAGACCTCCATCTCGCCGAAACGCTGGCCACCGAACTGGGCCTTGCCGCCCAGTGGTTGCTGCGTCACCAGGCTGTAAGGCCCGGTTGAACGAGCGTGCATCTTGTCGTCGACCAGGTGATGCAACTTGAGCACGTGCATGTAGCCGATCGTCACCGTGCGCTCGAAAGCATCCCCGGTGCGACCGTCATGCAGCGTGGCCTGAGTGCGAGTCGCCGTCAACCCCTTGGCCTTGGCGATGTCATCCGGATAGGCCAGCTTCAACATGGCGCGGATTTCTTCTTCCGCGGCCCCGTCGAACACCGGAGTAGCAAACGGCACGCCCTTGCTCAAGTTGGCAGACATCTCAAGGATCTCTGCATCGCTGAGATGGTCGAGACGCTCCGTCTTGCCGCCGGATTTGTTGTACAGCTCATCGAGGAACTTGCGCAGTTCAGCCACCTTGGCGTGTTCTTGCAGCATGTTGCCAATGCGCTGGCCAATGCCCTTGCCAGCCCAGCCCAGGTGAACTTCGAGCACCTGCCCGACGTTCATGCGCGAAGGCACGCCAAGCGGGTTGAGCACGATGTCACACGGGGTGCCATCGGCCATGTAGGGCATGTCTTCGATCGGAGCAATCTTCGACACCACACCCTTGTTGCCGTGACGGCCGGCCATCTTGTCGCCCGGCTGCAGCTTGCGCTTCACCGCGACGAA
>JBBAPK010000061.1:0-9452 GCA_040400875.1 Burkholderiaceae bacterium | reverse complement strand
CATCTCCACCATAGCCGCACTCGACGATGCCGCCGCTCGATTGCTGGCGCTGGGCGCGCACGCGGTGCTGCTCAAGGGCGGCCATTTGCCGGGCGACGAGGTGGTCGATGTGCTGGCGATGCGCGGCCAGGAGTTGCAGCGGCTGCAATCGAGCCGCATTGCCAGCGACAACGTCCACGGCACCGGCTGCACGCTGTCTTCGGCCATCGCCGCGGGTCTGGCGCTGGGCCTGAGCTTGCCGCAGGCCGTGGCCGAGGCGCGCCGGTACGTGCTGCAAGCCATTGCCGCTGGCGCTCAGGTTCACACCGGTGGGGGCCACGGCCCCCTGAACCACGGCCACGCGCCTGTGGCGATGCACCTGCTGCCGATGGCTTGAGATTCGGCTCATGCGCTGGCGGTAGCCCGTGGCCGCGTGAGCCACGCCAGCGTGAAAGTCAGCGCCAGCGTGGGCAGGGCCGAGCCCAGTTGCGGCGCCAGGTTGGCCAGCAGGTGATAAGTCGCAATGCCAACGATCCACAGGCCGGCGGCCAGCGGGTCGACGCTGCGAGCCACCGGCAAGCCCGCGCCTTGGCCCGTGCCCAGACGACCAAGGATCACGCCGTACAGCGGCACGAACACCGAGCTCAGCATCAGCAAGAAGGGCTCGAGTTGATGCATGGGCAGCAGCATGGCCAGCAAGGTGCAGGCCACCGCAATTCCGAGCCCCCAGCGGCGAATGCTCCAGCCCGGCTTCAGGCTGTGCGACGACACCGAGGCCGAATAGACGTCGCCATAGGCGTTGTCGATTTCGTCGAGCAGGATCAAGCCCATGGCCAGCAGCCCGCCCTGCACGGAAAGCAGCACCACCGCGAGCTGCCCGCTCGGCTCGGTGGTGCTGACGATCAGCACGCCCAGCGCGTAGCACCAGATGTTGGCCAGCGCGTAGCCCAGCCAGGTGCCGCTGAACGTGGTGCCGCCGCGCCGACCGTGTCTGGCGTAGTCGGCCACCAAAGGCAGCCACGACACCGGCATCGCGATCACCAGATCCAGCGCCGAGAACAAGCCCATGCTGCCGTCGCCGGGGCGATTCCACACGGCCTCGAAGCCCTTGATCTGCAGCTGCTCAAAAAACTGCCAGCTCAGCCACAGCAATGAAGCCACCACCAGCGGCAGGCCGTAGCGGCCCACGAAGCGCCGCACCAGCGTCACCATGGAGCCGGCCATCAGCGCGGTCAGCACCGCGCCCCACAGCAGGGTCGGGAACACCACGCCGGCGACACCGCCGAGCTCCAAACCCAGGGTTTTCTGGGCGATGGCCACGGTGCCTTCACGCATGATGACCAGCTCGAATGCCGTCCATCCCAGCAGTTGCACGATGTTGAGCAGCACCGGCAGCCGGGCGAATGCGCTGCCATAGGTCTGGTGCATGAGGCCGGCGCTCGACAGGCCGCTTTCGCAGCCGATGCGCGCGGTCCAGGCTAGCAGCCCGGCGCCGATCAGCGAGCCGATGACGATGGCGATCAGCGCATCGCGCGTGCCAACCGCTGGCACCAGATAAGCACCGATTTGTATGACCAGCAGCCCCACGCCGAGGCTGAACCACAGCGACGCGTGCTCGTGCCAGCGAAAGACGCGGTCGGCAAGCGGGACCGGCGTGAGCGCCTGGTTGGTGTGGACGTTGGTGGCAGCGGGCATCAAGGTTTCCATGCAAGGTGAGGCAGGGAAACGGCAGCAGGAAGAGCCACCCCCCGAGGGGGCCACAGATCCGGCTTGCTTCCCTTCGCGAGGATTACCTCAGTCAGGTTCAAAGGGACTGTCTCAGTCGCACGGCGCGGTCTTGGACCCTGCACGCGCAACACCCCCAGCGGTGGTGCCTCTGACGGCACCGAGGCCAGTATAGGTTCGGGTGCCGAGGCAGTCCTGATAATCAGGCCATCCCGCCGGGGTCACCGCTCCTCGTTGATCGGGTTTCCGAAAAAAACGCCATCGCGCAAAAGGCCGAACATGCCCGTCCAGTGGTTTCCAGGGCACATGCATTCGACGAAGAAGGCGATCGTCGAGCGCGTCAAGGGCATCGACGTGGTCATCGAGATGCTCGATGCCAGGCTGCCAGGCTCCAGCGCCAACCCGCTGCTCGCTGAACTCACGCGCGGCAAGCTCGCCTTGAAGGTGCTCAACAAGCAAGACCTGGCCGATCCGGCGCGCACCGAGCAATGGCTCGCGCATTTCAACGCCCAGCCGGCCACGCGGGCGATCGGCCTCGATGGACGTGCCGGTGCTGCGGTTCACCGCATCATCGATGCGTGCCGTGAACTCGCGCCGCACCGTGGCGGCATGGTCAAGCCGCTGCGCGTGCTGATCTGCGGCATCCCCAACGTGGGCAAGTCCACCGTCATCAATTCGCTGGTCGGTCGCGTGGCCGCCAAGACCGGCGATGAGCCCGGCATCACCAAGACCGAACAGAAGATCGTGCTGGCCAATGACTTCTATCTGTTCGACACGCCCGGCATGCTGTGGCCGCGCATCGTCGTCGAGCAAAGCGGCTATCGCCTGGCGGCCAGTGGCGCGGTCGGGCGCAATGCCTTCGATGAGGAAGAAGTGGCGCTGGAACTGATCGCGATGCTCAATGCCGATTACCCCGGTCACCTGGCTCAACGCTTCAAGCTGGCCGGACTTGACGGCCAGCCGGACCAGGAGTGGCTCGTGGCCATCGGCAGGCAGCGTGGTGCGGTGCTGGCGGGCGGGCGCATCAACATGCAAAAGGCCGCAGAGATCGTGTTGCACGAATTGCGCGGCGGCGGGCTCGGCCGAATCACGCTCGAAACACCGCAAGACCTGTCGCGATGGCAGGCTGAATCGGCGGTCAAGGAAGCAGAGCGCGCAGCGCTCAAGGCTGCGCGATCAGCTAAGCCGAGGGCGTCGAGGTCTGAAGCCTGAAGCTCGAAGCAGACCTGGATCTTTCGCGTGGGGCGACGCTCGCGTTGAGCACGCGCAGCAAGTCGCGCTGCAGCAGATCGGCGCGCAGCGGCTTCAGCCAGTATTCGCGAACACCCAGGCTCAGCGCCTTGACGATGTCGATCGAAAAAGCTTCGTTCGTGAGCGCGACGACCTGGCAGCGACCGTCGGCCATGTGCGACTGCAGGTTGCGCACCACGTCCATGCCGCCCATGTCGGGCAGGTTCATGTTGAGCAAGATCAGGTCGGGCATGGCGGTGTGCACCGCGCGGATGCCGCTTTGGCCATTGACGGCGATGCGCAACTCGACGCCGGGTGCCACTGCCAGCACGCTGGCGACCATGGCATGGTTTTCGGGGTCGGCATCGATGCAAAGCACCTTGCCTTCAATCTCCAGCCGCTTGGAGTCAGCTTCTCGCTTGCGCATGACATTCCTCCTTGGACTGAAAGCAAAAACAACTTGATTCAATTGTCGAACCTTTGTCGTGGAAAAAGCATTGGTGCTTGCCCGTGAGTTGGCGGCCGTTGACCCCTCGCGCGCCGTTATCCTTGCCGCCCCGGTGGCCTTGCGCGCGGCACCGACTCACTGGAGTTCGAGCATGACGTCAGGTGTACTCAGGCCGGCCGGGTGGCGCTTCTTGTGGGTCGTGTGGCTCGCCTTGGCGGCAGCTCAGCCCAGCCTGGCGGCTGGCCCGGTCGATTCCTACCTGGCGCAGCGGCAGATGTTTTTGCAGCAGTTGCAAGACGATCCGGCCGCGGCTTTGCGCGATGCTGACAACAGGGTGCGGCTTGCCAGGTCGCTGCCTGCCGCCGACCCGCGCCGTGCCGATGCGCTGGAGCTGCTCGGTCTGGCCCGCGTCCATGCGTCCGAATTCGACAAGGCGCTGCCCTTGATCAACGAGGCTGTGCGCATTCGCCGTGCCGCACAGCCCCCCGAGCCGCAGCTGCTGGCGTGGTCGCTGGGCGTGCAAGCCAGGGTATTGCTGGCGTGTGGTCGCACCGATGAGGCCGATGCAGCTTTTGCCCAATCGATGGCGCTCTGGCATCAGGCATGGGCGGCGCAGGGCCTGAAGCTCGCGCCCTGGCTTGAGGCACAGGCCAGCGAGTTGCAGCGTGGGCCGGGGCGGCCGCAGTGGGCGATCGAGTTGCTGCGCGAGGCAGCGCGCTGGCGAGCCCAGCATCCCGAGTTGTCGGGCGGGCGCCTGGCGCAGACCCTTGAGGAGCTGGCCATCCACGAGATGAACCTCGCGCAGTACGTCCAGGCCGACGAGCATCTGGTGGCCGCCGCCCGCCTGCTGGACATCGAGTCACAAAACGACCCGCAGCGTGAGGAACTGAAGGCCGCCGTGGCCAACAACCTGATGATGCGCGCGGGCATTGCCGCAGCACTTGGCGACAAGCCCCGGGTGCTCGAGCTCGCCGCGCAGGCCGGGGCGATCACCTTGGGCGACCGCACGCTGCAGGCTCAGACGCAATCGCTGATCGGCGCTTCGCTGGCCTCGGTGCTGGGCAGCATGGGCGACACCGAAGGGGCGATCGCCGCCCACAGGCGCACGGTCGAAGTGTTCCAGCATGCGCAGGATCTGATGGACAGCGGCGCGCTCGACAAGGAACTGCTCGGCGCCAGCTTTGTCGCGCTCGCCCGGCTGCATCTGGAACGGCAGGAACAGGGCCCGGCGCGCCAAACCCTGAGGGCTGCGCGCCAGACGCTGGGCGAGACGGCTGAGGTGCTGTTCGCTGCAGCCGAGCTCGAGCGTCAAAGCGGCGATGAGCAGCGCTCGATCGCGTTTTACGGCGTCGCACTGACGCTGCGCGAAGCCCAGGCCGTCGAACTGCCGGTGCTGTATGCCGTGCACGCTGCGCCAACGCCTGACGGGACGGGCGATCCCTGGTCGTGGGGACATTCGATGGTGCTGGTGCCGCAAGCGATCAAGCCGCGGTCGGTGCCATTTTTCTCCGCGTTCACCGTGCCTTTGCCTGCCGCACTGGCCGTTGCCGAGCTGCCGACCATGCTGCGCTTGCGGCAAGACATCGACGCCGCCCAGTGGGCTGCCGATGCCGTCACGCTCACGGCCCGCGCGCGTCGGTATCCCAAGTCGGCGCTGGTGTGGGTGCACGGCTTCAACGTGTCGCGTGACGAGGCGCTCAAGCAGGCTGCGCAAGTGGCCCATGACATCGCATTTGACGGCGCGGTGTTCGTTTACGCCTGGCCGGCTCGGCTGGGTGCTCACCGCGTGGCCGATGCGCAGGCCGCGGCCGGACTGGTGACGTTTGCCGATCAAATCGCGCTGACACCCGGCATCGACAAAGTCCAACTGATCGCCCATGGCGCGGGCAACCAGTTGCTCTTGAGCGCGCTGGTGCGCAGTGCGGCCGACACCCAGGGCCGCTTGCGCGCCAAGCTGCGCGAGATCGTGCTGCTCACCCCTGTCGTGCCGCTCGTTCCATTCAAAGTCGAGCTTGATGCGTTCGCCAAGTCAGCGCCCGCATCGATGCGGCTGACGCTGTATGCGGGATCGGTCGACCGCTCGCTGTGGGACGCCTGGCAAGCCGGTGGCCCGACCTCGCTGGCCGGGGAAGCCTCGATCGGCGTGCCACTGCTGCACCGCAGTGTTCAGACCCTGGAACTGGCGAAGTCATCCACGCCCGGTGTGTCTGAGTTGAACAGCGACCGCCTCGTCATGAACCCGTTGATCGCGCAAGACCTGCGCGCCTTGCTGCAGCCCGGCGCGTCGCGCCCGCCAAAGCGGCGCAGTCCCTTGTTCAGGCAGGTGCGACCCGCTGATGGCAGCACCGCGTGGTGGGCCTACGAGCCCAAGCCCGCAGCGCGCAAGTAGGGCGCCGGCGTCGGAGTTGGGCTCAGCGCCTCAGGACGCCACGCCCAGCAAGCGGTGCACGCGCGCGCTGGTGGTCGTGTATTGCAGCTGACCCAGCCGGTCGGGATGCACCCGTGCGGCGGCGGCGTAAGCGGCCAGCGTGGCTTCATGAAAGCCGCACACGATCAGCTTCTTCTTGCCAGGATAGGTGTTGACGTCGCCCACGGCAAAGATGCCCGGCACGCTGGTCTCGAAGGTTTCGGTGTTCACCACCAGTTGCTTGCGCTCGAGTGGCAAGCCCCAGCCGGCGATGGGCCCGAGCTTGGGGCTCAGCCCCCACAGCACGACCACCACGTCGGCACGCAGCGCCTCGGTGCCGCCGTCGGCGAGGTTCACCAGAAGGTGGGTGAGCGTGTCGCCCTCGCATTGCAGCGCGCTCGCCTGAGCCGCGACGAAGCGCATGCGGCCAGCCGCGCAGGCCGCGCGCATGCGCTCGATGGTGTCGGCCTCGGCCCTGAAGCTGTCGCGGCGGTGCATGAGCGTGACGCTCGCCGGGCCATCGTTGCTGTCCAGAGCCAGTTGCAGCGCGTATTGCAGCGCGGCCTCGTCGTCGCCCAGGATCACCACGTGCCGAGCGGACGTTGAGGCCACCGGCTCACCGCTGTGAAAAACCTGCTGGCCGATCAAAGGCTCGATGCCGTCAATCGGCAGCCGACGCGGCTCGAAAGAACCGACCCCGCCGGCGATGAAGACCGTGCGGGCCAGAAAGTGCAGGCCGCCCGACGTGCTGACCGCGAAGCGGCCGTCGGGTCGAGCTTCGAGCGTGTTGACCCGCTGCGACAGGTGAAACGTCGGCACCAGCGGTGCGACCTGTTCAAGCAGCCGGTCGACCAGTTCGCGGCCGGTGCAGCGCGGCAACGCCGGGATGTCGTAGATGGGCTTGTCGGGATAGAGCTCGATGCACTGGCCGCCGGCGACCGGCAGGCTGTCGATGACGTGGCAGCCCAGTTCAAGCAGCCCCAGTTGAAACACCTGAAACAGCCCCACCGGGCCGGCGCCGATCACCAGCGCGTCGGTGGCGATGGCAGCGTCTGTGCGGTCGGGCAAGGTGCAGACCGTTGAGGGCGCGCAGGGTCGCCGGGGCTCAGCCGTTCAGCGGATCAGTTCGGACAGCTTGTCGGTCCGGTCTTTCCAGTCGTCGGCGTCGGGCAGTGCGGGCTTGCGCTTGGTGATGCTGGGCCAGCCGATGCGCGACAGATCGGCGTTGAGCTTGATCATGTGCTGCTGGTGGCCGGGCACGTCTTCCTCCGGCATGATGGCGTTGACCGGGCACTCGGGGATGCACACGGCGCAGTCGATGCATTCGTCCGGGTCGATCGTCAGGAAATTCGGCCCTTCGCGAAAGCAGTCGACGGGACACACGTCCACGCAGTCGGTGTATTTGCAGCGGATGCAGGATTCGGTGACGACGTGGGTCATGACATGGGCTCGTGAAGACTGCTGGAGCAGGGTTGAGGGATTTGGCGGCGTGACGACCAAACTGCTGGGGAAATTTTACGTTCTCACGCCAAGACCTTGCGGCTCGGCAATGTCTGTGTTGATGGGGGGTGCGGCCAGGCTCATCGGTCGTGCTCCGGCGCCGATCACCACCACCGTGGGGCGACTGGCATGCAGCATGCTGGCACGTGCGAGCGTGGCCACGTCGTGGTCGCTGCACAGCTCATCGGGCCAGCCCGCGCGCGAGGTCACACAGGCGGGGGTTTGAGGCGGCCACCCGGCGGCGATCAACTTGCGCGCGAGCCCTGCCAATTGCTTGCCGGCCATGTAGAAGACCTCGGTGTCAGCGCGGCGGCCGGCTTGCAAAGCGTCGTCGGTGTGAGATGGCGTGGCCGTCATCGCGGTGGCGAAGCTCACGCTGCGGCCCTCGCCACGGCGGGTCAGCGGGCGTCGGGCCGAAGCGGCTGCGGCCAGCGCGGCAGTCACACCCGGAACCACCTCGCAGGCGATGCCGGCGTCGGCCATGGCCTGCAGTTCTTCTTCAAGGCGCCCGAAGATGCTCGGGTCGCCGCCTTTCAATCGCACCACCAGGCCGCCGTGGCCGGCCTCGCGGGCGCACTTGACGAGCAGCGCGTTGATGGCTTGCTGCGAGGCGCTGTCGGTGTAGCCGCGCTTGCCCACATGCAGCCAGCGCGCTTGTGGCGCCAGATCGCGCAGCGCGGGGTCGACCAGCGCGTCGACCAGCACCACGCAGGCTGCGGCCAGCCGTTGCGCGCCGCGCAGCGTGATCAGGTCGGCCTGGCCCGGGCCGGCGCCAACAAAGGCGACACGGCCGGCAGCGCTATGTGTGTGCTTGGTGGTCATGCCGCGGCTGAGGCCACCAGCAGCGCGCCGCTGGTGCGGTTGGTGGTGGGGTCGACGATGATCAACGAGCCGCCGCTGCGGTTGGAAACGTAAGCCTCCACCGGCAACGGCTGCTGCGTTTCAATCACCACGCGGCCGATCTCGTTGACCGCCAGCTCACTCGCTTCGCGCGCTTCGAGCGTGTGGATGTCGAGCCGGCTTTCGATGCTGGCAATGCGAGCTTGCACCCAGCGGTTGCCGTGGCGCACCCAGTACTTGCGGCCGACCACGGCCGGTTCTGTGTCCAGCCAGGCCAGCGTGGCCGGGAAGCTCGGCGTGGCGTGGATGCTGGCGGGCGTGGCGATCCAGTCACCGCGCGACACATCAAGCTGGCGATCGAGCACCACACCAGCCGACTGACCGGCCTTGACGGAATCGACCACGCTGCTGGCCAGCCGCACTTCGGCGACCACCGCGCGCTCGCCGCTCGGGAAGATCTGAACCTCGTCGCCGGCCTTCACGCTGCCGTGGGCGATGCGGCCCCACAGCGTGCGCGGCTGGTTGCCGGTGCCTTCGCCTTCGCGTGCCACGTACTGCACGGGAATCAGCAGATCACCTTCGGTGCGCTCTTGCGAGGCGGGCAGCGATTCGAGCAATTGCAGCAGCGTCGGGCCCTGGTACCAGACGTCCCAGCCGGTGTCGAGCACCTGCGTCACGTTGTCACCGCGCAGCGCCGACACCGGCACGATGCCGGCCACCGCGATGCCGGCTTGTTCGGCAAAGGTGCGCAGCGCCACGCTGACCGCTTCGAACGCCTGGCGCGGGTCGGCCACGGCATCGAGCTTGTTGACGGCGAACACGATGCTCGGCACACGCAGCAGGTGCGCGAGCAGCGAGTGGCGGCGCGTTTGCGGCAGCAGCACCAGCGGGCTGGCGTGGGTGTCGAGCTTGGTGATGTCGACCAGCACCACGGCGGCATCGCTGCCGGCCGCGGCCGTCACCATGTTGCGCGTGTACTGCTCGTGGCCGGGGGCGTCGGCAATGATGAACTTGCGCGATCGCGTGGCGAAGTAGCGATAGGCCACGTCAATCGTGATGCCTTGTTCGCGCTCGGCCTCGAGGCCGTCGGTCAGCAGCGACAGATCAATCGGCGCGCCGGCGGCTTTTTTCTCGAGCGTGTCGAGCTGGTCGGCGAGGATGGCTCGGCTGTCAAACAGCAGCCGGCCGATCAGCGTGCTCTTGCCGTCATCGACGCTGCCGGCCGTGAGAAAACGCAGGGCGCGGTGGTCTGCCACGGGGGTTGCTGAGCTCATCAGAAATAACCTTCTTTCTTGCGCCGCTCCATCGAGGCCTCGGAGGTGC
>JBBAPK010000060.1:0-9529 GCA_040400875.1 Burkholderiaceae bacterium | reverse complement strand
GGACACACCACGGCCGGCCATGCGAGAGGTGTTCGCCCGGCTGGCATCGTTGGGCATCCGCCGCACCGTGATGCTGACAGGCGACAACGAGCAGGTTGCGAAGGCCGTCGCCGCATCCGTCGGCATCACCGACGTGCGGGCCGGCCTGCTGCCCGAGGACAAGCTCAAGGTCATCGACGAGCTGATGCGGGACAGGCAGATGGTGGCGATGGTCGGCGACGGTGTGAACGACGCGCCGGCCATGGCACGGGCGACGATCGGCATCGCCATGGGCGGCGCCGGGACCGACGCGGCGCTGGAAACGGCCGACGTGGCACTGATGGCTGACGATCTGTCGCGCCTCCCCTTCGCCATCGCTCTCAGCCGTGCTTCGCACACCGTCATCCAGCAGAACCTCTGGGCGGCCTTCGGGGTCGTGGCGTTGCTCATTCCGGCCACGATGTTCGGCCTGGCCAGCATGGGCATCGCCGTGCTCATCCACGAGGGCGCGACCGTTTTGGTGGTCCTCAACGCCTTGCGGCTGTTGCGGTTCGTCGACGCAGCGGATCCGGACCCGATCGAGACGAAGGGCGGTACGCTGACGTACAGACCCCGGGACGCATAGGGCGCATGTTGAGGGGTTGAGCCACGGGCGCTCAGCACAACGACTTCGCCGGTGAGTGAAATCAAGAAGAGGACATCGAGATGGAAATCAAGGTACTGGGATCGGGCTGCAGCAAGTGCCACAGCACCATCGGTGTGATCGAGCGGGCCGCTCTGGCATCCGGGGTCGCCGTCGAGATCGTCAAGGTCGAGAACCGCGAGGAGATCCAGCGCGCAGGCGTCCGAGCGACGCCGGCCGTCATGATCGATGGCAAGGTCGTGCACAGCGGGGGCATTCCCTCGCGGGAGGAGGTGCAGACCTGGCTGAAGCCCGGTGCCATCGGGTTTTTGACCCACCCGACCCGGCATCTGTTCTTCACGGGCAAAGGCGGGGTCGGCAAGACCTCGCTGTCGACCGCAGCCGCACTGAGCCTCGCGGATGCCGGCAAGCATGTGCTCCTGGTCAGCACCGACGCTGCGTCGAACCTCGACGAGATGCTCGGCATCGAGTTGCGCAACACGCCCGTTCCGGTGCCGGGTGCGCCGGGCCTGTCTGTGCTCAACATCGACCCCGACAACGCTGCCGAGTCGTACCGCCAGCGCGTGCTGGCGCAGATGGGGGCGGGCGCGACTGCAGAGGAACTGTCGACGGTGCGTGAGCAGTTGTCGGGTGCCTGCACGACCGAGATCGCCTCGTTCGACGAGTTCTCCTCCCTGCTCGCCGACGGCGCGCAAGACTGGGATCACATCGTCTTCGACACGGCGCCGACGGGGCACACGCTGCGACTGCTCAGCCTGCCCAAGGCATGGACCGGCTTCCTGGATGGCAACGACCGCGGTGCCTCGTGTCTCGGGCCGCACTCGGGCCTGAAGATGCAGGAGGTCCGCTTCCAGGCCGCGCTCGACGCGCTGAGCGACCCCGCGAAGACCACGGTCGTCCTGGTGACCCGGCCCGACCGCGGCGCCATCGCGGAGGCTGCGCGCACCTCGGTCGAATTGCGGGAGCTGGGCCTGAACAACCAGCGCCTGGCGGTCAACGGCGTGTTCCATGCCAGCGACCGCGCCGATGCCGTGGCCTGCGCGATCGAGGACCTGGGGCAGCAGGCGCTGGACGGCATGCCAGCATCGCTGCGAGAACTGCCACAGGACCGGGTGCCGCTGCGCCCGTTCGACACGGTTGGCCTGCAGGCACTGCGTGCGCTGCTAGTGCCAGGTGAAGCCCCGGTGGCCCTCGCCACCACCTCCCAAGACCTGGATGCCAACCCGCTGCCCGGACTGACGGCGCTGGCCGACGACCTGGCCGCGGCCGGCCACGGCCTGATCATGGTGATGGGCAAGGGAGGCGTCGGCAAGACCACCATCGCCGCGGCGCTCGCGATCGGCCTCGTGCAGCGCGGCAAGACCGTGCACCTGAGCACCACCGATCCGGCGGCGCACCTGGACGGCACGTTCGAAGGCGACCTGCCTGGCCTCAAAGTCAGCCGCATCGACCCGAAGGTCGAGACACAGCGCTACATCGACAAGATCATGGCTGCCAAGTCCCCCAACCTCGACGCGCAGGAGCAGGCGCTGCTGCTGGAGGACCTGCAGTCTCCCTGCACCGAGGAAGTGGCGGTGTTCCATGCCTTCTCGCGCATCGTCAGCGAGGGCCGCAGTGCGTTCGTGGTTCTGGACACCGCCCCCACCGGGCACTCGATGCTGCTGATGGACGCGACCGGTGCTTACCACCGACAGATGACGCGCGAATTCGAGGGCCACGGCGCGGCGCGCGTCGTGACGCCACTCATGCGGCTTCAGGACGCCGGCTACACGAAGATCATCCTGGTGACCTTGCCCGAGGTGACGCCGGTGTCGCAGGCGGCTGCGTTGCAGGACGACCTGCGCCGCGCCCGCATCGAGCCCTACGCCTGGGTGCTCAACAAGAGCGTGCTGGCCGCGGGAACGCACGATCCCTTGCTGCAGGCCCGGCTTGCGGGGGAACGCAAGCAGATCAAGCGCATGTCCTCGGGCCTTGCACGGCGGCTCTACTCGCTGCCCTGGCTGTCGGTGCCGCCGATCAGCCTCGGTGAGCTGTCGAAGCTGGTCCATGCGCCGGAGACGGCAGCCGCAGCTGCGGCCTGAGTTCCCATCCGAAACGGAGGTTCCCAATGTACGGATTCACCACCACACTTACCGGCCTGTCGTTCGATGAGGCGATCGTGAAGACCACGGCCGCATTGAAGGCCGAGGGCTTCGGCATACTGAGCGACATTGACGTGCAGCACGCCATGAAGGAGAAGCTCGGGAAGGACATGCCGCCGTACCGCATCCTCGGCGCATGTAACCCACCGCTCGCATACCAGGCCGTCACAGCCGTACCGGACATCGGGCTGCTGCTGCCCTGCAATGTGATCGTGCGCGAAGAAGCGGCCGGACGGGTCGTCGTGGGATTCCTCAATCCTCAGATCATGTTCGGCCTGGTCGGCAAGTCCGAAGTTCGCGCGGTGGCGGATGCCGCTGAACAGCGGTTGCGCCGGGCCTGCGAAAGCCTGGGCGGCAGCGCAACCCAGGCCACCTGAGAGGCCGTGGCATTCGCATTCCCGGACGTGGCCTACTCTGACACGCCACGCGGACCGCTCGAGATTCCCAAGGCCTAAGTCCTGCAACTGACTCCCAACGGAGAGAGATCTGCCGGCCGAGGGCCCTTCTGCACTGACGAAAGTTGGTTGAGCTGCATCCAACGGGTCGTTCGCAGAAGTCCGCAATTGGCCGGGATCTGCCCTTCCGTTTATAGGCGACCCCTCCCTACCCACTCTCTGAATCGGGTCGGTTCCCGCCCCCCTGGCAATGCCAAAAAACGACCGCTTGATTCGTCCGCTCGTAAGTTGTTGATTTTTATGGCTCCGAACGAGACCCCCTGCGGACTTCGGGCCTTTCGCGGAGAGCGAGGCCGGAGAGAAGAATGGCATGTGGAGAGCGAAAGGTGGCCGAGAACGGCCAGATGGCGAACCGGCGAAGTCCGCAGGTTTCCGCAAGAACCCGCGCAAACACGCGGGAACTGTAGCCATCAGACGAAAAAAAGCCCCAACTGAGAACAGTTGGGGCTTCCATACTGGTGGAGCCGGGGGGAATCGAACCCCCGTCCGCAAGCCATCATCAGGTAGTTCTACATGCGTAGCTGACTGATTTGGTTTTAAGGGAGATCACCGCGCAGCAGCACGCTGAGACCACCCCGATTCACTTGATTTGATCCTGAGCCGAGTGACCCGACCCAGGACGAGCCCATGTGTATGACTTCGCAGCCTTCGGGTTTTACCCCTCAGACCCAGCCCATCGGCCAACTGTTGCGAAGCTCACCGGTTTTAAGCGGCGAGTGCGAACGTAGAGTCGTTTGCAGTTACTTTGTTTCCAGTGGTTTTACGAGCGAACTGGTGCTCGGCATGCCCTAGTCCAAATCCGAACCCACGTCGAAGCCGGGTCGGCCCCAGGCGGTTGAGTTTAGGCCATCGCCAGCCATTGCAAGAGGTCTTTTGGGCTGTCCGCAATGTGATGGGCGCCCCAAGCCTCAATCGGCAGGCCGTCACCCAGATAGCCCCACTTGACGGCGACGGTTCTCATCCCGGCGGCCAATCCAGCCTGCACGTCGCGGGGATCGTCGCCCACGTAGAAGCACGCTGTTGGATCCACCTGCATTCGACGAGCGGCTTCAAGCAGCGGCTCGGGGTGGGGTTTGGCATGAGGGGTTGAATCGCCGCCAATCACCACGGCCGCGCGTTCAAAAAGACCCAGAGCGCGTGAGATCGGCGTCGCGAGCCTGATGGACTTGTTTGTGACGATGCCCCAGGGGACAGACAGACTTTCCAGCTCGCGCAACAAATGTTCAACCTGCTCAAATACGCGTGTATCCAGCGTCATGCGCGCCTCGTAGCGCACCAGGAATTCGTCTCGCAAGGCCTCGAAGTCATCATCGCCTGGTGACACACCAAACGCCTCACCCACCAAGCCTCGGGCGCCCGAGCCGACCATCGCACGAAGCCTGTCGTAGGAAGCATCAGGCAAGCCACGCACACGGCGCATTTCGTTGGCAGCGCCGGCAAGATCCGGTGCACTGTCGATGATCGTGCCGTCAAGGTCAAACAGAACAGCCGAGGTGAGCGCTTTCATGCAGGCCTGCGGCAAGCCAGCATGAAGTTCACGCTGGTGTCGCCTGAGAGCCAATAGCGCCGCGTCAGTGGGTTGTACTCCAGTCCACAGGCCTCGTTCACGTCGAGCCCCGCCTCGCGGCAATAGCCGGCCAACTCGCTGGGCTTGATGAACTTGGCGTACTCGTGCGTGCCTTTGGGCAAGAGCTTGAGGATGTATTCAGCGCCCACGATCGCGAACAAAAAAGATTTCGGATTGCGGTTGATGGTCGAAAAGAACAACCAACCCCCAGGCTTCACCAGCGCGGCGCAAGCAGACACCACCGACAGCGGGTCAGGCACATGCTCGAGCATTTCCATGCAGGTCACCACATCAAAAAAACAAGGGGACTCTGCAGCCAGCGCCTCGGCAGAAACCTCTCGGTATTGAACAGATGGCGTGCTGGCCTCAAGTGCGTGCAGCGAAGCCACCCGCAAAGCCTTGGACGACAGATCGATACCCAGCACGTCTGCACCGCGCCGAGCCATCGCATCCGAAAGGATTCCCCCGCCACAGCCCACATCAAGCACTCGCTTGCCGCGAAGGCTGGCTCGCTGGTCAATCCAGTCAAGGCGCAGAGGGTTGATTTGGTGCAGTGGCCGAAACTCACTTTCAGGGTCCCACCAGCGGTGAGCGAGTTCGCTGAACTTGGCAATTTCCTGGGGGTCAACATTCACTGACATTTGATTCACTCTCCCAAAGAAAAAACCCCGCCGCAGCGGGGTTCTCCCAACACCAGCCAAGGCTGATTATTTATTTTCGATAGCCGGTCAGTTTGGCTTTTTCGTGCCAACAAACTCGATCTCAACGCGGCGGTTCTTGGCGCGACCTTCAGCCGTCTTGTTATCAGCCACTGGCTGCTTCTTGCCCTTGCCCTCGGTGTACACGCGATTCTTCTCGATACCCTTGCCCACCAAATAGGCCTTGACTGCTTCAGCGCGACGCACCGACAGCTTCTCGTTGTAGGAGTCCGAACCAACCGAGTCGGTGTGGCCCACAGCGATGATCACTTCCAGGTTGATGCTGTTGAGCTTGGTGACCACCTCGTCGAGCTTTGCCTTGCCTTCAGGCTTCAGAACAGCCTTGTCAAAATCAAAGAAGGCATCCGCCGCAAAGGTCACCTTCTCGCTGATGATCATGGGCACCACTGGGGCTGGGGGAACCTCGGCGGCCGGAGCGGGAGCTTCAGGAGCAGCCTTCGGCTCGGGCTTTGGCGCTCCATCACATCCAGGCAGTGCCGTGGCGGGAGTCCAGTTTGCATCGCGCCAGCAAAGTTCGTTGGTACCGTTCTTCCAAGGCAGGCCGTTCGGATTTACCCAGTTATCCACCTTGGCGGCTTGAGCAGGCGCAGCGGTCTGAGCCGTCACAGTGGTCGCCGTCAAAGTAAATGCCACAGCCGCAAACAGCGACGCCACCTTATTTAGTTTCTTCATGGTTTTCCTCTTGAGCGAAGGTACAAACAAATCTGTAAAAAGATCTAGCGAGTGGCTCTGGTAGCCATATGGCAACGCCTTGAAAACGCCTCAGACGGCCAACTTTTCGATTGTGCCATAGGGTATTCGCGGCACTTGAGAAGACATTGATTGCGGCGCGACGCTGCGTCCCGTGTTGCGCGAGGGCAACGGACTGCGGACCCTACAATTGATTGGATTGCCCCACGTCGGTGGCCTTCAAATCCACCTCCCAACCTGCGCAAATCGCGCGTCCCAGCATGAGCCAGTTCGCCAAAGAAACACTGCCTGTCAGTCTCGAAGAGGAGATGCGGCGGTCGTATCTGGACTACGCCATGAGCGTGATTGTGGGACGTGCGCTCCCAGATGCACGAGACGGTTTGAAGCCTGTTCACCGGCGCGTGCTGTTTGCGATGCACGAATTGAACAACGACTGGAATCGACCGTACAAGAAGTCGGCCCGCATCGTTGGCGATGTGATCGGTAAATATCACCCGCACGGGGACCAGTCGGTCTACGACACCATCGTTCGGATGGCGCAGGATTTTTCCCTGCGCCACATGTTGGTTGATGGGCAGGGGAATTTCGGGTCGGTCGATGGCGATAACGCCGCCGCGATGCGTTACACCGAAATTCGCCTTTCCAAAATCGCCCACGAAATGCTGGCCGATCTGGACAAGGAAACCGTCAACTTCGGCCCCAACTACGACGGCAGCGAAAAAGAGCCGCTCGTTTTGCCAAGTCGTCTGCCCAACCTCTTGGTCAACGGATCAGGCGGCATCGCGGTGGGCATGGCGACCAACATTCCGCCGCACAACCTCAATGAGGTGGTCGACGCCTGCTTGCACCTGCTCAAGAACCCACAAGCCACCATCGACGAGTTGATGGAGATCATTCCGGCGCCAGACTTTCCCACCGCCGGGATCATCCACGGGCTCAGCGGGGTGCGCGACGGCTACCGCACCGGCCGAGGACGCGTGGTGATGCGGGCCAAGTGCCACTTTGAGGACATCGACAAGGGACAGCGTCAGGCGATCATCGTCGACGAAATCCCTTATCAGGTGAACAAGAAGAATCTGCTCGAACGCATGGCCGAGTTGGTCCATGAGAAAAAGCTAGAGGGCATCAGCCACATTCAGGACGAGTCCGACAAGGACGGCATGCGTGTCGTGATCGAACTCAAGCGCGGCGAAGTGCCTGAGGTGGTGCTCAACAACCTTTACAAGCAAACGCAGCTGCAGGACACCTTCGGCATCAACATGGTTGCGCTGATCGACAACCAGCCGAAGTTGTGCAACCTGAAAGACCTGATCGCGGTGTTTCTCGAGCACCGCCGAGAAGTCGTCACCCGCAGAACCGTGTTCGAGCTGCGCAAGGCTCGCGAACGTGGTCATGTGCTTGAAGGTCTGGCCGTGGCGCTGGCCAACATCGACGAGTTCATCGAGACCATCAAGGCATCGCCCACACCACCGGTGGCCAAAGCCGCGCTGATGAGCAAAAGCTGGGATTCGTCGATGGTGCGCGAGATGCTGGCCCGCGCCGAAGGTGAAGCGCCAGGTGGGCGCGAGGCTTTCCGCCCCGAGGGCCTGCACAAGAGTTTTGGGCTGCAGTCGGACTGCCTGTACCGCCTGAGCGAGGACCAGGCCGGCGAAATCCTGCAGATGCGTCTGCAGCGGCTGACCGGGCTTGAGCAAGACAAGATCATCAGCGAATACAAAGAGGTGATGACCACCATCGCCGATCTGCTCAACATCCTGTCCACGCCCGAGCGCGTCACCGCGATCATCAGCGACGAACTGGCGGCCATCAAGCAGGAGTTCGGTCAAACCAAGGTCGGCGCGCGGCGCAGCTTCATCGAGCACAACGCGCAGGACCTTGGCACCGAAGACCTGATCAAGCCGACCGACATGGTGGTGACGCTGAGCCACACCGGCTACTTCAAGAGCCAGCCGCTGGCTGAATACAGTGCACAAAAGCGCGGTGGTCGTGGCAAGCAAGCGACCCAGACCAAGGAAGACGACTGGGTCGAGCAGCTGTTCATCGCGAACACCCACGACTACATCCTGTGCTTCACCAACAAGGGACGTGTCTACTGGCTGAAGGTCTGGGAAGTTCCGCAGGGTTCGCGCAACGCGCGCGGCAAGCCCATCGTCAACATGTTCCCGCTTTTGCCCGGCGAAAAGGTGAATGTGGTGCTGCCGCTGACGGGCGACGCAAGAACCTTCCCCGCAGACCGTTTCGTGTTCATGGCCACCGCAGGAGGAACCGTCAAGAAGACGTCTCTCGACGAGTTCAGCAACCCGCGCAAGGCGGGAATCATCGCGATCGACTTGGACGAGGGCGACTTCCTGATTGGTGCCGCACTCACCGACGGACGGCACGATGTGATGCTTTTCAGCGATGCGGCGAAGGCCGTTCGCTTTGACGAGAACGACGTGCGCCCGATGGGTCGCAACGCCCGCGGCGTGCGGGGGATGATGCTCGAGGACGGTCAAGGCGTGATCGCCATGCTGGTGGCAGAAGACGAGACCCAAAGTGTTCTGACGGCCACCGCCAACGGCTTTGGCAAGCGCAGCAGCATCACCGAGTACACGCGCCATGGTCGCGGCACCAAAGGAATGATCGCCATCCGGCAGACCGATCACAAAGGCAAGGTCGTTGCGGCCACGCTGGTGCGTCCTGACGACGAGATCATGCTGATCACCGACAAGGGCGTACTGGTGCGTACCCGCGTGTCGGAGATTCGAGAACTGGGCCGCACCACCCAAGGCGTGACATTGATCGCGCTCGATGCAGGCTCCACCCTGAGCGGTTTGCAACGCATTGTCGAAAACGACGTGAATGCACCCGACGGCAACACTGACATCCAACCCGGCGACGACAACGACTTGCCACCCACCGAGAACCTCCCATGAAACGTCTTCTAGTCATCAGCGCACTTTTCGCCGCCTTTGGCGTGTCAGCCCAGGCATCGCCAGCGCCCTTGCCCACTTCGCCGGCCAAGAAGGAACTGGTCAAGAAAGTCTTGGCTTTGCAACAGCCGGAAGTCGAGATGCTGGCGCGCAATCTGGCGCAAGAACCAGCCGCGCGCATGATGCAAGAGGCCGGCCGCGTCTTGCAAAGTCAGGTTCCAGAAGACAAGCGCGAGGCGGCTGTGAAGTCGCTGGAAGAAAGCGCCAAGAAATACGTCGACGAGGCGGTTCCTCTGGTGCGTGAGCGAGCCATCAAGCTGGCTCCCTCGACGATCGGTACCTCGCTGGAAGAGCGTTTCACAGAAGCTGAACTCAAGGCCTTGATTGCGTCCGGGATGCCCCGATTACCACGAGCCGTCGATA
>JBBAPK010000059.1:0-10535 GCA_040400875.1 Burkholderiaceae bacterium | reverse complement strand
TCTCCCTCGGGGAGAGGGAATTTGAGTTTGCCTCTCCCTCGGGGAGAGGGAATTTCAATGGCCATCTCCCGCCAAGCGGCAGATGGGTCCTGGCTTCCTCTCCCGCTGTGCGGGAGAGGGCAGGGGTGAGGGTGATTTCTCCTTCTGTGCTGGTCATGTTTCCCGTCCAGGTGGACTCCACCTACGCGGTGTCCGTGGAAATTAGACCAGCACAGACCAGCGCACAGGGGCGGTCATGACCCAGTCATCCCCGACACCTACAACCCGCTCTTCGCGACTTCGATCGATCAGCCCCCATGAAAAAGCCGGAACGCGCTAATGAGGGTTTGCACGAGCACATGGCGCAGGTCATTGCGCAAAGCGGACTTCCGAAAAGCGCTCGCATCCTCGACCTTGGATGTGGTTCAGGTGCTTTCCTCATGCGACTGCGCGCCGAGGGGTTTCGCGTCTTGAGCGGTCTGGACATCGTCCCGCCGGATGACCTGCCTGAGGACATTCACGTCAGCGCACTGGATCTCGACACCGGCCTGATGCCATTTGCGGATGGCCAGTTCGATCTGATCGTTGCCATCGAGGTGCTGGAGCACGTCGAAAACCTGGGCACGGCCATTTCCGAGATCGGTCGCATGCTGGCACCTGCGGGGATGTGCATGGCCACCACCCCCAACTTGCATTCGATCGAGGCCCGCCTGAGGCTTTTGCTGCAAGGTGGCTTGAAGCAGTTCGATGCCATCGGTGACCCCACCCACATCACGCCGTTCTTTCGCTACCCATTCACCCAATTGCTGGCCCGTCACGGGCTGCGAGTCGCGCGCGACTGGGGGCATCCTTTGAACGGAAGCAGTCCGACGTCGCGGCCCTTGTTGCGTCTGCTGGCGCGAGCAGCGGCGCTTGCGGGGTTGCGCGGCTATCCCGCCGGCGACAACCTTTGCATGGTGATTGAACGCGATCAGGCCGCAGCCGCGCAATCGAAGGCGGGCAGGGTGACGGCGCACTATCTGGCCCCTGAGCACCCGTTGCCCACCCGGTAGCGCGGCGCTGCAGCATCAAAAACCCCGTGGCGCGCGCGCCGCTCAAAACATGTGCTGCCCGCCGTTGATCGCCATGTTGGCGCCGGTGATGAAGGTCGCGCGCTCGCTGGCCAGAAAGCTCACCAGATCAGCGACTTCGTCGGGCTCGCCCAGGCGGCCCAGCGGGATCTCGGGCAGCACGTGCTGCTCGAGCACCTCGGCCACCATCTTCTTGACCATGGGGGTGCTCAAGTAGCCCGGCGACACAGTGTTCACCGTGATGCCTTTCTTGGCAAATTCAAGCGCCAACGACTTGGTGAAGCCGTGCATGCCGGCCTTCGATGCCGCGTAGTTGGCCTGCCCGAAGGCGCCGCGCTGGCCGTTGACCGACGAGATGTTGATGATGCGGCCCCAGCCCAGCTTCAGCATGTCTTCGATCACCGCCTTGCTCATGTGGAACACCGAGTCGAGGTTGGTGCGCAGCACGCTGTTCCAGTCGTCCAGCGTCATCTTGCGAAAGCTCGCGTCGCGCGTGATGCCGGCGTTGTTGACCAGCACCGAGATCGGCCCGCGGCGCGCGCGCACGCTGGCGATCGCCTGCGCGCACGAGTCGAAATTGCTGACGTCGACCTCCTGTGAGGCGAAGTCATACCCGTTGGCCCTGTGGGTGGCCAGCCACTCCATGACCGTGCCATTGCCCGGCTGGTGCAGCGCCACGACGGCGAACTTCTCATCGGCCAGGCGCCGGCATATCGCCTCGCCTAGGCTGCCCATGCCACCTGTCACCACGGCCAACCTCGTCGTGTGCGCCATCCCCGCTCCTGTTTTCGTCAAAAAATTGAGTCTGTGATGGGCGTTTCGCTCGGCGATTGAGCATGCTCAACTGGCTTGCATCGAATCAAGATCGCAACGCGCCACTGCGGCAGACTCGCACCGTGTGTCCGCCCCCGAGTGGTGTCGGGCGCTGTCAATTCAGGTCGTGCGCACACCGCAACCGGCCCTTTGGCCGGGTCCGAGCCGCAGTTTGGGTGTCATGAGACCCGTCTTTCTCGCTCGGCATTGATGTGAGTGGGCTGCGTGGTACGACCATAAAACGCCCATAAGTTTTAAAATGCGGTCTATTGTCATATTGACTAATCGCTGGGTCAATGCCTCGAATGGGCGCCAGCACCCACGTCACTCACCTCAATGCACCGGAGTAAGCAACATAAAGACATGGGTCGGATGGCTTGCAGCAATGCTGACGATCGGTTTGGCGGGTTGCGGCAGTGATGGCACCGAAACTGCGCCACCTGCCATGGCCCTGTTCGCAGGCGATGTGAGCACGCCGTCGGGCAGCGCCGACGGCACAGGCGCCGAGGCCAGATTTTCCGACCCACGCTACGTTGCCATCGACAGCGCAGGCAACGTCTACGTGGCCGACAACGGCAACGGCACCATCCGCAAGATCACCCCTGCTGGCGTGGTGACCACGCTGGCTGGGACCGCGGGGCAGTTTGGCTACGTCAATGACACTGACACCGGCGCGGCGGCCCTTTTCGACTCACCACGCGGCATTGCCACCGACATCGCTGGCAACGTCTACGTGGCCGACGCCGGTAACCACGCCATCCGAAAGATCACCCCTGAGGGTAAGGTGAGCACGTTTGCGGGATCGGCGACGGGGGTGGCTGGCAATACCGACGACCCCATAGGCACCGATGCCAGCTTCAACTGGCCCAACGGCCTGGCCCTTTCCAGCGACGGCTCGACGCTCTACGTGGCCGACAACGATAACCACGTCATCCGCCAGATCGACATCGTCACCACAGCTGTGACGACGCTGGCTGGGGCCGCAGGGGTGCCTGATTACGTCGACGGCACCGGTGCGGCAGCCCGCTTCAACTCACCACGTGGCGTTGCCCTCGCCAGCGACGGCTCGAAGCTCTTCGTGGCCGACAGCTACAACCACGTCATCCGCCAGATCGACATCGCCACCAAGGATGTGACGACGCTGGCTGGGACCGCGGGGGAGTCTGGCTTTACCAATGACATTGGCACGGCTGCCAGGTTCGACTTCCCAACCGGCCTCGCCTGCGACGGCTTGAAGCTCTACGTGGCCGACGGCGATAACAACGTCATCCGGCAGATCGACATCGTCACCGCGGGGGTGACCACGCTGGCTGGAGACACCGCTGGGGGAGCTGGCTACGTCGACGCCGTGGGCACTTCGGCCAGGTTCGACTGGCCCTATGGCGTAGCCACCAACAGCGCTGGCAACGTCTACGTGGCCGACTCGGACAACAACCTCATCCGCAAGATCGACATCAACACCCAAGCGGTGAGCACGCTGGCAGGATTCGCCCGATACGGTTACTTGAATGCCGCTGGCGCTGCGGCCCTTTTCGACGGGCTGAACGGCCTTGCCACCGACAGCGCGGGCAACGTCTACGTGGCAGCCTACGAGGACGACACCATCGGCAAGATCACCCCTGACGGGGTGGTGAGCACGCTGGCGGGCACCGGGACGGCGGGCTACCTGAATAGCGCCGGCGTCTTGGCTCAATTCAACGGGCCATGGAGCATTGCCGCCGACAGCGAGGGCAACGTCTACGTGAGTGACTACTACAACAACGCCATCCGCAAGATCGACACTTCAGGGGTGGTGAGCACGTTCGCGGGCTCGGTGGATGGGCTGGCCGGCAGCACCGATGGCACCGGCCCCGAGGCCAGTTTCACCTTGCCCGAGTACCTGGCCACCGACAGCGCGGGCAACGTCTACGTGTCTGACGGTGGCAACAACACCATCCGCAAGATCACCCCCGACGGGGTGGTGACCACGCTGGCAGGCACGGCAGGTCAAAACGGATTCACGCCGGGTGCGCTGCCGGGTGTGTTGGCGAATCCGGAGGGCATCGCGGTCTTCGGCACGACGCTGTACTTCACTTCGAACAACGGCGTGGTGTCCATCACCAATCTGCCGTAACCGCAACTCGCAAAAAAGCCGCCGCCCGTCTGATCGACAGTGCGGCGGGAAGGGCTGCGGTGGCAGTGGCGATCAGCCCGACACGGTCAGCTCGTTGACCACGTGGGCGATGCCGGGGGCTGACCAGCAGGCACCTTGCACGGCCATGCGCTCGTTCCATGAGTGGACCTTGCCGCGCAGCGTCACGGTCGAGCCGTTGACCATGACCTCGATGTTGCGCGCCTCGCGCTCGGCCTGACGGGTCAACGCGTCGCGGATGCGGTTGTTCACGTCGGTCGGCGGCACCTGCGCGCGCAGCGTGATGCTGTTGGTCACACGGGTCAGCGGGCGCAAGGTCTGCTTGAAGCCCACGCTCAATTCAAAAAAACCCGCCGCCTGTCTGATCAACAAGGCGGCGGGAAGGGGTGGTTGTGGTGGGGGCTGGGGATCGATCAGGCCGACACAGTCAGTTCGTTGACCACGTGGGCGATGCCGGGATGCCGGTTTTCAGCCAATGCGCGCCACGCTGATTTGCGTCAATGCGCGCCGCCACGCGATGCGTAGATTAAACAGTCTTGTAAATCCACAGGACTTCGGCCATGGGCTCCCCATGAATGAAGAAACAACTCTGTATGAACGCCGCCGTGATACGCAGGATCATTGAAATCTCGAGCGTCGAGATGCTGAGCGACAAGGCCCGCGCTGCCGGCAAGCGCAAGCGCGCTCACGCCGCCGCTGCAGCGTCAGCCCTGCACACGCCGGTGCCCGACGACGGCGAGGAGCCGCCGTCCGACATCGAGGCGCTGCGCGAGGCCGAGACCGCGATCGGCATGGCCACTTGGCTCGACCCCGAAACCGGCGAGCCCGCGCAAGGGGCCTGTCCGCCGCATCTCGACGAGCCATGAGCGCTGCGGCAGCCTCAGGCAACGATGATGGCCAATCAATAGTGCGGGTACATCTGCGCCACGTCGCCATAGGCCGACACTGAGACCAACAGACCAAAGAACATGAAGCGGCCGGAATAGTTCATGGCAAGCACCCCCTGAAGGTTTGTGAAAGACCATGCTGCTCCCCCTTGAGCGAACCCGCGTTGAGCCTGCTCAACGCATTGCGCATGGCGGGTTTTCAAGGCGGTGGCGATCGCTGGCATGAAGCAGACAATGCCCAGTGCTCAGTACCCCCTGAGTTTGTGAGAACGATCGCCATGGTCGCTAGACCGCGTGGGTGGGGTGAGCTTGTTGGCCTGCGGGCAAGGGAGCACCGATGACCGAAGCACCAGAATCAGCCAGCAAACAAGCCCTGCCAGCCGATGTTCCGTTGTCGCCGAGCGAGCCGGCCACTGCAACGGATGCCAGCGCGCACGCCGAGGCGCCCGCCCGGCCGCTGGTCGTGGGCATAGGCGCTTCGGCTGGCGGGCTCGAGGCCTTCGAGCAGTTGCTGCGCGAGATGCCGCCCGACAGCGGTCACGCCTTGGTGCTGGTGCAGCACCTTGACCCCACGCACACCAGCTTGCTCACCGAGATCTTGCAGCGAAGCACCACCATGGCGGTCATCGAGGCCACCGACAAGGCGGCGGTGCTGGCCAACCATGTGCACGTGATCCCGCCCAACTGCGACATGATGATCATTCAGGGCCGTTTGCGGCTGCACCCGCCGCGAGAGCCGCATGGGTTGCGCATGCCCATCGATTCGTTTTTTCGATCGCTGGCCAACGATCAGGCCGAGTACGCCGTGGCCATCATCTTGTCGGGCTCGGGCAGCGACGGCACGCTGGGCCTGCGTGCGGTGCATGACGCCGGCGGGCTGTGTCTGGCGCAGCAGCCCGATACCGCCAAGTTCGCCGGCATGCCGCAAAGCGCCATCCAGGCGGGCTACGTCAATCAGGTCCTGCCGGTCGCGCAGATGCCCGCAGCCCTGGCCAGCGTGGCCCGTGCCTTGCACTCAACCATCGCCGGCACGCCTGACGACACCGAGGCGCACGGCGCAAGCGACAAGGGGCTCGAGCGCATCCTGGCGCTGCTGCGCGTGGGCTGCGGCCACGACTTCACGCAGTACAAGCGCAACACCTTGCGCCGGCGCGTCGAGCGCCGCATGACGGTGAGATCGATCACCGACATGGCGGCCTATGCGCGCTACTTGCAGCAGCATCCCGGCGAGTTGAAGCTGCTGTTTCGCGAAATGCTGATCAACGTGACCAGCTTCTTTCGCGACTCCGAAGCGTTTGCGTTGCTCAAGACCGAGATCTTGCCGCCGCTGATGAAGGACCGCGCCTTTGACAACCCGCTGCGCATCTGGGTGGCTGGCTGCTCCACCGGTGAAGAGGCCTATTCGATCGCGATGGTGCTGCGCGAGCTGATGGAAGGCATCAGCCCCGAGCTCAGGGTGCAGCTGTACGCCACCGACCTTGACGACGAGGCGATCACCACCGCCAGGGCGGCGCGCTACCCCAGCAGCATCGCGCAAGACGTGGACGCCGATCGGCTGCGCCGGTTCTTCGTGCTCGACAACAACGAATACGTGGTCAAGAAGGAAGTGCGTGAGATGGTGGTCTTCGCGGTGCAGAGCCTGGCGCAGGACCCGCCTTTCACGCGGCTTGATCTGCTGTCGTGCCGCAACGTGATGATCTACATGGAGCCCGAGCTGCAGGCCCACTTGGTGCCCGCCTTCCACTACGCGCTGAAGGTGGGCGGTGTGCTGCTGCTGTCGCCAGCCGAGAGCATCGGCAACCACACCGAACTGTTCGAGTCGGTGAACCGCCCATGGAACTTCTATCGCGCTCGGGCGAGCTTTGCGTCGACCCGCTCGATGCTGTCGGTCGGGCTGAACTGGTCGCAACCGCCCAAGCTGGCCAAGGACCTGGGGCTGACGCAGCGCACCCGCGACATCGTCAGCCTGGCCGAGCTGGCCAAGCGCCAGTTGCTGCAATCGTTTGCGCCACCGGCGGTGCTGACCGACCAGCACGGCGAGGTGCTGTTCGTGCACGGCGAGACCGGTCGTTTCCTGCGTTTGGCGCCCGGCGCGCCCACGCACAACGTGATCGAGATGGCCCGCGAGGGGTTGGACATGCCGCTGCGCGAGGCCTTGCGCAATGCCGAGGCGATGGGCACGGGCGCGCTGTCGCAGCGCGTGAACATTCAAACCGAGTCGACGCCCATCCCGGTCAACCTGAGCGTGCGCATGCTGGCCGATTCGTGGGCGGGTCGTCCGTTGGTGCTGATCACCTTTTCGGTCGTGGTCGTGGACATGCCCACGTTCGCGATGCCCAAGCTGCGCTCGCGCCCCTTGCCGGCGCAGGTGCTTGAACTCACCGGCGAACTCGAGCGCGCCAAGGAGCGCACGAAGATGCTGCTCGAGGAGCAGCAAGCCACCACCGAAGAGCTCAAGTCGATCAACGAGGAGCTGCAGTCGACCAATGAGGAACTGCAGTCCACCAACGAAGAGCTTGAAACCTCAAAGGAAGAGCTGCAGTCGGTCAATGAAGAGCTGCTGACAGTGAATGCCGAGCTGCACCTGAAGGTTGAGCAGATGTCGGGCATGCAAGACGACATGAAGAACCTGCTCGACAACATCCGCGTGGGCACGGTGTTTCTGGACCGCAACCTGATGATCCGACGCTTCACCAAGGAAGCGACCAAGGTCTTTCGGCTGCTCGCCAGCGACCTGGGGCGCCCGCTGGCCGACATCCGCACCGTGCTCGAAGGCGGCGACCCCATTGCCGATGCGGCCCAGGTGATCGACACGCTGGTGCCCGTCGAGCGCGAACTCAGCTTGCCCGACGAAACCTGGTTTCTGGCGCGCACCCAGCCCTATCGCACAGTGGACAACGTGATCGACGGCGTGGTGCTGACCTTCACCGACATCACCGAGCGGGTGCACTCGATGGCCAACCAGCAAGCGCGCGATCTGGCCGTGGCGGTGGTGGACACCGTGCCCGAGCCGCTGCTGGTGCTCGACGACAAGTTCATGGTGGTGTCGGCCAACCGGTCGTACTTTCGCAAGTTCGGCGGCACGGCGGACACGGTGCTGGGCCGGTCGATGTTTCTCATCGGCGAGGGGCAGTGGAACGACAAGCAGATCCACGAGATTCTCGAAGTGCTGCTGCCACGCGACCAGCACATCGATGGCATCGTGATCGAGCATGAATTCGGCCGTCTGGGCAAGATGAAACTGCGTCTTGCCGCACACCGCGTGGCGCTGCCGGCCAAGAGCGGCGAGCTGATGCTGCTGGTGATCGAGGATCTGGGTTTGGGTGAGCTGTCTCCACAACAGCTGCAGCTTTGAGCGGGTGAGGGCTCAGATCACCTGCACCACCAGCTTCACGCCCAACGCCTTGTAAAGGCTCTCGCAGCCGCCGTCTCGGCCGTCCCGCGCGGGGATGCAACCCTCACCCTAGCCCTCTCCCACAGGGAGAGGGGACTTCAATAGCCATCTCCCGCAAGCGGGCGATGGTGCCTTGGCTCCCTCTCCCGCCCTGCGGGAGAGGGCTGGGGTGAGGGTGATTAACTCCCTTTCCCGCCAGCGGGAGAGGGCAGGGGTGAGGGTGGCAGCCGCTCAGGAATGTTCAACCACCACCGAGCTGATCTGGATCACCGGCACGGTGTCGGTGTAGTTCGGCACGTCGGCCACGATGGCTGCCTGGTGCAATTGCATCGCAGCTTCAAAGGCTGGCATGGACTCGCAGAAGTAGCTGCAGGTGGCCACATACGGCGGCTGGCCATCGGGGCCGCCGTCCAGGCCCTTTTCGACGGTGTAGTACGGGCAGGTCTCGCCCAGCAGGGCCTTGAGCTTGGGCATGTGCACGTCGCGGTAGTAGTCATGGTCGAACCATGAGCCTGTGGTGTTGGGGTACAGAACGCTGATCTTGATCATCGCGGGGCTCCTGGGGTTGGCACGGTGAACGTGCGAGGGATTCCACCACAGGCCCTGTCCTGCGCGGTGGTTATCGTGGATTTGGGCAAACGCTGCCCGATCCACTCGAATCGAGAACCCCATGAACACCCCCGCGACGGCACCCATAAACCAGCTGATGGATCCGTACAAGAAAACTTTGATACGCGCTTATCCCCTCGAGTCGTTTTCGTCGGCCAACGCCAGGATCGAACAGGCCCGGCTCGCGCAGCAGCGCTGGCAGCGTTTGCCGATCGGCCAGCGGCGCGAGCTGTTCCTGGGCGCGCTGCACTACGTCGAGCAAAACCTGGGTGCCTACGCCGGCCGGATTTCCGACGAGATGTTCAAGCCGCTGAGTCAGGCCCACGGCGAACTTGAAGCCGGGCTGGCCAAGCTCAGGCGCATTGCCGACCTGGCCGAAACCGCGCTGCAAGACACCTCGGTGGCCGCCAACGGCAAGCCCTTTGCGTACACCATGCGGCGCGTGGCCAAGGGTGTGATCTACACGGTCGCGCCATGGAACTATCCGTTTTTCACCGCGCTCAACAGCATCGGGCCGGCGCTGCTGGCGGGCAATGCGGTGGTGCTCAAGCACGCTTCCACGCCATCGGTGGGCGAGTTGTTCGAGCACGCCTTCAACACCATGGGCGGCATCACGGGCCTGTGCCAGAACCTGTCGATCGACATTCCCACGTCGAACCGGGTCATTCTTGAATCGGCGATCGATCACGTCGTGTTCACCGGCTCGGTGGGCGGCGGTGCGGCCATGGCCCAGCTGGTCGGGCAGCGGTCGTCCAACCTGTCGCTGCGCGAGCCCTTCTTGCAGACCTCGCTCGAGCTCGGCGGCAGCGATGCAGCCTACGTGGCCGCAGATGCCGACCCCGTGAAAGCCGCGCAGATGCTGATCTCGGTGGGCCGACTGCACAACTCGGGGCAATCGTGCTGCTCGACCAAGCGCGTGTTCTTGCACCAGGCGATTGCCCCGGCTTTTCTGGCCGAAGCGTGCGCACTGATGGAAAAACAGGTGCCTGGCTCACCGCATGATCCAGCCACCACGATGGGGCCGCTGTTTGGCGGGCCCAAGGCCGTCGAGGGCCTCATGGCCATGGTCACCGACGCGGTGGCTGCGGGGGCCACCGCGCTGAGCGGCGGCAAGGTCGTCGAAAAAGACGGCTACAGCTTCATCTTGCCCACGCTGGTCACCGGCGTGAAGGCGCCGATGAAGATCATGCGCGAGGAGGCCTTTGGCCCGATCCTGCCGGTGATGGTGGTCGCGAACGACGATGACGCCCTGGCGCACATCAACCATCCGCTGTTCGGTTTGACGACCTCGGTGTTCACCCACAACGCCGCGCTGCAAGACCGGGTGATAGCCGCTGCCACCAGCGGCACGGTGTTCATCAACTGGTGCAACGACGTGCACGCCGAAGTGGCCTGGAGCGGCTGGGGGCACTCGGGCAACAGCATGCCGGCGCTGTCGGCGCTCGGGTTCGAAGCCCTGACGCGAACCCAGTCCATCGTCAGAGCCCTGGGCTGACGTCCCGCCAGCGGGAGATGATGTCTTGGCTCCCTCTCCCGCCCAGCGGGAGAGGGCTGGGGTGAGGGTGGCCGCCGCGCAGGAATGCAACCCTCACCCTGACCCTCTCCCTCGGGGAGAGGGAACTTGAATGACGCCCTCTCCCTCGGGGAGAGGG
>JBBAPK010000058.1:7458-10577 GCA_040400875.1 Burkholderiaceae bacterium | reverse complement strand
CTCAACGCAGCGCCAGCTGCTCCCACGGGCCACCTCGGCCGAACCACCCCCAGCGTGCGCCGTCGATCAGATTGGTCGCGCCACCCCAACCGGCAGCCACCGAGAAGCGACAGTCCACCAGTTGCAGCCAGCGCTGCGCGTTGGGCAGTTCGCCGTCGGGTGTCGAGATGCGCACCAGACGCGGCGCTTCGTCGCCGGGGAATGACACGAATTGCACGGTGGCCTGCGTGGCCGCGCCGGACTGCACCACCGCCAGCGCCAGTCGCCGTGCGAGCAGCGTGCCTGCGCGGTCGGGCTTCCAGAAGTCCTTGCCGCTGAGCGCCGTGCCGCCGATGGGCACTCGAGGCCCGTAATGGTCGAGCAGCAGTTTCTTGCCCGACAGCCCGTTGTCGCCTTCGGGCCCGCCGATGGCAAAGGTGCCGCTGCCGTTGACGATGACGTCTTCGGGGATCGCCGGGTCAAACCCCTCGATGCGCGCGGCCAGGTCCTGCGCGGCCGAGCGCAACACGCCGACGAAGGCGCGCTGAAGCTCCACATCGCCCGCCTGAGCCAGCAGCGAGCACGATGCGGCGCGCAGCCGTCGGCGCGTGGCAGGCGCGGATCCGTCTTCTTCTAGAACCACCAGCACCTTGCCGTCCGGACACAGCCGCAACGGCCCGCCGACGAGTGCGAACAGGCGCTGACCAACATCGCGCGCGAGCCACTGCTCAGGGGGGATGTGGCCGATGCCCGGCAGGTCGATGGCGTAGCCGGTGACGATTGACTGGTCGTCGCTGATGTGGCGAATGAGTTCTTCGCCTGGCACAAGGGTTTCGATGCACAGGTTGCCGCCCACGGTGATGTCGGCCGCGGCCGGGCGCCACGCATCGCCGAAGCCGGCCGAGGCGTACACACCCCTGACCAGCGAGGCGGTGTCGATGTGCTCGGCGCCTTCGCAGGCCAGGCGGCCGGTCAGGTAAACGGCGTTGCGGTGCACGGCCACCTCGATGGCGCACAGTGCTTCGGGCTGGCGCGCTTGAGCCGCCTGCACGAGGGCATCGGCCACGGCATCGGCAAGCTTGTCGGGGTGGCCGGGCAAGACCCATTCGGCTGGGCGGAGGATGGGGGCGCAAGTTGATGTGTTCATGGCGCTTCCTTCAGCAGTCAAGGCTCAGGCGAATCGAGGCGTTGGCGTAGGGGGCGAGTGCTTGCTCGTCGGTCTGGCGGCCGGTGTAGGCCACGCCGATGCGGGCTTGCGACAGCACCGCAGCACCCACCGGGCCGGCACTGCCGACATAGCCGTCGGTCAGCAGCACGGCGCGGCGCACCTTGTGGCGAGCCATGTGCTTGGTCACGCAGCGGATGTCGGTGCCTCCGGTACTGCGACACACGCCGGCCCGAAGCTGCGCGGGCGAGACCTCGGCCACGGCGGTTGAGAACAGGTGCACCTTGGGGTGCACGAGCGCTTCGCAGTCGATCACCGCGCCGTAGAGCGCGCCCTTGATGTCTTCCATGCTGCCCGACACATCGACGTAGATGTGGACCCGCTCCTGATCCGGGCGGCGCAGTGCGGCCGGGCTCACCGATCGATACAGCAGCGGCGTGATGCCCAGCGCTCGGGTGGTCATGGCGCGCCGGTCGGGGCCGGGGATCGGGGACTCGATCAGGGTCTCGCCCGTGGTGAGCCGGCGGGCGCCGCGCCCCGTTCCCGACTGACCGGCCACCTTGCCGATCAGCTCACGCAGCAGCCGGCGCGTGCTTGGCGGGCGGGTGATGCGGATGCGGCTGTCGCGCAGCAGTTCGGACAGCGAGATCCCCTTGATCGGCTGTGGCGGCGACGGCCAGTGGCGCACGATGTCGGCCACGCCTTGGGCGAGAACGCCGCCGCTGGCCGTGGCGCTTCCATGGGCCGAGCCTTCATGGTCGCCGAGCAGGGTCACTTCCCCGAGGTCGCCCGCGCGGCGATGCACGAAGTCGCGCAGCACGTTGCGGATGTCGTCGTAGCTCGCGCCCTCGGTGCTGTAGAGCGACTGGTAGACCTGCCGCGCCGGGCCCATCCCCGCAACCGCCAGGACCGGCGGCACCGGCACGCGGTGCGTTCGCGGATCCCAGCCTTCGGGCGGGCGCAGCAGGCACGCCGGAAACTTGTCGGCCGGGTAGAAGTCCCGAAACAGCGCCGTGTAGGCCGGCTGCGGAAACATCCGGCACAGCAGTGCGTTGATCACGCAGTCGAACACGAAGTTGTCGGCTGGAGCCGACCCCGACAGCCGCCGCGTGTGGCCCAGCAGCACGTGGTGCACCTCGTGCAGCACCAGCATCATCAGTTTCTCGGGCGTGGCGGCGTGCTCGGCCACGAACCCTGGGTTGATGAGCAGGCGCGGCTGCGCGTGGCATTCGACGGCCGCGGTCGGGATGGCGTCGGTCTCGACCACGTCGACCAGCCGCAGCAGACCGGCCAGCGCGTAGCGCCCGGCGGGCAGGCAGTCGAAGAGTTGTTCCTTGAGGTTCATGGTGTTGTCTCCGTTATGTGGGGCTCAGCCCATCGGGTTGGGGCGGTGCGCGCGGGACTGCGACTGCTGCGCGGCCTGCTTCAGGATGTCGCTCGGGATGCCCTCGGGGAACCACAGCGCCTGGCCCCAGCGCACGCCGCGCATGGGTGCGCTCGAAGGCTCGGTCACCCGCGGCGAGTGCAGCGGCGCCAGCCGCGCAGGACGGTTGCGCAGCCACAGACTGCCGATCGACTTGGACACCGCCACGAAGGCACTCAGCGCATGGTCGAGCGTGAGCCCCAGCTGGTTGGCACCGGCCGGGTTGAAGCCCGGCGCACCGGCGATCAGGCAGGCTGGCCAGTCCAGCTTTGTGGTGTGGTCCTCGATGAGCTCGATCAGCCGCCGCTGCGCAGGCTCTTGCGCCAAACCGTGCCCCGGCTGAATCAGCTCGAGCAGCGGCGCGGCCGTGTTCCATTCGCGGTGGTAACGGGCGTCGGCCGCTCCGATCGACAGCGACAGCTGCAGCCAGGTGCCGCGGCTGCCGGCCAGCGTCAGGCGTTCGTCCGCATCGGCCGCAGCGCTGCGCCCGAACCCGCGCCACACGATGGATGCGCTGGACGCGTAGCCCGAGTTGTGCAGCAGCTCCGGCCC
>JBBAPK010000058.1:0-7358 GCA_040400875.1 Burkholderiaceae bacterium | reverse complement strand
TCTTCCTCGGCACCCAGCCGGTCGGCCGCAAAGAGTGCTGCCAGCAAATTGCACTGGCGCTCGGTGGTCGGCGTTTCGGGTTGTGCGCCCAAACGCTGCTGCAGCCGCTTCCACACGCGGTGGCGAGGGCTGTTGGGGCGGATGTTTTCGCAGACCTCCTGCACGCAGGCCACGTCGCGATAGACCTCGCCCACGGCATCGGCGGCCACCGCCGACAGCCGTTCGACGGCACCGCTTTCGAACAGCCATTCGGCCAGCGCGTGGCGTGCGCCGTCGCCGCTGGCGCTCAGCGCGTCGGTGACGATGCTGGTCAGCTCGCCATCGGGCAGACCCGTGGCCGCCAGCGCGAGCTTGACCCGCACGACCGGATCACGCTCGGCGAGGATGCGGCCCATCGGGTCTTCGGCACTCGCGGCTGCCTGCCGCCAGGCCTCGCGGTGGCAAGCCAGCAAGCGCGTGTCGTCGAACTTTTGGCCCGCCGCAGCGAAGGGCATCGAGTTCAGCGTGGCGATCCAGGCCGAGTCACCGATGGCGGCTTGCGCATCGCGGGACAGGCGCGCTGCGTGAACAGCCGCCAGATTGCCCGCCAACATCCCGGCGCGACGCGCGCTGATCTGTGCGCCGGCTTCGCTCAGCAGCGCTGACAGGATGCGAACGTAGCGTGCGATGGCCGCAGCCCACTGCGCCTGCACCATCGGCAGCAGCTCGCGTGTGTGGGCGATGGCCGTCGACCACAGCACGGCAGCCAGCGGATCGGATCCGCCCTCGGGCGCGCGGATCACGGCCTCTTGATGCGCCTCGCTGAAAGTGCGCCAGTCGGGCACGTTCACCTGCAACGCAAAGCGGTCTGCCAGCGCCAGATCCAGCGGCTGGCTGCCGGCGTAGAGCGCCTCGTCATCGTCGTCCGATGCGGGCGGGTTCATCGCGGCCCAGCGGTGCTCCAGTTCGTTCAGAAGCAATCCCTGCACGCGGCGCTCGTGAATGATCGGGAACAGGCGGTTTTGCACATCGAGCCGGGCTCGCGAGATCTCGTCGATGAACACGACTTGCGCGCCCCAGATCGAGGCGGGCGTTTGCACGAAGCGCAGCTGGCCGTGCTCGTCGGGTAGCGGGTAGCCCACCAGATCGTCGAAGTTGACGAGCGCGGCGTTGTAGTGACGCCAGCGCAGATCGAGCGCCAGCGCGAGCCGCTCGAGCAGCAGCGACTTGCCGCTGCCGTGCGGGCCGATCAGCAGCAGCGGCGAGCGCGCGGCGATCGATGCCAGCACCACCGGCTCGAGCGAGTCGAGTCCGATGAGGCCGAGGCGGGAAATGAGGCCGCGGGTGGCGGCGGACGATGCCGGCAGAGTCTGCGGCGGGGTGGCCGCAGGCTTGCGGGCGGTGGGTTTTTTGACCATGAAGCTGCTCCTCGTTGTCCGTGGGTCCGCAGGCGCGGCGCAGCCCGGACATGACGAGGCTTCACCGACGCTTTAGCAGCACTTGATGAGTCGCCCTGCAAGTTGTCACTTAACTCGGCGACGCCTGTGGGTCACAGCGCGCGCACGGGGTCAGGCTCCGCGTGCAGCGCAGGCGTGAACTAGCCGGTGCAGCGCATCGCTTGTGGGCGGACGTGTGCCCGGTCAAGCCGGTAAGCGCGGGGTGGCAGCGTGGTGGCTGCGGCAGAGATTGCTGTAGCGCTTGCAGTGAAGGCACGGGTCGAAGACATGGTCTTCCTCCTGTTTAGCCGCGTTCGACGATGTGTCGGGGTCGGCAATCTGGATCAAATCCCCCCGGTCGTTCACCTTGCGGTGGGCTGACCAGCCCGTTCCACACTTCAGAAAGCAAAAAAACCTCCGTTTGAGGGAGGGTCGACGCTTGCCCGCTTGGTTGCTCCGTTGGGAGCCACATCCGCCTTCGCGTTTCCACCTTGCCCGGGGGGCAGGTTGGCATGGGCGTCGACCCATCTCTGAATGTGCTTTCATGCTATCGCAACCTCGGGCCGAACGGGCCTGAATTTGCTGTTATCTGAAGACCAAATTTTCTTGGCAATCTGGCTACAGGCTCATCCTATGAGCCTGTGATATTGGGTGGTGCGCTGGCTTGGTAACGGACCGCTTGGTTGATAGATCAGCGGAACAGCCCCGCGTGGCATTGGCTCGGGCGCCTTGTTCAGGTCGGAAGCAACGAAACATGCGCCTGCAATTCATCCCAGGGCGCAGACAACTTCCGGCCGTCCCGGATCAGCAAGCCAGTGGCTTCCAGCACCGCTACGTCCTGGTGCACATTTTTGTAGTCACGCCCCAGCGCATTTGCCAGTTCCCTGACGTTGCCAGCCCCATGCCGACGCACATGGCGCAGCAACTCAAGACGCCGGGGTGACAGGGTATCCAGCATGGTCTGGATGTTGAGAAACGTCACGTGGTTTTCTTCGACCTGCTCGCCTGTAGCCGCCCGATTCCATGCCTGGGCAAAGCGCTTTCCCATATCGCCCAGGCTGCCCACATTGATCTGAACTTTAGGTGTCGTGCTCATTCATCGCCCTTTCTACATCAGCCAAAAAATCAGCCACCAGTTCGGCCACGCTCACGAACTTGTAGTGGGTTTCAACCTCGCCTACGTGCCTGTGATCACCTTTGCCGCGTTCGTTGTCATATCCAACGATGCGCAACCCGTTTCGGCCATAAAACAGGCTGTACTTCAGCCCATGGGTTCTTTCAGATGATGCTTTCGGAAGCTGCCAGATCGTCATTTCAACGATGGAACCGTCAGGCAGAACCGCCTTGTCATAGAAAATCCGCTTGGCCTTCATATGGTCAATCTAACCATAACAAGGTAAGGTGTCAATCACCATAATGTGTCGATGGGTGGCACGGTCCGGGCCCACTCTGTCCGCACGGCACAGAGCATCCGCTTCGCGGTCCACGCCGCAACTCGTATCGGCCCGATTCAGGCGGCAAACCTCGCCTACCTGAAAAACACCTGCCCCCGCAAATCCCGCTGCAGCACCGGCAGCAGCGCCGCCCAGTCCGCGTCGTTGGTTGCGTTGCACGCCAGGCCTTGCCGGTGCGCCGTGTATTCGCGCACCACGTGCAAACTCTGCCCGCGCCGCTGGTACTGCGCTAAATAACGAAGCGCCCCTCGGCTGAAGCGCACGTTGGGCGGAATGCGATCAATGCGAGTGCTCGCCGGAAAGGCAATCTCGGTCTCCTCGCGATACCCGTGCGAGCCGCAATAGAACTCGAAGCGGCGCTCGGGGAAAGCCTTGAACGTGCGCATGCTCGGGATGACGCCTGGCACCAAGCCCACGGGCATGGTCATCGCCGCCGGCCCGGGCATGTTGACCACCGGGTCGAGCTCGAAGCTGGACTTCACTTCCCACGGCACCGTCAGGTCCAGCGGGTCGGGCTGCTCGATGTTCCCGGTGCCGGTCTCATCAAAGCGCGCCAGCAAGCCATCGACGATCTGCGACACCTCGCGCCCTTGATGGTCGAAGCGCGCGCCGCGCGAGTCGATCTCGTGGCTGCCGCCGTAACGGGTGACCGATCGGCCTGACACCTCACCGGTCTTGCTCAAGGTGAGCCAGGCCTGCGAGTGAATGAACTCGCGCTGAGGATGCATGGCCGGCGTTCGGCCCACCTCGCCCGTGGCGGTGAGCAGCACCGGCTTGTCGAGGTCGCCATCAGGCAGCGTGCCCATGGGCGCAAACTGGGATGTGGAGTCCAGGTACAGATCCAGGCTCGGGATGTAGGTGATGACGTGGTTGATCGGTGAGGACACTGGCAGCTTGGGCAGTCGCACCGCATCGCCGTAGTTGATCAGCGCCGGTGAGCTCTCGATACCGACCGAGCGCAGCAGGGCTTCGAGCAGCGCCACGTGGTCCTTGCAGTCGCCATAGCGGTTGTCGAGGATGCTTTGCGCGCTGTGCGGCACAAACCCGCCGGCGCCGATGTCCATGCTGACGTAGCGAATGTTGCGACTGACCCATTGGTGCAGCGCGCGCACCTTGTCGCGCGGGGTGGTCTTGCCGGCGGTCAGCTCGGTGGCCAGGCGGGTGATGGCTTCGGTCGGTTCTGCTTGCGGCCGTGCTCGCGCCTGATAGGCCAGCCCGAGTTCGCCCCAGCTCTTGAAGCTGGTGACCAGCACGTGCGGCGCAAAGTCGGTCAACGGGAGCCGGCCGGGTTCGGGCGGAAAGGCGGTGTCTTGCTTGAAGGCGTATTCATGCCGCACCGTGCCCGGCGCGTCTGAAGCCAAGGCAGCCACCGCACCACCCGTCATGCCGCTGGCTTCGATCGACAGCGCGATGGCCGGGTCGTGGGTGATGGTCAGGCGGGTGTCTTGCTGCACCACCTGTGGAGAGAAGAACCGCGACCAGAAGAAGTTGCCGGGAAAGTAAGGCGTGTGCTGCACGCTGCGCGCGCGCCAGAACGTCTGCGAGCCCACGCGAACCGCTGGGAAGATGATGACCAGCACCTTGCCGTCGCTGAACTGAGGTGAGCCTGAATCCGACTCTTCCATCGTGCGGATGCCGCTGGCCGGCACGTCAATGCGCTGGCCATCGGGCGTGAGCGTCCAGGCTTCGACCACTTCCATGGTCTCGAGCGAGCCCACATACGACAGCCGCTGTTCGCCGAGCAGCTCAATGCCCTTGGGCGTGTCGATGCGCAAGAGGCTCGAGATGTCATCCGTGTTGGAGCCATCGCGGTTCACGTGCACATGCTGAGTGCTGCGCAGCACGGTGTAGCTGGGCTGGTATTGAGCGAAGGCGGGCAGAGCGGGTGCCAAGGCGATGAGCAAGAGCACGGTGGAGCGAAGTGCGCGGGGGATGAAGTTCATGGTGTCGGGATCGGTCACTTGCTTGCCGGGACTCGGCTTGTGGATGGGGATCTGGCCAGTCCTTCGGACATGCGCAGCGCCTCGCGGATGGTCTTGGGCCGCTTGGCGCGGGGTGTGCAAAGCCGCTTGGGGTCGGGCGTGAAGCCCACGCGTCCGAGGTCCAGGCGGTCGGCATCCCAACAGGCCTGTATGGCGGGTTCGGCCAGCGTGTGGCCGTCGCTGTGCAGTCGCATCGCCTCGCACAGGTGCTCGAACTCGGTGCCAGCCAGTTCGGTGATCACACCGTCGTGCCGCAGCTTGAGCGCGAAGTCGGCAGCTCGCGTGCCGTGCAGCGGGTCGGTGTAGTCGTTGTGGCGCTGGCTGTCGTGCAGGAAGGCAAACCACGCCAGAACGCTCGGGTTCACATCGAGCGATGCAGCAAGCGCACGGCCATGAAACCACACGCGCGTCCAGTGCGGCACGCCGTGGATACCGTCCGCAAACGACAGCCGGAACTGTGGGCGAACCACAGCGATCGCCTTGCGGACGATGGCGGCGCAGTTGGCTTCGGGATGTTTTGGTCGGGGCATGTCTGAAGGCTAGCGGACCGCGGGTTACAGCTTTTGCAGCATCGAATCTCGCTGCGCACACAAGCCCAGCAAGCGGCTGAGCACGGTGTCGTACTCGGGTGGGAAGGGCTTGCTCAGGATGGCCACCGGCTGATCAAACTCACCCAACTGGCGCAGCACCTTGGCAGCAACCACTTGCTCTAGGGCGGCGAGGTATTGCTGCTCGTCGGGCTCGACGTGGGTTGATCCTGGGGTCATGGGAGCTTCCTCGGTAGATGTCTTGAAAGCGGTCTTGGTGACGGAGATCAAGCTTCTCAGGCGGGAAGCTCATGGCGTGAGCCTCTGGTTTCGGCATCGCAACGCCCGCAGCGGGTTGCTTGGGAAGGCGACCAGTTCTTGCTCTCGCCACATCTTTTCTGCCCGAAGGCGCTCGGCCTTGCATGATGGGCGGGGTGGAACAGTTGCTGAAGCCGGACTTGGAATCGGGACGAGCAGCAGGCAGAAAAACAGGATGAGCATGGGTGATCCGACGCAGTTGGCGCGCAATCGTCGATCCTGGGTGGCTCATGGGGTGATCCATTAAGCCTCGACGGCCTCGGTGGCGCAGTTGAGTGACCGCACGGCAGATCGATTCGTGATCTGCTGCGCTGCAATAGTTCGGCCACCAAGAAAAAACCGGCCCCTGGAGCCGGTTTTGATGCGTCGGTGAGCTGACGGTTTACTTCTCCTTGCGCCGCTTCGCAGCAGCACACTACCGCTCTGGCGATTTGGGGCCTTGCGCCAGCGCCTCATCGAGCGCATCGACTGATCGATCAGGAGCCAACTTTCCATGTACGACGACAACCAGACAGAGCTGCCGCGGTCGTTCATCGAGCTGTTCATGCCGCCTGGCGCCGTCAAGCCGCGCGAGACGAGGGAGTTCATTGGCAGTCGCTATGACCTGTGCGAGGACATGGCGCAGATGCTCACCGAGCATGCGAGCGCGAAATTGTTTGAGCTGGGCGTCACCGAGCAAGACGTGCTCGAGAGGATGCACCGCGGTCTGGTGCAGGACGCGTCGGCGTTCACGCTGCCCGAGGCCGGGTGGATTGTTAGGCGCTTGTCAGAGTTGCTGGGGTGGCCTGTGATGCTCGAAGAGGGCCCACTAAACGCCCCAGTCAGCCCTATTGGCTTACTTCAAGTGAAGCACGTGGCGCCAGGTTCCATCGGGTAGATGCTTTGTTTCCATCCAGCCCGCTGCATTGGCGAACCTTCCAGTCCCGCCAATGATGGCGCGGGGGGTTGAGGCTGAGTTTTGTAAGGCAGCCTTCGAGCTCTCATATTCAGCAATACCTTGAATGACAATTGGTCTGCAGTCCCTTTGCCAAAGGAAAGGGTCGCACTCGTCATCCGGTACTGAATTTCTTTGGAGTCAACCACTCCAGTGGTTGTCATGATCCAGTCGGTATTAACCAATTCACCTTTGGCTGTTGCAGCAGGAAATCGCCAGATTCTGACATCGCCAACGGATTCACCAGATTGACCATGATCCAATAATGTCGGTGCCGGTATTTCAGGATGTGTCACGGTGAGAGTTGTTTCAGCGTTGGCACTCAATGAGAATAGTGTGGTGAGCGCGATAAAAAATATTTTATAAGCATGCATATTTTTTCCTGTGTATAAAAAGTTAAACAGTAAGTTATTGAGTGCTGGGTATCTGTTTGATCTTAATGGACCGCTTCCTTTGTAGACGCATCCTTTTCAGGGTCGCGCCGCTAGGGCATTTGGACTATAGGTCTTGCCGCCGTAGCCAGCCGGTAAGGTCCCGCAGGCGTCGGCTCGGCGTTTTTGAGATGCCGTTTGCCTGCAATGGCCGCAACATGGTGGCCATGTGGCCCTTTAGGGCATTGGGGCAAAGAAAAAGGACCTAGCCGCCTTCGCGTCTAAGTCCTTGTTTCATCTGGCGTTTGAGTGGCTCCTCGACCAGGGCTCGAACCTGGGACCTACGGATTAACAGTC
>JBBAPK010000057.1:5248-10826 GCA_040400875.1 Burkholderiaceae bacterium | reverse complement strand
GTCGAGATGAAGCTGCTGCTGAGGGCCGTCATCGTCAGTTTGCTGCTGAGCGCGCCCGCAGCGCGAGCGGGTGATCTCGAAGATGGCTTGGCCGCCTATGTGAAGCAGAAATATTCCGTCGCATTGCAGAAGTTCCGCAGTGCCGCGGACCAGGGCTCACCGAACGCGCAGTTTTGCCTGGGTGTGATGTACGGCCTGGGGCAGGGCGTGGCGGCTGACCCTGTTGTGGCTCTGCGTTGGTACCGGCTGGCGGCCCAGCAGGGTCTGGCGGTGGCGCAGCACAACGTGGGCAACGCCTATGCCGCCGGGTTGGGTGTTAACCAAGACTCCGCGCAGGCGGTGGGCTGGTACAAGCTGGCCGCGACGCAGGGGTTTGCAGCCGCGCAGTTCGCCCTTGGCAACGCCTATCTGAAGGGCGAGGGCGTCGACCAGCAGGATCTCGAAGAGGCTTCGTCCTGGTACAAGATGGCCGCGGTGCAGGGCCACGTGCCGGCACAGGTCAACCTCGGTCTGAGTTATTTCGAGGGGCGCGGCGTGGCCAAGGACAGCATCAGGGCCTCGATGTGGCTGCAACTGGCTGCGGCCACTGGCGACAAGGACGCGACGCTCAACGCCGAGCTGGTGGCACGCCAGATGACACCGCCGCAGCTTGAAGAAGCACAGCGGCTGGCGCGCGATTGGCAGGCCCGAAAGGCCAGAGCCGCCCGCTGATGGCGATGGACCGCTCCACCGACCTGTTGCGGCGCATGTTTCAAGCCGCCGTCGAAGCCGCCCAACCCGCACGCTGCGTGGCGGCCCATCTGCCGGCCGCGCCCAAAGGCCGCTTGATCGTCATCGGCGCGGGCAAGGCCAGCGCAGAAATGGCGCGTGCCGTCGAGCACAACTGGCCTGGCCCCTTGGAAGGGCTGGTGGTGACCCGCTACGGGCATGCCGCGCCTTGCCGCCACATCGAGGTCATCGAGGCAGCTCATCCCGTGCCCGACGAGGCGGGCGTCATCGCCGCGCGGCACATCCTTGAAAAGGTGCAGGGTCTCAGCGCCGACGACACGGTGCTGTGCCTGATCTCGGGCGGCGGCTCGTCCTTGCTCGCCCTGCCACTGGCCGGCATCACCTTGCAAGACAAGCAGGCGCTCGGCCGCCAGCTTCTGAAATCAGGCGCCAGCATCGGCGAGATCAATTGCGTTCGGCGCCATCTTTCGGCCATCAAGGGCGGCCGGCTTGCCGCCGCATGCCATCCGGCCAAGGTCGTCACCCTGCTGATTTCTGACGTGCCCGGCGATAACCCCTGCGACATCGCCTCGGGCCCGACGGTGGGTGATGCCACCACCTGCGCCGATGCCCTGGCGATCGTGCGCCGTTACGGCATCGCCTTGCCTGGCCATGTGCTCGAGGTGTTGAGCAGCGAACGCGCAGAGTCCGTCAAACCCGGCGATGCGCGCTTGTCAGGCATCGAAACCCGCTTGATCGCCACGCCGCAGATGGCGCTCGAAGCCGCCGCCCGCGTGGCTGAAGCTGCGGGCATCAACGCTCACATCCTGAGCGACCGCATCGAAGGCGAATCACGCGACGTCGGCAAGGTGATGGCGGCCATGGCCATTCAGGTAGCCCGACGCGGCCAGCCTTTCAAGCCGCCATGCGTCTTGCTCTCGGGCGGCGAGACCACGGTCACGGTGCGCGGCGATGGTCGCGGCGGGCGCAACGTCGAATTCCTGCTCTCGCTGGCGCTGGCGCTGCAAGGCGAGCCCGCAGTACACGCCCTGGCCGCCGACACCGATGGTGTGGACGGGCAAGAAGAAATTGCCGGCGCCTGCGTGTCACCCGACACGCTGCAGCGCGCACGCAGCATGGGCATCCATCCCGCCAACAGCCTTGAGCGCAATGACGCCCACGGTTTTTTTCACGCCCTGGGCGACGGCGTCGTCACCGGTCCGACGCTCACCAACGTCAACGACTTCCGGGCCATCCTGATCGGCGGGTGAACGCGATTCAAGGCTGCGCCCCTCACCCCAGCCCTCTCCCGCCGGGCGGGAGAGGGAGCCAATGCAAGTCCCATCTCGCGCGTCGCGGGAGATGGCTGTTCAAGTTCCCTCTCTCCCCGGGAGAGGGCTAGGGTGAGGGCCGTATCCATCTCCTCTCCCGCCTGTGGGTGAGGGCCAGGGCGAGGGCCGTATCCATCCCCTCTCCCGCCTGTGGGAGAGGGCCAGGGCGAGGGCCGTATCCATCCCCTCTCCCACCTGTGGGAGAGGGCCAGGGCGAGGGTGTGCCGGTCGGCGCGTGATCGCAGGCGATTGCACCGCTGCCTGTGACGTTACGGGGCATTGATACGCGTATCTCTACACGATACACTTTGTTGTGATCAAGTCGTCCCGACACAAGGGCCTGAAATCGTTCTTCGAGCAAGGCAGCCTTGCCGGCATTCAGGCTGCCCACGCGCAGCGATTGGCGGCGATGCTGCGTCGTTTGAATGCTGCGACGAAAGCGCAGGACATGAACCTACCGGGATGGGGCCTGCACCCGTTGAAGGGCCGCGACTTGAAAGGGCATTTTCCGTGTGGGTCAGCGGCAACTGGCGCATGACCTTCACATTCGAAGGCACAGATGCCGTCCTGGTGGACTACCAGAACTACCGCTGAGGCAGGAGCAACAACCATGGCACGCATGTTCAACCCCCCACACCCTGGCCTGACGCTGCGCGATGACGTGTTGCCCGCGCTTCGGTTGTCCGTCACGCAAGCGTCGCAGCAGCTCGGGGTATCGCGCGTGGCCTTGTCTCGGGTGTTGAACGGCCGCGCTGCCATTTCGCCCGAGATGGCCTTGCGCATCGAAGCGTGGCTGGGTGTTGACCGTGGCGGCGAAGCACGGCTGTGGCTGGCGGAACAAAACGCCTATGACATGTGGCAAGCAGAGCAACGCTTCAAGGCCGCGCCGATGCAGGTGCAACGCGCACCGACTGAACCGCCCGCCGCCGCACGCGCTTGATGCCTGGGCGGCTGCGGGCGGGGCCGCTACCCTCACCCCAGCCCTCTCCCGCCGTGCGGGAGAGGGAGCCAATGCAAGCCCCATCTCACGCGTCGCGGGAGATGGCTGTTCAAGCTCCCTCTCCCACCTGTGGGAGAGGGTGTATCCATCCCCTCTCCCCGAAGGAAAGGCAGACTCAAATTCCCTCTCCCTGCGGGAGAGGGTCAGGGTGAGGGTTGAATTTCTCCACCCACAAAAAAACCGGCCACTGGGGCCGGCTTTGCTGCGTCGATGAACTGACGGTTTACTTCGCCTTGCGCCGCCTTGCAGCAGCACCCACCAAAGCCAGACCTGCCAGCATCAGGGCGTAGGTTTCGGGTTCAGGGATGGGGGCGGGGACGGGGACGGGGACGGGGGAAACGGTGGCAGTGAATGGGCCATAACCATTGGAACTTAAAATATTATATTGATTATCCCAACGTATATAAACCTGTGATATTCCAGCTGTAAATAATACCCCATAGCTGGTGAGCAACTTATAATCATCGAGCAACTTATTATCGTTCGGATAATCATCTGATTCGACGGGAATCAGCCCGGTTATGGTATTTCCATTATATGTACCAGTTATCTGGGTGATTTGATAATACGGTATCTGCTGAGGCCCATCTTGGTATGTGTTTCGGTCATCGGTCATGAGGGTTCCTGAACCCTTGAGCGGTAGGTTGCCGAAAGGTTGGCCTGAGCCATCGTATCCGTCACCGTAAACATACCCGTCAAACGACCAGTCCCAATAAACAACTGCATTTGCCGAAGTGGGCAAGGCCAGCGTGGTGGCCAGCAGCAAGGCGGCCTTTGAGATCAGTTTCTTCATGTTGGTGCTCTCCTGTGTCCAGCGTCTTGGTGCTGGTTGGGATTGATGTGTTCTGCGCGAGGCTCCGTTGAAACACCCTGCTAATGTCGTGGAAAAGGCTGCGGCTGAACACCCCCCTGAATAGGGGGTTTTGCATGGGGTGGGCAAGAAAAAGTCCGCACTCGGCGGGCCGCCACCCTCACCCCTGCCCTCTCCCGCCCAGCGGGAGAGGGAGCCAATGCAAGCCCCATCTCACGCGTCGCGGGAGATGGCTGTTCAAGCTCCCTCTCCCACCTGTGGGAGAGGGCCAGGGTGAGGGCTGGCGTCTCAACCACCCACAGTGACATCCCAGAAACAACAAAGCCCCGTCTTGTGAACGGGGCCAAGTGCTTAATTGGACTGGTGCCGGAGAAAGGAATCGAACCCTCGACCTTCTCATTACGAATGAGCTGCTCTACCAACTGAGCTACACCGGCGAAGCCCCAAAGTATAGGGGGCCAGGTGGGGTCAGAGGGCCTCTTGGTGATAGCGGGTCACGCGCTCGACTTCGTTCTTGGAGCCGAGCATCACGCTCACGCGTTGGTGCAGCGCGTCGGGTGCGATGTCGAGTATGCGTTGCTGGCCGTTGGTGGCCGCGCCGCCCGCCTGCTCGACGATGAAGCCCATCGGGTTGGCCTCGTACATCAAACGCAGCTTGCCGGCTTTTTCAGGCTCGCGCTGGTCCCACGGGTACATGAAGACGCCGCCGCGGCACAGGATGCGGTGCACATCGGCCACCATGCTGGCAATCCAGCGCATGTTGAAGTCCTTGCCGCGCACGCCTTCGCGGCCGGCCAGGCATTCGTCGATGTAGCGCCGCATGGGCGGTGCCCAGTGGCGCAGGTTGCTCATGTTGATGGCGAACTCTTTGGTGTCTTCGGGGATGCGCACGCCGTCTTCGATCAGCACGAAAGAGCCCTGCTCGCGGTCCAGGGTGAACATCGCCACGCCGGCGCCCAGCGTCAGCACCAGCGTGGTCTGCGGGCCATACACGCAGTAGCCGGCGGCGGCCTGCTGGCGCCCGGGCTGCAGAAAGTCAGCCTGGCTCACCGCGCCGCCCGAGTCGTCACGCTTGAGCACCGAAAAGATGGTGCCGATGCTCACGTTCACATCGATGTTGCTCGAGCCGTCAAGCGGGTCGAACAGCAGCAGGTATTCGCCCTGGGGAAAGCGGTTGGGCACCGGGTAGATGTCTTCCATCTCCTCGCTGGCCATGGCGGCCAGGTGGCCGCCCCATTCATTGGCCTCGATCAGCACCTCGTTGGCGATGATGTCGAGCTTCTTTTGAATTTCGCCCTGCACGTTTTCGGTGTGGGCGGTGCCCAGCACGTCGCCGAGCGCGCCCTTGTTGACGCTGATGCTGATGCGCTTGCACGCTCGCGCCACCACTTCGATCAGCAGCCGCAACTGGGCCGGAATGTTGTCGTGCAGCCGCTGCTGCTCGATCAGGTACTGGGTCAGGCTGACTTGCTTGCTCATGAGAAGGCTCCTTCAGGCCAGCAGCGCGCGCGAGATGATTTCGCGCACATCGCTCGACAGATCGGGTTTGGCGGCCACGCGGCTCAGCGCTTCGCGCGCGCCACTGCGGAACGGTTCGGCCAGCCGGCACCAGCGGTCCATGATGCGGGCCATTCGGGCTGCCAGTTGCGGGTTGAAGGCATCGAGCTCCAGCACCCGATCGGCCCAGAACACATAGCCGGCCGCATCGCTGCGGTGAAAGGCCGCCGG
>JBBAPK010000057.1:0-5148 GCA_040400875.1 Burkholderiaceae bacterium | reverse complement strand
AGCGCGCCGATGCGGTCGGTCATGTTCGATGCATCCTTGAAGCGCTGATAGGCGCGGCCGGGCCAGATGGCATCGCCTTGCGCCACCGCATCCAGGCACAGCATCGACAGCGCCAGATTGGCCAGCGCACGACGGCCCGACGACACCGGATCCGGCGAGTAGCCGCCAACCACCTGATGGGCTTCGAACGCCCACGCCCAGTCGTCGCGCAGCTCGGTGGCCAGTTGCGAGCGCATCGCTTCGCGTGCGGTGTGGATGCGCTGCGGGTCGACCACCACAAGGTTTTCAGCCACATAGGATTCGCTGGGCAGCGTCAGCACCAGTTCCTTGAAGGCCGCATCGAGTGACGCATCGCGCAGAGTGGCGCGCAGGGCTTCGACGAAGGCATCGTCGAGCAGCAGCGGCGTGTCGCACTGCGAAGCTGCCAGCAGCCGGTTGAGCGCCAGCCGCTGTGCGGCCTCCCAGCGGTTGAAGGCGTCGCTGTCATGGCGCAGCAGCACCAGCAGATCGGCATCGCTCAGCTTGTCGCCCAGGATCACCGGCGCCGAAAAGCCGCGCAGCAGCGAAGGCACCGGCTCGCTGTCGATGTCGACGAAGGTGTGGCTGCTGCTCGCAGCGTTGAGCACCAGCACGCGCTCGAAGCACGCCTCGCCGATCTCGCCATGCAGGCGCAGCGGCAGCGCCTGGCCGTCGCGGCCCACCAGCCCCATGGCCAGCGGTACCACGAAGGGCTCGCCGCCGCGCGCCGACTGCTCGACCGTCAACGTGTAAGCGCGCGCCGCAGCGTCGTAGCTGCCGCTGGCATTCAGGTGCGGGGTGCCCGGCTGCGAATACCAGCGTTTGAACTGCGCCAGATGCACAGCGAGTTCGCTTTGCGGGTTGGCGTCGGCAATCGCCTGCGCGAAGTCGTCGCAGGTCACGGCCTGGCCGTCGTGGCGCTCGAAATACAGCGTCATTCCGCGCGCGAAGCCCTCGCGGCCGACCAGCGTTTGCATCATGCGAACCACCTCGGCGCCTTTTTCGTAGACGGTGGCGGTGTAGAAGTTGTTGATCTGCTGATAGCTGTCGGGGCGCACCGGATGCGCCATCGGACCGGCGTCCTCGGGGAACTGCATCTGGCGCAGCTGGCGCACGTCTTCGATGCGCTTGACGGCACGAGCTGTGTCGCTGCCCGCCATGTCCATGCTGAATTCCTGATCGCGAAACACAGTCAGGCCTTCTTTCAGGCTCAGCTGGAACCAGTCGCGGCAGGTGATGCGGTTGCCGGTCCAGTTGTGAAAGTACTCGTGGCCGACCACGCTTTCGATGCCGGCGTAGTCGATGTCGGTGGCGGTGGCGGGGCTGGCCAGCACGAACTTGGTGTTGAAGATGTTCAACCCCTTGTTCTCCATGGCGCCCATGTTGAAGTCGCCCACCGCCACGATCATGAAGCGGTCCAGATCCAGCGGCAGCTTGAAGCGCGCCTCGTCCCACACCACGCTGGCGATCAGCGAATTCATGGCGTGCTCGGTCTTGTCGAGATCGCCACGCCGCACATAGATCTGCAGCAGGTGATCGCGCCCAGCACGGGTGCGAATGCGCTGCTCGCGCGCCACCAGATCGGCGGCCACCAACGCGAACAGGTAGCTCGGCTTGGGAAAGGGGTCATGCCACACGGCTTGATGGCGCCCGCCTTCCAGATCGGTTTGCTCCACCAGATTGCCGTTGCTCAGCAGCACCGGATAGACCGCCTTGCTCGCGCGCAGCGTGACAGTGAACACCGACATCACATCAGGCCGGTCAAGGAAATAGGTGATGCGGCGAAAGCCCTCGGCCTCGCACTGCGTGAACAGCCCGCCGCTCGAGGTGTACAGGCCCGACAGCTGCGTGTTTTTGTCGGGCGCGCAGGTGTTGCGGATCTCGAGCGTGAAGGGCTCGTCGGGCAGACCCTCAACCACCAGAAAGCCGTCCTCCTGACGGAACGACACGCTTTGCCCGTTGGCCAGCACGCGCAGCACCATCAGGTCGTCGCCATGCAGCCGCAAGGCCTGCGAAGGCACGGCCGGGTTGCGCTCGATCAGCATGCGGCTGGTGACCAGCGTGCGCGTCGCGTCCAGGTCGAAGGCCAGATCGACGGTCTTGATCCAGAACGCCGGCGCGACGTAGTCCTCGCGGCGGATCAGGGGGGCGGTGTGGTCACGCATGGTCAGACGCCTTGCTTCAGACTGGCTTCGATGAAGGGATCCAGGTCGCCGTCGAGCACCTTTTGCGTGGCCGAGACCTCGTAGCCGGTGCGCAGGTCCTTGATGCGGCTTTGGTCGAGCACGTAGCTGCGAATCTGGTGGCCCCAACCCACGTCGGTCTTGGTGTCTTCGAGCTTTTGTTGCTCTTCCATGCGTTTGCGCACCTCGAAGTCGTACAGCCGCGAGCGCAGGCGCTTCCAGGCGACGTCACGGTTGCTGTGCTGGCTGCGACCGTCCTGACACTGCACCACGATGCCCGTGGGGATGTGTGTCAGGCGCACCGCCGAGTCGGTCTTGTTGATGTGCTGGCCGCCGGCGCCGCTGGCTCGGAAGGTGTCGGTGCGCACATCCGACGGGTTGATCTCGATTTCGATCGAGTCGTCGACCTCGGGGTAGACGAACAGGCTGGCAAAGCTGGTGTGGCGACCACCGGCCGAATCGAACGGGCTCTTGCGCACCAGACGGTGCACGCCGGTTTCGGTGCGCAGCAGACCAAAGGCGTATTCGCCCTCGACCTTGATGGTGGCACTTTTGATGCCGGCCACGTCACCTGCGGTTTCGTCTTCGAGCGTGGCCTTGAAGCCCTTGCGCTCGCAGTACTTGAGGTACTGGCGCAGCAGCATGCTGGCCCAGTCGCACGCTTCGGTGCCACCGGCGCCGGCCTGGATGTCGATGAAGCAGTTGCTCGGGTCGGCCGGGTTGTTGAACATGCGCCGGAACTCGAGCTGCGCCACCGATTCCTCGAGCTTGGCAGTTTCGGCTTGGATGGCCAGGATGCCGTCGAAGTCGTCTTCGGCCTTCGACATGTCGAACAACTCGGTGTTGTCCGCGAGGTTGCTGGTGAGGTGCTTGATGGTCTCGACCACCGTCTCGAGCGCGCGCTTTTCGCGCCCCAGTTCCTGTGCCCGCTTGGGCTCGTTCCACACGCTCGGGTTCTCGAGCGCGGCGTTGACTTCGTTCAGTCGCAGAGCTTTGCGATCGTAGTCAAAGATACCCCCGGAGGTCTATCGTGCGCTGGCTCAGATCGGCCAGATGGTGGCTGATCGCGTTGACTTGTTCGATGTCCATGACGGGGGTTTTTCAGTCGGTTTTCAGAGAGTCGATTGTCTCACGCGACCCGCCGGGCGAGCCCGCCAAGACGGCTGCCCGGCACAGTCGAGAATGCAGGCATGAACCCAACCGAGACGCCCGTGCGCTTTCGCGCCTGATCCCATGTCGCGCAAGGAACACGTCAGCGAAACCCCCGCCACGCAGGTGCTCAAGCGCCGAGCGGTTTTTTATTCAGAGCACGTCTATGACTACGTCGACAACGGCGGCACGGCCGAGTCGTCGCGTCAGCTGGCCGTTGACGAGCATCAGGTGGTCAAGACCCTGGTGATGGAAGACGACACCGGCCAGCCGCTCCTCGTGCTGATGCACGGCGACTTTCAGGTCAGCACCAAGAACCTCGCGCGCCAGATCAACGCCAAGAAGGTACACAACTGCAAGCCCGAGGTGGCCGAGCGCCACAGCGGCTATCAGGTGGGCGGCACCTCGCCGTTCGGCACCCGCAAGGCGATGCCGGTTTATGTCGAGGCCACCGTGCTCGAGCTGCCGCTGATCTACATCAACGGTGGGCAGCGCGGCTACCTCGTGGGCATCGATCCCAAGGTGCTCGTCACCGTGCTGGGCGCGCGTCCGGTGCAGTGCGCCACCGGCGGCGCAGTGGCGCCCCAGGGGCCGTCGAGGTCTCAGCGCTGAGGATGCCGCCTCACTCGTCAAGGCCCAGAATCTGCTTGCCGCCTTTGACCCACAACTGCACCCACACCCTCGCCCTCGCCGATGCCCCATGGATTTGACCTTGCCCTTGATCGCCGCCTTGCTGGGTTATCTGATCGGCTCGATCTCGTTTGCGGTGGTGGTCAGCCGCCTGATGGGGCTGGACGACCCCCGCGCCTACGGCTCGGGCAACCCGGGCGCGACCAATGTGCTGCGCTCGGGCAACAAGAAGGCCGCGATCCTGACGCTGGTGATGGACGCCCTCAAGGGCTTCATTCCAGTGTTGGCCGTGGTCGCATTCGGCGAACCCTACGGCTTGGGCGAAGGCAGCGCAGCGCTGGTCGGTCTGGCGGCTTTTGTCGGGCACTTGTGGCCGGTGTTTTTCGGCTTCAAGGGCGGCAAGGGCGTGGCCACGGGTGCGGGCTTGCTGCTGGGGCTGAACCCGCTGCTCGGTGTGGCCACGCTGATCAGCTGGGTGATGGTGGCGTACTTCACCCGCTACTCGTCGTTGGCGGCCATCGTGGCGGCGGTGTTCGCGCCGTTTTACCAGTGGCTCATCTGGGGCTTCGGGCCAACCACCATCGTCTGCGCGGTGCTGGCGGCGCTGGTGGTGTGGCGGCACAGCGGCAACATCCGCAAGCTGCTTGACGGCACCGAAAGCCGCATCGGCCAGAAGGCCGCTCCAACCGATCAGACATGAGCGCATCGCGTCGCCGTGGCTGGCTGGTGCCGCTGCTGCTGGCCGCCGTGGTGTTTGTTGCGTTCCAGTGGTGGACGGGTCGAACGCAGCGGGCGATCGGCGACGAGCTGGCCGCTGCCGCGCGGCCGGGCGACATCGTGATGCTGTCGTCCGAGCAGTGCGTCTACTGCACCATCGCGCGGCGCTGGTTCGAAAAGCACCGGGTGAGTTTCAGCGAGTGCTTCATCGAGCGCGACACCGCCTGCGCCGATGCCTACCAGGCCCAGGGCGCGCCCGGCACGCCCACGCTGCTGGTGCGCGGCGAGCGTCAGGTGGGCTTTAACGCCGAGCGCGTGGCCAGGACTCTGGCGAGCCGCTGAGCCACCGCGCGCTCATTCGGCCTGAAGGCCCAGCGTGGCCGGGTCGCCGCGGCCCATGCGCACCAGCACCGGCGGATCACTGCTCAGATCGACCACCGTGGTCGGCTGC
>JBBAPK010000056.1:0-11813 GCA_040400875.1 Burkholderiaceae bacterium | reverse complement strand
CTTGGTGAAGTACAGGTCGCCACGCTTTTCGCCGTGGTATTCAAAAATGTGCGTCTCGACGATCGAGTCGACCGGGCAGCTTTCTTCGCAAAAGCCGCAGAAGATGCACTTGGTGAGGTCGATGTCGTAGCGCGTCGTGCGGCGCGACCCGTCATCACGAACCTCGGACTCGATGGTGATCGCCATGGCAGGGCATACCGCTTCGCACAGTTTGCAGGCGATGCAGCGCTCTTCGCCGTTCTCATAGCGACGCAGCGCGTGCAGACCGCGAAAGCGCGGGCTCATCGGCGTTTTTTCTTCAGGAAACTGCACCGTGATCTTGCGCTGCAGGAAATGACGCCCGGTCAGCTTGAAGCCTTTGAGCAGTTCCAGCAGCAAGAAGCTGGAAACGAAATCCTTGATGGGTGTTTCGGCCGACATGGGTGCCCCTATTTCCAGATGTTCCAGGGGGACTGGATCCACAGCCCCACCACGACGAGCCATATCAGCGTCAGCGGGATGAACACTTTCCAGCCCAAACGCATGATCTGGTCATAGCGGTAGCGAGGAAAGCTCGCGCGAACCCAAAGGAACAAGGTACAGATCACGAAGGTCTTGGCAAACAGCCAGAACCAGTTCCAAAACCACATCGATTGCTCGATCCAGCCCGGCGTTTGCAGGCCCAGCAACGAGAAGGAAACCGGCGACATCCAGCCGCCCAGGAACATCACGCAAGCCAGCGCCGACACCAAGATGATGTTGGCGTACTCGGCCAGGAAGAACATGGCAAACGACATGCCCGAGTACTCGACCATGTGGCCAGCGACGATCTCGGATTCACCTTCCACCACGTCGAAGGGATGGCGGTTGGTCTCGGCAATGCCCGCAATCACGTAGACCACGAAAATCGGGAACAGCGGCAACCAGTTCCAGCTGAGGAAGGTCAGGCCCAGATCGGCGAAGGTTCCGCGACCCTGCTGCTGCACGATCTCGGTCATGTTGAGGCTGCCCGACACCATCAGCACCACCACCAGCGCGAAGCCCATCGCGATCTCGTAGCTCACCATCTGAGCCGACGCGCGCAAGGCGCCCAGGAATGCGTACTTCGAGTTCGAGGCCCAGCCCGCGATGATCACGCCATAGACCTCCATCGAGGTGATGGCCATCAGGAAAAGCAAGCCCGCATTGATGTTGGCCAGGGCCGCATCGGGCCCGAAAGGCATCACCGCCCAGGCAGCGAGTGCCGGCATGATGGTCATCACGGGGCCAAGGAAGAACAGCCCGCGGTTTGCCGCGGCCGGCACGATGATTTCCTTGAAGATCAGCTTGACGGCATCGGCAATGGGTTGCAGCAAGCCCATCGGGCCCACGCGGTTGGGGCCCGGACGAATCTGCGACCAACCGATGGCCTTGCGTTCCCACAGCGTGAGGTAGGCCACGCACAGCATGAGTGGGATCACCAGCAAGATGATCTTGACCAGCGTGAACACGACAGGCCAGGCACTGCCCAACATGGATCCGCCGTAGGAGTTGACCGTCTCGAACATGTCCTGGCCTCAGACCTTGTCAAGGGTGATGGGGCCGAACATCGCACCCAGCGTGCGCGACTTGACCGTGCCCGCGCTCACACGAATGGCCTGTTCGGCCAGTGTGGGGTCGATGCGCACCGGCAGGTCGGTCGCCCAAGCACCTTGCGACACGCGCACCACGTCGCCATCGACCAAACCCATGCGGGCTGCCAAGTGGGTGGGAACACCTGCCACCTGATCGGCGGCATCGGCGGTGTGCTGCAGCGCATGTGAGCGGCGCACCAACGCATCGGTCTGATAGATCGGCACGTCGGCCACACGCTCGAGGCCCGACACCGGATCGACCAGCACCACGGCCTGGTTCAGCGCATTGTTCAAGCGGGAGGTGATGGCCGAGGCGTCACCCAAGGCTTCGGCCTTGACCTCTTCAGAGGTTTCGAAATCGAAGCCGGGCACATTGAGCATGTTGCCCAGCACGCGCAGCACCTTCCAGGCGGGGCGCACATCGCCCAGCGGCTTGACCACACCATGGAAACTTTGCACGCGACCCTCGGCGTTGACGAAGGTGCCCGAGGTCTCGGTGAAGGGCGCGATGGGCAAGAGCACATCGGCGCAGTCGAGCGCCGCATCCTTGAACGAGGTGAGGGCCACCACCATCTGTGCGGCTCGCAGCGAGGCCGATGCCGCACCGGGCTGGGCCGCATCGCGATCAGGCTCAACGTTGAGCAGCACACAGGCCTTGAGCGCAGAGCCTTCCAGCATGGCCGCTGCGTGCAAGCCACCTGCGATGGGCTGAGCGTGCACCAACTGAGCCCCGACAGTGTTGGCCGCTTCGGTCAGGTCGCCGACCGAGGCGCCCGTGTGCTCGGCGATCCAGTGGGCCAGCGACTTGAGCTGGTTGGCCTGCGGATGCGCAACCGCTGCGTTGCCCAGGAGAATGACTTTTCGCTCGCCGCCCAGCAATGAAGCAGCGATGGCGGTGGCTTGCGCGCCGGGCTCGACGGCCAACGGAGCAGTCACGCCCTTGGACGCCGCCACGGCAGCAGCCACCTCAGCAAGCGCTCGAACCCAGCCACTCGGCGCTGCCGTGACGGTGCTGGTCATGTGCATCAGCCAGTCGTCATGCACCGCGTGCAGGCTGTGAATGTGAGCGCCCTTGCGAGCAGCTTGACGCAGGCGCTGAGCGAACAGCGGATGGTCCTTGCGCAGGAAGGATCCCACCACGAGCACCCGCTGCATGTCGGTCAGCGATTCGATCGAGGTGCCCAGCCAGCGCACCGAAGAGTCAGCCGTGGTCGGCGCAGAAAAGTCGGCATGGCGCAAACGGTGATCGATGTTGTCGCTGCCCAGGCCGCGAACCAGCTTGGCCAGCAGGTGCAGTTCCTCGACCGTGCTGTGGGCGCTGCCCAAAGCACCGATGCTGCTGGCACCGTGATTTGCCTTGATCTGCGCGAGCCCATTGGCCACGTACTGAAGCGCGGTGGTCCAGTCAACGGTCTTCCAATCGCCACCTTGCTTGATCATCGGCGAGGTCAGCCGCAGATCGCTGTTGACAGCCTCATAGGAGAAGCGGTCGCGGTCGGCAATCCAGCATTCGTTGACCGCCTCGTTTTCGAGCGGAACAACGCGCATGACCTTGTTGGACTTGACCTGAACGATCAGGTTGGCGCCGGTGCTGTCGTGCGGCGAGACCGACTTGCGACGTGACAACTCCCAGGTGCGCGCGCTGTAGCGAAACGGCTTGCTGGTCAGAGCGCCCACCGGGCACACGTCGATCATGTTCCCCGACAACTCGGAGTCGATGGTGTCACCGATCACCGTGGTGATCTCGGAGTGCTCGCCGCGATGGATCATGCCGAGTTCCATCACACCGCCGACTTCCTGGCCGAAGCGCACGCATCGAGTGCAGTGGATGCAACGGCTCATCTCCTGCATGGAGATCAGCGGGCCCACGTCCTTGTGGAAGACGACTCGCTTTTCCTCTTGGTAGCGCGAAGTGGACCCGCCGTAACCCACGGCCAGATCCTGCAACTGGCATTCGCCACCCTGGTCACAGATCGGGCAGTCCAGCGGGTGATTGATGAGCAAGAACTCCATCACCGACTGCTGCGCCTTGAGCGCCTTGTCGCTCTTGGTGCGAACGATCATGCCCTGGGTCACCGTCGTGGCACAGGCCGGCATGGGCTTGGGCGCCTTTTCGATGTCGACCAGGCACATGCGGCAGTTGGCCGCGATGGAAAGCTTCTTGTGGTAGCAGAAGTGCGGTATGTACGTGCCCGCCTTGTCAGCGGCGTGCATCACCATGCTGCCTTCGGCGATCTCGACCTTCCGGCCGTCAAGCTCAATTTCAATCATGACGATGGTGTGGCGCTGCTGTGGGGTTGAAACGTTCAGACATACGCCGGCACGATGCACGATTTGTGCTCAACGTGATGGATGAACTCATCGCGGAAGTGCTTGACCATCGCTCGCACTGGCATCGCGGCCGCATCACCCAGCGCACAAATGGTGCGGCCCTGAATGTTGTCAGCCACCGAGCTCAGCAAATCGATGTCTTCCATTCGACCGCGGCCATGCTCGATGCGCTCGACCACGCGGTGCATCCAGCCGGTGCCTTCGCGGCACGGCGTGCACTGACCGCAGCTTTCGTGCGCATAGAAATAACTCAATCGCAAAAGGCTCTTCACCATGCACCGACTGTCATCGAGCACGATCACCGCACCCGAGCCCAGCATCGAGCCGGCTTTGGATATGCTGTCGTAATCCATCGTGCAGTCCATCATGGTGGCCGCGGGCAGCACGGGAGCTGAAGACCCTCCGGGGATCACTGCCTTGAGCTGGCGTCCCTTGCGAATGCCACCGGCCAACTCGAGCAGAACGGGGAACGGCGTGCCCATGGGCACCTCGAAATTTCCGGGCCGCTCGACATCGCCCGACACCGAGTAGATCTTGGTGCCACCGTTGTTCGGCTTGCCCACTTCGAGGTAGTTCCGGCCACCGTTGCGGATGATCCAGGGCACCGCCGCAAAGGTCTCGGTGTTGTTGATCGTGGTCGGCTTGCCGTAAACGCCGTAGCTGGCAGGAAACGGCGGCTTGAACCGGGGCTGGCCCTTCTTGCCTTCGATCGACTCGATCAAGGCGGTTTCTTCGCCGCAGATGTAGGCGCCAAAGCCGTGAGCCGCATGCAACTGGAAGTTGAAGCCCGAGCCCATGATCTTGTCGCCAAGATATCCGGCCGCACGCGCCTGCTCAAGAGCAAGCTCGAAGCGCTCGTAGGCCTCGAAGATTTCGCCGTGGATGTAGTTGTAGCCCGTGCCGATGCTCATCGCATAGGCGGCAATCGCCATGCCTTCGATGAGCTGATGCGGGTTGAACATCAGGATGTCGCGATCCTTGAAGGTTCCAGGCTCGCCTTCATCGGAATTGCACACCAGGTACTTGGGGCCCGGGAACATCCGGGGCATGAAGCTCCACTTCAGCCCGGTGGGAAAGCCCGCGCCGCCGCGGCCGCGCAAAGCCGATATCTTGACCTCGGCGACCACCTCATCGGCCGTCATGCCCTCGCCGCCGTCACGCCCCAGGATCTTGCGAAGCGCCTGATAGCCACCGCGCGACTCGTAGTCCGCGAGTTGCCAGTTGCTGCCGTCGAGGCCGGCATAGATCTGGGGAGCGATATGCCGTCCATGGAAGGACGTGGACAGGCCGCTGGATTGGAACTGGGTGAGGTCAAGCATGAGTTGGGGCCCGAGGAACGGCTCAGCGGGACGAGCCGACTTGCGACTTGAGAAAATCCACCAGCTCATCGAGACGCTGGGGGCTCATGAAACTGCACATCTGGCGATCATTGACCAGCAGCACCGGAGAGTCGCCGCACGCACCGAGGCACTCGCTTTGCTGCAGCGTGATCAGGCCATCGGCCGTCGTTTCGCCCTCTGCGATGCCCAATCGATTGCACAGATGAGCCAGCGCAGTTTGCCCATCGCGCAACTGGCAAGGCAGGTTGGTGCACACGTTGATCTTGAAGCGGCCCACCGGCTGGTGGTTGTACATGTTGTAGAAGGTCGTGACCTCGTGCACCGCGATGGCCGGCATGCGCAAAAAGACGCCCAGCGCCTTTTCGCTTTCGGGCGAGACATGACCTTGCTCTTGCTGAATGATCGCAAGACAGGCCATGACCGCCGACTGGCGCTGCTCATCGGGATACTTGACCACCTCGCGCTCAAAGCGCTGGAGGGTGGCCTCGGAAAATTCGTGGGGCACGCTCACCGGTCGATCTCTCCGAAAACAATGTCCATGGTGCCGATCACGGCCACGGCATCGGCAATCATGTGGCCGCGCGACATCTCATCAAGTGCTGCCAGATGCGGGAAGCCCGGGGCACGTATCTTGAGCCGGTAGGGCTTGTTGGCTCCGTCGCTCACGATGTAGATGCCGAACTCACCCTTGGGGTGCTCCACCGCCGCATAAGCCTCGCCTTCGGGCACGTGGAAGCCTTCGGTGAACAGCTTGAAGTGGTGGATCAACTCTTCCATGCTCGATTTCATCTCGACGCGCGAAGGAGGTGCGACCTTGTGGTTGGAGGTGATCACCGGGCCAGGGTTGGCACGCAACCAGTCCACGCACTGCTTGACGATCCGGTTGGACTGCCGCATCTCTTCCACGCGCACGAGGTAGCGGTCGTAGGTGTCGCCGTTGACGCCCACCGGCACGTCGAAGTCCATGTGTTCGTAGACGTCGTAGGGCTGCTTCTTGCGCAGATCCCACTCGATGCCCGAACCACGCAGCATGGCTCCCGAGAAACCCAGATTGAGCGCACGCTCCGGCGTGACCACGCCAATCCCTACGGTTCGCTGCTTCCAGATGCGGTTGTCGGTGAGCAAGGTCTCGTAGTCGTCAACGCACTTGGGAAAGCGCCGCGTGAAGTCTTCAATGAAGTCCAGCAGGGTGCCGTGGCGGTTGTCGTTGAGCGCGGACATGACCTTGGCATTGCGCACCTTCGAGGCCTTGTACTGCGGCATCGTGTCGGGCAAATCGCGGTACACGCCACCCGGGCGGAAGTAGGCCGCATGCATGCGAGCACCCGACGCTGCCTCGTACATGTCGAACAGGTCTTCACGCTCGCGGAAGCAGTAGATGAAGATGTTCATCGCACCGCAATCCAGCCCGTGGGCGCCGAGCCACATCAGGTGATTGAGCAGCCGCGTGATCTCGCTAAACATCACCCGGATGTACTGGGCGCGCACCGGCACGTCGACGCCCAGCAACTTCTCGATGGCCAGGCAGTAGGCGTGCTCGTTGCACATCATCGACACGTAATCGAGCCGGTCCATGTAGGGCAGCGACTGGATGTAGGTCTTGCTCTCGGCGAGCTTCTCGGTGGCGCGGTGAAGCAGTCCGATGTGCGGGTCAGCGCGCTGTATGACCTCGCCGTCGAGCTCGAGCACCAGGCGCAGCACTCCGTGCGCAGCAGGGTGCTGCGGCCCGAAATTCAGTGTGTAGTTTTTGATGTCAGCCATGAAATTGCCTCAACCCATGGGGCTCAATGCAAACCGCCGTAGTTGTCTTCACGGATGATCCGCGGCGTGATGTCGCGCGGCTCGATGCTCACAGGCTGGTAGATCACGCGCTTTTTCTCGGGGTCATAGCGCATTTCCACATGACCTGAGGTCGGGAAGTCCTTGCGGAATGGATGCCCGATGAAGCCGTAATCGGTGAGGATGCGTCGCAAATCGAGGTGCCCTTCGAAGATGATCCCGTACAGGTCAAAGGCCTCGCGCTCGAACCAGTTGGCTGCGCTCCAGATGTCATTGAGCGAGGCTATCGAGGGCAACTCGTCATCAGGGCAGAAAACCTTCAAGCGCACGCGCCAGTTGTGGCTGATCGACAGCAAATGCGAGACCACGCAAAAGCGCAGCCCTTGTTGCGGCTCGTCTCTGTACTCTGAGTAGTCGACACCGCACACGTCCATGAGCTGCTCGAAGCGCAAAGAAGCGTCATCACGCAAGGTCATCGCCGAGCTGATGTAGTCGGCAGCACCCACGGTGATCGTGATCTCCCCGCGGTCGCACACCAGAGACTTCAGGCGCGCCCCGAGGCAAGTTTCGAGGGACGACTGCAGGGATTGGAGTTTGCTCATGGGAAAAGTGGATGGCTCGGAAGGCTCAACGGGCGATCGTGTTTTCGCGCCGGATCTTGGCCTGCAATTGCAAGATTCCGTAAAGCAGCGCCTCGGCGGTGGGCGGACAGCCTGGCACGTACACATCCACCGGCACGATGCGATCGCATCCACGCACCACCGAATAGCTGTAGTGGTAGTAGCCGCCGCCGTTGGCGCAAGAGCCCATGCTGAGCACCCAGCGCGGCTCGGCCATCTGGTCGTAGACCTTGCGCAAGGCGGGCGCCATCTTGTTGCACAAGGTGCCTGCGACGATCATCAGATCGCTTTGGCGCGGGCTGGGACGAAACAGCATGCCAAATCGGTCGATGTCGTAGCGCGCCGCACCGGCGTGCATCATCTCGACAGCACAGCAGGCCAGACCAAAGGTCATGGGCCACAGCGAACCGGTCTTCGACCAGTTGATGACGGTGTCGAGGCTCGTGGTCACGAACCCTTCCTTGAGGATGCCTTCAATGCCCATAATGCTGCCTGATGCGTTGGTTGATGAGCTTCATCATTCCCAGTCGAGGGCGCCTTTTTTCCACTCATAGACAAACCCCACGACGAGGATGCCCAGGAAAATTATCATCGACCAGAAACCGGTGGCGCCGATCTCGCGCAAGGCCACCGCCCACGGAAAAAGGAAGGCGATCTCGAGGTCAAACAAGATGAAGAGGATCGCCACAAGGTAGTAGCGAACGTCAAATTTCATGCGCGCGTCTTCAAACGCTTCGAAGCCGCACTCGTAGGGGGAATTCTTGGCTGCATCAGGCCGGTTGGGACCCATCACGGCGCCAATCACCTGAGGCACCACGCCGACCGACACCCCCACCAGGATGAAAAGAATCACTGGCAGGTAGGGAGTCAGATCCATGGTGGCTTTGAAACGTCCGGGTTCAGGGCTGGGAGCAAATCTAGCTCAAAAAAATACACTTGGTGCCGACGGCGAGACTCGAACTCGCACAGCTTTCGCCACTACCCCCTCAAGATAGCGTGTCTACCAATTTCACCACGTCGGCTACGCGTACTGTCGGCTTGCGAGACGCTCTTTTCTTGGGGGAAAAACGCATCCTTCAACAGCCCAAAATTCTAACCTCAAAGCCACTGTTTTCGACCCCTGAACGGCACTGAATCAGCTCGATCGAGCCCCTGCCGACATCACTTGGAAGGGATGGCAGCAGCACCTGAAGCAGGCATGTCGGCCACTGGGGCTGGCGCTGGCGCATCGGTTGGAATCGCGGGGGTTGCGCCCGGAATCTGCGACGAGCCCCCCCGGTTGGCAGCCTCTGGGCCAGAAGCCGAAATGGCAGGCTTGTCCAGAATGCTCTGCGAGTCGGTACGGCCACCGCGGTTGGAGGTGTAGGCCAGAAAAAGGGTGCTGCAAAAGAACACCGTCGCGCACACTGCCGTTGATCGCGACAGGAAGTTCGCGCTACCGGACGCGCCAAAAACACTGCCTGAAGCGCCACTGCCAAACGACGCGCCCATGTCAGCACCTTTGCCGTGCTGAACCAGCACCAGACCAATCATCGCCAAAGCTGCAAGGATCTGCAGGGCCACCACAAGGTTCGTCAGCATGTTCATGTTTTCAACTTTCCAGAAGATTCAAGCGCAGCCGACTTGGCTGCGCGACAAATAGCGGAGAACTCAGCGGCCTTGAGTGAAGCGCCACCCACCAAGCCACCATCGATATCAGGCTGAGCAAACATGGCATGCGCGCTGGACTGCGAAAGGCTTCCGCCGTAAAGCAAGCGCATCTCTGCAGCGCGCGTGCTCGCGGCTGCCAGTTGCGTGCGCAACACCGAATGCACCATCTGCGCCTGTTCAGGCGTGGCGGTAAGGCCCGAGCCGATCGCCCACAGTGGCTCATAGGCCACCACGATTTGCGAAACGCAGTGACCCAAGGTGTGCACCACCGCAGAAAGCTGGCGCTTGACCACCGCATCGGTGAGGCCCGCCTCACGCTCGCTTGCCGACTCGCCGACGCACACCACGGGTGTCAGACCGTGCGACAAGGCCGTACGTGCCTTGTCTGCCACCACCTGATCCGACTCGCCGTGATCAACACGCCGCTCCGAGTGACCCACGATCACGTAGCGGCAGCCGAACTCGGCGAGCATCGCCGCGGACACCTCGCCGGTGTACGCGCCCGACTCGTGAACAGAGCAGTCCTGTGCACCCCAGCCGATGCCGCTGCCCTGCAAGGACAAGGCGACATCAGAAAGGTAGGGGAACGGGCAGCACACACCCACCTCGGCGTCGAAAGGGCCGGTCGATCTCAAGACCGCCAGCAGTTCGGCGTTGGCTGCACGCGAACCGTTCATCTTCCAGTTGCCCAGAACCAGCGGCCTGCGCACCAGCACCGCGGCAGACCCCGCCATGCTCACCATGAAAGCACCAGCTTTCCAATGTGTACGTTGCTTTCCATCAGGGCATGCGCTGCCGCAGCCTGATGGGCCGGAAAGACCCGGAACACCACCGGCTTGACGATGCCGCCGGTGAACCAGTCCCACACTTTCGAGCGCAGTTCGCGGGCGATGGCCGACTTGAATTCGATCGATCGTGCGCGCAGTGTCGAGCCGGTGATCGTGAGTCGCCGACGCAGCACACGACCTGCATCCAGCGAGGCCGCCGTGCCGCCCTGCACCGCGATGATCACCAGACGCCCGTCTTCCGCGAGGCAGTTGACTTCGCGTGCCACATAGTCGCCGGCCACCATGTCAAGGATTAAATCAACACCGCGTCCTGCCGTCAGCTTTTTGACCTCGGCCACGAAGTCTTGCGTGCGATGGTTGATGGCGTGATGGGCGCCCAGAGCGAGGCAAGCTGCGGCCTTCTCCTCAGAGCCCACGGTGACGATGACCGTGGCGAGCGCCGCGCGTGCCAGTTGGATCGCAGTCACACCGATGCCGCTGGCCCCGCCTTGGATCAGGATGGTTTCGCCAGACTTCAATCCGCCGCGCTCGAACACGTTGGACCAGACGGTGAAACAGGTTTCCGGCAGGCTCGCCGCTTCCACATCCGTCAACCCTGCGGGCACCGGCAGGCACTGGCCCACGGGCGCAATGCAGCGCTGCGCGTAACCGCCACCGGAGACCAGCGCGCACACCCGATCGCCGGCTGAAAAGCCCGCCGCTTGCATGGCGTCGATGTCGCCGGACACGATCTGGCCGGCCACTTCCAGACCGGGAATGTCAGAAGCACCCGCAGGCGCCGGGTAGTGGCCCTGGCGTTGCAACACGTCAGGGCGATTGACGCCCGACGCCGCCACCTCGATCAGCACCTCACCCGCACCCGGCACGGGATCTGGGCGGTCTGTCAGGCGCAGCACGTCTGGCGGTCCGAATGAGCTGATTTCAACGGCTTTCATCACGGTCAGGATTCGATATCCGTTAGGACGCGGGATTTGATGATCCCGCGTCGGCCGAAAAGCGCTTGACGACCTTCCCTCAGCCCTGGAAGCCTTCGCCACCGGAAGCAGGCTGCTGATCACGATCGATCAATGCCTTCATCGACAGCTTGACGCGGCCTTTTTCGTCGGTCTCGAGAACCTTGACCTTGACGATCTGGCCTTCCTGGAGGAAGTCGGTGACCTTTTCCACGCGCTGGTGGGCGATCTGGCTGATGTGCAGCAGGCCGTCCTTGCCGGGCAGCAGGTTGACCAGGGCACCGAAGTCCAGGATCTTGGTGATCGGGCCTTCGTAGACCTTGCCGATCTCGGCCTCGGCCGTGATCTCGGCGATGCGCTTCTTCGCGAACTCGGCCTTGTCGGCGTCGACGCTGGCGATGGTGATGGTGCCGTCTTCGCCGATGTCGATGGTGCAGCCGGTCTCTTCGGTCAGCGCGCGGATGGTGGCGCCGCCCTTGCCGATGATGTCGCGGATCTTCTCCGGGTTGATCTTCATCGTGTACAGGCGCGGGGCGAACTGGCTCACCTCGGTCTTGGCGCCGCCCACGGCTTCCACCATCTTGGCCAGGATGTGCAGGCGCGCTTCCTTGGCTTGCGCCAGTGCCACCTGCATGATTTCCTTGGTGATGCCCTGGATCTTGATGTCCATCTGCAGCGCGGTGATGCCGTTGGTGGTGCCGGCGACCTTGAAGTCCATGTCGCCCAGATGGTCCTCGTCACCGAGGATGTCGGTCAGCAC
>JBBAPK010000055.1:0-12329 GCA_040400875.1 Burkholderiaceae bacterium | reverse complement strand
GCCACGGGATGGCTGCTGTCCAAGCTCGCTTGACGGCGCGATCAGGAGCTTCGCCTCTTGGGTTGCGGCTTAGATGCTGGACTTCCCATGTCGAGCCGCAACTCACCCAGCGCCATCCCTGACCTGCGCGAACCCAGCTGCTTGGTCGACTTCGCTTTCGACAAACACTGAAGTCAGCGCGCCTGTCAGAGGGCAGCGTCGCAGCCGCCGTTGCGAGCAGCAGTTCATTTTCAACATGCTGTCCCATCCGCGGCATGGAGGGTGTCGTGCGCTATGTCGTGACAACTTTTACCCGTCAAGCCTTTACTTGCGCAAATCATCGGCCTTCGTAGCTCTCTGCTCATCTGTCATCTCGTCGCAACGACTGCTTCGGTCGGGCATGCGCAGCCAATCATGGGTTCCAACCCTTGTCCCATAAATTCGGCGAGATTGCTTAAATACAAACCATGTCATAAATGCCATGCTTATAACAGCTATGTGCCCCAGCATGTTGTAGCCAATAAATAAATATTCAGAAAAATACAACCCGAAAGCCAAACACCAAAAACACGCTAAAACTACCGTAACAAAGTACCTTACGTGCGAGGGAGCGTGCCTGAGAGGGTTTAAATTAGGATTTAAAATACTACTGCCGTTGCGAAGCAGAAAATAAACGAACTTGAAAATTGAATACACTTAATTCCTAACATATTTTCTGACTGAACACTTTTTTCTGAAATTATTATTATCGGTTCATTATGTGGTTAATTGACCTTTTGGTTGTAAGCAAATTTTGAACGCGCTAGACTTCAATTCATTTAACCAGTTAGGATTTGTGCTCTGCTTTTTAGAAATCTCATTCAACTGCTCTTTCGTCGCCTTTTCCGTTATGAGGCCTGTTTCGCACTTGCAATATTCTGTAAAGTCCTCGGCCTCTACCGGATGGCCTTTAATTTCGCTGTGCGCGCCCAGCTGCTCCTTGATGCAAGCTTTTTGCAGATCAACTGAGAGATCGCCTGCAAGCGTGCTCAGGCAAAATAACGCAAATGGAAGAATGACTAGTTTTTTTGATAAATTCATTGTTTTTTCAAAGTGATTATTTTGACGTGTAGTGGACAACAAAGTTTTCCACTACAGCACACACGACTTAAATTCTAATCGAGTTTAAATGTTATTTAGGCATAAGTACGGTGTCAATGACATGTATAACGCCATTATCTGCAACAATGTCTGCCTTAGTGACTTTAGCGTTATCGACGGTTACACCCGATGATGTTGAAACATTAATATCTGAACCTTGCAGAGTTTTAATCTTACCCGGCTTGATATCCGCGGCCATGACTTTACCAGCAACAACGTGGTAAGTTAAAACAGAAGTAAGCTTTGCCTTGTCTTTCAAAAGTGCATCCAAATCAGCTTTCGGTATTTTTGCAAAGGCCTCATCGGTAGGTGCAAAAACAGTAAACGGGCCTTTACCTTTGAGTGTATCAACCAAACCGGCGGCGGTGAGTGCAGTTGCCAATGTTTTAAACGATCCAGCAGCTACCGCCGTCTCGATAATATCCTTGGCTTGAACAGATAGCGTCATACCAAAAGCCATAACGCTTGCAATAAAAATCTTCTTCATGAAAAGTTCCTTATGAAAGGTTAAACCGACACCCTAAATAATGGGCGCCTCTACTTTGCACTTTTTTTATGAACGTTGTAGATGTGGGGTGATTGGGATCTTGAGAGGGATGCCCAATTGACCAAGCGATACGGTTTTTTTTCGTAGTGGTAAGTGCGGGCTTGCCGTGGCACGGCCAGCGCCGCTGACTCGTTGGTTACACGCCCTACACCCGCACGGTGGGCAAAACCGCAAGCACTTTCAGGCTGAGATTGTTGGCGCCGACCGCGAATTGACCCACTTGTGTGGGTTGTGCCGATCTCAAAGTGATCGGGGTGCTCAGCCTACCCTGCTGCTTTTTTCAGCAGCGCGGTATCAAAAATGATCACCACGGACACGATTGGCAAAGTGCTGCGGATGTCCCACCGTGACAAGAAGTCAGTGCGGCAGGTCGTGAGGGCGACGAGCCTTGTGCGCAACACGGCGCGCAAGCACCTGCACACCGCCACAGTCAAGCAGCCTCCACGAATCCCGGGGCGACTTAGATCGCAGCCCCGCCGTGACCGGCCGCAACCGCTGCACTACGGTCGCTCAGACTAATGCGCCGAGGAAGCGCTGAGGGTTGAAAACTGACAACTGAATCAGACGACCACTTCGAGGTGTAAGCCACGCGTAACGTTCGACCCATCAAGCCCGCGCAATCGGCAACTCCGCCCACGAGGTCGTGTACCCCGGCGTGCGCCGATCCTGGCGCATTCCCCAGGCTGCTTTCTTGTTGGGCAGCCCCGCTCCCGCCAACTGGAGAGAGCCCCGGCCGAAGCGTGCGTTGACCGCGTCGAACGCCGTCATCAGCTTGACGCGATCTCTGACCACTGGGCCGCTGGTCTCGTCAGTGTCATCTGGAGTGCATTTGTCGAATTCGAACGCCGCCTGTGCCACGTCTTGCGGCTGCAGATCCATCAACATGACGCCGGCTTTGGCATAACGAAAGCCTGGTCGGTAGATCTGTCGCAGCCCACGAATCGCTGAACTCACCAATGCGGCTGTGTCGGCCGTCGGCTGGACTAAAGGGACGGTAACGCTGTTCGCGTACTGCGGGTCGTCCTTGCGGAATGGACTGGTTCGAATGAAGACATGCACCGAGCCGGCCGCTGCCGGCTGCGCCCGGAGCTTCGCGGCCGCGCGGCTGGCGAATTCGGTCACGGCCTCCGCCAGGTCGCGTCCCCGTGTCACGGCTTGACCAAACGAGCGACTGCACATGATCTGTTGCTTGGGCGCCGGCTCATCGTCAAGCTCGATGCACGGAACGCCTTGAAGTTCTCGCACCGTTTTCTCGAGCACCACCGAGAACTGCCGACGCACCGTGGCGGCATCCATCCGCATCAGATCGAGCACGGTGGTGATGCCGCCCTCCTCCAGTTTCTTGCCGATGCGTGGCCCGACACCCCAGACTTCGCCGACCGCGGTGGCGGAGAAGATGGCTTCGAGCCCGGTCGTACTCATGGCGCCGAGATTGCAGATCTGGGCCAAGTTTGACAAATAGATGCCAGGCTTGCGCTCAGCCGTCTTGGCGATGTGGTTGGCGAGCTTGGCCAGTGTCTTGGTCGGCCCCAGCCCGACGCAGCATGGGATGCCGACCCACCTGAGAATCTGCTCGCGCATGGACCGGCAAGTTGCGACCAGATCGCCCGGCACGCCGGTGAAGTCGAGAAAACTCTCGTCGATGGAGTAGATCTCTTGCCGCGGTGCAAAGCTGGCAGCCACCGTCATCATCCGATCCGACATGTCGCCGTAAAGGGTGAAGTTCGCTGACAGGGCGACGAGTCCGTGTTGCTGCTCCATCTGCCGACACTGAAACCAGGGCTGGCCCATGCGGATGCCCAGCGCCTTGGCCTCGTTGCTGCGCGCAATCGCACAGCCATCGTTGTTTGACAGCACGATCACGGGCCGTCCGATGAGCGAGGGACGAAACACCCGCTCGCAGGACACGTAGAAGTTGTTGCCGTCGACCAGGGCAAGCATGCGTCTTTATCTCGCTCGCTCGCTCAGACCCGCATGGCCTTGATGGCGTTGGTGACCACGCCCCAGACTTCGATGGTTTGACCGTCGCGGGGCAGGATGTCCGGGTATGTTGGATTGGCTGGCTGCAGCTTCACGTTTCTGCCGCGCTGCCACAGGCGCTTGACGGTGAACTCGCCGTCGACGACCGCCACCACAACGTGGCCATGGGATGCCTTGATGGCCCGATCGACAAGCACGACATCGCCGTCGTCAATGCCGGCCTCACGCATCGAGTCGCCCCGGACCCGCATCAAAAATGTTGCCTGCGGGTGCTTGATCAGGACTTTGTTCAGGTCGACACGCTCGATCGCGTGGTCTTCAGCCGGCGATGGGAAGCCGCAATGAATGGTCGACAGGGTTTGATGTGCCCAAGCGGGGTCCACGGTGATCACGGGGACGGGCATGCTCTGATCTGAGGAAACAACGCTAGAAAGACTGTACATCCATACAGTCTAAGGGCGAAGTGAAGTGGGCGCCGAGTGGAGGCGTGAAGTCATGCTCCATCACCGAACAACCACCGCCCGATCCGAGGCGCAGTTCGGCTCACTGATCTAAATTAACAGTTTTCGCTTCTGCTGCATCACTCACTACAACCAGTCTCCGCTTAACACGCGACTGTTCAACCTGTATTCCATTGGCCGATCTCGACTTCAGACCCACCACGACCAGCACCATTGACGAGTTGCGTCGCGTGCACGCTCTCATGCAGTTGGAGCAAAAGGAAGACCTGACGCAATTCAAGCTCAAGAATGCCAAGGCCAGTATTCCGGAGCGGCAGCGGCGCGGCCTCACTTGGTACCCCGTCACCATCGCCAAACAAGACATCGGCTTTGGCGGCAAGTTGGTGCTGGAGTTGGAACGCCCCGCCAACCAGCAAGGCCTGCACCTGTTTCAAGTGGGCAAGAACGCCTCGCTGTTCGGCCCTACACCTGCACATTCAAACGATCAGCCCACGCTCAATGGTGTCGTCACCAGCGTGCGGCGTAACAAGCTGGTGCTGACCACCACGAAGGAAGAACTCCCAGACTGGGTGCAGGGCGGCGGCAGACTCGGAATCGACCTCACCTTCGACGAGGTCAGCTACCGCGAAATGGACCACGCGCTGAGCGAAGTGATTAGCGCCCGCGGTAGCCGCTTGGCCAAGCTCCGCGACGTGTTGCTCGGCGCCCAGCAGGCCGGTTTTTGCGAGACTGATGCTGACGCTCTGTTCTATCCCAGCCCGCTCAACGATTCTCAGCTGGCGGCCGTGCGCCATGTGATGGCAGCACAGGACGTCGCCATCATCCACGGCCCGCCTGGCACGGGCAAAACCACCACGCTGGTGCAGGCCATCCTGGAAACCATCCGGCGTGAGCGGCGCGTGCTGGTGTGCGCACCCTCGAACACAGCCGTGGACCTGCTCACCGAAAGGCTGGCTGAGCGCAGCGTCAACGTTATCCGCATCGGCAACCCCAGCCGCGTGTCGGATCTGCTGCTGGAGCACACCCTGGATGCGCAGGTGATGGCCCATCCGAGCTACAGCAAGATGCGCGCGATGCGCCAGACCGCCGACCAGTACCGCGAGTCCGCGAATCTTCCCCTTCGGACAACTGGCTATGACGAGCGGCAGCAGCGCCGGCTGCTGAGAGAAGAAGCGCGGCAGCTGTTTCAGGAGGCCGACGATCTGGAGCGCTACATCACGGAACAGGTGCTCGAGTCCGTGCAGATCATCACCTGCACCCTGGTAGGCGCCAGCAATCGAAACATTCGTCACTTGAGCTTCGACACCGTCTTCATCGACGAAGCCGCACAAGCGCTGGAGCCAGGCTGCTGGATCCCGATTGCCAAGGGCCAGCGCGTGATCCTGGCGGGCGATCACCACCAGTTACCGCCCACGGTGAAAAGCGAAAAAGCCGCCCGTGATGGCCTGCGTGAAACGCTGTTCGAGAAGTGCATCAAGCGCCAACCTGCCACCGCCCGCATGCTCACCGTGCAGTACCGCATGCACCAGACAATCATGGCATTCAGTTCCGAGCAGTTCTACGACGGAAAACTTCAAGCGCATCAAAGCGTTCGCGACGCCGGCCTAGAGGCCTACGACTTGTCCTTCGCGCCCGACCTGCCCGTGGAGTTCCTCGACACAGCCGGCCTCAGTTATCTTGAAATCACCATCCCTGAAAGCCGCTCCACAGCCAACCCCGAAGAAGCGGATCTCCTGCTCCAGCGCCTTGCCCAGCTCCTGGAGCCCTACGACGCAGCCGCACACGAGCGCGGAGAGCACGAGCAGGGCCGGCTCACCATTGGTGTCATTGCCCCCTACCGCGCCCAGATCAATTATTTGAAGGACGCCATCGAGGGAAACGGGCAACTCAACGGTCTCCTGCAGCACCGCATGCTCAGCGTGGGTACCGTCGATTCGTTTCAGGGCCAGGAGCGAGACATCATTGCGATTTCACTGACGCGCAGCAACAACTCTGGCGAAATCGGTTTCCTCTCCGATATCCGGCGCATGAACGTGGGTATGACCCGCGCCCGCAGCAAGTTGCTCCTCGTCGGCGACTCGTCCACACTCGGCGCGCATCCGTTTTTCAAGGCGTTGCTGGCCTACGTGCAAGGAATAGGGGGCTACCGCACGGCCTGGGAAATTGTTGAGCAGCGCTGATCAGCGTGAATCGCATTGCCCCAGCTGCAGCAAGCTGAAGCTTCTTTGGGTGTCGGCACCGATCCAAATTTGAGCCAGTGTCGGCAAAATCCATCCGAGCTTGCACCGACCTTCGCCCAGGGTCAGCGCCTGCGCCACACACTCGCCAGCCATGGCTGTTGCTCTCGCGGTAGGCCCGCTGGACGGTAGAAGTGGTCCAACTCGTCGAAACCGGCGGCCGTCACCAGGGCGCGCCAGGTCGGCCAGTCGTGAAATGCGCCGTAGCGCTCACCGCTCCAGCCCTCCTGTCCATCACCGCGCGGGTTGGAACTGAACAGCACGCCACCCGGCCGCAGGCAGGCCTGCAGTTGTCGCAGCACCTGCGGCAGCACTTGGCCGGGCACATGGAACAGCACGGCATTGGCAAACACCCCGTCGTAGCGCTGAGATCCCAGGTCGAGGTGCAGGAAGCTCTGCTCGAGCACCTCGCAGCCGCTATTGACGCGCGCCAGCGCAGCCGCGCTCGGCGCGCCTTCCAGGCCGACGGCGCGATGGCCAAGCGCGTTGAAGGTTTGCAGGTCGCGCCCGGGACCGCAGCCGAAATCCAGCAGGTCAAACGGCGGCGGTAGAAGGATGTGTTGCAGCAGCGCCGCGATGTTCTGGCTGACATCGTGGTCGCGCGTGCCTTCCCAGTAGCTATGGGCGTGCAGCTCGTAGTGCGCCAGGGTGCGTTTGGCGATGTCTTGCAGGGCTTCGGTGCTCAGCGGCATAGCGGCTCATTTTCATACGACGATGTCGCGCTTGAGGACCACTCGCTCGCGTCTTACTCAGCACCGGCGAAAGGCGGCCTTCCAGACCATCGGTGATAGTTGGTAGCGAGAGTCAGCGGGCACCGTTGGGTTTTCTTCGCTGCCAGCCCGCGCCGGCCGGCCGACCGCATCAGACTGGTTGCTGATATTGGAATTTAGCGGGCCAATGTCGGCGGGCGCCCATGCCCGACGTTGGCTGGTTCCTCGGGCAACTGTCCGCTGCACCTCGGAACTTGACGTTCAGTGATGGCTGGGCGCGAAGTCGGTTCACCGACTCGGCGACGAGGCCCCCCAACGACTGCTTCCACCGACGACGAACTGGAGCTCTCGACCCATCGGCGACAGCGACAAAACTGATTTCGTCGCCTCCAAGCAGTCACCCCCGCCCGCCGGCAAACCCAAGTGCACTCAGTTCGCCATGCTCTGACCAGGCTTGGCGGCCCGTACGTTCAGCGCGAAGCTGGCGACGACGTCCAGCACCGGCGCCAGCCAGCGCAGCGGCAGACCGAAAGCGCCGATCAGCGTCACGTGGTTGACGCGCTCGTAGCGATGTAGATCGACCGGCACGCCCGCATCCGACAGCCGCGCCGCCAACGCCGCCGTGTTTTCCTTTCGGGGTCTACCAGTGAATCGGTTCTGCCCGCAGCCAGAAAGGTGGGCGGCGCCCTGCCACTGGCGAGCGCCATCGGCTGCGTATCAAGCGGGTAGTCGGGATGAAACAACACCAGCTGCGCGTCGCGATTGGTCATCGGCAGAAAGTCGTAAGGACCGGCTAGACCGATGAAGCCGGCCAGCTCGCGCGGTGTGTGGCCGGTGGCGGCTAACCAGCGCCCGTCGAGTGCCGACATCGCAGCGTTGTAGCCGCCCGCACTGTGGCCCATCACGAAAACCCGCCGCGGGTTGCCGCCGTGGTCGGCCGCGTGCGTGAGGCTCCAAGCCAGCGCCTGCGCGCGTGCGCCACCTGTTTGAGCCCGCCATTTGCGTGTACGACGCCAATGGCCAAAACGACTGGGTCGAAAAGTTCATCCATGAGTTCATGCACTTCGCGAATGGGGCGATCGACGATCAGGTGGATGCTTTGACACAGCTGCTTCATACGAATCGAGCGCGCAATCTCCTGCTGGATTTCGGCAGCGGCGGGTTCATATGCTGATGAGCCCCCGGGCTGTTGCCTCCGGTGTCAAATTCACCCGGGGTGGCCTGGCGAGGTGCGCTTCGGTGATGCATGGCCGGCCCTGGCGGTTCTCGGCGCCTGCCTGGCCTGGGCCATAGACAACAACCTCACCCGCAAGGTGGCACTCAACGACGCCGCCTGGATCGCCGCGGTGAAGGGCCTGAGCGCCGGGACGGTGAACCTGCTGCTGGCGTTCTGGGTCGGCAGCGTGCTGCCGTCAGCCCCGGCACTGGCCGGCGGGCTGGCGCTCGGTCTGGCCGCCTTTGGCATCAGCCTCGCCTTGTTCGTGGTCGGCCTGCGGCATCTCGGCACAGCACGAACGGGGGCCTTCTTTTCGGTGGCGCCATTTTTCGGCGCCATGCTGGCGGTGGCGTGGCTGGGCGAGCCTGTCACGGGCCGCCTATTGATGGCCGGCATGCTGATGGCCCTGGGCGTCTGGCTGCACTTGAGCGAACAGCATGAGCATTTGCACACTCACGAGCCAGTGGAACACGAGCATGAACATGAGCACGACGCGCACCACGCCCACACGCACGGCGCAGGTGAAGTGTCTTCGCGACACTCACATAGGCACTGCCATGAAGTCCTGACACACACCCACGGACACTTCCCCGACGAACACCACCGGCATTCGCACTGAGCAGCCACAAAGGCTTGATCGTGCTGGCGTCTATCCCTCGCCCGCGAAACCATCGATGCCTCTTACACCCCTGTGACCCTTAGATTGCCGAACTGCTGCCGCATCACTGGCGGCCGGTCATCTGTCTCGCCGCAGCTCAACGGGTTCGCAGCACCGATGCTGGGCGATGGGTTCGAGCCGATACGAACGCCGGCCTTAGGGTTGCCGTGATCGGTGCGGAACTCCGACAGTTCCTACAGGCGCGGCTGCAGCCAAAACCAGGCGGCGGCGCCAACGCACAGCCACAGCAAGACGATGAGAGCGGCACCGACTCGGCTGGTTGGCCTCGCGCCCTTCGTCTGCATCCAGTCGTCCGCTTGGACGCGGCATTCTGCAAGGACTTCGGGTGGCAAGAGCTTGATGGTTAGCCATATCAGGCCTGGAAGCAGAAGAACGTCGTCGACATAGCCCAGCAATGGGATGAAGTCTGGAATCAAGTCGATGGGACTGAGGGCATAGGCCACCACAAACACCCCCAGCGCCTTTGCGTGCCAGGGCGTTCGAGGGTTCTTGCCGGCGAACCAAAGCGTCACGCCATCGCGTTTGATGCGCTTGGCCCACATCGCCATGCTGCTACTGATGCCCATGGTTTCAAGCATGCCACGGCCGCGCGTCGCGGTTCTTCCGAGTCTTACTAAATCACGGGCGCCGCCAGCAGCAGCAAGAATCCGGCAGCGGCGATCGACAGGTGCGCAAACAGCACGAGCTCCAGGCGGTGCGAGTGCCTCCACCGCCAAGCCTGACCCATTGCCAAACCGCCCGACGCCGCCACCAGCAGCAGCACCAGGGCAATCGATGCCAGCTTCGGCAGACCGACCGTAGCCCACCCATAGACAAGCAACGCCAACGCCGAACAGTTCAGAAAGCCGTGCGCCTTGGACAGAATCACCGGTGGCGCCTTTTCCTTGGCAAACCGAATCACGGCCATGACGATGCCGATGGTGGCCGCCACTGCCAGCAGCCAGAGCGATGCGTGTATCAGTCGAGCAGGTTCCATTGGTTTTGAGTGTGGTGCTTCGAGGACGAGCGCGCGCCCGGGTGTTGTCTCGATCGCAGTTGAACGCGTGAGCGGGGGTGGCAGCTTCTTGACAGGCATGCTAAGCGGCCTTCAGACGTCGCCGTCTTGCTCGACCTGACCGCGCACTGCGCCGGTCAGATCCCGTGCAGTTTTGATGAAGACGACGAGGGCGCGCTACACGCTTGGATTCAAGCAAGAGGCGGTTCGGTTGGTCGAGGGCGGCCAGAGCATCGCGGCGGCGGCTTCCACCTTAGATCATGTCGGATCGACGACACCAAACTCTCGAAATAATATCGATGGAGGAAACTAACCACAGTTGATTCAGCCAATGGGCTTTGTCACTTGCTTATCTGAGTGAAGAGGATCCAATGATACAGATGGCACATCCTCAATTTGATCCCTAGTTAGCTTTAGCCAATGACGCCATGTCGCTATTTGACGATCCAGTTAAACCGAGTCATTCTATGTTATTAATGGATTAATAATCCAAAAAGCTAAGCTTGCATTTTTATACCGACGTTCATTTAATTTAATAAGCCGTTTTTTTAAATCTGCTAGTTTTCGAATTTTTTAATTTTCTCATGAAATTAGCTGAGAATCAAACGGCGGGGCTTCATTTCCAAACGCAATGTAGTCATAAATCATTTTTTCAGTCTCGTTGTCACTTTCACAGTAACTAGAAAGAATTTGCATGAAGGTTCGTTCATCGGCCTCAAAACTCGCCATCATCCAGTTTTCGAACATCCTTTTTTTAATAATGCACATTTTCATGATGGTAAATTCTTTATGTCTGTTATCAGTCTGGATTAAATCAATCAGATCCATGATGACAGGGCGTGGGCCTTCAAGTATTTGCAGAAATTCGCCATTACTTAAAATTAGACAGCCAGAAATGTTATTTTTCGTGTTGTTCAGGCGTGAGGTTTTTAGTATTTTCCGCTCCCCATCGGAGTCCGTAAGGCTGATGGAGTGGTAGACAACTTGAAAAAGGTGGTTAAAGTGATTACTATTGAAAAAGTCAGTCATTTGGTACTTTCAAAAATATTTGAGGTCTCAAGTAAAAATCAGGATATTTAAATCGAGCTTAACAGAGCGTCTGAGTTAACCTCACCTAGCATTGGCACTTTCTCAGCATCGCCAAATCGAGATGTTTTCAGAATAATCGTTGCAGTCAGCGTCAGCCATGCTGCATGGTTCAGATGGTCGCTGCCAGAGACGATCTGCGCAAGTGAAACGTGCGTTGGCCAAGCTGGTGCCCGGCACGTCGCTGTGCTCATCGATCACGCCCATGGTGCGCAGCAGATACTGGTGCTGGGGTGGCCCTTGGGTGACCACGAAGTCCAGGGGCAAGACCACAGCCTCAAGCCAGCGCAGCACGCTGAGTTGCTGCCGGGGTCACACAGCCAGTTGCAGGCCATGGCTCCCACGCATCCCAGCACGTCGACCTCCATCCGCGAGTGACGCCGTGCAGAAGCCAACTCATCGAAGCCCAGCGAAGAACACAACGCTCACACATCACCATCGCAGCGGCTGCCCTCGAAGCGCGGTCTTGTTGGCGCCGACCGCGAATTGACCCACCTGTGAGGGTTGCGCCGATCTAAAAGTGACCCGGGTGCTCAGCCTACCCTGCCGCTTTTTTGAGCAGCGGGGTATCTGGGGTGATTACCATGGCCGTGGTTGGCAAAGTGCTGCCGATGCCTGTGACGGTGTGCGCGTTTTGAATCATGGATCAGGGATCACACACAGGACACCCCGCGGCGCATCATCACCCGCCATGAGATCCCTTCCTGAACCCGGTGCCGCAGCTCCGGCGCCCAAACACCGCAAGCTAATGAACCCGCTGAGCTCGAAAAAGCTCCTGCTGACGAAGTGGACGGCAGTGTCGCCGCGCAATCGCGAGAAGCATTTCGCCGTGGTGCGGGTCATAGAGCCCGAGCTGCCGTCGATGCGCGTCGAGCAGGTCGAACTTGAAGCCGTGCACTCCAAGCAGGTGTACCTGCTGCACTGGCGCGAACTGACCGACCCCAGCCTATGGCGCCAAGGCTGGGTCTGACGCGAGGCCGTCCGGGCGTGCGCTGTCTCGGCCCGCGGACCAACGCTCGCAGCACCGAACGCGAGTCAGTACGCGCCCATGTAGTCACGCTTGCCAATGGCGAGCCCGTTGTGCCGCAGGGTGGCATGCGCAGTGGTGATGTGAAAGAAGAACTGCGGTGGGCTTCGTTTACGTGAGATCACATCTGACGCAGTAGCGCGTCTTCGAAATTCAACGGCCGCCGCTCTTCACGGCATCGATTCCTCCTTTGGGGCCCCGTGACCAAAGCTTGCGATGTAGTTGACCGACAGGTCGCGCGTCCACCAGGCACGATGGACAACTGGCAAATAG
>JBBAPK010000054.1:0-12501 GCA_040400875.1 Burkholderiaceae bacterium | reverse complement strand
TTCATGGCTCCATCTTCTCAAGAGTTGGAGCCTCCTCAAAAACCGGGGCGGTTCATGTCATGGCGCTGTACATCGGCAAGTGGCTCTGGGCACGGGACGAAGCCCTCGCCGAACTGAACCACCCCGTCCAGAACTGCTTCATCGGTCTGAGTGGCGTGGCGACCATGCTGGCGGCGGTGGCCATAGCGCCGCCACACTCCACCGGGCTGCCCCTGGCGCTGGCTGTGGTGGGTGGAGCGATCACGCTCGCCTAAGGCGTGTACTTCACCGCACGCCAGTGGACAGGTGAGCGTGAACTGGAAACCGCATCGCCGGCGCTGTATCTGCCCACGGTCGCGGGCAACTTCGTCACCGCCTTCGTGGCGGGATATTTCGGCCATGAAGCGCTTGGCCAATTGTTTCTTGGCGCGGGCATGCTCTCGTGGCTGGCGCTCGAGTCGTTGATCTCGCACCGCATGACCTTCATCAAGGCGATGGTGCCCCCTATGAGGCCCGCCATGGGGATCATGCTGGCGCCACCAGTGGTGGGTTGTCTGGCCTATCTTTTTGTCACGGGGGGCCTGTCGGGCACCAAGCCGGATTTGTTTGCGCAGGCGCTGCTGGGTTACGGGCTTTTGCAGGTGGCGCTGCTGTTGCGCTTGCTGCCGTGGATTGCGAAACAGCCGTTCGGAGCGTCTTACTGGGCTTTCAGTTTCGGCGTGACGGCACTGGCGTTCGACGCCATCGTTTTCATGCTGCGCGGTCAGACGGGTTACATCGAGTGGCTGTCCGTCGTGCTGTTCGTGCTGGCCAACCTGACGATGGCCATCCTGATCGTGGGCACGCTGTGGCGTCTGACTCAGGAAAAACTGCTGCCGCCGCGGCTCAAGCCGCAATGACCACGGCTGGCCCGGTCCTGCTGCCGCAGCGTCCGGCATTTGGCTCAACGGTCTGACGTTTAGAGGCCTGGCTGATGGAACTGTTCGAACCGGTTGTCAGCGCCGCAGACATAGCCAATCTGCGCGACGCGTTTCGGTTCTTCGACACCGACAACAGTGGTGACGTCTCGGTCGAAGACCTCTCGCAATCCGTCGGGAGCGACCTGGGCAGGAGCCTAGACGCACCAACGCTGCTCGGCTTGATCCGGGAGGTCAGCGTCGCCCAGGGTGATGTCGAGACCTTTGACGTCTATGACTTCATCGCCTATGCGATGTCCAAACGGGTCGACCGGCTGTCGCGTCTAGAGTCGGCGTTCAGTGTCTTCGACACGAGCGGCTACGGTCGGGTCACGAAAGACATGATGCGTGCAGTCATGAATGTCACCGATATATCCGACGCAGAGCTTGATCTTGTTTTTCGTGAGACGGATTCCAATGGCAATGGCTGGATAGATTTCGAGAATTTCTGCAAGCCGATTCACGACTACTACACCCACTACAAGAGTTTCAAAAAATCTCCAGCGGAGGTGACGGGTGAGCGATCCGACCTGATCGCTAAAACGGTCGATGGTCATGATTTGGGTGGAATATCAGGCGCCCCTGACAATATTTCTGATCCAGAAAATAAAATAGAGGCGCCAGAAAAAACCTCTGATGATCTCCGAGAAAAAGATCAGGGAACCTCGGTCCTGCAAATGCAAATCGGGCTTTTCCGTCTGATTCAGGGCGCGGCCTACAGATGCTTCAGGACCAGCTTTTCAGCTAACCACGAAACGCACCTCCCCGCCAGAAATCTTCCCTACAAAATCTCTGACTTCGTCAAGTTCGTTGACAGCGCCATCACCCTGTACAAGGGCCTCGGCATTGTTTCAGCTGAATGCCATCCGGTGCTCGATGCGGTGGTGGTTTCCGTGCGTGACGAGTATCAGCGGCTGATCCATCGCATCGCGAATTGGCACGCGCTCGACAAGACTCCCGAGATGCTCGATGAGGCCAGGGCCATGGACTGCGCAGGCGTTGATGCCATCAACGCGCGAGCCGCTTTTGTGTCCGCCGTCGAGGTCGTCCTGTCCGGGCAGAAAAGCGGACTCGAATTCATCGACCTCATCAACGAGGTTCTGGCGCGCAACGAGTTGCACAGCCTTCAAGACGATGAAACCCTCGGTGAACTGGCGCCGGCAATCCCGTCGAATGACGCCGATGCGAAGGCGTATCTGAGGCAGTGGCACCGGGTGATCCTGCACGATTCAGCCGAGGTCATCGAGGGCGCCATGATGCCCGTGGCCTATTGGTATGAAGATTTCATGCCCAAGCTGCTGATGAGCTTCAGCGTCAGTTCGGCTGATGACCTTGCAGCAAACACGATACCGAACGAAGCTGGCCTGAAGCATTGGTTTGACGTCACCCAGGCCGCAGGTGAGTTTGCACGCCACGCCAGCTACATCCCCAAGTTTTTCGAGCGCTGCACCCCCGCAGAAAAATTGCGCCTCGAGCAATCATGGCGGCTCGCCAGGCATTACCTCAACGGTGTTCAAAAGCGACGTGAAAGACAGGAGTTCGGCAGAGAGTCAGGCGTTCTTTCGCAATATGTTGCATTCATTGACGTCTACCTCGGTCTGAGTTTTGTAAAAAATGCAGACATGCGGCTGTCTTTCCCTTATTACATTGGGCCCGCCGTGTGGCGTTTTCTGCACACGTCAGCAGAGATTTTCGACGCGCAACCCGTGGCATTTCAGGCGCCGTTGATTGAAAATTTCAAGGATTTCTTCAGATTATTTGCAAGTCAGTATCCTTGCCCCTATTGCCGACACCATCTCAATGCCTATGTCGTTCAAAATCGGGAAGTGGAAATGTATCCCGTCGAGTATCTTTTACTCGGTCGGGAGGCCGACTCTGCCGAACTGAAAACCTCTGTCGACGACAAGCTTTCAGCCGTGTTGGACGGCGCCTCGATGCGTCTGTATCTCTGGAAATTGCACAACACAGTGTCCTCGTCGATCGCCCGCAGCGAGGAGTGGTACCGCAATGACCAGAGTGCGTTCTACACGACACGCTACTGGCCGAGCATCGATTCGGAACTGGCACTCGCCAGCGCGCGCGGTCAGGCCACGGTGAGAGCCGATCGGATTCGAGCGCTGTACGGGCTGTTCAAGCCAGTGTCGCGTTTGGCGTTCCTGCGTACGGAAATCCAGTCGCACCTTGCCAGCCAGAATCAACGCGGCCTTGTAGAAGCATTCACTCGCACCAAGAGTCACATCGAGGAACTCGATGACACCGTCATCCGGTCTGGCTTCTTGCAAAACAGTTACGCCTTTGATCCCAGCCTGACGGACCAAGACCCGTACTTCACGCCTGAGGAAGAGGCCTTCGGCAGAAGCGCCTCGTTCGTCTCAGTCTGACCTGGTGGATGAGGCCAGAAATCAGATGCAGGCCACCTAATGCGCCTGGCCGATGTCCCGGTAAAGCTCAGCCGTTCGCGCAGGCGAAAACCTGGTACTCCACATGCCCGTGGCACACGCGGCCCTGAGCCACGGCGATGACCTGATTCAGCCACGCGTAGCGCGCATCACCGGTTTCAAAGCGGGGCTGGGTGAAGAAGTGGGTGTCGCCGTAGTCGGTCGCACCCTTGCCTTGCAAGGCCTGGTTGATCGCCTCGGTCACCACCACGCGGCCGAAGTACTGCACATAGATCAAGGCGCCGTCGTCGGTTTCGAACGTGGCGCGCACATCGAGATGGCCCATGCCTTGGGCGTCGATCAGCATCCAGTCGCCGCCGCCTGTGAGCAACTTGCCGCGCAGGCGAGGTCCCTCAAACGCGCCGCCAGTCACTTCAAAAATTGCCCGGGTGCCTTGGGGGCCGGCACCGACCATCACGGCCGGCAGCAGATCCGCGTGGTAAGTCATCAAGGGTTCGAGTTTCATGGTGTAGTCCTTTCTGAAGCCGCCGATTGTTCACGAAGCTCCTCAGGGCCCACCAACTCATTGCACGGCGCGGCTGCACGCGCCCAAGCCATCGGATGATGCTGCGCAGGCCGCAGCCTCGCAGTAAATCTCAAAGCACCAGGGCCTTGTGGTCAGACCGTTCCGAAAGAAGCGATCGGGGATCAAGAGATGGTCGGCCCAAACGCACAAGAGCTCGGGCCCTCGGCATGAGGGCCCGAGCTCTCGCGACCGTGACCGTGACCTAGCGCGCGCCAGGCTGGGACATCAGCATGCGCCGCGGCTGGCCGTCTGCTGGCTTCATTGAAGCGATCAAGCTGTCGATTTGCTGCATCGCGGCTTCGTACGTCACGTTGTCATGGCTCTTGAGGAATTTCTGGAACTCCTCATGCTGAGGCTTGAATTTGTCTGCAACACCGATCTCGCTCCAGAAAAGCTCGGCGGCGTCGGCTGAGGTGATGAACGTCATTTCTAATCCTTGGGAAGTTGGTCATGAATGCGAAGCCAGAACCCCGCTAAGGTCATGCTAAGGATCAAAAGTCGTCGAGTAAAGTAAATAGTTCTTATGCTTTACATCACGCAATCTCTATGCATACAACCTTCCGCCAGTTGCAGTTGTTTCTGGCCTTGGCCGAAACCGGGAGCGTCACCGCGGCAGCACGCGCTTGCCATGTCACGCAGCCGACCGTGTCGATGCAACTCAAGGACCTGGCCGACTCGGTCGGCTTGCCGCTGTACAACCAATTGGGCAAACGCTTGCAGTTGACTGAGGCAGGCGAGGCGTTGGTCAGTGCCGCTCAAAGCATGAGGGACGAGTGGGCCGCGTTCGAACAAAAAATCAACGGCCTCAAGGGCTTGACTCAAGGGCGGTTGCGCATCTCGGTCGTCAGCACCGCCAAGTATTTCGTGCCCGGCATTCTGGGAACGTTTTGCGCGCGCTACCCCGACGTCGACATCGCGCTGGAACTGCTCAACCGCGACGGGGTGCTGGCGCGCTTGCGAGACCACCGCGACGATCTGTACATCATGTCGATGCCGCCACGGGACATGGACCTGGAGCAGGAAGTCTTCTTGCCGAATCCGCTGGTGGTGATCGCCTCCAAGTCGCATCCGCTGGTTCATCGCACTTCCATTCCTCTGGCCACATTGGCCAAGGAGCGATTCATATTGCGCGAGCAAGGCTCGAGCACGCGCATGGCGTGCGATGCGCACTTTGACAGCCTGGGGTTCAAGCCCAACGTGCGGCTCGAGCTTGGCAGCAACGAGGCCATCAAGCACTCGGTGGCAGCAGGTCTGGGGTTGGCCGTGTTGTCACGCTATGCGATCGCAGGCCGCCAAGACGGGGACGGCGTGACAGAACTGAAGGTGCGTGGTTTTCCGGCGCAATCCAACTGGTTCATCCTGCGCGCCAAAGACCACCGTCCGTCGCCCGTGGCCAGCGAATTCTTGGCCCACCTGCGCGCCAGCGCCAAGCAATTGACGGCCTCTATTTCCGACACGCGCGACCCTTAAGCCTAGGCCGCAGAAAAAGGACCTGGCCGCCTTCGCGACAGGAAACCCGAACCGGGTGCGTCAAGCGTCGGGCAGGGGATAGACAGCCCAAGGCCGTGGATCCCAGAAATTTTTAAAAAATTTCTGCGGGGGGAAAAGCGCTCGCCAGTGCCTCAAATTTTTATGGCACCCAAGCTTGGGGGCTCACGCCATGAGCTTCTGAGGGTTGATGCTGCCGTGGCCTCGTGACGAATTGGCATGAGCCACCACCCAACCCAAGGGAGCTCCCATGTTTCGTGAACAACAAGCTTTTTCCCTGTCATGCCGAGACGAAGACCAAGCGCCGCCCGTGCTCGTGGGCGTGCAAGCTGTCGGCCGTCTTGATGGCGTGCTGTTCGAGCTCACATTGCGCCAGACCTATCGCAACGCCGGGCGCAAGAACCTCGAGGTGATCTACACCTTCCCGCTGCCCGACCAGGCTGTGCTGCTGGGTTTTGCGAGCGAGCTCAACGGAGCGCGCAAGGTCGGCACCATCACCGCCAAGCGCCAGGCCGAGCGCGAGTACGAAGCAGCTCTGGCCGAGGGCGACGCGCCCGTGATGCTCGAGGCTTCGGGCGGCGGCATCCACACCGCCAACGTCGGCAACCTCCAGCCCGGCGACGAGATGGTGCTCGAGGTGCGCTTTGCCCAGTGCCTCATGTTCGAGCAGGGCCGCATCCGCCTGGCCATCCCCGGCACCATCGCCCCGCGCTACGGCAACCCCGCTGATTCGGGCTTGCAGCCGCAGCAAGAACCCACTGCATCCCTGTTCGCCGAATACCCGCTTGCGCTGGCTATCACCGTGGCCGGCTCACTCGCCTCAGGTGAGCTCGATTGCCCCACGCACCGCTTCACCCGGTCCGTGGCGGAAGGCGGCCTGCAACTGGATCTGGCCGAAGGCGCATGGCTCGACCGCGATGTGGTCATCCTGCTCAAGCCCGTGGAGCCATCCCCGTCGCTGGTGATCCAGGCCCAAGACAGCGTCGCCAACGCCGCCCCGGTGGTGGTGATGGCCGCGTTCCAGCCGCAGGCCAGCGCGCCGCGCGGCCCCATTGCGCTCAAGCTGCTGGTGGACTGCTCAGGCTCCATGGGCGGCGACAGCATTGCATCGGCACGCGTGGCGTTGACCGGTGTCGTGTGCGGGCTGGGTGAGGGCGATCACGTCAGCCTGACTTGCTTTGGCTCCACCTTCGAGCACCGACTCAAACCCACCGCCTGCACTCCCAAGACACTGAGCCAACTGGGCTCGCTCATCGACGGCATTGATGCCGATCTGGGTGGCACCGAAATGCACCTCGCTCTGGCTTCGGTGTTCAAGCTGTCCGCAGCCAGAGGCATGGGAAACGCCGATGTGCTGCTGCTCACCGATGGCGAGATCTGGAAGGTCGAAGAAACGATCGAAGCCGCCAAGAAAAGCGGCCACCGCATCTTCGTGATCGGCGTGGGTTCGGCCCCGGCTCACAGCGTCGTGCGCTCGCTGGCCGAGGAAACCGGTGGCGCGTGCGAGTTCGCCACCCCCGGCGAGGCACTCGAGGCCGCAGCCGCACGCATGATCTTTCGCATGCGCCAGCCGCTTTGGCGTGAAGCCCGCATCGACTGGGGCAGCCAGCCCCAGTGGCAAACAGCCGTGCCCTTGAGCGTGTTTGGCGGCGACACGTCGATCGCTTTCGCCGGTCTGTCGGCCAACGCCCAGACGGCTGCGGTGCAACTGATGGCGCTGAACGACCAAGGCGAACAAACCACGCTGGCCCGTGGCGAAGCCAGCGCTGTGTGCCCGGGCGACACCTTGCCGCGCATGGCGGCGGCCGAGCGGATCAAAACTCTTGGAGACAAAGGCTCACTACCGCTGGCACTCGCCTATCAGTTGATGGGCCCTCAAACCAACTGCATCCTGGTGCACCAGCGCGCCGAAGCCGACAAGCCGCAAGAGGCCGCCGAACTGCACCGCGTGCAGGCCATGCTGGCGGCCGGGTGGGGGGCGACGAGTTCAGTGGACGACCACGTGGCCGTATTGAGTTGCGTGGACATGAGCCCGCGGGCCATGTGGTCCGCCGCCAGCGCCACCGACACCACCGACTTCCGAGCCATGAAGTCCCCCGCCGTGTGGCGTACCCGTTCGTCGCCAGCGGCGCCCAGCCGCATGGCGCCCAAGTCGGGCATCAAGTTCGGCATTCAGATGGCCTCAAGTGACGACGGGCAGACCATCGTGAGCAGCGCCAAGACGGCCACGAAATCGCTGCGCGTCATCGCCCAGACGGTGGCCGATCACTTGGGCGGTGGCGGTGATGTGCAAGGCCTGAACGCACGTTGCGCGGCACTGGTGTTGCGCCCCGATGAGCGTGAGGCGCTCGATGAGGTGATCGCGTCCGGCATCGATCAGGCCCAGGCTTGGGTGCTGCTGGCCCACTGGGTCAACGCCCACACCGGCACCGACGATCCCGCCGCCATCAACTCGGCGCTTCAAGCCGCCCTGGCTGCCATCGACCCGCAGTTGATCAGCGCTGCCGATGCGATCTTTGACGACAGGCTCGGCAGCCCAGGGCATTCAGGGCAGCGGTCTTCGAGGTTCCGCCGGCTGCTGGATGCGATGGCTGGCATTTGAGCGGGCAGGGTGCAAGACCGTTTAGAACGATGCATCTGGTTATCATCCGCTGATACTTTTCAAACGATGAGCAGTCCTGATGTCGGCCTTGACACGCTTGTTGATTTGGACGGCAGCATCCTTGAGCAAGACGGCGGCTACTGGGTCAAGATCAAGGCCCGACGGGCGCCGGTATCGGAGCGTCTGTCGCATGGCATCAGGTACAGCCTGTCGCTGCACGACAAGTACGGCACCCGAGTCTTGGGCTACGACAACGCACATGCGGTGAAGCCGCCGAAGAAGTTCAAGTTCGCCGGGCAGCGCCTGCCCTACGACCATCGTCACCGGACCTCAAGCGATAAAGGCGTGCCCTACGCGTTCGAGTCAGCGCAGCGGCTTCTGGAGGATTTTTTCGCAGAGGTCGATCGAGTCATCAAGGAAGCACAACAATGAAAACCATCGTCATCGGTGTCATGCCTCAGGAGCACATCCGGGCGAGGGCCATCGCCATCGCCAAAGGCGAATACAAGCCCAAGGCAGGCGAGCCCAAGATCTGGTTCACCTCCATGAAGTCGGTGGCCGAAGTCCTCAGCGACCAGAACCGCGCACTGCTGAAGGTCATTCGCGAGACCAACCCCGATTCCATGGCGGTGTTGGCCAAGGCCACGGGCCGGCAGCCGGGCAATTTGTCGCGCACCTTGAAGACGATGTCGCGCTACGGCCTGGTGGATCTGCAGCGCGACAAGTCCCGCGTGAAGCCGGTCGTGACGGCGACCGAGTTTCGAATCCTCGCTGCTGCTTGAGGTCGGGAGCACCACCACTGAGGCCTGTCAGTGATAGTCATCCTCAAGCTGATGCCGCACCGCCAGGATCATCACGTGGGTGGCGTCCTCGATCTCGTACAGGGCAACGTAGCCGGTGCCGCCAAAAGAGCTCATCAGTTCTCGAAGAAAAGGGCCGTCCCCTGCCTCGCGGTAGACAAACGGCGAGCCGCCGCCGGGCGAGGGGTGGACGCAAAGGTCAGCGAACCCCGATCGCCGGCACGCCAGCGACGCTGGTCGCCCGATGGGTGAGCTGTAAAAACACAGCGTACGGACACTGTCCTGACGATATGATGAGGGACCTTTTTGTTGGAGAGGATTCCTCATGACCGCCACCAACCATTCCAAATCCGAGCGCATCGATGTGCGCGCGAGCGGGCCTGTGAAGCAGTTGCTCCAAGAGGCAGCACGTGTGGCGCACAAGAATGTGAGCGAGTTCTTGTTGGACGCGGGCATCAATGCCGCCAATCAAACCTTGGCCGATCGAACGCGCTTTGAGCTGAGCCCCGAGAAGTGGCTTGAGTTTCAGGCGGCTCTGGATCAGCCCGTCAGCGCCAAGCCCAAGTTGCGCAAGCTGTTGCGCGAGCCGGGGCTGCTCGGTTGAATTCGAAGGTTTGCGAGCCCATCCGCAAGCTGGTTGGCTCGGATGGCATTGAGTCGTTCGACTGCGGACAGCCCGCACTGAATCAGTTCTTGCAGCGCTTCGCGCTGGTCAATCAGAACTCCAACAGTTCACAGACCTATGTGAGCTGCAACTCGGGCTCGGTAGTCGGCTTCTACAGCTTGACTGTGGGCTGCGTCGAGCTCGCATCGGCGGCTCCCCGAGTGGTCAAAGGCATACCCAAACACCCCATCCCCGTGATGATCCTGGCGCGGCTCGCTGTGGATCTGCCGCATCAGGGAATCGGCCTTGGCAAGGCTTTGCTCAAGGATGCTTTGATGCGCACGGCACAGGCTGCAGACATTGCGGGAATTCGAGCGCTGCTGGTTCACGCCAAGGACGAGTCCGCTCGGCAGTGGTACTTGAACTGGGAGTTCGAGCCGAGCCCATCCGATCCGTTTCACCTGTTCCTCTTGATGAAAGATCTCAAGGCCATTGCCGGTAAGCGCTGAATCTTGAGTGGGCACTGGATGCGTGGGTGACGGTAAAAGTTATGCGAAATAAGCCATCCATGACAGGGGCTTAAGTCATGTGATGGTGTCGCATCGCGCAACCCTGACCGTGGTGGATTTCGGTCAATCGCCACCGGCCGCGCGTTCGCACTGACGAGCCTCTTGGCGCGTCCTTACACTGAACTGCGTCATCCGCGCTTTGCCGTTGGCGCAGCAACTCGGCTTGCGACCCGGCGCTCGCGCCTCTCGAATACCGTCGCCGTCTAGCCTCACTTTTACCAAGGAACAACCATGACCAGTCCGATGTACACCTTCGCCGTTCCCGTCTTCAAGCAAATGCTGATGGCGCTTAAAACCGTACTGGCGCAGGCGAGTACGCACGCCTCGACCCACTCGATTGAGCCCGACGCCTTGCTGCAGGCGCGCCTGTATCCGGACATGTTTGCGCTGGCCAAGCAGGTGCAGATCGCAGCCGACTTTGCGCGTGGGATATCGGCACGCCTGGCGGGTGTCGAGGCCCCCACCCAGGAGGGACAAGAAAAGAGCTTTGCTGATCTTGACGTGCTGTTGGCCCAGACGGTGAGTTTTCTGGATGGCCTGAGCGCATCGCAGTTTGAAGGCAGCGAAAGCAAAGAGATCCTCTTGCGTCCCGGTACACCCAAGGAGAAGAGGCTGACCGGTCAAACCTATCTGGCCAACTACGGCCTGCCGCAGTTTTTCTTCCACATCACCACGGCGTACGCCATCCTGCGTCACAACGGGCTCGCCATCGGCAAGCGTGACTACATGGGCGTGTACTGACTCGCCTTCGGTGCTGCGAGCGCTGGTCAGCGTGCCGAGACGGCAGACGCCCGAACGGCGCCTCGCGTCAGACCCAGCCTTGGCGCCATAGGCTGGCGTCGGTCAGCTCGCGCCAGTGCAGCAAATACACCTGCTTGTAATGCACGGCCTCGAGTTCGACCTGCTCGACGCGCATCGACGGCAGCTCGGGCTCGATGACCCCCACCACCACAAAATGCTTCTCGCGATTGCGCGGCATCACCGCCGTCCACTTCGTCAGCAGGAGCTTTTTCGAGCTCAACGGGTTCATGGGCTTGCCGTGTTTGGGCATCAGAATTCGTCGAACCCGCCCATGTCGAAGTCGTCCGCACCGCCGTCGCTGGCATCAGCCAAATCAGTATCGGCGTTCGCCGAGGTGCCATCGGCTGCGGCGTCAGCGCCGGCAACATCCGTGTCGCTGAGGAACGACTGAGCAATTGCGCTGCCGATGACGACTCCAGCCATGCTGGCCAGAAACGAGCCTGCCAGCGTACCGCCCATCCCGCCCATCGCGCCGCCCCGGCCGCTCATGCCACCGAAGCTGCGCTCTAGCGTGCCCGGCTGGCGGATCTCAGAGCGTGTCGCGAGCCTTGCCAACGACTGCGGATCGTCCCGCAGGGTGCCGTGCGCAGCAGAACGCTCGGCTTCGGGCAACTCAGCTGAGAGTCGTTGCAGCAGCAGCGTTCGCTGATCCGGCGTCAGCTTGGAGAAGGCTTCGGCGTGCGCCTGTTCCAGGGTGTGTGGCGGCGCAGTCTGCAGCATGTAGCGGTAGCGGCCGATCGCCTGCTCGTCTGCAGACAGCGCTGCGTGGCCAGGTGACAGCGACTGCTGTGACTGAGCGGAGTCGCGGCGCCCGAATAATTCGTCGAGTAGTCCCATGCTGTCCCCTTGAGTTTTCCAGCTTTAAACGGGCAGGCGGCGCTTGCCCAATTTCTGCCTTCGACGCAGCCGCAGCGAACGAAGTTCCTTTTTGTGCCGGCTACTCGCTTCGCTGCCTGTGCATCGTGTTCGGCTCCAGCGCCCGCAACCTGGTGACGCCGCGGCCGCCGGCCAACGTCTTTCAGGTCTGCTCCAAGGTCATCGCCGCGGCGGGGTGCGGGAATCGGCGGCGCCTGCTGCGATTCCTCGGAAAGCACTTGCATCGTGAGTTGGAAAAAAGACTGGATGAACGTACAGTACATCATGGCCCAGTCGGTGTCGAGCGCGACAGCCCCACGACCCAGTCACTCAGCTACTCAGTACAACCCCACGTTGCAGGAGACAACCCACATGGACGCGAACGAATGGATGGTGCGCTTCTCAGCGCGGCTGCATGCGCAATGGCCGCGCTTGCCGCGCGAGCAGCGCGATGAGCTGGCCGCCGAGGTTCATCACGAGCGACGCTGGCAGCAACTCGATCCCGAAAACGCGGCGGTCGAGTGGTTGGGGCAGGGGATTCCGCTCGAAGGGCAGCGGCGGGCCAATTGAGGCGTCGGCGTCAGCCGTGCGGCCCGGCCACGAACACCTGCGCCGGTGCCAGGCGGATCAAGGTTTTGGCATCGTCGTTGGAGCCGCCCAGCCAGTCCCCAGGGATGGCCGTCAGCGCGACGAAGGCGCCACCACTCGTTCTTGCCGCTCTCCCAGTTGGGTTCGACAAACGAGTCGGCGGGAATCAAGCAGCCATCACGGTGGGCTGACTTGAGCCCAATGGCCACCGCAAACTCCGGGCCGGTTCACAACCCAAGTGGCGAAGCTCCTGATCGCGCCGTCAAGCGAGCTTGGACAGCAGCCATCCCGTGGC
>JBBAPK010000053.1:10579-12703 GCA_040400875.1 Burkholderiaceae bacterium | reverse complement strand
CTCAACACCTCGTCGGTGAACACGGCTGAAACGGCTACCAACAGCCAAGTCAGCAACTTCGTCGGTACACCAAATGCTGGCGGCCTGGACGCGTTCTTCAACTCGGCCACCCTGTCGAAGACGGGTAGCGACGCCGCCCTCGTATGGGCTAACAACTTCGGTCTGGGTTCAGATGGTCTGGCCGCGGTGGGTGAGAGCGCCAGCCTGTTTTACTTCACACGTACAACAGCAACCGGTAGCCTCACGACGCTGGCCAACGGCGGGCGCTACGGCAATAGCGAAAACTTCGCGACCTTGAATCTGGCTGCCAACGGTAACTTCTCCTACGAATTGGCGCCTGTTTCCGCCGTGCCGTTGCCAGCCGCTGCCTGGCTGATGGGTGCCGGCTTGGCGGCCCTGGGTGGCGCAGCCCGCCGTCGCAAGGCTGCTGCCCAGGCTTGATGCCTGGAGTGTGTAACCGAATCCGTTTCTGGCTCACCTCCCATCTGCTGATGACCTCAGCGGATCGGGATCGGTTGGGCCTGATTTCTTGGTCTCAATTCTTAATTTTGGATAAATCATGAAACTGAACAAAATTTCTCTGGCGGTTGGCGGCCTCTTCGCCGCGTTTGCAGCCCCGGTTTTGGCACTCCCTGCTTCCGACTACGGCAACACGGACGAAATCACGGGCAATACGCTGAACATCCGCGCATCTGGCGCCACGGCGGTCGACCCAGGCTTCTTTGCATCAGCTCTGCGTCTTTGCGATGCCACTGCGTCGATTCACCGTTACTCGATTTCCAACAACGCAGTCCTGTTTTGCAAGATCGATTCGACCAAGCTGTCGGCTCCTGCCGGCAAGACGAAGCTGGCGGTCTACAAGTACTCTCAAGGTGGTTCGGGCGGTGGCGTTCAAAACGTCAACAACGCGACGTCGATCCCTTTCATCGACCTGAGCAAGATCACCGCCAACTGCGCGAGCGCGACCGTGACGGCGGCTCAAGACCTGGACGGCACGAACCCGCTGCCCTCCTTCGTCGACACACTGTGCACTGGCACGTTCGACAACACCTCCAACACCTCCAACGCCGTGTCCTACATCGGCATCTCGGACGTGGAGCCGCAGTTCTTCGGCAACTCGTCCGGCTTCAACAATCTGAAGGCTGAAGCACTGGTGTCCGTCATCTTCGGCTTGCCGGTGACGAAGAACATCTACGAGATCATGCAAGCGAAGCAGGGCAAGACGGTCGGCGGCCTTACCGAGGCCGACATGCCTTCGTTGTCGCAGGCGCAAGTCACCAGCCTGTACACGCAGGAAGGGCAGACCTGGTCGGCCATCCTGGGTACCTTGACCGGCTTGGCCGACGACGTGGTCTATGTGTCGCGCCGCGCATCGACCTCCGGAACCCAGAAGTCCTATGAGGCCGTGATTGCCAAGACGCCGAACACGACGTCCGGTGCCGCCCGTCAGTGTTACGTCGGCACGGACCTGTTCGTTACCGGCCCGAATGCTGCCGACAACACAGCGGCCAATACGTTGTGTAACGGCGTCAACCTCGTCGTGAACAACAGCGGTAGCAACCAGGTCATCACCTGCATGAACAAGCATCAGGCGGATGGCCGTGCATCGATCGGCACGCTGTCAACCGAGTACAAGCAGACGGCCGGTGGCTCACTGCGCTTCGTCAAGGCCAACGGCGTGGCGCCCACCTATGCGGGCGTGGCTTCAGGCCAGTACCAGTACTACACCGACGTGTCGCTGAACACCCGGATTGGTAGCACGCTGCCGACCGCCTCGGCGCTGGGCTACGCCAACTACGTCACCGCGCTCAAGAATGGCTTCGCCGCCCCAGCCACCGTCGAGGTCATCAACGGCAGCAACCAGACCTTCGGGCCTTCCGGCCTGGTGGCGCTGGACGCGCTGAATGCGACCGTTCCCGTGGCCGACTACGCCGGCACGACCGCGCGCAACCCCTGGTCGCGCCTGGTGGGTGGTACCGATCTGAACAACTGCCAGTCGGGCAAGGCAGCTGCGTTCTGATGACGGTTTGAGACGCCATCGCAAGGTGGCGTGCCAGAGAGTGAGCCGGCGTTCGCAGGGACGCCGGCTTTTTTCCTTCCAAGGCGAGACGCACCCCAGACCAT
>JBBAPK010000053.1:0-10479 GCA_040400875.1 Burkholderiaceae bacterium | reverse complement strand
CGTCGTCGTGCCGGATTCGCTGCACCTGATCACGCCCTATGTGCTGCTCGAACAGGGAGACTGATTCGAGGACGAGATCAAGTTCCTGCGTCGCCTGCTGCAGAGCGGGCAGCGTGTCATCGACATTGGCGCTAACCATGGGGTCTACAGCCTGTCGATGGCGCAGACCGTGGGCCCGACGGGTCGGGTCTGGGCCTTCGAGCCGGCGTCGACCACGGCGCGCCTGCTGGCCGAGTCGATTGCAGTCAACGGCTTCGCACAGGTGCAATTGGAGAAAAGCGCCTTGTCCGACCGCTGCGGCACGGCGACGCTATCGTTGGATACCAATTCCGAACTGAACGCCATCGTCAGCGACGCGGCACCGGGCACCGCAAGCGAGACCGTGCCGCTGCTCACGCTGGATGAATGCATGCAGCGGCAGGATTGGCGCGACATCGACTTCCTGAAGATCGATGCCGAAGGTGAAGAAGGCCGCATCCTGGCCGGCGGGGCGCGCTTCTTTGCCGAGTTGTCGCCGCTGGTGCAATACGAGGTGAAGGCAGGCCGCGAACTGCACCTGGGCCTGGTGCAGCAGTTCGCTGCCCTGGGCTATGCGTCCTACCGGCTCGTGCCCGGCCTCGACCTGCTGGTGCCCTTTGATCCGGCGGCGGTGCCGGATGGCTATCTGCTCAATCTGTTCTGCTGCAAGGCCGACCGGGCCGCTGGGCTGGCCGCGCAGGGCTTCCTGTTCGACCCCCGGCTGCCGTGCGAACCCGGTGGCAGCCACCCGACCCCCACAGATGCACGGCAGATGGCGGCCGAGCCGCGCTACCACTGGCGCCACACGCTGGGCCGGCTGGGCTACGGCCGCCAGCTCACGCCGCACTGGCCCGTCGGGGACAGCGACCCGCAGCTGACCGAAGCGCTGGCGCTGCACGCCCTGGCACACGACATCGGCCAGCCGATCAGCCTGCGGTTTCTGGCGCTCGAGGCCAGCCTAGACCGTTTCAGCGCCTGCCTTGAACGGCAGCCCCAGCAACTGCACGGGGCCAGCGTGGCGCGTGTGGCGGCCGAACTGGGCGCACGTGCGGTGGCAGTCGCTGCGTTGCAGCAACTCTTCACGGCCATGCAACAAACCCAGCCGCTGGACGCCCGCCAGCCCTTCCTGGCGCCGTCGAGCCGCTTTGACGCCATCGCCCCGGGCGAGGCCGTCGGCAACTGGCTTCTCGCCGCCGCCACCGAGGAACTGGAACGGCTGGGTTCGTACTCGTCGTTCTACACCGGCAAGTCGGCGCATCCGCGCCTGGAACTGATCCAGGCCATCGGGCTGGGCAGTGACGAGATGCACCGCCGCCTGCACCTGGTGCGAAAGCGCTTCAATCTGGCGGTGCCTGCGGCGTGATCTCCTCGCGCGCCACCGCAAATGCTGCCGGCGCCAGACCGTCCCGAGCCCGGGCCACCATCTGCCCGTAGGCCGCTTCCAGGTGCCGGGTATACCGAGCCACGTCGAACAGCGGCGCGGTGGGCAAGTTGTTGGCCAAGCGTTGTCGCAGCGCCGCCAGCAGGCCAGGTTCGGTGGCCAGGCGCACGGCCAGCGCTTCATAGGCCTCGAGGGAGTCGGTGACCAGTTCGGGCAAGCCCACTGCGTGCAGCAGGCTGGCGCCCACGCGGCTCGCGAAGGTGCGGCCGGTGCAGGTGAGCATCGGCAGCCCGACCCACAGCGCGTCGCTGCCCGAGGTGTGGGCGTTGTAAGGCGCGCTGTCGAGGAGCAGGTCGCACAGGCGCAGGCGGGCCAGGTGGTGCGCCGTGCCCAGCGGGCCACCGAAGACAAGGCGTTGCGGTTCGACCCCGCGTGCCGCGGCCTCGTGGCGCAGGTTGTGCTGCGCCTCGGCGCTGTCGCTGTAGAGCATCAACACACTCCCCGGTACGCGCCGCAGCACACGCATCCAGACATCGAACACCTTGGGCATGATCTTGAAGACGTGGTTCATGCAGCAGAAGACGAACGCGTCGTCGGGCAGGCCCACGTCGGCGCGTGATGCGGGCGTGCTCGCGATCGCGCGCCGGGTGTCGTTGGGCTGGTAGCTGTCGGGCAGGGTGACCACCTGCTCGCTGTAGAAGCCGCGGTCGGCAGGCGGAATCAGCACCGGGTCGGCGATCAGGTAGTCGATGTACGGCATGCCGGTCGTGCCGGGATAGCCGAGGTAGTTGACCTGGATGGCGGCGGCCCGCGCCGCAAACAGGTCGTGCCGCGCAGCGCCGGAGTAGCCGTTCAGGTTGATCAGGATGTCGATGCGCCGAGAACGCACGGCTTGCAGGGCCTCGGCCAGGCCGAGGCCGCGGATCGGCACCACTTCGAGCGCGGCCTCGATGCGGCGACGCAGCGGGCTGTCGTCCCCGCTGGCGGTGTCGAACGCAACAACCTCGAAACGCGAGCGATCGTGATGCTCGAACATGCCCGTCAGCAGCCACGCGACGGCATGGTTCCTGAACTCGCCCGCCACGTAGCCGATGCGGATCTTGCCTTCGCTGCCGACACGCGCCGTGGGCCAGCCGGCCGAGCGCTCGGGTTCGTAGGTGGCGGTGTGGTGGCGCGCTGCGCGCAGCAGCAGCTCGGGCGAGTCGCAGCAAGCGAGCAACAGGAACGGCTCGGCCACGATCCTGTCGGCCGCGATGCCGGCCGCAAGGCGCTGGCTGAGATGGTCCAGCCCGGTCCAATCAGCGGTGTCGAGCTTGCAGTGCATCAGCCTGCCGGCCAACTGTGGCCGATCTGGATCGTTTCGCAGGAGGTGATCGAGGACGATCGCGGCCTCTTCATTGCGCCGCAGGTCTCTCAAGCTGCGAGCGAAGAGATCGATCACTTCCAGTCGTTCGGGTGCCAGCTGCAGGGCACGCTGGAAGCTGCCGGCGGCGGCCTCATGGTCGGACAGAAAGCGCTGCAGGTTGCCCAGGCAGGCCCAGGCGTCGACCGAGTCCGGGTGGTGCAGCGCTGCCTCCTGAAAGGCCGTCAGTGCCTCGGCGCTGCGCCCCTGCTCGTCGAACTGGTTGCCAAGGGCCAGCCTGGCCATGAGCTGCCGCTGTGCATTGCCAGGCTCGAGCTCGGCCGCCCGGGTGAAGTGCAGCACGGCTTCGGCGCCTCGCCCTTGCTGGCGCAGCGCGATAGCCAGATCGGCATGCGCCTGCGCTTTTCCGGTACCGACGCCAAGGGCCGCCCGGAACCACAGCGTCGCTTCGTCGAAGAACGATCGGTCCGCGGCCAGCAAACCCAGGCGGCGCAGCGCATCGGCATGCGTGGGCTGGCGCAAGAGAAGGGCGCGCAGGCCCGCTTCTTCGGGTGTCCATGGCCGTGCGTCGTGCAGCTTTTGGGCGGCGACGAGCGGCGGGATTGGCGCTTCGGGTCCTGCAGTGGAAGAGGTCATGGCAGGGCGGGCCGCGCACCGCGTGGGGCGGCTGAAGGTCTCACGGCAGGGGGTCGATGGTGATGGCCGTCGGCCGTCGGCCTGCGCGTGCGCGTTCCGCCATCTGCCGATAAGCCGCTTCGAGGTGCTTGGTGTAGCGCGGTGTGTCGTAGAGCCGGCAGGTTGCTAGATTGCTGGCGAGCCGTTGGCGTAGCGCCGCCAGCGTGCCGGGCTCGGTGGCCAAGCGCAGCGCTAGCGCTTCATAGTCTGCGAGCGATTCGGTTATGAGTTCCGGCAGCCCAGCAGCTCGCAGCAGGCTGGCGCCGACGCGGCCAGGAAAAGCCTGACCGATGCAGGTGAGCACCGGAAGCCCGGCCCAGAGTGCGTCGCTGCCGGTCGTATGGGCGTTGTACGGTAGGGTGTCGAGGAACAGATCGCACAGTCGCAGCCGGCCGAGATGGCGCTGGTTCGACCACGACGCGCCGAATACGATCCGCGCCGGGTCTACCCCGCGCGCCCCGGCCTCGTGGCGCAGGTTGGCCTGTGCCTCAGGAACGTCGCTGAGCAATAGCAGCACGCTGCCCGGTATCCGCAGCAGAAGCCGCATCCAGATGTCGAAGATTGCCGGCATGATCTTGTAGACGTTGTTCATGCAGCAAAACACGAACGCGTTATCGGGAAGCCCGGCGTCGGCCCGCGTTACATCCCCAGCCACCGCGCGCTTGGAATCGTTGGGTTGGTAGCTGTCAGGAAGGTAGACCACCTTCTCGGAATAAAAGCGCTGGTGCTCAGGTGGAATCACGACTGGGTCGGCGATGATGTAGTCGATGTAACGTGCGCCGATCGTGCCCGGAAAGCCGAGGTAGTTGACCTGCACCGCTGCCGCGCGCAGCGAAAAAATGGGGGTGCGCGTGCGGCCGAAGAAGCCGTTGAGGTTGACCAGGATGTCGATGCCGCGCTCGCGCACCGCGTGCGCGGCCTGAATGTTGTCGATGTCCCGGATCGGCACCACGGTGACCGCAGCCTCGATCCGTTTGCGCAGCGTGCTCCCGTCGTCCCAACCGTTGTCGAAGGCGTAGACCTCGAAGCGCGACCGGTCGTGCATCTCCAGCACTTGGGTCAGCAGCACCGATGTTGCCTGGTTGCGAAACTCACCGGCCACATAGCCAACGCGAATCGTCGGTCCGCGGCCGACGCGCGGACGGGAGAGTACGGCGGAGCGGTCAGGGAAAAGGGTGGCCGTGAAGTCCCGCGCTCCCTTGTAGAGAAGCTCGGGCGAGGCGCAGTAGCCCTGAAGCCCGAACGGCTCAGTCGACAGCTGGCCAGCGGCGAGCGCCGTCTCGACGCGAGTTTGCAGCTTGTCGAGCGCAAACCAGTCGGCCATCAGCATCTTGCAGTGGAGCAACCGTCCTGGCACCAGCTTGCGCTCTGGCCAGCGGGCCATGAGCCGCTCGAAGACGAGCGCAGCATCCTCGTACTGCCGCAGGTCTTGCAGCACTTGGCCGAATTTCTCGATCACCACTTCGCGGTCGGGCTCGATCTGCAACGAGCGACGAAAACTCTGCTCTGCAGGCAGAGGGCCCACCGCGTGCATCTGAACCATACCCAACCCGGCCCAAGCGTCAGCCGAGTCAGGATGATGCTCCACCGCCGCCTCGAAGCAGGCCAGTGCCTGCTTGCTATCGCCTTGGTCGTCGTACAGCATTGCGCGCTGTAAACGAGAAAGCAGGTCATAGCGACGGTTGTCGGGCTCCAGCGCCAGAGCGCGGTCGAAATGGCTGCCTGCTTCTTCATTCAGACCCAGACCCCGCAAGACTTGGGCAAGGTCAACGTGCACTTGCGCTTGCCCGGGTTGGCTGACCGTGGCAGCTCGCATCAGTTCAGCAGCCTCTCCATAGTGCTTTTGCGCCGCGAGCAGCGAGCCGAGACAGTACAGCCCGTCGAAGTGCTGTGGAGAGTGCCGCAACAGCGCCCTGTATGCGCGCTCCGCCGCGGTGAGGTTTCCGTTTCGGTGCAGCAGGACCGCTGCACCCAACAATTCAGCCAGGTCAATGGCGTTGGGTGGGACGACAGAAGTTCGGGTCATGGTGCGGGCCGCAAGTTGACGCACACGGCTTGGCCCGCATGCCGCTTGAACCTCCGGTTTATATAGGGCGGCCGAGACAGGCGCATGACAGCCGCAAGACGCTTACCGCCGATGAGGGGGCCCGTTCGGATCATGCCTGGCAGGGGGCTGGTGTCATGGCGGCTGAGCAGTATTCCGTGGCATCAGCACCTGCCTTTCGATCCTCTCGCGCCGCCTGCCTTTCAACCGCCAGACCTCGCTCGTTCGGGCGGCGTGCAGCCTGTCGGTGTTGGCCGTTTCGGGAGCCTTGCCGTTTTCGTTTCCGACCCCGGCGCACGCCCAGGCTGCCGGTGCGGCCATTGCGCCCAACACCCTGCCCGTGCTGCGCAGCGTGGTCAGCGGCCGCGCCGTGGTCAACGCACCGGTGGCGGGCGCTGGCCGGTCATTGATGACCATTGACCAGAGCAGTCAGCGCGCCATCATCGACTGGCGCTCATTCAACATCGGCTCGGCCAGCGAGGTGCAGTTCCGTCAGCCCAACAGCACCGCGTCGACACTCAATCGCATCTACGACGCCAACCCGAGCGTCATCCGGGGCAAGCTCACCGCCAACGGTCAGGTGCTGCTGATCAACCAGAACGGCATCCTGTTCGACCGCGGCACGCAGGTCAACATGCAGTCGCTGGTGGCGTCGACGCTCAACCTTACCAATGAGCGGTTCCTGTCGGGTGTGCTCACCGCCGGCGGCTTGACGACCCCTGCCTTCGCGGGCGGCTACGACGAACGCGGCAACACGCTGGCGGTCCGCCCCGATGGCACCCGGCCTGCACCGTTGTCGCTGGGGGCCTTTGGCGATGCGTCTTCAGCCGCTCCCGCGCTGCAGGCCGGCGCTGATCCTGCAGCGACATGCCGAATTGCTCGATCACGTCGGGCCGGCTCGGCTCGGCTCGAGTTGTAAGGCACGCGACAGGCTGGCAGCCGCTGCTTCGAGTTGGCCCAGGTGGCGCTGCAGCACGCCCAGCGCAGCCCATGCGTCAGCGGATTCAGGATGCTGCTCGGTGCAGCTCTGGTGAACCTTCAGCGCGTCTTCGAATCGACCCTGCTCGTCGAGCGCACAGGTGTGTTGCAACTGCGCCATGAGCTGCAGTTCGCGATTGCCGGGGTCGAGTTTGGCGGCCAGTTCGAACTGCGCGGCGGCTTCGTCTTGTTGGCTCGTTAGCGCAGCGCGATGCCCAGATCGACATGCGCCTGCGCCACCGAGGGGTCAGCCTCTAGAGCAGCACGAAACCACAGCACCGACTCGGCCACAAAGCCCTGGCCCGAGGCGATCAGGCCCAGGCTGCGCAGCGCATGGGAGCGATGGGATCGCGCGCCAGTGCGGCGCGCAGGCTGGCTTCCTCGTCGCTCCAGGTTCGGTCGTTGTGCGTCAGCAGCGCGAGCTGCAGCGCAGTGGGTGCCTCGGTGGTGAGGGTCTGGGCGGTGTCCGTCATGGCGAGGATGGGCGGCGAACGCCTGTGGTGAATTTGCGTGGAAAGACCGCGTTATATCGATGGGGCGCGACGCGCGTATGACCGCGGCGGGCGCTTTGGTGTTTGACACATTCGTGTCAGTGGGGTGGCCCGTTCGAGCCATGTCCGCGGGGGGCATTTGTCATCTTCGATCTTGAGAATCATCCGCGTGTGGCCGAGCGAATTCCGATCGGTCTGGCTTGTCTGACCTGTCGCGTGCCGCCCCATGAAAAACCGTATTTCCCGCATTCGTCTTGCCGCTGTCGCTCGCCATGCCGCCCGTTGGCAAAACAGCTGCAGCGCGTGGGTGCTGGCCGGCTTGGGGTTGCTGGGTCTGAGCCTGCCGACCGCTTCGCAGGCCCAGGCTGCTGGCACCGTGCTGCCCGCGCGCACCTTGCCCGTGCCGCGTGCCGTGGTGGGTGGGCGGGCCGTGATCACCACGCCGGCCGCAGGCGCTCGATCGGTGCTGACGGTGGACCAGGCCACGCAGCGGGCCATCATCGACTGGAAGTCCTTCAACATCAGCCGCGACAGCGAGGTGATCTTTCGGCAGCCCAACAGCACCGCCTCGGCACTCAATCGCATCTACAGCGCTGACCCCAGCATCATCCAGGGCAAGCTCACGGCCAACGGTCAGGTGCTGCTGATCAACCAGAACGGCATCCTGTTTGACCGCGGCGCGCAGATCAACACGCAGTCTTTGATCGCGGCGACCTTGAACCTGAAGATGTCGAACGCCGACTACCTGGCGGGCCAACCGTTGTCCAAGGGCGGGCTCAACACACCGGCCTTTGAGGGGGCCTATGACGACAGCGGGGCCTTCATGGCCCTGCGTGCCGATGGCAGCTTGCCGGCCAAGGTGGGCATCGGCGAGCACGGCCCTGCCGACGCGCCAGCGCCCACCATCAATGCGAATGCCGGCGGCGCCATCATGGTGTTTGCGCCCAGCATCAACAACCAGAGCAGCCTGATCAGCTCGCCCGACGGACAGGTCATCCTGGCCGCTGGCGCCAAGGCCTACCTCGCGCTCAACGACGATCCCAACGACCTGACCCTGCGCGGCTATCGCGTCGAGGTCGAGGCCGCTGCCGACGGTCCGGGCGTGAACCTCAGCAGCTTGATCCGCAACGCCGGCAGCATCAGCGCCGATCGTGGCAACGTGACGCTGGCCGCATTGGCCATCAACCAGGAAGGGCGCATCTCGGCCAAGACCGCGGTGCAAACCAACGGCTCGATCTATCTGAAGGCTCGCACCAAGGACAGCGCGCAGTCGGGCACCGTGTCTTTCAAGCAAGGCAGCACGACCGAGGTGATGCCAGACACCGCCGACAAGACCACGGTGGCCGACAGCGACAGCTATGTGGCCAACCGCGGGGTGATCGACGTGTCGGGCCGCACCATCGAGAGCGCGGGCACCATTCAGGCGGCGGGCGGTCGCATTGCGCTCAACGCGTCTGACACCACCGATGCCACAGGCGCACGCGTTTACCTGGCAGAAGGCAGCGTGACCAGCGTGGCCGGTGCCTGGGCCGATGTCGACTACAAGAAAAACCTGCAAACGCTGCGCGTCACGTCCAACGAGCTGAAGAATTCGCCCAACCAGAAAAACAGCTTCCTCAAGGGTGCCACCGTGATGGTGGATCTGCGCGAGGGCAACAACATCCTGTCACTTGACGGCTACCGTGCCATCGTGCCGCGCACCGTGGCTGAAAAGGCGGCTGCGGGTGGCGAGCTGCAGATCAACTCCAGCGGTTCGGTGATCCAGCGCACCGGCTCGCTGCTTGACGCCTCGGGCGGCGGCTACCGCTATGACGGCGGCTTTGTGTCCACATCACAGCTGCTCGGTGCTGACAACAAGGTCTACAACATCTCGACCGCGCCTGAGCAACGCACCTACACGACGCTGCTGGGTTACTACGAGAAAAACTACGAGCGCTGGGGCCAGACCGACCGCCTGATCGACCCCTTGGGCCTGGCGCGGGTCTACAACCCGGCCTATGTGCAAGGCTTGGGCGGTGGATCGATCAGCATCAATTCGGGCGCCGGTCTGGTGCTTGATGGCACCTTGAAGGGCGGCGTCACGGTGGGCCCGCGCCAGCTGAGCAAAGCACCCGTGGGCGCCAAGCTGACCATCGGCGAATACGTGCCTTCCACCAAGAGTTTCAGCACCTCGCAGCGCATTGGCAACCTGATGCTGCGTCAACAAGTGGCCGACACACTGGGCGCCGGTTTTTCGTCGTCTTCTGACTTGAGCGACGCGCAGCGCGACGTGCTCAACCTGGCATCCGAGCAGTTGTTCGGCAAGGCCAGCCAGACCGCTGATGGCCGGGTCGAGACCGGCTTTGGCGAGGTTGAGCTGAACATCGACGGCCGCATCACGGTGCCCGCGAATGTGAGCTTGGTGTCGGATGTGGGCGCCAAGCTCACGCTGCGTTCGCCACAGATCGACATCGCCGGCGACATTTGGCTGCCTGCCGGCACGCTGCTGATCCGCCCGACGCTGCCCCAGACCGAGCTCATCTCGCCCGAACTGGGTACCACCACCGAGCGGGTGACCGTGCGTGGTGGGGCCGAGTTGTCCACCGCAGGTGTCTGGATCAGCAATGCCAGCCGAACTGGCGATTTCGTGGGCGATCCGCTGCCATCGGGCAGGCTGATGGCCGACGGCAGCACCACGTCGGCCATCAATGGCGGCAACATCACCATTGAGATCGACCAGACGCTTAACCCTGAATTCCAGACTCGGCTCGAGCGTGGCAGCTCGCTCGATGTGGGCGGCGGCGGCTCGATCAACCGCAGGCAGGCCGTCACCGGCGGCAAGGGCGGCAAGCTCAAGATCGCCAATGGCACGGTCAATCAGACCAGTTCTGACTGGCTGCAGGCCGATCTGTCGGGCTTTGCGATCGGCAACGGCGGCGAACTTGAGTTGAACCTGTCGCGCGCCGAGATCGGCGGCGCAGGGCTGCTTTCGGGTTCGACCACCCGCTTCATGCCTGAGCTGTTTTCGGAGCGCGGTTTCTCAAAGGTCACCATCAACGCCACCGACGGCATCGAGATCGCGAAGGACACCGTGTTGACGGTGCAGCAGAAGAATCTGGTGGTTGATCCACTGCTCGCCGCGCAACTGCCCACGGGCGGCGATCTGTCGGCCATCACGTCGACGCAGTTGCTGCCCGACTGGAAACGCAGCGCCGCATCGTTGGCGCTCAATGCCAAGAGCGGCGGCGCCGCGGGCGTATCGAATCTGGTGATGAACGAGGGCGCGAGCATCCAAGCCGATCCCAAGGCCGAGATATCGCTATCTGGCGTCAACGGGCTTGATGTGAACGGAAGCATTACGGCCCCGGGTGGGCAGATCAACTTGGCGCTGAATGGCCCATTGGAACTGTCCGAGGCTGACTTGCACATTGGCGGCCAAGCACGCCTGTCAACACGCGGCGTGTTCGTGCAAACGCCCAATGACGTGGGCCTGACGCAAGGCACGCTGGTGGGTGGCGGCACCGTGACCGTGAGCGCGAAGAACGCGGGC
>JBBAPK010000052.1:0-12757 GCA_040400875.1 Burkholderiaceae bacterium | reverse complement strand
ACCGTGACCGTGACCGCGAAGAACGCGGGCGTGCAAATCGACGACGGCGCAGTGATCGACGTCAGCGGTGTCAACCAGACGGTGGACTTCGTCGGTACCAATGCGATGGCGGCCACGCGCAAGGTGCTCGATGGCCACGCAGGCAATGTGATCGTCAAGTCGCAGGGCGCGGCTGTGCTCAACGGCCAAATGCTGGCCCAAGGTGGCTCGGCAACTGCCGCTGGCGGCAGCTTCGCGCTGGAGTTGAACGCGCCCGACAGACAGCCGCTCAGGCCAGCGGACAGGCGCATCGTGGTCAGGGCCAATGGCGGTGACGCAACAGCCGCGCCGGGCACAGCCGAGGCGACGGTGGAGACGGTTGACGGCGTGGTGAACGTGGCTGCGCTGACGGGCGCCGGCTTCGAGAAGCTGCGGCTGCAGTCTGAAAACCGAATCGAGTTTCAAGGTGAATCGACGCTGACGTTCGACCGTGGGATTCGGCTGGATGCGCCCCTGATCGACATGGCGGCTGGTGCGAAGACCACGCTTCTGGCGTCGTCAACAGTGTCGATAGGGCAGTCATTGGGGCCCAGGCAGCGGGTTGTGGGTGAGCCCACAACGTACGAAGTCGTAGGCGGTGCAGCCGGCCCAGTGTTGGCCACACGCCGCGGTGACGGTGAACTGACGGTGAAGGCCGGCTCGGTCAACCTGTATGGCAGCTTTGCGGTCAATGGCGCGAAGTCAACACACATTGAGAGCGACAGCGACATCCAACTCATCGGCAGGCCGGTGACGTTTGATTCGGTCGAAGCAGGCGGAGTGCAGTTTTCCCGACAGATTGGCGGCCTTAACAGTGCTGGCAACATCGAGCTGGTGGCCGCGCAGGTGTATCCGGCCACGCGCACCGAATTCACGGTGTCGGTGAAAGACCAGCCGGGTGCTTCACTCAAGCCGGGCGGCAGCATCACGGTGGCAAAAAACAACCGCACGCCGGGCAGCGTCTATTCGGCTGCTGGCACGGTCACGCTGGCAGCCGACACGATCACCCAAGCGGGTCGGCTGACGGCACCGCAAGGCGAGATCAACCTGCTGGCGGGCAGTCAGCTTACGCTGGCAGACGGCAGCCTGACGGCGGTGTCGGGCGGCGACCTGACGGTGCTGTACGGTACCACCTTGAACGGCCTGATCTGGCGCTACACCGAAGGGGCGTCGCCCTCAAACCTCGAAGCGGTCAGCGCCAAGGGCAAGGCCATTGCGTTCAGCGGCGCGAACATAGATGTGAGCCAGGGCGCGTCGGTCGACCTGAGCGGTGGCGGTGACGTGATGGCGGTCGAATTCGTGGCCGGCAACGGCGGCGACACCGACATCACCTTGCGCGACAACACCTTTGCCATCATCCCCAAGGCCAAGCTGACGGCTTTGCCGTTCGACAGCCACACACAGTCGCTGAAGGACCCGGGCTTTGGCTTTGCGCTGGGCAACGGGCGTGACGGCACGCTCTACGACAGCATCAGCATCGGCTCGGGCACGCTGGTGCCAGCGGGCGACTATGTGTTGCTGCCAGCACGGTTTGCGCTGTTGCCTGACGCTTACCTGGTGGAGCTGAACACCGCTGCGACCTACCGCAACCTGCAGCCCAGCCAGGTGGCCTACCTGGCCAACGGCCAGACGGTGGCCGCAGGCTTTCGCAGCGCGGCTGGCACTTCGGTGCGTGAGTCGCAAAGCGTGGGCGTGGTCGTGAGTCCGGGCGAGGCCGTGAAGCGCTCGTCTGACTACACCCAGAGCGGCGCCGACTTCTTTGCCGATGCGGCAGCGCGTGGCCGTGTCGCCGCACCCCGTGCGCCATGGGATGCCGGTCGGCTGACGATAGAAAACGCCACGGCCTTGTCGCTGGCGGGCTCGTTCGCCACCCGAGCCAGCACGTCTGCGACCCAAGGCCAGGGACGCATCGCCGAGATCGACATTTCGGGCGAGCGCATTGCGGTGGTCGACTCGGTGGCGAACGCCTCGGTGGGCGCGGGCTACCTGAAGGTTTCGGGCGATTCGCTGTCCAACCTGAATGGCAGCGTGCTGCTTGGCGGCGTGCGCGAAGACACCGACACCGGCATTCGCATCACCACCCGGGCCACCGAGGTGCTGGTGGCCAACTCAAGCGTGGGAGCGGTGCAAGTGCCTGAGCTGATGATCGCGGCCAGCGACCTCATCGACGTGCGCGCCGGCAGTTCGCTGACGGGTTCGGGCTCGGTCAGCGGCAAGGCGCCGGGGGTGATCACCACCGAAGCTTCAGGCGCGCTGGTGCGTTTGAGCAGCGGCGAGCAGACTCTGGTGAACCGCGGCACCGCCAGCGATGCCACCGGTGTTGTGCGCGTAGCAGCAGGTGCGAGCCTGAGCGCCGACAAGTCGGTGCTGATCGATGCCACGCGGTCGAACGAGCTCCGTGGGCAGCTGCGCGTTGGGGGTGATTCCGGTGCCGGCGGCTCGCTGGCCTTGAGTTCGGAGCAGGTGAACCTGGGTGACACCACCCGCGCCACGGGTGCGCTGAGCGGGCTGGTGCTGTCCAACGCCGACCTGGCTGCGTTTGCGTCGCTCGATGAACTGGTGCTGCGCGGCTATGGCGCGGTGGACTTGATTGGCAGCTCGACGATAGGCTCGGCCAGCGCAGGCAGGCTGACGCTCGACACCCCGCTGTTGCGCGGTGTTGCTGCTACCGACGGGCTGGCACCGGCGGTATCGATTGCGGCGCAAGAGCTGACCTGGTTGAACTCTTCCGCGCGAACAGAGGCTGCCAGCGTGGGTGCTGGCAGCTTGAATCTGAGCGGCGAGCGCGTGGTGATCGGCGGCGGATCGAAGGCGATTTCAGGTTTCGCATCCACCGTCGTGAATGCGACGCAGGCCGTGGTCAGCGAAGGCCAAGGCGACTTGCAAACCACCGGCACGCTGGCGCTGCAAACGCCTGAGTTGTTGGCCCGCGGTGGGTCGAATCAGTCTTTGGTGTCGCAAGGCAGGTTGAGCCTGGGCGCGCTTGACGCCGGCGTGACCGCGCTCAGCGCAGCGGATGCTTCGGCCGATCTGGGCGGGCGCATCAAGCTGCAGGGCTCTGGCGTGGACATCGCCTCCGCGGTGACAGCACGCTCGGGCGGAATTTCGGTGGTGTCCACCAACGCCGATGGTGTGACGCTGCGCTCTGGAGCCTTCCTCGACGCGCGCGGTGCTGCCAAGGACTTCAACGGCACCGTGGTGACCGCCGGCGGCGGATCGGTCGCGCTGCTGGCGTCTGGTGGTGCGGTTGATGTGCAATCGGGTGCGCGAGTCGACGTGTCTTCGGCGCCCGAGGGTGGCGCGGCGGGCCGCGTGAACATTCAGGCCACGGCCCTGGCGCTGGCGGGCGAGCTGGCTGGCCAGGCCAACGCGGGTGAGCGCTCGGGTTCGGCGTCGCTGGACCTCGGCTCGCTGGCAGACTTTTCGGCACTCAACACGGCCTTGAATGCTGGCGGCTTTGCCGAAGAACGGCAGCTGAGGTTGCGCAGTGGTTCGATCGCCGTGGGCGCGGGTGATGTGGTGGCAGCCAGGCGTGTGGGCATGTCGGCCGACGACGGCAGCATCACGGTCGCTGGCACGGTGGGCACGGGTGACGCCAAGGGCGGAGCTCGCGTGCACCTGTACGCCGACAGCGACTTGACTCTGGCCGCAGGCAGCCAGATTCTGGCGCAAGCCAGCGATGCGGGCGCGCGTGGAGGCGAGGTGCGAGTGTCCACCCGCAATGGCGCGCTGAGCTTCGACAGCGCTGCCACCATCGATGTGCGCGCAGGTGAGGCCGGCCCCACCGGTTCAGTGATCTTTGGTGTGGGCCGTGACGACAGCAACACCATGCGCACGGCCACGCTGGCCGGCACGGTCAAGCGCTACAGCGCCAATGGGGACCAGGCGGCTACCGTCGATCTGGAGGCCACCCGCAGCTACAGCGTTTCGGGCAGCAGCCTGGGCGGATCAGACATTGCCGGCTTTGCGGCCGACCATGAAGCCTTCATGCTGACGGATAACTCCGCCTTGGTGGCCAATCTGCGTGATGAACGCGGTGCGCTGGCCGGCGATTGGGTGGCCCTCGCTCGTGTGACCGGTGGCACCGAAGTGACGGCAAGCGGTGCGCTCAACCTCGACACCGCCTGGAACCTGACCGATTCGCAATGGCTGGCGGGCGGTGCGCCTGGCACCCTGACCGTGCGCTCGGCTGGCAACCTGAAGATCGGCCAGGCCATCGGCATGCCCAACGATGATCTGTTGGATGGCGACACCTGGAACATGCGCTTGGTGGCGGGCGCCGATCTGGCCGCCGCCAACCCGCTGGCGACGCTGAGCGCCGATGCGGTGGCCGCCGACGGTGGATCGTTGCTGCTCACCGGTGCCAATGCCAAGTTGCGCACCGGCACTGGCCGAATCGACCTGGCGGCGGCTGGAGACGTGCGGGTCGATAACGTGGGTGCCACGATCTACACCGCAGGCCGGGTGGGCGCGGACGATGTGGCCAACGTGCCAGCCACCGATGAAAGCGATGCGGTGCGCTACGACCGCTGGGCCGTCGACGGTGGCGCCATCTCGGTTCGTGCCGGTGGCTCGTTCGTGGGCGCGACGGCTTCAGGCGGTGACCTGTGGGTCAATGAGTGGCTGCGCAGGCCGCGACAGCCGAGCACGCAGTTTGCGGCGCTGCAGCCCACCGACTGGTGGAGTCATCGGCCCCGCTTCCAGCAGGGCGTGGGCACGCTGGCAGGCGGCGACATCGACATCACTGCCGGCGCAAACGTCAGCAACCTGGCTGCGATGCTGCCCACCTCCGGGCGCACTTACCGGGATGCCGACGGTGCTCGCCAGGTCGATGTGCAAGGTGGCGGCAACCTGACCGTGCAGGTCGGCGGCGACGTTGCCGGCAGTGCGTTCATGGTGGGCCGTGGAACTGGCCGGGTGGAGGCCGCTGGCGACATCGGCGTGGGCCGCGCCACGCAGCTTTACCTGATGGGCGCCAGTAGCGGCGAGGTGCCCGAGCAGGCGAACATCGATCTGGTGGCGGGCGGCTCGCTGGCGCTGCAAAGCGTCAACAATCCGACGGCCATGTTCATTGCGACCAAGGACGCATCGGACCGGGCATCGGGCCCGAGCTTCGGAAATGCTGGCAGCTTCTCGACCTTCTTCAGCTACTCGGCGAACAGCCGTGCGGGCGTGGTGGCCAAGAGCGGCGATTTGTCCTATGCGGCCGTGTTGGCGCCATCGTGGCGGACCTTCAACCGTGTCTCGCCGATCAACTCGACCCACACCGACACCCCGGGCGCGTTCCCTGCCTCGCTGTCGATGGTGGCCTTCGAGGGCGACATGGCGGGCCCCTCGTTGATCGATGCGGTGACGACCTTCCCGTCTGCCAAGGCCACGGTGGCGTTCCTGGCCGGTGGATCGATGTCGAACGTAGGCTTCTACGGCTCCGACCGCGATCCTTCGACCGTGATTTCACCCAGCGGCAACTTTGCCTTGGCGAACATCGGCGCGCGGCAACTGGACGGCCGCACTGGTCTGCGCCCGTCGGGCAGCCAGGCTCGAATCGTGTCTCGCGACGATGTCGAGGCGCCTTATGTCTTCGAACTGCAGGCGCTCGACGGCAGCTTCCTGACAGGCGGCACGGCCACCGAGATCGTGTTGACCGGCCCCGCACGCCTGCGCGCAGGGGTCGATGTGGTCGGTGTGGCGTTGCGCATGCAAAACCTGAAGCCGGACGATGTGTCGGAGGTGCGCGCAGACACCGGTGATTTCCGCGCGCCGGTGGCGTTCGAGATCGCCGGGCCCGGGCGGCTGCTGTTGCAGGCAGGCCGCAATGTGGATCTGGGCACCGCCACGCTCGCGCAGGGTTCGGCGGGTGACATCGGTGGGCTGGTGGCCACCGGCAACGACGGAAACACGCAACTGCCCTTCGCCGAAAGTGCGCGCATCACCCTGGTGGCCGGTGTGAACGGCAACGTCGACCTGCAAAAGATGGACTCGGCCTACGCCGAGATCATCGCGTTGAACTCGGCGTCGTCACAGGTCATCAGCCTGTACAACCAGCTGAAGCTCGACACCGACCCGGCCGGCGTGCTGGCCGCGTCTGACATTGCCACCCTGGCCAAGACCAACCCGGTGTATGCCCGGTTTGTCGAGCTGGACAGCAAGGCACCACGCGCGCTCAAGGCGTATCAGGTGGCCCAGCAAAGCGGTACGGCTGACGCCACTTCGGCGCAGTTGCTGGCTTCGGCGTTGAAGTCTGTGGTTGACGAGGTGGCGGCGCCGACCACCAGCGCGCAAAACGTGCAGGTCGCCAGCCTGTCGACATCGGGTGCGCCGCTGATGACGGCCTCGGCCGTCACGACCACGCAAGACGCGTCGGCCGTTGCCAAGGGCAGCATCTACAGCGACCGCACATCGATCCAGACCTATGGCGGCAGCGACATCGACTTGTGGGCACCCAACGGCAACATCTACGCTGGCCTGACCGATCGCCCGCCGAACACGCGCACCTGGGGCATGGTCACCAACGCGGGTGGCTCGATCCGTTCTGTGCTGTCGGGCAGTTTCGTGATCAATCAAGGCCTGGTGCTGACCGCCCGCGGTGGCGACGTGATGCTGTACTCGTCGCAAGGTGACATCGACGCGGGCAAGGGCGCCAAGACAGAACAGTCGCCGGTGAACCGTGTGAAATCCCCGGTGACCACCACCATCGATGGCGCGACGGTGACCACCGGCTACACGCTGGAGTTGCCGCCCAACCCGGTCGGCAAGGGCATTCAAACGCTCACATCCGACCCTGACGGCCTAGGACCTTTGCCCGAGCCCACAGCCGGCAATATCTATCTGTTTGCTCCGGCAGGCACCATCGATGCGGGTGAGGCAGGCATCAAGTCGGGCGGCAACATTTTGATCAATGCGCAGCGGGTGCTCAACGCCAGCAACATCTCATCGGCTGGCAATTCCACCGGTGTGCCGGTGGCCACCTCAGGCAGCTTGGCCGCCTCGGTGGCCAGTTCGGGCGGCACGACCAACACCTCGAAGGCCAGTGAAGACGCTGCCAACAGCGCGGCTGCGGCGGCCAAGGCGGCGGCAGCGGCTGAGGGCATGCAAAAGCCGTCGATCCTGACGGTGGAGGTGGTGGGCTTCGGCGACAAGAACTGCAAGGAAAGCGCCAAAGAGTGCCTCGGCAGCAAGTGACGCGATGCGCTTGCTGAATGTGATCCGGTCGGTCGATCCGGTGCACGGCGGCCCGGCCGAAGGGCTGCGGCAGTCGGTCATGGCCTCGCGGCTGCTGGGCCATTCGGAAGAGGTGGTGACGCTGGACGCGCCCGGCGCGGCTTGCGTGCGCGACTTTCCGGTGACCACCTTCGCGCTCGGGCCGGCGTCGGGCAACTTCGGTTACGCCGCTGGGCTGGTGCCTTGGCTCAAGGCCAATGCCGAGGGCTACGACGCCGTGGTGGTGCACGGCCTGTGGCAGTACCAAAGCCTGGCGGTGTGGCGCGCGTTGCGCGGCGGTCCGGTGCCTTACTTTGTGTACCCGCACGGCATGCTGGATCCGTGGTTTCGGCAGGCGTACCCGCTCAAGCACCTCAAGAAGTCGATCTACTGGTCGCTGATCGAGCGGCGGGTGCTGCGCGATGCCGGTGCGGTGCTTTTCACCGCGACTGAAGAGGCTAGGCTGGCGCTGCACACCTTCACGCCGTGCCAGATCAACCCGGCGGTGGTGGGCTACGGCGTCGCGCTGGCAGATGCCGCGCGCCAGGTGAGCGCCGAAGTCTTTTTGCAGACCTGGCCCGAGACTCAAGGTCGCCGGGTGGTGCTGTTTCTCGGGCGCTTGCATCCCAAAAAGGGCGGCGATCTGCTGATCGAGGCCTTTGCCAAGGTGCTCGAATCACAGCCGCTGTTGCATCTGGTGATGGCCGGGCCCGACGACGGCGCGGGCACGCGTGCGGCGCTGCAGTCGCAGGCCGTGCGTCTGGGCATCGCCGACCGCGTCACCTTCACCGGCATGCTCAGTGGCGATCTCAAGTGGTCGGCCCTGCAGGCGGCCGAGGTGTTTGTGCTGCCGTCGCATCAGGAAAACTTCGGCATCGCCGTGGTCGAGGCGCTGGCCATGGGCGTGCCGGTGCTCATCTCAGACAAGGTCAACATCTGGCGCGAGATCGTGGCCGACGATGCCGGCATGGCCGAAGCCGACACGCCAGACGGCACTACGAAGCTGCTGCGCCGATGGCTGGCGCTGGACACCCCGGCCAGGCTGCAGATGAAGCTGCAGGCCGCGGGCTGCTATCAGCGGCACTTTCACATGTCAGCGGCGGCACAAAGGCTGCTCGACACCATCGCGCCGCACCTGTGTGGCGGTAACTCCCCTGCCGCAACTTGACACATTGATTCACAGCCTTGCCACAAAGGCTGAATAACCTTGCGGGTTGTCCCTTAGTTCACGGTTCTCATCGGTGGTCATGAAAAAAATCCTTGTTCTTGGCCTTGCGCTGATCGGTCTTGTTTTCTCATCCGTGTCTCAAGCGGCATGGAATGCTGACTGGAAGCAGCGCGTGAAGATCGGGCTCAACACCACGGCTGAGGGTGTGCCCATCGCAGCCGGTGTCGACAACGTGCCGGTGCTCGTGCGTTTGCACACCGGAAACTTCCAGTTCGTTGAGGCCAAGCCCGATGGCTCCGACCTGCGCTTCATCGCCGGCGACGACAAGACGCCGCTCAAGCACCACATTGAAAAGTTCGACAGCCTGAACGAGTTGGCGCTGGTGTGGGTGCAAGTGCCCAAGCTGCTGCCTGGCAGCAAGGCTGAGTTCATCTGGTTGTATTACGGCAACCAGGGTGCCGCCGTGGCCGACGATGCCAAGGGCACCTACGACGCGACCCAGGCTTTGGTCTATCACTTCAGCGAGCGCGAAGCCGCGCCGCAAGACTCCACGGCCAACGCCAACCACGCAGCGCGTTCGACAGCGCGGGTCAACGGCGCTGGGCTGATTGGTGCGGGCCTCACGTTCGATGCGGCTTCTGAACTGGCCTTGCCTGCGACGCCATCACTCAAGTCGAACACCAATGGCCTGACGCTGTCGATGTGGATCAAGCCGGTCGACACCGCCGACGCGCCGATCTACACCCAAACCGAAGGCGCGAGCCCGCTGACGGTGTCGATCCGTGGCGGCATGCTGGTGGCGCAGTCGGGCACGCTCACCGCCACCACAACCGCACCTGTGAACGCAGGTGCCTGGCAGCACGTGGCGGTGGTGGCCAAGGACGGCCTGGCCATCTATGTGAACGGTGTTGAGGCGGCGCGTGCAGCCGGCAGCGTGCCTGACATGGAAGGCGCAGCCATCCTGGGCAAGGGCTTCAAGGGCGACATCGACGAGCTCGAGGTGTCGACCACCGCGCGCTCTGCCGACTGGATCAAGACGGCCGCACAGTCGCAAGGCGCTGACCAGAAGCTGGTGAGCTACGGTGCGGCCGAAGGCGAGGATGGTGAAGGTGCGGCCGAAGCCTCGACGCTGAAGATCTTGCTCGGCGCGGTCACGATCGACGGCTGGATCGTCATCGGCATCCTGATGGTGATGTTCGTGGTCAGCACCTACGTGATGATCACCAAGGCGATGTTCGTGAACACCGCTCTGAAAGACAACGAGCGCTTCAAGGCGCAGTTCGAAAAGATGCTGGCCAACATGGCCACGACCAGCGCCGAGGCCGATGAAAAGGCTGCGAGCAAGAAGTTCCGCGCCTCGGCGCTGTACCGCTTGTACGCGGCCGGTGCGCACGAGGTGCGCAACCGGTTTGATGCCTACCGCAATCTCGGTCGCGAATTGCAGCTGACCGACCCATCGATCAACGCGATCCGCGCCACGGTCGATGCGCGATTCGTGCGCGAGATGCAAACGCTCAACTCGAAGATGGTCCTGCTGACGATTTGCATCGCGGGCGGACCGTTCCTCGGGCTGCTGGGCACGGTGGTCGGCGTGATGATCACCTTCGCCGCCATTGCTGCGGCGGGCGACGTGAACGTGAACGCCATCGCCCCGGGCATTGCTGCGGCGCTGGTGGCCACGGTGGCCGGTCTGGCAGTGGCCATCCCGGCGCTGTTTGGCTACAACTACCTCACCAGCAAGATCGGCGAACTGAGCTCGGACATGGAGGTGTTCATCGACGAGTTCGTGACCCGCATCGCCGAGAACCACTCGGTGTGATGGCGAGCACGACATGAAAGTTCAAGCCGCCAACAAGGCTTACGACGAGATCAACGTCGTGCCCATGCTCGACCTGTCCTACGTGCTGCTGGTGATCTTCATCATCATGACGACCGCGTCGGTGCAGGGCATCAAGGTCAACCTGCCCAAGGCCAGCGCCGCGCCCAGCCTGGCCAAGCCGCAGACCAAGGCGATCACGATCCGTGACGACGGCCAGGTGTTTCTTGACACCTACCCGGTGACCATGCAAGAACTTGAAGACCGCCTGCGCCAGCTCAAGGCGGTGAACCCGAGCTTTCCGGTGGTGATCAAGGGCGATGCCAAGGTGCACTACGAGAAGGTCGTCGATGTGCTGGACCTGATGGGCCGCCTTGACATCACGCAGCTCGGTCTGGTGACCCAGCGCTTGGTCAAGTGAGCCACTGAGCGCCAGCCCCTCATGGACTACGAAGACGGCGAGGCTCCCGCACGCGGCGCCTGGATCAAGAAGGCCGCACTCGGCCTGTTGGCCGTGGCCGTGATGGTCGCTGCGGTGCTGGTGGTGATGAAGTTCATCTCGGCGCCGGCCAAAAAGAGCACCGGCGTGCAGCAGATCGCGGTGCTCAAGCAGCCGCCGCCCCCACCGCCCAAGCCGCCTGAAAAGCCGCCCGAGCCGCCGAAGATCAAGGAAGAAGTCAAGATCGACGAGCCCAAGGACGACCCGAAGCCCGCCGATGAAAAACCGGCCGACGACAAGCCGGCCTCGGATAAGCCGCTGGGCGTGGACGCCGAGGGTGGCGCGGGCTCGGACGGGTTCGGGCTGGCGGGTAACAAGGGTGGCCGCGACTACCTGACCACGGGCGGCGGCAACGGTGCGTACTACACCGGCTTGCTGCAGCGCCATTTCTTCGAGACGCTGTCGCGCAACCGCAAGATGCTCAAGGACGAGTTTCGTGTCGTCGTCAAGGTCTGGCTGGGTGATGACGGCCGCGTCCAGAAGGCCGACATCGTCAGCGGCTCGGGCAACGCCCAGGTCGACGACATGATCCAGATCACCCTGCTCGAGATGAACCCCCTCAAGGACGTGCCACCGAGCTCGATGCGTCCGATGCAACTGCGGCTGAGCAATCGCTCGTGACGCCACACCCGAACTGACCGAACATGAAGCTCAATCTCCGTGGCCTGACCTTTGCCATCCTTTGCGCGCTTTGCTCGCTGCCCGCAGCCGCTGCGCAAGACGCTGACATCGACTCGGTGCGTGCCGCCACCTCCAAGCTCATCAGCCAGCTGGTTGAACAGGGCGTGCTGACCCGGGACAAAGGCAGTGCCTTGCTCGACGAAGTCTCGAAGCCCGCCGCCGCGCCACAAGGCGCAGCCGCCACTTCATCCAAGGCGGCTGGTGCCACCCCGGGCACGGTGCGCGTGCCTTACATCCCCGAATACGTTCGCAACGAGATGAAAGAAGAAATTCGCCTCGAGCTGGCGGCGCAGGCCTTCCGCGAAGGCTGGACGGGGCCGAACTCGGTGCCTGCCTGGGTGCGCGGCATGGAGTGGGAGGGTGATCTGCGCATGCGCACGCAGCTCGATCGCTTTGCCAGCGGCAACGCCACGAACATTTACGACATCAACGCCACCAACAGCAATCGCGCGATCACCTTGCTCAACTCGACCGAGAGCCGCGACCGGCTGCGCTTTCGCGCGCGCCTCGGCATGACGGTGAAGATCGATGAAAACTGGTCGGGTGGGTTCCGATTGGCCACGGGCAGTGCCAACGATCCGCTGTCGTCCAATCAAACGCTGGGTAATTTCGACAATCGCTACACGGTGGCAGCCGACCGCGCCTACATCCGCTACCGCTATGCCGACCAATTCAACGTGGTGATGGGACGTTTTGGCAATCCATGGTTCAGCACCGACATGATGTGGGCCAACGACCTGAGCTTTGACGGCATCGCCGCGCAATGGACGCCGGCGATCACGCCCGACTGGCGCGGCTTCGTCACGCTGGGCGCGCTGCCGGTGCAAGAGGTTCAGTTGTCTTCGGCCGACAAATGGCTGCTCGGTGCGCAGGTGGGTGCCACCTTGTCGGGTTCGCCGCAGGACATTCGCGCCAAAGTGGGCTTGGCCTATTACGCGTACAAGAACATGGTGGGTGAACTCAGCCCGGCAGGCTCGACGGCCAACGAGTTCACCGCACCCCAGTTCGTGCAAAAGGGCAACACCTACTACCAGATCTCTTCCGATCCGACGAGGCCGCTCTACGGCCTGGCTGCCGACTACAAGCTGATCGACCTGACCGGTCAAATCGACCTGCCGTCCTACGCGGGCAAGCGCCTGATTCTCACGGGTGACTACGCTCGCAACGTGGGCTTCGACAGCAGTGAGGTCACCGCTCGCACGGGTCTGGTGATCGACGGTGAAACCGGCACAACCTCTGACGTCGATGGCCAAGTCAACGCTTATCACGTGCGTGCGGCCTTCGGCGACGTCGACTTGAAGAAGGCGCATGACTGGCAAGTGTTCGTCGCCTACAAGCGGGTTGAGCGCGATGCCGTGCTGGATGCCTTCGCCGA
>JBBAPK010000051.1:0-13486 GCA_040400875.1 Burkholderiaceae bacterium | reverse complement strand
CGAGGTGGCAGCCTGACTTAACCCAACGGGCCTCCGCGAAATGCGGGGCGGTTCAGTGTTCATGGGGTCTCGCAACAGCATCTGCTACGAACGCTGGTGGGAAGGCCGGCGGCAATTCGGAGCGTTAGTCAGCTACGCCCGCCAATTCGGGCGCGAGGCGTACCTCGTCGATGATGCCGATGGCTCGGCGCGCAAGCGAACGATCGTTTTGACCATCGCCTACACACAGGCGCTGATCCCGCACTTGCGCCCGGGCGCCAACGCGCAAAAGGCGCTGGCGCGCCTGTCGCCCGCGGATCGTGATGTCTGTGCCGCCAGCCGCAATCCGCCGGACGCGCTGCTGCGCATGATCGTCCATGAGCTTGACGCCTTGCGCCGAGCCGGCCGGCTCAGCGAGATCTCGTTCCAGACGCTGGACCGCACCATTGGCGACATCAGCCTGACACAGGCCGCCTGCGAGCGACTGCGCTCGACGCCGATCCCTTTGGTCTACCGGCTGCTGCTTTACCGGACCAGCTATCTTTTCCTGATGCTGTTGCCCTTTGGCTACGTGGAATCCCACTCATGGGCTGCTCCTGTCGTGGCGGGCCTCATCGCCTATGCCTTCTTCGGACTCGACGAGCTGGCCGGCCAGCTCGAACGGCCTTTCGACACCCACCCCAACGGCCTGCCGATCGAGGCACTGGCCGACACGATCGAGATCAATCTGCGCGAAACTCTTGGTGAGGTGGATCTGCCGGCGCTGCCCACTCCAAAGAACCACCTGCTGATGTAGCGGGAAGCTTCGTGCCAACTGCGCTGCGCGCATTTGCTGACACGCGCCGGGCCGCAACTGCCTACAGTCGGGCTCCTGCGACCCCGATGGAATCTTCATGACAGACATCAGCGCGCGATTCAAGACGCTGGCCGCCTACCGGCCAGCCCACAAGGTGCGCTTCGTGACCGCGGCCTCGCTGTTCGATGGCCACGACGCGGCCATCAACATCATGCGGCGACTGCTCATAAGCATGGGCGCCGAGGTGATCCACCTCGGACACAACCGCTCGGTCGACGAGGTGGTGACGGCCGCCCTGCAAGAAGACGTGCAAGGCATCGCAATCAGCAGTTACCAGGGCGGGCACGTCGAGTACTTCAAGTACGTGATGGACTTGCTGCGCCAGCGCGGCGGCGCTCACATTCAGGTGTTTGGCGGTGGCGGTGGCGTCATCGTGCCCGACGAAATCCGCGAGCTGCAGGCCTACGGCGTGACGCGCATCTACAGCCCCGAAGACGGCCAGCGCATGGAGCTGCAGGGAATGATCGGCGAGATGGTGATGCGCTGCGATCACAGCTTGTCGGCCCACGCGCCGTCCAGCCTCGACGCCATCACCGGCCACCATGAACCCGCTTGGCGCGCGCTGGCGCAACTGATCACCGCGCTAGAAAACGGCCAGGCCAATGCGGCGCTGGTGGCGTCGATGCGCGAGCGCGCCGCGCTCACGCCGGTGCCGGTGCTGGGCATCACGGGCACGGGAGGCGCAGGCAAGTCGTCACTCACCGATGAGCTGATCCGCCGCTTGCGGCTCGACCAGGACGACCGCCTGCGCGTGGCCGTGATCTCGATCGACCCGTCGCGCCGCAAGAGCGGTGGCGCGCTGCTCGGTGACCGCATCCGCATGAACGCGATCGGCCCATGGAGCCAAGCGCTGGCGGCCGGCGCGGCGGCGGGTAGCGCGCAGCGCGTGTACATGCGCAGCCTGGCCACGCGAGACACCGGCAGCGAGGTGAGCGCCGCGCTGCCCGACGTGATCGCGGCGTGCAAGGTGGCCGGCTTCGATCTGATCGTGGTCGAGACCTCGGGCATCGGCCAGGGCGACGCGGCCATCGTGCCCATGGTCGATGTGTCGCTGTACGTGATGACACCCGAGTTCGGCGCGGCCAGCCAGCTCGAGAAGATCGACATGCTCGACTTCGCCGGCTTCGTAGCCATTAACAAGTTCGACCGCCGCGGCGCGGCCGATGCGCTGCGCGATGTGTCCAAGCAGGTGCAGCGCAACCGCGAGGCGTTTGATGTCTTGCCGAATCAGATGCCGGTGTTTGGCACCATCGCCAGCCACTTCAACGACGACGGCGTGACCGCGCTGTATCAGGCGAGCAAGGCGCGGCTGATCGATTGCGGCCTGCGCGCTGATGCCACCGGACGGCTGCCGCGCGTGGACGTGCGCCACAGCGCGCAGCCAACGCCCATCGTGCCGGCGGCGCGCACGCGCTACCTGGCCGAGATCACCGACACCGTGCGCGGCTACAAGCGCAGCGCGCGCGCCCAGGCCGTGCTGGCGCGCGAGGCGCAGCAACTGCGTTCAGCGCAGCGCATGCTGGCCAGCGAGAACCCCGCCACGCCGGGTGAATCGCTGAGCGCGCTGGCTGCTCTGGCCACAGGGCGTGAGGCGCGGCTCGATGCGCACTCGCGCGCGCTGCTCGCGCAGTGGCCGGCGCTCCAGCAGGCCTACGCCGGCGACGAGTGGGTGCAAACCATCCGCCCCGGCACGCCGCAAGAGCGCGAGATCCGCACCGCGCTGACCACCACCAGCCTGTCGGGCACGCGGGTGCGCAAGGTGGCGCTGCCCGGCTACGAATGCCACGGCGAGTTGCTCAAGTGGCTGCTGCTCGACAACGTGCCGGGCTCGTTTCCGTACACCGCCGGCACCTTCGCCTTCAAGCGCGAAGGCGAGGACCCGGCACGCATGTTCGCCGGCGAAGGCGATGCGTTTCGCACCAACCGGCGCTTCAAGCTGGTCAGCGAAGGGCTGCCGGCCAAGCGGCTGTCGACCGCCTTCGACTCGGTCACGCTGTACGGCCACGACCCCGATGTGCGCCCCGACATCTACGGCAAGGTTGGCAACGCGGGCGTGAGCATCGCCACGCTCGACGACATGAAGGTGCTGTATTCAGGCTTCGACCTGTGCGACCCCGCCACCTCGGTCAGCATGACCATCAACGGCCCGGCGCCGGCGGTGCTCGCGATGTTCATGAACACCGCCATCGACCAGCAGCTCGACAAGTTCAAGCTAGCGCATGGCCGCGAGCCCGGTGCCCCCGAGGCCGCAGCGATCCGCGCCCACGCCTTGGCGCAGGTGCGCGGCACGGTGCAAGCTGACATCCTGAAAGAAGACCAGGGCCAAAACACCTGCATCTTTTCGATCGAGTTCAGCCTCAAGGTGATGGGCGACGTGGCCGAGTTCTTCGTGCGCCACGAGGTGCGCAATTTCTACTCGGTGAGCATCAGCGGCTATCACATCGCCGAAGCCGGCGCCAACCCGATCAGCCAGCTCGCCTTCACGCTGTCCAACGGCTTCACCTTCGTCGAGGCCTATCTGGCACGCGGCATGGCCATCGATGACTTCGCGCCCAACCTGAGCTTTTTCTTCAGCAACGGGATGGACCCCGAATACAGCGTGCTCGGCCGCGTGGCCAGACGCATCTGGGCGGTGGCCATGCGCGATCGCTACGGCGCCAACGAGCGCAGCCAAAAGCTCAAGTACCACGTGCAAACCAGCGGGCGCTCATTGCACGCGCAGGAGATCCAGTTCAACGACATCCGCACCACGCTGCAAGCGCTGATCGCGGTCTACGACAACTGCAACTCGCTGCACACCAACGCGTTCGACGAGGCCATCACCACGCCCACCACCGACAGCGTGCGCCGCGCCATGGCCATCCAGCTCATCATCAACCGCGAGTGGGGCCTGGCCAAGAACGAGAACCCCAGCCAGGGCGCTTTCATCATCGAAGAACTCACCGAGCTGGTCGAAGAAGCGGTGCTCGCCGAGTTCGAGAAGCTCTCAGACCGAGGCGGCGTGCTCGGCGCCATGGAAACCGGCTACCAGCGCGGCCAGATCCAGGAAGAGTCGATGCACTACGAGATGCTTAAGCACACCGGCGAGTACCCCATCGTCGGCGTCAACACCTTTCGCAACCCCAGTGGCGACCCGGTGCCAGAGCACATCGAAATGGCCCGCTCGACCGACGATGAAAAGCGGTCTCAGCTCGCGCGGCTGCACGCCTTCTGGCAGCAGCACGCGGCCGAGTCTCCGGCCATGCTCAAGCGGCTGCAGCAAGCGGCGATCGACCAGCACAACGTGTTCGAGGTGCTGATGGACGCGGTGCGTGTGTGCTCGCTCGGGCAGATCACCCGCGCACTGTTTGAAGTGGGTGGGCAGTACCGGCGCAGCATGTGAGCGTCGACCCATCCGGCAGCCGAGGCCGCCAAAGGCGAGCGTTCTACAGCTTCAGCCCGTGCATTTTTTCGGCCTGCTCCTGATCAAGCTTCAGGGCGTTGTGCTGCGCATCGGCTTCTGAAAGCAGCCCGCCTTCCCACTTGGCGACTACGGCCGAAGCGATGGAATTGCCCACCGCATTGGTGGCTGAGCGGCCCATGTCCAAGAAGGCGTCAACACCAAGAATCATCAGCAACCCGGCCTCAGGGATGTTGAACTGGTCGAGCGTGGCCGCAATCACCACCAGCGATGCCCTAGGCACGCCAGCCATGCCCTTGGACGTCATCATGAGTATCAAAAGCATGGTGATCTGCGTGCCGATGGACAGATGGATGTCGTAGGCCTGCGCGATGAACAGGGTGGCAAACGTGCAGTACATCATTGAGCCATCCAGGTTGAATGAATACCCGAGAGGCATCACGAAACTTGATATTTTTCTCTCCACACCAAAACGGTCTAGCCCCGCCAGTATCTTGGGATAGGCAGCCTCCGAACTGGCGGTGGCAAATGAAATCAAGAACGCCTCTTTGATATTGATCAGCAACTGCTTGATGCGTGGGCCCAGAAAAATAAATCCAGCCAGAACCAGTGCGCACCACAGCGCAAAAAGACCGACATAAAAATCAATCATGAAGACGGCAAATTTAGCCAAAATACCAAGCCCGTTGATGGCAACGGTGGAGGCCATGGCCGAAAAAACTGCCACAGGCGCAAACTTCATGACATAGCCGGTTATTTTCAGCATCACATGCGACAGCTCGTCAATCACATGAAGAAGATACTTCACACGGTCACCGAGCGAGGCCATGGAGATGCCAAAGAACATCGAGAAAACAACGATCTGCAGGATTTCATTTTTTGCCATGGCATCAAAAAATGACTTGGGAATCAGGTGTTTAATAAATTCCGTCAGCGTGAATTGGGACGTGGACAGGCCGGCGCTCAGGTGAGACTCAGGCAAAGGCAGGTTCAAACTGGCGCCTGGTTGCATGAGATTTGCAAATATCAAGCCCAGCGTCAAGGACAGCAATGAAGCGGTCAGGAACCAGGCCAGCGATTTGAAAAATATTCGACCCACTGCCGATGCATCGCCCATGTGCGCCATACCCACAACCAAGGTTGAAAAAACCAGGGGTGCGATGATCATCTTGATCAAGGTCAAGAAAATATCCGACAACATCGAAAAATAAGATGAGTACTCCTTGATGCGACTCGCGTCATCAACCTGCGTGTTGATCAGGGCACCTGCGATGACACCAAGCGTCATGCATATCAATATCAATTTTGTCTGGCTAATTTTCTTCATTGAAGCCCTCACCACGAACGCATTTTTATGTTTATTCAACCCTCGCCCACTTTGGCGAACATCGAAAATCAATGCTGTGTATCGTAAGTTAGGATTTGCCCTGAAACATTGGCTCAAACCCACCGGAAAAACCAACTGCACATGACACTCGCCGCCCTCAAGTCATTCGTGTGTGCCGGGCTAGCCGTGCTGGGATTGCTGTGGGGGCTGGATGCGCACGCATGGAGCGCGCAAGGGCACCGGGTGATTGCGACGCTGGCGCAAAGCCAACTCACGCCAGCGGCGCGCCGGGAGGTATACCGCTTGCTGGCCCTGGAGCCGGGCCAGACGCTGGTGTCGATCTCGACCTGGGCCGACGAGCACCGAAGCGAGCCGTCCAGGCCTTGGCACTACGTGAACTTCCCGCGCACGAGCTGCACCTACAAAGCACAGCGAGACTGTGCAGATGGCCGCTGTGTGGTCGCCGCCATTCAGACGCAAGTCAAGGTCCTGGCCTCGAGCGCACCAGACGAAGAGCGCCTGATCGCGCTGAAGTACCTGGTCCACTTAGCGGGGGACGTCCACCAGCCGCTGCACGCGGGCTTTCTGGACGACAAGGGCGGCAACACCTATCAGCTGCAGGCGTTCAAGCACGGCAGCAACCTTCATGCGCTGTGGGACACCGGCTTGATCGAATCCCTTGGCGAAAACACCCGCACGATGGCCGCTCGTCTGGCCCGCCAGGGCAAGGACAGGGGCAAGGTCAGTCCATGGACCGCAGCACAGGCGGCCCAGGAGTCATGCCGCATCGTGGCGGGGTCAGGCTTCTATCCCCCACGTGTGCTGGACGATGACTACATCTCCACCTACATCCCGGTGATGGAAGACCGCCTGGCCTTGGCCGGGGCCAGGCTGGCCGAATTGCTGAACCGCCTTTTGAAGTGAGCGGCGTGTGATCGCATACCGCCTGCGGCCGCCCGTCAGGCCGCAGCGCGCTTGGTGATGTCGCGGCACACGCCGACGAGTCCGATCAAGACCCCGCCTTCACGGTCCAGTCGTTCGCGGTGCTTTTTTCTTGCATGGCGTTTCCTTGGGTTGGCTGTGCCGTGAGTGATCGGAACCCGAGGTCGTGAGTTCTCAGACGCCGACGGTCATTTTGATGCGCTGGCGGCACACAACCCCGTGACGGTGTCGCCCCGGCGCCAGCAGGGGCTGGGGCTGGCGACATCGAGCGTGGGAATGCCTTCGCGATCCAGACGGGCCACGTGGGTGTCGAAGCTGCGCACGCCGTGCGCATCGAGTTCGAGCCGAACCACCCAACCGCGTCGCTGTGCGTCGATGTCGGTTTCCTTCATGACGAAGTTGCCCACGCTGTAGATGATGGGCTTGCCGCGATGGTGTTCGATGTCCTGCGTCACGTGGGGATGGCCACCGATCACGGCATCGGCCCCCGCATCGATCATGAGCCGTGCGAGTTGGCGCTGCCTCGCATTGGCGACCAATTCGTTCTCCCACCCCCAATGCATGATCGGAATCACCAGATCGGCGTGGTGCACCCGGCGGGCATTGCGGATGTCATCGACGACTTGCTCGTCTTCGCTCCAGGCCACGCCAGGGGCATTGAAGTCGGCCTCGAAGCTGCGGGGGTGATATTCGTTGTAGCTCAGGATGGCGATGCGCAAGCCCTTGCGCTCCAGAACCAGCGGTGTGTGCGCCTGCGCGAGGTTGAGACCCCCGCCCACCTGCGCCAGGCCAGCATCGCGCAGCAGGCCCAGCATTTGGGCGAAGGCCGGCCGACCAAAATCCCCTGAGTGGTTGTTGGCCAGTGCCACGGCATCGAAGTGACGGTTGAGCGCAGGCAGCACCCGCGGGTGGGCACGGAAGGTGTAGTTCTTGTCGCCGGCGCTCCCCGTGGTGGCGACCACGCATTCGAGATTGGTGATGCGGATGTCGGCGCTCGCGAACAGCCCGGCAAAACTGGCAAAGGGGTCCTCGCCACGCCGGATCATTTCGCCCGCGGTGTCATCGAGCACGCTGTCGCCGGCGAAGACCAGGCTGACGCTGATGTCGGCGTTTTGGGCACCCATCGCTTGGCGCGCCACCAGCCACAAAAGGCACGCCGCCGCCCGCACTGCGCGCCTCATGGCGCCACGCCTTCCAGCGTGCATTGGTAGATGAGTTCGCGCTCCATCGGACCGGCATAAAGACGCTGTTCGCCCGTCAGCGAGTAAGGCTGCTGAGTGCTTCGATAAGGCGGCAGGTACTTTGCCTCTTGGATCATCACCAGGCGGGATGGCGCACCCGCGTAGACGTACAAGACGATGCGCTCGAGCTTTGTGTCGGTGCCGACCATGACTGCCTTGAAGGCGAACCGCTCTCCGATGGCCACCGACTCCACGGCGTACGGGTCAGACACCGGTCGCGCAACGACCGGGTGCACAACACCCGCATAGCTCACTTCGCAGCGCAGCAGCGGCGCGGCCCTGGCCACGGATAGAAAACCAACGGCAAGGCACACGAGAGCGAAGACGGCTGGCCAACGGATCGGAATCTTTTTCAAACGAGTTCTCACGGACAGTACGGACAGACAGGCAGCAGCCGATGGTGGCGCAGGCAACATCGGCTTAGAGTAACCGGCGTCGTTCGCCATACCGTGTTCGATTCAACCCACTGGGGTCACCATGATCAAACGTCTGCTTTCCACCCTTGCGCTGTTCTCGCTGGTACTCATGGCGTCACCTGCCAGAGCGGATTCGTATCAGGCCACCATCGATGTGTTCAAGGAGGCGGTGCAGAGCAGCCACTTCTTCAAGCACGCCTACGGCTACGCGGTGTTTCCCACCATCGGCAAGGGCGGCATCGGCATTGGTGGGGCCTATGGCAGCGGGCGTGTCTACCGCGGCGGCGCGGCCATCGGCAAGACCTCGATGACCCAACTCACGCTCGGCTTTCAGCTTGGCGGACAGGCTTACAGCCAGATCATCTTCTTCGAAGACAAGCGCTCGCTCGATGAGTTCACCAGCGGCAACTTCGAGTTTGGTGCCGAGGCCTCGGCCGTGGCGATCACGGCAGCCGCAGGCGCCAAGGCCAACACTGCGGGCAATTCGGCAGGCGTGAGCGGCACCAAGGACGATGCCAAGAACGTGGGCGAGTACTACAAGGGCATGGCCACCTTCACCGTGGTCAACGGCGGGCTGATGTACGAAGCCACCATCGGCGGGCAGAAGTTCAGCTACCAGCCGAACTGACCCGGCGTCTCAGCCCAGCGAGTCGTAAAGCGACTCGAATGCCTGCGTCAGCTTGTGCCGCGGGTCCAGATGAATCATGGGCATGGACAGCTCGTGAGACTCCTTGATCTTGACGCTGGCGCCAAGGTAAGGAACGAGCACAGGCAGACCTTCATCGATCAGCTCCTGGACCGTGCGCTGAGGCAACGTGGCTCTGGGCTGGAACTGGTTGACCACGATGCCCTCGACTCGCAGCTCGGCGTTGTGGTCGGCCTGAATTTCCTTGACGCTTTCCAGCAGCCCGTAAAGCGCGCGACGCGAGAAGTCGTCACAGTCGAACGGGATCAGGCAACCCTGAGCCGCGATCAAGGCTGACTGCGTGTAGAAATTCAGCGCCGGTGGCGTGTCGATCCAGATGCTGTCGTAGTCGCTCGCCAGCTCGAGCAGTGCGTCGCGCAGCTTGTAGATCTTGTGCCGGCTCTCCAGCTTGCCGTGCAACTCATCAAGCGCAGAGCTGGCACCCATCAAATGCAGGTTTTCCCAGGGCGTCTCGACGATGAAGTCGGCGGTGTCCGCGCCGCGCACGCTGAACTTCAAGGTCGCCTCAAAGAACTCGGCGGCCCCCGCGAACTCTTCATCGGCTGCGGCGCCCAGCAGGTAGCGGCTTGAGTTGGCCTGACGATCGAGATCAATCACCAGCGTGCGCTGCTCCCGATGCGCCGCGATGGCCGCGAGGTTGCAGGTGATGGTTGATTTGCCGACACCGCCCTTCTGGTTGAAAACAACGCGTCGCATTTCAGATCCTTCATCGGCTGCACTGGACTCGCATTTTGCGCTGCAACCCCGTGAACACACAGCGTTCGACCAACTTGGTGCCTTCGCCACGGCTGTGGGTATTTCTTATTGACAGCACCACCCCTCAGTATGTAAATTTTACTTGACGGCAGTTCATGTCACTTTTTATTGACACCTCGTGCTTGAGGTGCCTGAAGGTTTCTGGCCATGGTGGCCATGAAGAACCCTCGTGCGGGTGAAGCACGCGTTTAAACGTCTTGCAAGGAGATCAACACCATGTCGTACAAAGACACACCAGGGCCATCCGGCCTGACCGATGCGGAATCCGAAGAAATCCACCGTCACCTGATTCAGGGGACGCAGATTTTCGGAATGATCGCCGCGCTGGCACACCTGCTGGCGTTCATCTACTCCCCTTGGCTCAAGTAAGAGGACCACACCATGATTTACGGAAAAATCTGGACGGTCGTCCGTCCGTCGGTGGGCGTGCCCATCTTCCTCGGCGCGGTTGCTGTGGGTTCGTTCTGCGTTCACCTGGCCCTCGTGTCCAACACGACCTGGGTACGCGGCTTCCTGAACGGCTCAGCTGGCAAGGCTGCAGTCACGGCACACGCCATGGCTGCTGCACCTGAAGCGGCTGCTGCTCAGAAGTAAGGAATCCTCTTCGGAGGGTTCATCAACGTCCGGGGCCCTAAAAGGCCCTGGACTATTTACTTGGGACACAGGCCATTACCAGGCTTGGTTGACGGCGAGAAGAACAAGACTTGGAAACTGGGCTCAGTCCGACTCATGACCCACACCCGATGACTGCGGCCACTCAAAAACTCATGCGCGCCTGGGCCAGCATGGGCTCGCGCTTTTTGCCTTTTGCCGACGCGGCGAGCCCTGGCCTGCCTTTGAGCCGATTGCTCAGGCTGTCCTTGTTTCAGGTGTCCGTTGGGATGGCGCTGGTTTTACTCGTCGGAACACTCAACCGGGTGATGATCGTTGAGCTCAAGGTGCCCGCGGCGCTGGTGTCGACCATGGTCGCCCTGCCTTTGCTCTTTGCACCTTTCAGGGCACTCATCGGATTTCGTTCGGACACTCATCGCTCGGCGCTCGGTTGGCGGCGTGTTCCCTTCATCTGGATGGGCACGCTGATCCAGTTCGGAGGGCTGGCGATCATGCCGTTTGCGTTGCTGGTGCTGTCGGGAAGCGGTCAGGCAAGTCGGGCTCCCGAATGGGTGGGCTGGCTGGGCGCGGCCATCGCATTCTTGCTGGTGGGTGCGGGCTTGCACACAACGCAAACCGCCGGTCTGGCACTGGCCACTGATCTCGCTCCGGTCGAGTCCCAGCCCAATGTGGTGGGGCTGATGTGCGTGATGCTGCTGCTGGGCATGATCATGAGCGCGCTGGTATTCGGCGCACTGTTGGCTGATTTCAGCCCCGGACGGCTCATCCAGGTGATCCAAGGCGCTGCACTTCTCACATTGATCCTCAATGTGACCGCCCTGTGGAAGCAGGAGGGACGAAACCGCTCGACACAACCGTACCGCCAGGACCCAAGCTTCAGGGAGTCTTGGTCTACCTTCACCAGCGGCAACGATGCGGTCAGACGCTTGATCGCAGTCGCTCTGGGGACCATGGCGTTCAGCATGGGAGACGTGCTGCTTGAGCCCTATGGCGGTGAAATCCTTCACCTGAGCGTTGCAGCCACCACGGCTCTGACCGCAACTCTGGCTCTGGGCGGGTTGGGCGGGTTTGCGCTCGCATCGAAGGTGCTGAGTCGTGGGATGGACCCGTTTCGCATGGCCAGCATCGGCACCCAGGTTGGCGTGCCCGCGTTCGTGGCCTTGATTTGTTCGGACAGCCTGAACTCACAGGCGCTGTTTTCACTTGGGGTGTTCCTGATCGGTTTTGGTGGCGGTTTGTTTGGCCACGGCACATTGACGGCGACCATGAACCTGGCCCCAAAGGAACAAAGCGGACTCGCGCTGGGCGCCTGGGGCGCAGTACAGGCCACTGCTGCTGGTCTTGCCATTGCGCTGGGTGGCGTGATTCGTGATGTGGTTGCCACGCAGACCGCATCGGCAACGGCCTATGCCGTGGTCTATGGCATCGAGGTCTGCCTTCTGATTGGCACCCTGTACGCCATATCGCCTTTGATACGCAGAACCCCGATGCGGCAGGTCGCGGCCTGAACGGCTTGGCGCTCACCTTCACCCGCCGAAAATCACCGCCCCACTGAATCAACCCGTCCATCAAGGAGACAGACATGACAGTCACTCAGATTCTTTTCGTTCTTTGGTTCATCGTTGTCGGCATCTGGATCCTGAACCAGTTCAACAAGAAGTGACAGCAACAACGGCCGGAGATCCCGACCGTTGTTTGTGGATGAGCAAATCGAACTTGCTTTGCTCACTCTTGGGGGGGCCACATGGGTTCAGGCTCATCAAGCGCCGATTCAAGGCGCGAATGGATGCTTTGCAACTCCTCGACGTAGAGCCTGGCAATGGCGCGCTGACGGTCATTCAAGGGCTTCCACAGCGTGCCTGCGTCGGCCAACTCGACCAAGGCCGTCACGTGCAACTGGAATTCGCGGTACCGCGGATGGGTCGCGATCAACGATGACAGGATCACGGTGACGCCGGCCTGCATGGCCATCATGACCTCGATTTCCTGACGCAAAACGCGAGGGTCGGTGCTTTCCATGCATGGCCTTTCTTGAGAAATCATGAAGCTTCCACGGACTTTGCCACGTCCAAGCCAAGGGCCGAAAACAAGCCCTTTGCGCTCGAAAGAGAGCGTCATCGAACCCCGAGGCACTTACCGTGAAAATTCGCACACTGCGATGTGAACAACCATCATCTCGGATAGCACTCTTGGGCAAGAAATCGCACTAATCTAGGGTTGTTGATCCATCGATGTCACAACTCGATTGGCGATCACATCAGAACCAGATTCAAAGGCGTGCCGTGAATTCCTTCAGTTCCCTTCCGCTTCGGACCGTGAGTTCACAGCAAGGCATCCGGACCCTTCAGCAAGCGCGCATGCCCAGCGCACAGCCTTTGGCGCGTGAGCAAACGACCCGGGGGCACTTTGATTCGTCGGCCGATCTCAAATTCGGTCTGGACGTCATCGAACTGCGTGGCGACGAACTGCATGCCGAGTTTCAAGGCCTGTTCGGCCACCGTTAAGCCACTTTTGCCCAACAGCCCGGGCCGATTCGAATCAGGGCCCTGGCGGGCTCAACGAATGACTGCGATCTGCTCTCGAACACCGCTGCGATAGGTGAAAAGCGTGAGAGATGCGTTCTTGATGTCGCCCTTGGGGTCGAACGAAATCAAGCCGGTGACGCCCTTGTAGCCTTCGGTCGCGGCCAGCGCAGGGATGTAGTTGAGTGGGTCTGCCGAACCCGCCTTGACCATCGCGGCGGCCAAAAGCCCGACAGCGTCATAGACATACGGAGCGTACAACTTCACCTCGACGCCGTACTTTTTCTTGAAGGCCATGCGGAAGTCGTCCATGCCTTTTTTCTGCTCGCCTTCCACGCCACCGGCTTCAGCGCAAAACACCTTGCCATCAGCGATCGCCCCAGCGGCCAACTGCGGCAGATCGCTGGTGCACAGGCCATCACCACCGACGAACCTGGCGTCGATGCCCAGTTGCCTCATCTGGCGAATCATCGGCCCGGCCACAGCGTCCATTCCACCGAAAAAGATCAGGTCCGGCTTGTTCGCCTTGATGGCGGTCAGGATGGAAGTGAAATCCGTGGCCTTGTCGGTGGTGAACTGGTGCGCAACCACCTTGCCGCCGGCTGAGACAACGCCTTTTTCAAACTCTTGAGCCACGCCCTGGCCGTAGGCAGTGCGGTCATCGATGACGGCGACGGCGGTGCTGTTGAGCGTGTTGACGGCGTATCGGCCCAGGGCGCCGCCCAATTG
>JBBAPK010000050.1:0-13973 GCA_040400875.1 Burkholderiaceae bacterium | reverse complement strand
CGTGGCCGGGGCCTTCGATCATGGTCTGCACGTCGTGCTTCCAGGCGATCTGCGTGAGCTCGCCCAGCGTGCGCAGCTCGGCAAACTGCGCCTCGTCGTTGGCGTCGGCACCCGAGCCCGGACGCAGCCCGTCGCCCAGCGAGAAGCTCACGTCGTAGGCCTTCATGATGTCGCAGATGTCTTCGAAGTGCGTGTACAGAAAGCTTTCCTTGTGGTGCGAGATGCACCACTTGGCCATGATCGATCCGCCGCGCGAGACGATGCCGGTGCGCCGGTTGGCCGTGAGGTGGATGAACGGCAGGCGCAGCCCGGCATGGATGGTGAAGTAGTCGACGCCCTGCTCGGCCTGCTCGATCAGCGTGTCGCGGTAGATGGCCCAGGTCAGGTCCTCGGCCACGCCGCCGACCTTCTCGAGCGCCTGATAGATCGGCACCGTACCGATGGGCACCGGCGAGTTGCGCACGATCCAGTCGCGCGTGGTGTGGATGTTGCGGCCGGTCGACAGATCCATCACGTTGTCGGCGCCCCAGCGGATCGCCCACACGAGTTTTTCAACCTCTTCCTCGATGCTCGAGGTGACCGCCGAGTTGCCGATGTTGGCGTTGATCTTGACCAGGAAGTTGCGCCCGATCGCCATCGGCTCGACTTCGGGGTGGTTGATGTTGGCCGGGATGATGGCTCGGCCACGCGCCACCTCGTCGCGCACGAACTCGGGCGTGACCAGCGCGGGCAGGCTGGCACCCATCGGGTTGCCGCGCAGGCGCTGCTCGCGCTCGGGGCTGGCCAGGTATTCGCGCATCCACTCGCGCCGGCCGTTCTCGCGCAGCGCCACGTATTCCATCTCGGGCGTCACGATGCCACGCCGCGCGTAGTGCATCTGCGTCACGTTGGCGCCGGCCAGCGCGCGGCGCGGACGGCGCTGCAGGCCGATGGCATCCAGGCGCAACTGCTCGATGCGTGCGGCGTCGCGGTCTTCGCTCTTGGCGCCGTCGTCGAGCGCCACGCGGCTGCGTCCGTCATAGGCCTGCGTGTCGCAACGCCCTTCGATCCACGCGCTGCGCACCGAGGGCAAACCGCGGCGCACGTCGATGGCCGCGCCCGGGTCGGTATAGGGCCCAGAGGTGTCGTACAGGCTCACGCACTCGCCGTTGCTGAGCGACACCTCGCGCGTCGGCACGCGCAGGTCGTCGCGCGAGCCTTGTAGATGGACCTTGCGCGAAGCAGGAAACGGCTCGCGGGTGAGTGCGAGCAGCTGGGCCAGGGAGTCGGGAGCGTTCATCGGGAGTCCTTCGTGACTGAAAGTGCTCCGAAGGCTCCCCCGAACGCATCGGGGGAAGGCTCTCCTTACGCCGGTACTAACCGGTTCAAGTTCGCGGGTTTGGATGGACCATCTCAGCACGCAACATGCGTGCACCCCGGAGCGGGGTCGATTCTGGCGCAGCGCCGGCGCGGCGCCAAGCCCATGGCCCCATCAAGCGCCGAGTTGGCCCAGCCGCGGCAGCGCCGCAAACGCATTGGCGGTGGTGGCTGCGGCAATCGCCTCAAGCGGCAGGCCGCGCAGATCGGCCAGCGTGTGCGCAATGCGCGGCAGCTGCGCCGGCTCGTTGGGCGCTTGCGCGGCGGGCCGCGCCGCGCGCTCAGCGGCGGTGACGTAGAGCCATTGCGGCGGGATGTCGGGCGAATCGGTCTCGAGCACGATGGCCTCGAGCGGCAGCACGGTGGCCAGCCGGCGCAGCTGCAAGGCGCGCTCGAAGGTCATCGCACCACCAAAACCCAGCTTGAAGCCTAGGGCCACGAAGGCCAGCGCTTGCTGCTCGCTGCCGTTGAACGCGTGCGCAATGCCGCCGCGCACCGGCGTGCGCCGCAATTGCGCGAGCAGGCTGTCGGCCGAGCGCCGCACATGCAAGATCACCGGCAGATCAAAGCGCCGCGCCAGCGCCAGCTGCGCCGCCACAAAACGCGTCTGCCGCTCAGGGTCGAGCCCCGCCACGAAGTGATCCAACCCGATCTCGCCCACCGCCACCAGCCGCGGGTCGTCGGCGTGCTGCTGCAGCAGCTCACCGATGCGCGCCACATCGTCATCTCCCGCGCGACCGGTGCACAAGGGATGAATGCCCGCCGCCCACGCCAGCCCATGTTCATGCGCCAGCGCGCGCACCGCGCCGACATTGGCCACCTCGATGGCCGGCAGCACCAGCTGCGTGACGCCCACTGCCCTGGCACGCGCCACCACCGCTGCCGCGCCGCCACCGAATTCGGGCGCATCGAGGTGGCAGTGGGTGTCGATCCAGGTCATGGGGGGATGATGCCGCGCGCCAGGGTGGGAGCGGCAACGAATGCACCCTCACCCCTGCCCTCTCCCGCTTGCGGGAGAGGGGGTCATATCAGTTCGCTCTCCCGCTTGCGGGAGAGGGAGCCAATGCAAATCCCGTCTCCCGCTGGCGGGAGACGGCTGTTCAAGTCCCATCACCCACTGGTGGGTGATGGCAAATCAAGTTCCCTCTCCCACCTGTGGGAGAGGGTCAGGGTGAGGGTGTGTCCATCACCTCTCCCCGCGGGAGAAGGCTAGGGTGAGGGCTGCTGGCCGGCCTGGGTGGCGGCGAGCGTGACGGCGCCCGAATCGCCGTCGTCTGCCTCGGCTTCGGGCCACAAGGCCGGAAAGTAAAAGCGCAGCGCGTGCAGCGGCAAGCCAAAGCGCAGCGGACCTTGTGGTGTGTCGCTGGCGACCAGACGACGATCCAGCAGGGCCTTGAGCACGGTGCCGGCCGTGCGCTCGCCCAGGCCCGTCATGCTCTTGAATTCGCCGCGCTCCAATGCGCTGTCGGTGGCGAACAGGTAGTGCAGCGGCCGCAGTGCGGCCAGCCGCACGCCGGATCGCAGCGTTTGTTCCTCATAGGCCAGACAGGCGGCGATGCGACGTTCCATGTCGCCCAGCTTCAACAGGGCTGCCATGAAATCGACCTGGTCTTGGCACACCGACAGCACGTAGCCGATCCAGTCGACAAGCGCTTGCTGGCTCAGGTTGCCACGGCCATCCAGATCGGCGCGACGCGGCTCATCGGCCGCGGCCAGCAGCGCGTAATAACGATCGGTGCTGCGCGCAAAGCCACGCAATGGCGACCACAAGCCGCCCGTGTAGCCCAGCGCGGTGAGCATCGCATGCGTGTGCAGCCGCATCACCCGCCCGTTGCCATCGACAAACGGGTGCACCCAGCCCAGCCGCTGGTGGGCGGCGGCCAGTGCCAACAGCGCGGCCTCGCCGCGGCGTGTGCCGCCGTAGATGTCGCCCCAGCGCTGCAGCATCGCGGGTACCGCGTCAAAGGCCGGCGCCACGTGCTGGCCCACACTGACCTCACGCTCGCGCAGCTGGCCGGGAGCGATGGCCGCGCCCTCGGGAGTGAGCAGATCACTGGCGGGCAGGCGGACGAACAGTTCACGGTGCACGTCGGTGAGCGCATCAACGCCATACAGCCGCCGAGCGCCTTCAGGGCCAGCGTAGCGCGATTCGATGGCGGTCTCGGCATCGATGTGCGCCACCGCCAGCCGCTGCCGGGCCGCCAGCTCGCGGTTGTCTGAAAAATCGCGCCGCAGCGCCTGCTCGATCTCGAACGGGCGCGTGTGCTGCCCCTCGATCCGATTGGAGTAATACGAGTTCATGCCCCGCAGCAGAGCGCGCAGCTCGGCAGGCACCCGCGTGCCGGCCAACTGCAACGCAGCGCGCGCCAGATCGTGCGCTTGAGCCAGCAGCGGCTGCTGCGCTGCCTCGGACGGCATCAGCGGTTCAAACTGATGGACGGAATCGTAAAGTGTCACCATGATTGCCAATATGATGCCACTTGTAAGTGGCTGAAATGAATGATGTTTCTATTATTTTTTCCAGTCGGATTGCCAAGTTTTTTGCAGGCGTATACCCTCACCCCTGCCCTCTCCCGCAAGCGGGAGAGGGAGCCAGTCAAGTGACCTCTTCGGATTGCGGGAGAGGGAGCCAAGGCACCATTCCCCGCGCAGCGGAAAATGGCCCGTCAGATCCCCTCTCCCACTCGTGGGAGAAGGTCAGGGTGAGGCCACTTCAAATCCCCTCTCCCTTTGGGAGAGAGCCAGGGTGAGGGCGTATCCATTCCCTCTCCCTTTGGGAGAGGGCCAGGGTGAGGGTGGGCCGCGTTCAAATTACCTCTCCCCGAGGGAGAGGGCCAGGGTGAGGGCCGGCGCCTCAACCACCCACCGGCCCGCCCAGAAACGCCAACGGAGGCCGAAGCCCCCGATGTGGTGTTGCCGAAACTGTGGTGTCGCGTCAGGCCCGCGCGCGCCTGCGACGGGCCGCAGCACCCACTAAAGCCAGACCGGCCAGCATCAGGGCGTAGGTTTCGGGTTCGGGGATGGGGGCCGCTTGGAATGAGGCCGACACGTTGATCAAATTGGCAGCTTCATGGATTCCGATGAATGGATCAACTCCAGCAATCTGCCTCAAACTCCCGGCGAGGGGGAGTCCATATATATCTCCATCGCCGACCGTCCAATCGTTGTAACGCCCGTTCGGGAAAAGAGCATTCCCCCCATAACGGTAGGATGCAGATAATCCATTTCCACCAAATGTTTCCATAAAACGCTCGTAATCAAGCCATATATACAGAGCATTATGAATAAAATTAGTTTGTGTGTAGAACAGCTCCGCGGATGTGATCGTCTGCGTGTTGAAAAAATCGGCCAGCGCCGTCGCGGCATGCGATGAATCCAATCCCGTGGCACCCGACTGGTCTGGATCGGCACTCAACGAAAACGTCACGTCGTAGGTCACCCCACCAACCACCAGGCCGTTGACGCCTGTCATCAACTCAGAGGGATCCACCAGCGTTGGCACCGCATTCGCCGACATCGGCAAGGCCAGTGCGGCGGCCAGCAGCAGCGCGGTTTTCAGGATCAGTTTTTTCATGGTTTTTCTCTGCGTGGTCCAGCGACTGAGGGCTGCTGGGTTGAGGTCTTTAGGGCCGGGCCCGGCTGAAAAAAACCGGCCACTGGGGCCGGTCTTGTGACGTCGATGACCTGACGGCTTACTTCGCTTGGCGCCTGCGTGCCGCAACACCTACCAGTGCCAAACCGGCGAGCATCAGGGCGTAGGTTTCGGGTTCGGGGATGGGGGAGACGCTTACCGATGCGTCCCAGTAGGCAACGTTGAACGTCGCACTCAGAAATTCCGTCCCGTTATTCAAACCAAAACGCGACTCCGATTGAACATAGGCGAAGTAGTTGTTCACGCTCGCGGACCAACCATAAGCATTGTCATCACTAAAGGCGTTCACATCCATGAAGGAGCCGTCCAGCGTGACGCTTGGAAATGCATTTCCAGGATAGGAGTACTGCTGGTCAAGGTCAATAGTATTCAGAGTCCAGACCTGATAGTTGCCCGATTTATAGAAGCCCCCAGTCCCTGTCTTCGTCCGATCAATCGCGAACAGGTTGTTGTTCGAATCCAGCTCGCCTTCGAACGTTCCTTCGAAGTGGATGGTGGACCCATCGTCATAGCTGTACGTCAGCGTCGATGCATTGGCCGCCGTTGGCACCAACAGCACGGTTGCCAGCAGCAAGGCGGTCTTCAGGGTGATCTTTTTCATGGTGGTGCTCTCTTTCTTCCAGCGTCCAAGCGCTGGTTTGGGTGGATGGGCTCTGCGCAAGGCCCAGTCGGAGCACCCCGTGACCTAACGTCCCTGAAATGAGCGCGGCTGAACACCCCCTAAATAGGGGGTTTTGCGTGGTCAGGGACCAAGTGCAACCCGCATCTTCGGGCGAGGCAGCAACCCTCACCCCGGCCCTCTCCCGCAAGCGGGAGAGGGAGTCACGCAAGTTTCTTCTGCCGCCATCAGTCGCAGCGGTTACACGACCCTCACCCCTGCCCTCTCCCGCGAGCGGGAGAGGGAGCCATCTCAGTTCGCTCTTCCGCGATCAGCCCCAGCGTCTCCACCACGCTCACCCCTGCCCTCTCCCGCCGGGCGGGAGAGGGAGCAATACGGGTCCCCTCTCCCTGTGGGAGAGGGTCAGGGTGAGGGCCAGCGGCTCAGGCGACCACGCGGCCCAGACGCAGTTTCAGCACCCGGTCGCAGCGGGCGGCGAGCGACTCGTCGTGGGTGACCAGCACGAAAGCCATGCCGCGGCTGCGGGCCAGATCGAGCATCAGGTCGAACACGCCGTCGGCGGTTTCGCGGTCGAGGTTGCCGGTGGGCTCGTCGGCCAGCACGCACGCGGGCGCGCCGACCAGCGAGCGGGCGATGGCCACGCGTTGGCGCTCGCCGCCCGACAACTGCGCGGGCCGGTGATCAAGCCGGTGGCCCAGGCCCACTTGCTGCAGCACGACGGCGGCCGAGGCGCGCGCGGTGGCCTGATCGACACGGCGAATGCGCAGCGGCATGGCCACGTTGTCGAGCGCCGAGAACTCGGGCAGCAGGTGGTGAAACTGGTAGACGAAGCCCAGGTGCCGGTTGCGACACTCGCCTTGCGCTGGCGCGTCCAGGCGCTGCAGGTCGCGGCCCATCAGGGTGACGGTGCCTTGCGTGGGCGCATCGAGCCCGCCCATCAGGTGCAGCAGCGTGCTCTTGCCCGAGCCCGACGCGCCGACGATGGCCACGGTTTCGCCCGCAGCGATATCGAGGTCGATGCCTTGCAGCACCGCCACATCGAGCGTGCCTTCGCGAAAGCGCTTGTGCAGGCCGACGGCGCGGATCACGCTGCCGGTTGCTGGCGGCGTGGCGGCGAAGGCGGCGTCACTCATGGCGCAACGCCTCGGCCGGCTGCACGCGGCTCGCGCGCCAGCTCGGGTACACGGTGGCCACGAAAGCCAGCGCCAGCGAGATCGCCACGACGGGCAGGATGTCGGCGCTTTGCGGGTCGCTGGGCATGTGGCTGATCAGGTAGACGCTGCCGGGCAAAAAGCTCATGTGCAGCGCGCGCTCGATGGCCGGCACGATCACATCCACGTTGAACGCCACCAGCAGCCCCAGCCCCATGCCCGCCAGCGTGCCGATCACGCCCGAGGCGGCGCCTTGCACCATGAAGATGGTCATGATTGAGCGCGGGCTGGCGCCCAGCGTGCGCAAGATGGCGATGTCGGCTTGCTTGTCGGTCACGGTCATCACCAGCGTCGACACCAGATTGAAGGCCGCCACCGCAACGATGAGCGTGAGGATGATGAACATCAGCCGCTTTTCGATCTGCACCGCCTGAAACCAGTTGCGGTTGGTGCGCGTCCAGTCGCTCACGCGCACCGCTGCGCCCAGACGCATCTGGATCTCGTCGGCCACCTCGCGCGCTTGCTGCGCGTCTTTCAGGCGCAGCTGCACGCCGGTGGGGCCGGCCACACGAAACAGCCGCGCGGCGTCGTCAACGTGCATCAGCGCCAGACCGCTGTCGTATTCGTAGTGGCCGGCGTCGAAGGTGCCCACCAGCGTGAGCTGCTTGAGACGCGGAATCACCCCCGCCGGCGTGACCTGCCCGCCGGGCGCGACGATGGTCACGCGATCGCCCACCTTCACACCCAAAGACCGCGCCAGCTCGCCACCCAGCACGATGCCCCAGCCACCGGGCACCAGCTTGGCCAGCGTGGTGTCGCGCAACTGCGCCGCCAGCGCGGTGACGGTGGCCTCGTCGGCCGGCGAAATGCCACGCACCACGGCGCCACGCATGTCGTCGCCGCGCGCAATCAGCGCTTGCGTCGCGATGAAGGGTGCTGCGCCCACCACCTGCTCATTGCGCCTGGCCTCGGTGGCCGTGGCCTGCCAATCGGCCAGCGCCTCACCTTGCGGCTGATAGATCTCGACGTGCGAGATCACCGACAACATTCGGTCGCGCACTTCTTTTTGAAAGCCGTTCATCACCGACAACACGATGATCAGCGCCGCCACCCCCAGCGCGATGCCCAGCATCGACACCATCGAAATGAACGATATGAACCCATTGCGCCGCCCACTGCGACCCGCCCGCGTATAGCGCCAGCCGATCTGGAGTTCGAAGGGGATGTTCATGTGGCGGCGATGCTACCGGAGGGGTTTGTTCTCTGGGCGAGAGCCCGCCGGGTCTTGCTGGCCGCAGCGCGGGTTCCCTGCGTGGGACCGCGCCGGGTCTCGGCCCGGCTCCCGAGTAACTTTCATTTGCTGGCCCAAATGAAAGTCACCAAAGCAAAGGGCCCCAACACCAGCCCATTTGGCCTGCTCGCTGCGGCTACAGGCGGACTTCCGAGTACGCCCCATAGGTAATGCCACTGAGGACCCGAGAGGGTGGGCGGCGACAGGCTTTGCCTTGACCGCGGCACCAGCGGCGCGGCTGCGACCGCCTGCGGCCGACAGCCACTTGTTGGTAGCTGCACGGGCAAGGCCAAACCGCGACCACCTCGGCACGCCACCACGCCGTGGACCCGCAGGGTCGAGGCGAAACGCACTTGAGCGACTGAGCGTTAGCGAGGTAACCGACAAAGTAGCTCGCTGAATGTTCTCGTGCCAGAGCCTTCGAAGTAGGCGTGTAGCCGAAGCGAGCCACTCAAATGGGCTGGTGTTCCAGGCCCTCTTCTTTGGTGACTTTCTTCTGGGCCAGCAGAAGAAAGTTACCCGCCAGCCGGGGCGGAACCCGGCGCGCTGCAGCGCACTGCACCAAGCCCCGCCGGGCGCAGCCCCAAACGACCCCCCTCGCAGGGAAACGAAAGGCCCCTCGGGATCCCCATCCCGATAATCCCGCCCATGCATCTCCTCATCCCCCACGCCAGCGCCAGCTCCGAGGCCACATCGCAAGCCCTGCGAACGCTCAAGCTGCCCAACGTGGCGCGGTTGATCACCGGTTTGCAGCCGACCACGCGCGACATCGATGACGAATACACGCTGTCGCCGCCGCATGAGCGGGCGCTGGCCACGGCCTACGGCTGGCACGGAAACGACGGCTGCTGGCCGTGGGCGGCGCTGGCGGCGCGTGGTGACGGCATTGAGGTGGGCTCGAAGGCGTGGGGGCTGGTCACGCCGGTGCACTGGCACGTCGGGCGCGAGCACATCTCGCTGGCCGATCCGCAAGAACTCGATTTGCCCGAAGGCGAATCTCGCGCGCTGTTCGATGCGGTGCGCCCTTTGTTTGAAGAAGACGGCGAAGGCGGCTCGCTGAGCTGGGGCGCGGCAGGGCGTTGGTATTTGGCGCACGAGCGTCTGGAAGGACTGGCCTGCGCGTCGATCGACCGGGTGATCGGCCGCAACGTCGACCTGTGGCTGCGCGGCGATGCGCAGGACTGCGAAGCGCAAACGCAACGCCTGCGCTGGGTGCGCCGGCTGCAAAACGAGGTGCAGATGCTGCTGCACTCGCATCCGGTGAACGAAGCGCGTGAAGCGCGCGGCGCGCTGCCGGTCAACTCGTTTTGGCTCAGCGGCTGCGGCCGCTCGCAGCGCGCGGTGACCGAGGTGCTGGTCGACAACCGATTGCGCGCGCCGCTGCTGGCGCAAGACTGGGCGGGCTGGGCCGACGCCTGGCGCGCGCTCGACGCCGAAGTGGTCTCGGTGTTTGCCAACGGCGCCGCCCATGACGGCGCGGTCTCGCTCACGCTGTGCGGCGAGCGCGGCTGGCAGCGCTACGACGCCTTGCCGCGTTCACGCTTGCAGTGGTTCTTTGACCGCTTTCGCACCGTCGAGGCGCACACTGTGCTGGAAGCGCTGTGAGCGTCACGCCGACCTTGCAACAGCGCGTGCCGGTGCCGCGCGCAGCCTGGACGCTCGAGCAGGCTGGCGTGTCGCCGCTGCTGGCTCGGCTGTTTGCCTCGCGCGGCGTGCGTGCGGCTGACGAGTTGGATGACGCCTTGGCCAAGCTGCTGCCGCCGGCCGACCTGCTGGGTGCGGCGGCCGCGGCCACGCTGCTGGCCGATGCGCTGCGCGACGGGCTGCGCATTTGCGTGGTGGCCGACTACGACTGCGACGGGGCCACGGCTTGCGCGGTAGCGATGCGCGGTCTGGCGCTGCTGGGTGCGGCGCCCGGCACGCTGCGCTATGTGGTGCCCGACCGTCAGGTGCATGGCTACGGCCTGACGCCGGCCATCGTGGATCTGGCGCTGGAACAAGGCGCGCAGGTGCTGGTCACCGTGGACAACGGCATCGCCAGCCTTGAAGGTGTGGCACATGCGAGAGCCCAGGGCCTGTCGGTGGTGGTCACCGACCACCACCTGCCCGCGCAGATCGACGACGCCATCGTGCTGCCCGACGCTCATGTGATCGTCAACCCCAACCAGCCGGGCTGCGGCTTTGCCAGCAAGCATCTGGCCGGCGTGGGGGTGATGTTCTATGTGCTGCTGGCACTGCGCAGCGAGCTAAGACAACGCGGCGCGTTCGAAGCTGCGGCAGCGCAGCCCCGGCTCGACAGCCTGCTCGATCTGGTGGCGCTGGGCACGGTGGCCGATGTGGTGCGGCTCGATGCCAACAACCGCCGGCTGGTCGCGCAAGGGCTCAAGCGCATTCGCGCCGGGTGCATGCAGCCAGGTGTGGCCGCGCTGTTTGCGGCTGCCGGGCGCGATGCCTCGCGTGCCGCTGGCGCGGACTTTGGTTTTGCCCTGGGCCCGCGCATCAACGCGGCCGGGCGGCTGTCGGACATGACGCTGGGCATCGAATGCCTGACCACCGACGACGCCGGGCGCGCCGCGCAACTCGCGCAGCAGCTCGACGCCATCAACCGCGAACGGCGCGAACTCGAATCGGGCATGCGCGAACAAGCCGAGTCGCTGCTCGAAGCGCTGCTGCAAAAACTGCAAGGCCCGGCCGCCGCGCCGCCGGCGCTCGCGATCTACGACAGCGGGTTTCACGAAGGCGTGGTGGGCATCGTGGCATCGCGCCTGAAAGATCGCGTGCACCGCCCGACCTTCGTGTTTGCACGCGGACACGACGGGCTGCTCAAGGGCTCGGGCCGGTCGATCGATGGCTTTCACCTGCGCGACGCGCTCGATCTGGTCAGCAAACGCCACCCTAGTGTGCTGAAGAAGTTCGGTGGCCACGCGATGGCCGCGGGCTGCACGGTGGCCGAGGCCGACTTCGCCACCTTCGATACCGCCTTGCAGCGCGTGGCCGCTGAATGGCTGGACGCCGCCACGCTGGAGCGGCGGCTGCTGAGCGACGGACCGCTGGGCATCGAGCACTTCACCACCGCCACCGTGGCCGCGCTCGACGCGCAGGTGTGGGGGCCGTCGTTTGAAGCGCCGCTGTTCAGCGACGCAGTCGAGGTGGTCAGCCAGCGGCTGGTCGGCGAAAAGCACCTGAAGCTGAGCGTGAAGCACTGCGGCACGCTGCGCGACGCCATCTGGTTCAACCACGCCGAGCCGCTGCCCGTGCGGGTGATGCTGGCCTACCGGCTGAGCATGGACGAATACAACGGCCGCCAGAGGCTGCAGTTGATCGTCGAGGCCGCCGAGGCTGCGCCCTGAGGTGATCCCCCACCGCGGGCGGGGCCGCCAGTGCGCTGCGTCAGTTGAAAAAAGGGGCACCTCCCTACAATCAATTCGGTGTCAACCCCCATCGCCTGGACCAACGCCGACTTGCACTGTCACTCGTGCGTCTCCGACGGCACGCTGCAGCCTGAGGCGCTGGCCGCTCGGGCCAAGGCCAACGGCGTCGAGTTGTGGGCACTGACCGATCACGATGAAATTGGCGGCCAAAAGCGCGCGCGTGATGCCGCCTCTGCATTGGGCCTGCCCTATCTGGCGGGCACCGAGATTTCGGTTTCGTTTGCCGGCACCACGGTGCACATCGTCGGGCTGGGCTTTGATACCGACAACGAGGCGCTGGTGCACGGGCTCGAGTCGACACGCGGCGGACGCGATGCGCGGGCGCGCGAGATGGCCGCAGGCCTGGCGGCCGTGGGCATCCATGGCACGTTCGAAGGCGCGCTCAAGTACGCCGGCAACCCCGAGCTGATCGCGCGCACTCACTTCGCTCGCTATCTGGTGGAAGCCGGTGTGTGCAGCAGCACCAACGACGTGTTCCGCAAGTTTCTGGTCGAAGGCAAGCCGGGTTTCGTGCCCCACCGCTGGGCCGCGCTGGGCGATGCGGTGCGCTGGATCACCGAAGCCGGCGGCGTGGCGGTGATTGCCCACCCGGGGCGCTACAAGATCAGCGTGAACGAGGAGTTCGCGCTGTTCACCGAATTCAAGGCCCACGGCGGGCGCGGCGTCGAAGTGGTGACCGGCAGCCACAACAGTTCCGACTTCATCAAGTACGCCGACATGGCCATCGAGTTCGACCTGCTCGCCTCGCGCGGCAGCGACTTCCACAGCCCCGAGGAAAGCCGCATCGATCTGGGCACGCTGCCCGTGCTGCCAGTGCGCCTGTCCCCGGTGTGGGAAGCACTGGAGCACCGCGTCATCCTGCCGCAATGAAGCGACGGCGCATGAGCGCATCGCTGGCCCAGCCCGCTTGATCGCCGAGCAAAACAAGCCCGGTCAGGGCATCGCGCTGACCTTGCTGATGGCGGGCTGCTTCGCCTCGATGGACACCTCCATCAAGGTCATCGGCGCAGTGATGCCGGTGCTGTTCGTGCTGTGGGCGCGCTATGGCATTCAGGCGGTGCTGATGGCCGCGTGGCTGTCGCGCGGCGCACAGGCCACTGCCGGAGCGACCTGGCGGCCCAGACAGCCCCGCTTCCAGCTGATGCGCGGCGTGCTGCTGCTGATCACTTCGGCGGCGGGCTTTTACGGCGTGCAGCTGATGCCGGTGGCCGAGTTCACCGCCATCGTCATGCTGATGCCGCTGATCGTCACCCTGCTGGCGGCCTGGCTGCTCAAGGAACAGGTGTCGCGCCTGCGCTGGGCGATGGTGGCGGGTGGCTTCGTCGGGGTGCTGATCGTGATCCGGCCGGGCAGCGGGCTGTTTGGCTGGGGTGTGGTGCTGCCGCTGCTGGCAGCGGTGTGCTATGCGATGTTTCAGGTGCTGACGCGACGCCTCGCGCTGCTGGAGAGCCCGTACACCACGCACTTCTGTACCGGCGTGGTCGGCTTCACGCTGCTGAGCCTTCTGGTGATGGTGAGCAACATCGATGTGGCGTCGGTCTGGCACGCTGCGACAGCGGAACATCTGGGTGTGTTGCTGGCCATCGGCCTGCTGGGCACGGTGGGGCACTTGCTGCTGATCTTTGCCTTGGGCCGGGCGCCGGCATCGGTGCTGATGCCTTTTTCGTACACGCAGATCGCGATGGCCGCGGCCGTGGGCTGGTGGGTGTTCGGCGATGTGCCCGACGGCTGGGCCTGGCTGGGCATGGGCGTGGTGGCCGCCTGTGGCGCAACCAGCGCCTGGTCAAAACGAAGCTGAACTCTTTCCATGTCGCAACGCCTGCAGATCCACCCCGACAACCCGCAGCACCGGCTGCTCAAGCAGGCCGCGCAGATCCTGCACGACGGCGGCGTGGCGGCGGTGCCAACCGATTCGAGCTATGCGTTGGTGTGCCGGCTCGACGACAAGGCGGCGGTCGACAACCTGCGGCGGCTGCGCGGTGTCGATGACAAGCACCACCTGACGCTGCTGTGCCGCGACCTGAGCGAGCTGGCCAGCTACGCCCGCGTCGACAACCGGCAATACCGGCTGCTCAAGCTGGGCACGCCGGGGCCGTTCACCTTCATCCTTGAGGCTTCGAAGGAAGTGCCGCGCCGCGTGTCGCACCCGTCGCGCCGCACCATCGGCCTGCGGGTGCCCGATCACCGCGTGCTGCAAGAACTGCTGGCGGTGTTTGGCCAGCCGCTGCTGGCCACCACGCTGATCCCGCCGGGCGAGAGCGAACCGCTCAACGACCCCGAAGACATCCGCGAGCACTACCAGAACCGCTTGCAAGCGGTGGTCGACGCCGGTGCCTGCGCCAGGCAGCCGACCACGGTGGTCGATCTGAGCAGTGATCCGCCGGTGCTGGTGCGCATCGGCCGTGGCGACCCGGCCGCACTCGGCCTTCAGGCCGAATGAGCGCGCGGCGGCTCAGCGACCCGCCAGAGCCCC
>JBBAPK010000049.1:8829-15624 GCA_040400875.1 Burkholderiaceae bacterium | reverse complement strand
AAGATGAACACGATGTCGCAGGGCGCCGCCTTGGCGGCCCACTGGGCCGACAGGCTCATGCGGCCGGTGACGCGCGCGCCGGTGAGCGCTGCGGTGGGCGTGCCCGCTGGCTCGGCGACCGGCTGGGTGGCTGGCGTGGCGGGGGTCGCGGCGGGGGCCTGTACCACGGCAGTCGGCGGCGGCTCGCCCTTGGCGACCTGGGCGTCCTTGATGCCCTGATCCAGGTTGTTCGCAAAGTCGCTCGCGGGTGCGGCAAGTTCGCGCGCCCGCTTCCAGTACGAGATCGCCTTGTCGTATTCGCCAGCTTCAAAGGCCACGCTGCCGGCCAGCGCCAGCGCCTTGAGGTTCTTGGGATCGAGCTCCAGCGCGCGGGCGATCAGCTTGGCGGGTTCACCGGCGGCACGCTGACCTTGCAGCACCGCCATCACGTCGGCGCGGTCGGCGAGCAAGGACGCATCGTTGGGTGACAGCGCGGTGGCGCGCTCGAAGGCTTGAGCGGCTTCGGGAAACTTCTGCATCGCCGCATAGGTTCGCGCGAGGAGCGTCCAGCCTTCGAGGTCGTCGGGGTTGGACTTCATGCGCTCGGCCAGTTGCTTGATCAGCGCTTGGACCTGATCGTTGGTTACGCCGTCGGCCAGTGCGGGCGCGGCTTCGGCGGGCAGTGCGTCGATGGCCGCCGGATTGCCCAGCCGCTGATAGCCAAAGGTGGCCACCAGCGGAATGGCCAGCGCGATCACGGCGACTGTGGCCCAGGGTTTGCTGCCGCCCGAGGTGCGGGAACGGGTGGCGATTGACGCTTCGACCGCTGCGGTTTCCTCGATCACGCGGCGCTCGATCTCGGCGTTGCTCGCGCGGTGCTGTTCGGCATCGATGGTGCCTGCTGCCAGGTCGGCGTTGAGCTGCGCCATCTGATCGCGCAGGATGGTCAGGGTGGCCTGACGTGCGGTCTCGGCTTCATCGCGTGCCGGCTTCGACGGGTTGCCTTTGAGCAGCGCGGGCAGCACCAAACCGATGGCCAGCGCCATCAGCAGGGCGCTTGAAATCCAGAAGATCGTCATGAATCAGAGGTGGTTTTCGCGAGCAGTTGCCGCGCTCGGGCGGATTCGGCGTCGCTGAGCGCCGCAGGGATTTGCTTCTTGCGCGCCCGGATGGTGCGAGCCATCATCACGCCTGCAACCAGCAGCAAGGCGAACGGCCCGACCCACAGCAGCACGGTGGTGGCCGAAAGGCGAGGGCGGTACAGCACGAAGTCGCCGTAGCGCTCGACCATGAAGTCGAGGATTTGCCGCTCGGACTGGCCCTCAGACAGCTTGCTGCGGATCTGCTTGCGAAGATCAACAGCCAGATCGGCGTGAGACGCGGCAATGGTTTCGTTTTGGCAGACCAGGCAGCGCAGTTCTTCGGCCACCACCATCACCCGGGCTTCGAGCGCCGGGTCGGCGGCGCTCGGTTGGGCTGGCGTGGCCAGGGTCGCAGTCGACGTCAGCAGCGCGGTGGCGGCAAACCCCACGGAGATCAGCCAGCGTCGCGTCATGAAGCCTCCAGTTTCTTGATCAGCGGCAGCAAGGTGTCTCGCAGCGCTTCGGGTGTGATGGGGCCGATCTGCTTGTAGCGAATGACACCTTGCTTGTCGATGACGAAGGTTTCCGGCACGCCGTAAACACCGTAGTCGATGCCCACCAGGCCCTCGGTGTCGGACACCGACTTCACGTAAGGATCACCCGACTTGCGCAGCAGACCGAGGGCGTCCTCGCGCTTGTCCTTGTAGTTCAGGCCATAGACCTTGACTGTGCCGGCGCGGGCCAGATCGACCAGCAGCGGATGCTCCTGGCGGCAGGCCACGCACCACGATGCCCACACGTTGAGCAACCAGACCTGGCCGCGCAGATCCTGCGTTGAAATCATCTGCTCGGGGGCGTCGAGCCGTGGCAGATTGAAAGCCGGCGCGGGTTTGTCGACCAGTGGAGAAGGAATCTCATGCGGATCGCGATTCAGCCCTACCGCCAAAAAACCCGCCATCACGAGAAACACCGCCAGCGGCAGCAAATAACGCTTCATGTGGGCGCGGTTTCCTTGGGCGTCATGACCGCCGGCGGCAGCAAAGCGCCGGGCTGTGGACCCACCGGGCTGCGATCAGCGACTGCAGCCGCCGGGCTGCGCTTGCGGTAACGCCTGTCGAGCACTGCGAGAAAGCCGCCGCCTGCCATCAGCAGGCATCCCAGCCAGATCAGATTGACCAGCGGCTTGTGGTGCACGCGCACGCTCCATGCGGTCGCGCTCACCGGCTCGCCCAGTGCCACATACAAGTCGCGCGAGATGCGCCGGTCGATGGCGACTTCGGTCATCGGCGAGCGGGTCACGGTGTAGATGCGTCGCTCGGGCCACAAGGTGGTGACGGGCTTGTCACCCTCGGTCACCACGATGGACGCCTGAGCGGCCACATAGTTGGGGCCCTTGATCTCGCGCACGCCTTGCAAGGTGAAGGTGTAGCCGCCGGCGGTGGTGGATTCACCGGTGGCCATGCGTACATCGCTTTCGCTCTGGAAGCCGCTGACCACGGTCACACCCAGGACGAACACCGCCACGCCCAGATGCGCGAGCAGCATGCCGTAGTAGCTGCCGGCCTGCGCCGAGAAGCGCCGGGCCAAGCCGATCGCCGGATGCGAGGCAATGCGGCTGACCAGATTGAGCACCGCCGAGCTGGCAATCCACACGGCCAGCAGCAGGCCAAAGCCGATCATCGGTGTCCAGTGCCCCAGCAGCAGCGGTGCCACCACCGCAGACACCAGACTCACGCCAAACGCCCAGCGCAGCTTGCGTGCGAGGTCCATGGCTTCGGCCTGACGCCAGCGCGTGAGCGGGCCGACACCCATGAGAAACAGCGCCGGTGCCATCAGGGGCACGAACACGGCCACAAAGTAGGGCGAGCCGACCGAGATCTTGCCCATGCCCAGGGCATCGAGCACCAGCGGGTACAGCGTGCCCAGCAGCACCGCGGCAGCGGCCACCACCAGCAGCACGTTGTTGGCCAGCAGCATCGATTCGCGAGACACCAGATCGAAGCTGCCGCCCATGCCGACCTTGGGCGCGCGCCAGGCAAACAGCAGCAGCGAGCCGCCCACCACGAAGACCAGGAAACCGAGGATGAAGATGCCACGCGCCGGATCGGTCGCGAAAGCGTGCACCGAGCTCAGCACACCCGAGCGCACGATGAAGGTGCCCAGCAGCGACAGCGAAAACGCCAAGATCGCCAGCAGCGCCGTCCACATCTTGAAGCCGCCGCGTTTTTCGGTCACGGCCAGCGAATGGATCAGCGCGGTGCCCACCAGCCAAGGCATGAACGACGCGTTTTCGACCGGATCCCAGAACCACCAGCCGCCCCACCCCAGTTCGTAATAGGCCCAAAAGCTGCCGAGCGCGATGCCGCAGGTCAGAAAGCACCAGGCCACCGTGGTCCATGGACGTGACCAGCGCGCCCACGCCGCATCGAGCCGGCCCGACAGCAGCGCAGCGATCGCAAACGCAAAGGCCACCACGAAGCCCACGTAGCCCATGTAGAGCATGGGCGGGTGGATGACCATGCCGGGGTCTTGCAAAAGCGGGTTCAGGTCGCGGCCATCCGGCGCACCAGGCACCAGCCGCTCGAACGGGTTGGACACGAACAGCGTGAACATCAAAAAGCCGCAGCTCACCAGACCCATCACCCCCAGCACCCGTGCCACGGTGGGCTCGTCGAGTTGCTTCGAAAAGATCGATACCGCCAGCGTCCAGCCCGACAGAATCAGCGACCACAGCAGGATCGAGCCTTCGTGGTTGCCCCACACCGCGGTGTAGCGATAAGCCAGCGGCAGCGTCGAATTCGAGTGCATGGCCGCCAGCGCGACCGAGAAATCGTTGTTGACGAAAGCCCATGTCAGGCAACCGTAGGCCAGCACCGTGAAGATGAATTGACCTCGTGCCGAAGGCCGCGCCAGCGACATCCAGGCGGCGTTGCCGGTTTGTGCGCCGATCAGAGGCAAGATGCTCTGTGCGAGCGCCATGGTCAGCGCCAGGATGAGCGCCAGGTGACCGATTTCAGGAATCATGGATTGGCTTTCTGCGTTGCTTCATCACTGGAAACGGTCATCGCCCCATTGGGCAATTGACCCTTGCGCGCCTTGGCCAGTGCGTCGGCGGCTTCGGGGGGCATGTAGTTCTCGTCGTGCTTGGCCAGCACCTGCTCGGCGCGAAAAACGCCATCGGTGCCGAGCTTGCCCTGGGCCACCACGCCCTTGCCTTCACGGAAGAGATCGGGCAGCAAGCCGGTGTAGGTCACAGGCACCTTCTGCGCAAAGTCGGTAACGACGAAGCTCACGGTGAGCGACTTCTCGTCGCGCTGCAGGCTGCCTTGCTCGACCATGCCGCCGATGCGGAAGTTGCGCTCGCGGGGAGCCTCATCAGCCACCACCTGCGAAGGGCTGAAGAAAAACACCATATTGCTGTTGAAGGCGTTGAGCACCAGCGTGGTGGCGATGCCCAGTGCCGCCAGCCCGCCTGCTATGGCCAGGGCACGTTTGGTTCTGGGCGTCATGGCGATTCTTTCGATTCATCGGGGCCGCCATCGGCCACCAGGTTGCGAATGGCCGTGCGTCGAGCGGCCACCAGCCAGATCTCTGCGGCAATGACGACAGCCGTCACCCCGAACGAGCCCCACACATACAGGCCATAGCCGCCCATGGCGAAAAACTCGGAAGCGCTGTTCCAGATCACGAGCTCACTCCGAGTTCGGCGCGCACCCACTGCGTGTGCTGCTCGCGCTCCAGGATCACCACCCGCAGTCTGGCCAACGACACCGCGATGCAATAGGCCCAAAAGGCCAGCGCCATGATCAGCATGCCGGCGAGCATGGGCGTTGCCATGCTCGATTTGGTGACAGTGACCGAGGCACCTTGGTGCAAGGTGTTCCACCATTTCACCGAGAAATAAATGATGGGCACGTTGACCGCGCCCACGATGGCCAGCAGTGCCGCAGCGCGATCGGCGCGCCGGATGTCGTCAATGGCCGCGTGCAGCGACATGAAGCCGATGTACAAAAACAGCAGCACCAGCTCGGAAGTCAGCCTGGCATCCCACACCCACCAGGCGCCCCAGGTCGGCTTGCCCCACAGGGCGCCGGTCCACAGGGCAATGAAGGTCATCAGCGCACCTGAAGGCGCCAGGGAGGTGGCCAGCATCGCCGCGAGCCGCGCGTTGAAGATCAGCCCGATGGCCGCCCAGAAGGCCATGGCCAGATAGATCACCATCGACATCCAGGCCGCCGGCACATGGATAAAGATGATCCGGTAGGCGTCGCCCTGCTGCGCATCGGTGGGCGCAATGAACAGCCCGAGCGCCAGCCCCGCGAGACACAGAGCCACCGCCACAGCCCCACACCAAGGGACGGCCTTTGCCGCCAGTGGATAGAAACGCTGCGGCGCGGCGTATTTGAACCAATTGATCTCAGACAACTGCACTTGCTAGGACTCCGGCCGTCACCGCACGATGATGCGGCCCCAGGCCGCCCAACGCTTCGACCGCAGATTGTGCAATGCGTTCAATCCAGCGCGATCCGCAGTGCCGCCGCCGCCGCCCAAGGCGCGAGGAACAAAGCAGCTACCAGCATCGCGGCCAGCAGCGAGTAATGCGCGCTCACGGCCAGGCCCGACACGGCAGCGTCGACCGCGCCGGCGCCGAAGATCAGCACCGGCACGCAAAGCGGCAGCACCAGCACCGACAACAGCACCGAGGCACCACGCACGCCCACCGTGAGCGCCGCACCGATGCCGCCGATCAGGCTGAGCAGCGGCGTGCCCAGCAACAGCGTGACCAGCAGCACCCCGATGGCCTCGCCCGGCAGGTCGAACTGCAGCGCCAGCAGCGGCGCCACCAGACTCAGCATCAGCCCGGAGCACAGCCAGTGCGCTGCCATCTTGGACAGCACGATCAGCGGCAGCGGGCACACCGACAGCAGCAACTGCTCCAGCGTGCCATCGGCATGGTCATCGGCAAACAGCCGGCCCAGCGACAACATCGAAGCCAGCAGCGCCGCCACCCAGACCACGCCGGGGGCCATGGTGCGCAGCAGCGCAGGTTCGGGGCCCACCCCCAGCGGAAACAGGCTGGCCACGATGACAAAGAAGAACAGCGCGGCAGCGGTGTCGGCGCGGCGACGCAAGGCCAGGCGCAAGTCGCGCATGAAGATGGCCCGCATGGCACCCAAGGTGCCGCCCGACGGGATGTGCACGGGGGTGTCTTCGTTCACAGGCTGATCACCACCTGAGACAGCGCCGGATCCATGGCCAGCGGCATGTGGCTGGTCAGCACCACGATGCCGCCGCGTCGCAACTGGGCGGCCAGCACGCCCAGCATCCATTCGGTGGCCGCGCTGTCGAGCGCGTTGAACGGCTCGTCCAGCACCCACAGCGGCGCGTCTTGGGCCAGCGCCAGTCGCGCCAGCGACACCCGCCGACGCTGGCCTTGCGACAGGCTGCGTGCCGGCAGATGCTCGCGTTTGCGCAGCCCGGCCTCGGACAGCGCGGCCATCACCTGGGTGTCTGACGGCTGCTGGCCGGCGAGCAGGCAGGCGCTCAACAGGTTTTCCTTGGCCGAAAGGTCGTCCTTCAAGGCAGCGGCGTGGCCGACGTAGACCAGTTCGCGGTGAAAGCGGTCAAGCTCTTTACCGAGCGCCTGGCCGCGCCAGTGCACTTCGCCTTCCACAGGCTGCGACAGCCCGCACAGCGTGCGCAGCAGCGTGGTCTTGCCCGCACCGTTGGCGCC
>JBBAPK010000049.1:0-8729 GCA_040400875.1 Burkholderiaceae bacterium | reverse complement strand
GCGGATTATCCGGATGCCTGCGGCTGGCGGTCAATGACGCGCCTCACGGCGATCAAGACATCCACCATGGGGTTGTCACGGGCTGAACGAGGGCTGGGAATTCGGGTTTTCATCGGGCTGTCGCTGTTGACTCAACTTTTGTAAGTGTCTACATTACTTGACACATGCAGACGGAAAGTCAAGTTGACACTTAACCGGAGACCCCCATGAAGCCCATCACCCGAATCGAACAATCGCTTGCTGTTGCCATTGCTTGCGGCGAGGCTGAAGGATGTCCGCCGAAGTTGGCCGGTGCGATTCGCCATGCGGTGTTTCCGGGCGGCGCGCGGATCCGCCCGCAGCTGTGTCTGGCCGTGGCGCAAGCCTGTGGTGACGACGACCCGACGTTGTCAGACGCCGCCGCCACCGCCATCGAGTTGTTGCACTGCGCCTCGCTGGTTCACGACGACTTGCCCTGTTTTGACGATGCCACCACCCGCAGGGGGCGTGCTTCGGTGCACTTCGCCTTCGGCGAAAGTCTGGCGGTGCTGGCCGGTGATGCGCTGATCGTGTGCGCCTTCCAGACGCTGGGTGCGGCTGCATCGCGATCGCCTTTGCGTTTGCCAGCCCTGCTGGGCACGATCGCCAGATCCACGGGCATGCCCCACGGCATCGTGGCCGGTCAGGCCTGGGAATGCGAGCCACGCGTACTGCTGTCTGATTACCAGCGCGCCAAGACGGGCTCGCTGTTTTCGGCGGCCACCATTGCCGGTGCGCAGGCCGCAGGCGCTGATGCCGCACCGTGGCGCGCACTCGGTGAATGGCTGGGTGAGGCCTACCAGGTGGCTGATGACATCCGTGACGTCGCTTCCGATCCGACTTCTCTGGGCAAGCCCACGGGCCAGGACGTGGCCTTGTGCCGACCCAGCGCAGCGCGGGAACTGGGCCTTGAAGGCGCGGTTCACCACTTCGACCGACTGGTGGCTGCGGCCATCGAATCGATCCCTGATTGCCAGGGTGCGGCGCAAATGCGGGCGCTGGTGCGCATGGAAGCCGAGCGTCTGGTGCCCAAGGCCATGACCGAAGAGGTGGTGCGGGTCTTTGCCTGATTTGACTCGCCGCATCGTGATGAAGATGGATCCCCACGGCGTGCTGCCTGCACCGCAAGAGCCCAGCCCGTCGCTCGTTGAGCGCTTGGTCGACAGCTATTGCGACTGGCGCGATGGGCTGGTTGGCAGCCCGCGTTTCAGGCGCTGGGCAGCGGCTTTTCCGCTGACACGGCCGATCGCGCAAAAGCGCGCCGGCGGGCTTTTCGATCTGGTGGCGGGCTTTGTCTACTCGCAGGTGCTGCTGGCTTGCGTGCGGCTTCACCTGTTCGATGTGCTGGCCGAAGGTCCCCAGACCCTGTCCGCGCTGGCACCCCGGCTGGGCTTGAGTGAAGACGCAGCACTGCGACTTCTGGCGGCGGCGGTGTCCTTGAAACTGGTGTCGCAGCGCAGTCGGGGCCGCTACGGGCTGGGCCCGCTGGGCGCACCGCTGGTGGGTGACGCGGCGATTGCCTCGATGGTCGAGCACCACACCACGCTGTACGCCGATCTGCGCGATCCCGTGGCGCTGCTGCGCGGCGAAGGGCACAGCTCGGCCTTGTCTCAATACTGGCCTTATGCCGCCGCCGACGCACCCGATGCGCTGGCCTCTGACCGCGTCAGCCCTTATTCGGCGCTGATGTCCGCCTCGCAGCCGCTGGTGTCCGACGAGGTGCTCGAGGCCTATTCACTGAAGAACCACCGCTGCTTGCTCGATGTGGGTGGTGGCGAGGGCACTTTCCTCACAGCCGTGGCCGGCCATGCGCCTCATTTGAAGTTGATGCTGTTCGATCTGCCCGCAGTGGCCGAGCGGGCCAAGGCTCGGTTTGCCGAGCAGGGTCTGTCTGCACGCGCCAGCACATTCGGCGGCAGTTTTTTCAGCGACGCGCTGCCCACGGGCGCTGACGTGATCAGCCTGGTGCGGGTGATCTTCGATCACGACGACGCACGCGCTTTGATGATTCTCAAGGCGGTCCGGAGGGCACTGCCGGCAGACGGAACGCTGCTGTTGACCGAGCCGATGGCCGGCACCCCGGGTGCCGAGGCGATGGGTGACGCTTACTTTGGTTTCTACCTTCTCGCCATGGGCAAGGGCAGGGCGCGCAGCGCCGGGCGGCTCACCGCGATGCTGCATGAGGCTGGGTTTGGCGAAGTGCGTCTGGTGCGCAATCCGATGCCGCTGCAAACCCAATTGATCGTGGCCCGGCCGACCCTCATGGAAACCCCTAGATCAATGACGTAAATACTGGTTGACATCATTTAATGTCAACCTAACATGACACATCAGACGTTCATTTTCTAACGACAAATTTTCGAGATCCCAAGCCAATGCAGTACCCCATCAACCACGTTGCAAAGGTGGCCGCTTGAACACCATGGCCGTGGTGCTTGAGCAGCCAGAGCATCTGGTTCTCAGCCGCTTGGAACTCACGCCGCCGACCGATGACGACGTCACCGTCGACATCGAGTGGAGCGGGATCAGCACCGGAACCGAGCGCTTGCTGTGGACGGGCCGCATGCCTGCATTCCCAGGCATGGGCTACCCGCTGGTACCTGGCTACGAATCGGTTGGCCGCGTTCGTGAAGCCGGTGTCCATTCATGCCGCACGGTCGGCGAGCGGGTCTTTGTGCCAGGCGCTAAGTGTTTCGGTGACGTGCGAGGCCTGTTCGGTGGAGCGGCCGCGAAGGTCGTCTTGCCAGGCGCACGAACCATTCCTTTCGCAGAGCAGCTTGCCGAAAAAGGTGTCTTGCTGGCACTGGCTGCGACCGCTTATCACGCTCACTCGCAGCCGGGTCTGGAGCAGCCTGATCTGATCATCGGACACGGCGTGCTTGGGCGAATGATCGCCAGGCTCGCAGTGGTGGCCGGCGGCAATCCCGTGGTCTGGGAAACCAACCCCACCCGACGCGATGGCGCCGTGGGCTACACGGTGGTCGATCCATCCACCGACAACCGCCGTGACTACCGCTGCATCAGCGATGTCAGCGGCGATGGAGCCCTGCTCAACACCTTGATCTCGCGCTTGGCAATGGGCGGCGAGGTGGTGTTGGCCGGCTTCTACGACGAGCCGCTTTCCTTTGTGTTTCCACCGGCATTCATGCGAGAGGCCCGTTTGCGGGTGGCTGCGCAATGGCTGCCTTCTGATCTGGCCGCCGTCAAGAACTTGGCGGAATCAGGCCAGCTTTCTCTCGACGGGCTCATCACCCACCGCTCGGATGCCATGCAAGCCGATTCGGCTTATCGCACGGCATTCGGCGACCCGTCGTGTCTCAAGATGGTTTTGGATTGGAGGTCCTGTTCATGAGTACTGCTGAGTCAACCCTGGGCGCTGCAAAGACCAACCCCGTGACCTTCATGATGAAAGACTTGAGAGCCGAGGCTGCTGTTGAGCCATCGCCTGTGTCCACCGGCGCGGTCACCAAAGAGACCCAGATCATCGCCATCTACGGCAAGGGTGGCATCGGCAAGAGCTTCACCCTGGCCAACCTGAGCTACATGATGGCCCAGCAGGGCAAGAAGGTGCTGCTGATCGGTTGCGATCCGAAGAGCGACACCACCAGCTTGCTGTTCGGCGGTCGTGCCTGCCCAACCATCATCGAGACCAGCTCCAAGAAAAAGCTCGCCGGCGAGGCCGTGGCCATTGGCGACGTGTGCTTCAAGCGCGATGGCGTCTACGCGATGGAACTCGGCGGCCCAGAGGTCGGTCGGGGTTGCGGCGGCCGCGGAATCATCCACGGCTTCGAGCTGCTTGAAAAACTCGGCTTTCACGAGTGGGGCTTTGACTACGTGCTGCTCGACTTTCTGGGCGACGTGGTGTGCGGCGGCTTCGGTCTGCCTATCGCCCGCGACATGTGCCAAAAAGTCATCGTGGTGGCCAGCAACGACCTGCAGTCGCTGTACGTGGCCAACAACGTGTGCAGCGCGGTCGAGTACTTCCGCAAGCTCGGCGGCAACGTCGGCGTGGCGGGCATGGTGATCAACCGCGACGACGGCACCGGTGAGGCTGTGGCCTTTGCCGAGCAGGTCGGCATTCCGGTGCTGTCGGTGATCCCGGCCAACGACGACATCCGCCGCAAGAGCGCGAGCTACGAAATCATCGGCCGGCCGGATTCGGTGTGGGGCCCGATGTTTGCCGAACTTGCCGAAAACGTCGGCAATTCGCAGCCGATCCGTCCGAAACCCATGACGCAAGACCAGTTGCTCGGCCTGTTCTCGGCCGACACCGTCGGGCGCAATGTGGTGCTCGAGCCTGCCACGCAGTTCGACATGTGCGGCAAGACCGAGAGCAACAAGCAAACGCTCGAAGTCGTGTACGACGAAGTCTGAGCGCCAGCCGACCATGAACAAGACGATCCCCATCATCGCGGCTGACGCGGCAGGCACGACCTCGGCACCTGTTGCCCCTGGTGTGTCCGTCACCACGCTCGAAGGCGACGGCATGGGCTGCCACGCCGGTGGTGATCAGCTGCTCGCCGCAGCCAAGTCTGCGGGCAAGTCGGAAGTTCTCGAGCAGTACGCCAAGGACTACCCCAAGAACCCCAACGCCGGACCGCACGACCAGCCGCAAAGCATGTGCCCCGCGTTTGGCTCGCTGCGTGTGGGACTGCGCATGCGCAGAACGGCCACCATCCTTTCGGGATCGGCTTGCTGCGTCTACGGCCTGACCTTCACTTCGCACTTCTACGGTGCCAAGCGCAGCGTCGGCTACGTGCCGTTCAACTCTGAGTCACTGGTCACCGGCAAGTTGTTCGAGGACATCCGCGAGGCCGTCCACAAGGAAGCCGACCCGGCCAAGTACGACGCGATCATCATCGTCAACCTGTGCGTGCCGACCGCCAGCGGCGTGCCGCTGCAGATTCTGCCCAAGGACATCAACGGCGTTCGCATCATCGGCATCGATGTGCCCGGGTTTGGGGTGCCGACGCACGCCGAGGCCAAGGACGTGCTGGCCGGTGCGATGCTGAAGTACGCACGCAGCGAGATCATGGCTGGCCCGGTGCAAGCGCCCAGAGCAGGGCGCTCGGACAAGCCCACCATCGCGCTGCTCGGCGAGGTGTTCCCCGCTGACCCGGTGATCATCGGCATGATGCTCGAGCCCATGGGCCTGGCTGCAGGACCTGTGGTTCCCACGCGCGAATGGCGCGAGCTGTATGCGGCGCTCGACTGTGCCGCAGTGGCCGCCATCCATCCTTTCTACACCGCGAGCATTCGCGAGTTCGAATCGGCAGGCCGTCCGATCATCGGCTCGGCTCCGGTCGGCTACGACGGCACCGAAGCCTGGCTTCAGGCCATTGGCAACATCACCAACACGCCGCAGGCCCAGATCGATGCGGTCAAGAATCGCATGCTGCCGGCGATCCGTGCCGTGTTGTCCAAGACGCCGATCAAGGGGCGCATCACGGTCAGCGGCTACGAGGGCTCCGAGCTGCTGGTGGGTCGCCTGCTGGTCGAAAGCGGCGCTGATCTTCGATACGTTGGCAGCGCCTGCCCACGCACAGCCTGGAATGAGGCTGACAAGCAGTGGCTCGAATCCAAGGGCGTGCAGGTTCAGTTCCGCGCATCGCTTGAGCAAGACATTGCCGCGATCGACGAATACAAGCCCGATCTGGCCATTGGCACCACGCCTGTCGTTCAGAGGGCCAAGGCGCACAGCATTCCGGCGCTGTACTTCACAAATCTGATTTCTGCGCGGCCTTTGATGGGCCCCGCAGGCGCAGGCTCGCTTGCCACCGTGATCAATAACGCCATTGGCAACAAGTCGCGATTCGAGGAAATGAAAAACTTCTTCGGCGACATCGGCCAAGGCCACACCTCGGGTGTGTGGGAGCCAGCCAACGGCGTGCCCGTGGACCGCCCTGAATTCAAGGCCGACCAGCGCCGCCAGGCCGAAAAACTGGCGAAGAAGCGCAAGGCCGAGGAAATGATATGAGCCTCGTCCTCGACCACGATCGCGCGGGCGGCTACTGGGGTGCGGTCTATGTGTTCACCGCCATCAAGGGCTTGCAAGTGGTGATCGACGGCCCCGTGGGTTGCGAAAACCTGCCGGTCACCTCGGTGCTGCACTACACCGACGCACTGCCACCACACGAGCTGCCCATCGTCGTGACGGGTCTGGCTGAAGAGCAACTCGGCCGCGAAGGCACCGAAGGCTCGATGCGCCGCGCGCACGCCGCGCTCGATCCGGACCTGCCTTCGGTGGTGGTCACGGGCTCGATCGCCGAGATGATTGGTGGCGGTGTGACGCCGTCGGGCACCAACATCATGCGTTTCTTGCCGCGCACGATCGACGAAGACCAGTGGCAATGCGCCAACCGCGCCATGTTCTGGCTGTGGAGCGAGTACGGCATGAAAAAAGTGCCGGCACGCAAGCCTTACGCTGAGCGCCCAGCGGGCGAAAAGCCCCGCGTCAACATCATCGGTCCGTGCTACGGCACTTTCAACTGCCCAAGCGACCTGGCCGAGATTCGGCGACTGGTGCAGGGCATCGGCGCCGAGGTCAACATGACCTTCCCGCTGGGCAGTCACCTGGCTGATGTGTCCAGGCTTATCGAGGCCGACGTCAACATCTGCATGTACCGCGAGTTCGGTCGCATGTTGTGCGAAGCACTCGATCGGCCTTATCTGCAAGCGCCGATCGGCCTGCACAGCACCACGAAATTCCTGCGCAAGCTTGGCGAGTTGCTGGGTCTCGATCCCGAGCCCTTCATCGAGCGCGAGAAGCACACCACCATCAAGCCGATCTGGGACCTGTGGCGCTCGGTCACGCAGGACTTCTTCGGCACGGCCAGCTTCGCTGTGGTGGCCAACGACACCTACACGCGCGGCATTCGCCACTTCCTAGAAGACGAGATGGGTCTGCCGTGCAACTTCGCGATTTCGCGACTTCCAGGTGCCAAGACGAATAACGAGGAAGTGCGAAAGCTGGTGGCCGAAAAGACCCCGCTGGTGATGTATGGCAGCTACAACGAGCGCATCTACCTGGCCGAATGCGGTGGCGGCTCAATGATGAAGGCAAGCTTCATTCCGGCTTCTTTTCCGCTGCCCATCATCAGGCGCCATACCGGCACGCCGTTCATGGGCTACTCCGGAGCGACCTACATCATTCAGGAGTTCTGCAACGCCCTGTTCGATGCCTTGTTCCACATCCTGCCTTTGGGCACGGACCTTGACCGCATTGATGCCACCCCGGCGCGGCTTGAGCCGCAGTCGTCGACACCGTGGGACGCAGACGCACAGGAACTGCTTAACGAGATCGTAAGCAACGAGCCCGTGCTCGTGCAGATCTCGGCGGCCAAGCGCTTGCGTGACCGTGCCGAGCGCGATGCGCGCAAGGCCAACGAAGACCGAATCACCGCCGCGCGAATTTCCAAGTCTCGCGACGCGATGCGCCAGGGAGAGCCGGCATGACGCTGATCTGTCTTGGCGTGAATCCATTTTGTTCAGCTCAGCTGAACACACCGAATGTCGTGGCGCAGTGCCGCGGCTGCCTTGGTCGCGCGGGCTCAGCGCGACATCGGCCGAATGGCCGTTCTTGAGGAGTAATCCTATGGCTGAGAGAAAAGGCTCCATCTCGGGCTTGACCGACGAGGAAGCACAGGAATTTCACAAATTCTGGGTGCAGGGAATGATCGGCTTTACCGCTGTGGCGGTGATAGCTCACTTCCTGGTTTGGGCATGGCGCCCTTGGCTCTGAATCTCTAAATCCCGAACAAGGGGAATGCTATGACAAATACGACAAACAGCTCTTTACAAACGATTCTGAAAAACGATTCAAAAGTTTATTTGGCAATCTTTGCAGTGAGTTTCTGTGTGTTTTTGCTGATCGCCATGCTTTCACAAGTCATGACGTTGCAATGGCGTTCCTGGTTGCCGGGAGCAGAGGCGGGGAAATCATTGATTGGCGGCGTAAAAGGTGCGGTTTATACCTTTATGTCTAACTTAATTTAGGAGATTGATCATGTGGAGAATTTGGCGTTTGTTCGATCCGCTTCGCGGGATGGTTGTGCAGGGTGTTTTCTTGTTCGGTTTGGCAGCCATGATTCATCTGGTACTGCTGAGCACGACGACTTTCAACTGGTTCGACGGCACGAATGCTCGTGCAAGGGTCGACCAGAACAAGGCGTTGCCAGCTGCGATGGCCTCACCCGCCACACCAACGAAGTAAGGGTTTCGGGTTTCGACTCAAACCAAGCCGGGGTCCGGGCAATTGCCCGGCCTCGGACTGAACAAGATTTTCAAAAACCGGTGGCCTTGCGCCACCGCAGATTTCGAGGAGTAGCCGATGGCCATGCTCAGTTTTGAAAGAAAGTACCGCGTTCGCGGCGGAACCTTGGTCGGGGGGGATCTCTTCGATTTCTGGGTGGGGCCGTTTTACGTCGGATTCTTCGGTGTCACCACTGCTTTTTTTGCGACTTTGGGAACCGTGCTGATTCTCTGGAGCGCCAGCATGGGCACGACCTGGAATGTCTGGCAGATCAATATCGCTCCGCCCGACCTGAAATATGGTCTCGGTTTTGCCCCACTGCGAGAAGGTGGACTTTGGCAACTCATCACTGTGTGTGCGCTGGGCGCCTTCGGGAGTTGGGCGCTGCGAGTGGTCGAAATCTGCAGAAAACTGGGTATGGGTCTGCATGTGCCCTTTGCCTACTTGATGGCGGTTTTTG
>JBBAPK010000048.1:0-17717 GCA_040400875.1 Burkholderiaceae bacterium | reverse complement strand
CGGCGAGCGCTGGTACGGCTTCGACGACGCGACCTACACCGCGGCGCGCTTGCTTGAGATATTGAGCCGCAGCAAGGACCCGAGCAAGGTGCTCAACGCGCTGCCCACCAGCTTCAGTACGCCCGAGCTCAACGTGCCGTGCGCCGAAGGCGAGCCCAAGGTGCTGGTGCAAAAGCTGCTCGAGACTGCCAAGTTCCCGGGCGCGCTCGAGGTCATCACCATCGACGGTCTGCGTGCTGAATACAAAGACGGCTTCGGCCTGATCCGCTCATCCAACACCACGCCGGTGCTGGTGATGCGCTTCGAGGGCCACACCGAAAAGGCGCTGCACCGCATCGAGGCCACCTTCATGGCGGCACTGCGCTCGGTCAAGCCCGACGCGCAGATTGCCACCTCAGCGCACTGACAGGCTGACGCTGGCTGTCACCCTGACCCCCTTGCAGCGCCTGGCGAGCATCGGCTACGCGAGCGCGTTGCGGCTGGCCGTGCCGGCCTATGCGCTCAAGCTGTGGTGGCGCGGCCGGGCCGAGCCGCTGTACCGCTTTGCGATGGGCGAGCGTTTCGGTTTTTATGGCGCCACGGCCCGCGATGCGCCTGAATCAGGTGCGGCAGCTGCGGGTTGGCTGTGGGTGCATGCCGTTTCGCTGGGCGAGACGCGGGCCGCCGCAGCGCTGATCGATGCGCTGCGTGCCGATCGGCCCGGCCTGCGGCTGCTGCTGACCCACGGCACTGCCACCGGCCGCGAAGCCGGCGCCGCGCTGCTGCGCGCGGACGACGTGCAAGCCTGGCTGCCGGTGGACACGCCCGGTGCGGTTTCGCGCTTTTTCGATCACTTTCAGCCCGCTGTCGGCGTGCTGATGGAAACCGAGGTCTGGCCACAGTTGCTGCTCGAGGCCGAGCGCCGAGCCGTCCCGATGGTGCTGGCCAACGCGCGGCTGAGCGAGCGCAGCGCGCGCCGTGGCCAGCGGCTGTCGGCTCTGATGCGCCCGGCTGCCGAAAGCGTTGCGCTGGTACTCGCGCAAACCCAGGCCGATGCGACTCGGCTTCAAGCCGCCGGCGCCCGGCGCGTCGAGGTCTGCGGCAATCTCAAGTTCGACGTCACGCCGGATGCGGCATTGCTCGCGCGCGGCACCGTTTGGCGGCAGGCTGCCGGCCGGCGCGTGGTGCTCGCCGCCAGCACCCGCGAAGGCGAAGAAGCCGCGCTGCTGGCTGCATGGATTCAGCAAAGCGCACCACGAGCGCTGTTGCTCATCGTGCCGCGCCATCCGCAGCGGTTTGACGAGGTGGCTGCGCTCATCGCTGCGGCCGGCTTGAGCGTGTCGCGGCGCAGCACCTGGGCCGATGCGCCACCGCCCGAAGCCGCAGCGGTCGATGTGTGGCTGGGCGATTCGATCGGCGAGATGGCCAGCTACTTCGGCTGTGCACAGGTCGCGCTGCTCGGCGGCAGCTTCGAGCCGCTGGGCGGGCAGAACCTGATCGAAGCGGCCGCCTGCGGCTGCCCGGTGCTGATGGGGCCGCACACCTTCAACTTTGCCGATGCGGCCGAGCGCGCGCTGCAAGAAGGCGCGGCGCAGCGGGTGGCTGACATCACCGCTGCCGTGCGGCTGGCGGTGACGATGGCAGCACCCCGCGCTGCGCTTTCACAAGCCAGTTCCGCTCAGACCGCGCCAAGTACCGAGCATGCGCTGGCGTTCGCGCAGCGCCACCGCGGTGCGGCTCGGCACATGGCTGAACTGATCGGTGGTTTGCTGCGCTGAGACACGTGCCGGTGCAGGTGTGGCTCAAGACTGAGCCAACTTTCACAACATTGCCGGCAGCCCTCGTGCAGGCCGTTCAGGGTGCCATCAGCCGGCTCACCGCCGACACATCCTCGGGCTTGAGCTGGCCGGCTGCCTGACGCAGCTTCAGTCCGCCCACCAAGGTGTCGTAGCGCGCCTTCGAGAGATCGCGGCGGGTGGTGTACAGCTGGGTCTGGGCGTTGAGCACATCGATGTTCACGCGCACGCCGACCTTGTAGCCGAGCTGGGTGGCGTCGAGTGCCAGCGAGCTCGATGACTCGGCGGCTTCGAGCGCCAGCACCTGCGCTTGCAGCGACTGCACGCCGAAGTAGGCCTGGCGCGTGGCGATCGACACGGTGCGCCGTGCGGCTTCCAGATCGTTGCGCGACTTCTCTTCGAGCGAGAGGGTTTCCTTGATGCGGTTTTGCACCGAGTAGCCGGCGAACAGCGGCAAGTTGAGCTGCACGCCGATCGAGCCAGAATTGGTCGTGCCGCCGACGAAAGGCTGTCCGGAGCTGCTCAGGCCGCTGCGCGAGCTGTAGTTGCTGCCCAGGCTGGCCACCGCATCGAGGGTGGGCAGGTGGCCGGCGCGGGCTTTTTGGGTTTCAAGCTGCGCGACTTCCAGCGCCAGTCTGGCCTGGAGCACCGCCGGGTGCTGCGCGTCGCCATCACGCGCCCAGGCTTCGGCATCGGCAGGCACGATGGTCGGCAACAGCGCTGGCTGCTGCAGGCCCTTGGGCTGCACGTTGCTGCGGCCCACCAGTTGATCGAGCGCGATGCGCTTGTTGCGCAGATCGTTGTCGGCGCCGATTTCCTGCGCGGTGGCCAGATCGAAGCGGGCCTGCGCTTCACGGGTGTCGGTGATGGTGGCGGTGCCGACTTCGAAATTGCGTTTGGCCGAGGCCAGCTGTTCGCTGATGGCGGCCTTGCTGGCGCGCGTGGTGGCCAACGCATCCTGAGCGGCCAGCACATCGAAATAGGCTTGGGCCAGACGCACGATCAGGTCTTGCTCGGCGGCCTCAAGCTGGTAGACCGAGGCTTCGAGCTGCAGTTGTGCCTGATCGACGCTGGTGCTGCTGGTGCGGTTGAACAAAGGCTGTGTGGCTGACAGCGTGGCAGCGCGGTTGCGCTCTGAGGAGTCGTAGTTCTTGAACTCGGTCTGGGTCACGTTGACGCTGGTGGCCAAGCCCGCGCTGGGCCGCAGCAGCGCATTGGCCTGAGCCGCCTTGAATTGCGCTGAATCGGCCAGCGCTCGTGCCGACAGATAGGTCGCGTCGTAGCCGCGCGCGGCGGTGTAGAGCTCGTCGAGGCTTTGGGCGCAGGCACTGCCTGCACCCACCAGGCCAAACATGAAGGCGATCAGGGCGGTGCGCATGGCGTTTTCTCGGTTGGGCGCACGCTCAGTAGCGCGGCACGGTGGGATCGACCTGCACCGACCAGGCGTCGATGCCCCCGCTGAAGTTGGTCACCGAGGCGAATCCGTGGCGCTGCTCGAGAAACCCGGCCACCTGCGCGCTGCGCACGCCGTGGTGGCACAGGCACACGATGGGCCTGGAGGGATCGAGCTCGTTGACCCTGTCGACGATCTCGCTCATCGGCAAGTTCAAGGTGACCAGACCCTCGGCGTGCAGCGCAGCCAATTCGAACTCCCACACCTCGCGCACGTCGAGCAGCAGCGGCAGCGCCGCAGCCGGTGTCGACTCGAGCATCACCGCGAACTCGCGAGGCGTGATCTGCGACATCAGAAATTGAACCGGCTCGGTTCGTCAAAGCCCGACAGCCGCGGTGCGACCGTGTCGAACAGATCGACGCTGCCCACCGAGCCTTCGGCCGCCTTGGTGTAGAGCACAGCACGCATGATCGGCTGCTGTCCGACGATGGCCACCAGCCGTCCGCCTGGCTTGAGCTGACCGAGCAGCGCCTTGGGCACTTCGGCCACCGAGCCCGACAGCACGATCACGTCAAACGGCGCTTCGTCCTTGCAGCCCAACGAGCCGTCGCCGTGGCGCACGCTCACGTTGTGCAACCCGGCACGGCGCAGGTTGGCTTCAGCGAAGTGCGCCAGATCGGCGTCGATCTCGTAGCTGATCACCTGTTGCGCCTTGTGACCCAGCAGTGCGGCCATGAAGCCCGAGCCGGCGCCAATTTCAAGCACGCGCTCGTGCCGGCCGATCTTGAGTTCTTGCAGCAGCCGAGCTTCCACACGCGGGGCCAGCATGGCTTGCGCGGGACCGGTGGTGGTTGCCAGCGGCACTTCGGTGTCGACGAAAGCCATCGAACGCAAGTCCGCCGGAAGAAAGTCCTCGCGCCTGACGGCGCCGAGCAGCGCCAGCACGTCGGCTTCAAGCACATCCCAGGGGCGGATTTGCTGCTCGATCATGTTGAAGCGGGCCAGTTCAATGTCCATGCGGTCTTTCTCGAAGGAATCAGAGTCTGATTTTATTGGGCTGCGTCTGACCCGGCGGTCGCAATCTGCGCCGGGCTGGCACCAAAACGGCGACGCAGCCAGTTGGACAGATCATCCAGATAGCAATAGATGATGGGCACCACGACGAGCGTGAGCAGTGAAGACGTGATCACGCCGCCGATCACCGCCTGGCCCATCGGTGCGCGCTGCTCCGAGCCCTCGCTCAGCGCGAAGGCCAGCGGCACCATGCCGAAGATCATCGCCAGCGTGGTCATGAGGATGGGTCGCAGCCGCACCTGAGCCGCGTGCAGCAGCGCATCTTCGCGGCTGATGCCGGTGAACACCGCACGCAGCCTGATGGCGAAGTCGATCAGCAAGATCGCGTTCTTGGTCACCAGCCCCATGAGCATCACCACCCCGATGATGCTGAACATGTTGAGCGTCGAGCGGAATGTCAGCAGCGCGAGCACCACGCCGATCAGCGTCAGTGGCAACGAACTCATCAGCGCAATGGGTTGCAAGAAGCTCTTGAACTGGCTGGCCAGGATCATGTAAATGAATATGACCGCCAGCCCCAGCGAGCCGATGGCGTAGCTGAACGACTCGTTCATGTTCTTGGTGCTGCCGCCAAAGGTGTAGCGGTAGCCGGGCGGCCAGGCCACGGCATCGAGCACCTTGCGGATGTCGGCCGACACATCACCCGAGCTGCGCCCCCAGGGATTGGCATCGATCGTGATTTCGCGGTTGAGGTCGCGCCGGTTGATCTGGTTCGGCCCGGTCGATGCGCGGATGTCAGCCACCTGCGACAGCCGCACGATGCGCGGCATGCCGTCGGCGCCCGCCACGACCGGCACCGGCAGGCGCTGCAGGTCGGCGATCGAATTGCGCGCATCGGGCGCCAGCCGCACGATGACGTCGTAGTTCTCGCCATCGGGCGCTCGCCAGTTGCCCACCGTGGTGCCCGCCACCAACGCGCGCAGCGAGTTGGACAGCGCGTTGACGTTGAGCCCCACATCCGAGGCCGCATCGCGCCGCACGTCAATGGCCACGGTCGGCTTGTCGGGCTTGAGCGTGCTGTCCAGATCGACCAGCCCGGGGATGACACGCAACTGGTCGAGGATGATCTTGGACAGCCGCTCGAGCTCGCCCAGATCGCTGCCCTGTATCGAGAACTGCAGGCTCTTGCCGCCGCCGATGTCGGTGGTGCCCAGGTTGGTCACCGTGATGCCCGGGATGGCCGCGAGCTTTTCGCGCAGCGGTGCGCTCATCTCGTTGGCACTGCGCTCGCGCTGGTCGCGGTCGACCAGGCGCACATAGGTCGCACCAAAGATCTTGCCCGCGGCATTGCCGCTGTTGATGGTGGTCACGGTGTGCTTGACCTCGGGCATCTCGCGCAGCGCGGCATCCACCTGCCGCGCACGCGCTTCGGTCACCTCCAGCGACGAGCCCACCGGCGTGTAGAAGTTGAGCTGCGTTTCCGAAAAGTCGGCCTTCGGGGCAAATTCCGCCCCCAGCAGCGGGATCAGAAAGAAGCTGCCGCCAAAGGTGGCCGCGGCAATCGCCAGCGTGGCCAGGCGGTGGCGCAGCGACCAGCGCAAGATGAACTGGTAAGCGTCGCCCAAACGCGTGGTCAGGTGATCGAACCAGCCGGTCACGCGCCCCAGCGTTCGGTCGTAAAGGCTGGCTCGTGACAGGTCCTGCACGCCGGTCTTGCGCTGAGACTGCGGGTCGTGCCAGATGCTCGACAGCATGGGGTCGAGCGTGAAGCTCACGAACATCGAGATCAGCACCGCCGCCACGATGGTGATGCCGAACTCGTGAAAGAACTTGCCGACGATGCCGCCCATGAAACCGATGGGCGCGAACACCGCCACGATGGACAGCGTGGTGGCCAGCACCGCCAGACCGATTTCCTGCGTGCCGTCCAGCGCAGCCTGATGCGAGGTCTTGCCCATTTGCACATGGCGCACGATGTTTTCGCGCACCACGATCGCGTCATCGATCAGCAAGCCCACGCACAGGCTGAGCGCCATCATCGTGATCGTGTTGATGGTGAAGCCAAAGATGTACATGAAGGCAAAGGTGCCAATCAGCGAAATCGGCAGGGTCAGCCCGGTGATCACCGTGCTGCGCCATGAATTGAGAAACAGGAACACGATCAACATGGTCAGCGCCGCGCCTTCGAACAGCGTGCGTTTGACGTTGGCCACCGCCACCCGGATCGCGCGCGAGTTGTCGCGGTTGACTTCCACCGTGATGCCCGCCGGCGTCACATCAGTCACCCCGGCGAGCGCCTTGCGCAGGCCATCGACCACCTCGATGGTGTTTTCGCCTTGCGACTTCACCACCGACAGCAGCACCGTGCGCTGGCCGTTGTAGAGCGCCAGGCTTTCGATTTCCTGCGGGCCGTCGACCACGTCGGCCACCTGCCACAGCCTCACGGGCGAGCCGCCGCTGACGGTGGCATTGCCGGTGCCGGCGCTCGCCGCGCCACGCCGGGCGACGACGATGTCGCGGAACTCTTCCGGGCGCTCGAGCCGCGCATTGATCTGCACCACGCGGTCTTGCTCTGTCGAGCGGATCGCGCCCATGGGCAGTTCCTGGTTTTCGCTGCGTACGGCGTTGATGACGGCATCGACGCTCACGCCCAGCGCTTCCATGGCCGCCGGCTTCAGATACAGGTTGATCTGCCGCGCCACGCCGCCCACCACACTGACCGAGCCCACGCCGCGCACGTTTTCAAGCCGCTTTTGCAAGACCTGCTGCGCCCAGGTGGTGAGCTCCTGCGGCGACTTGCTGCCATCGGGCGACAGCACGGCCACGTTGAAGATCGGTGTGCTGGCCGGGTCGAAGCGCGACACGCGTGGTTCTTTCACCTCGTCGCGCAGGCTGGCTCGCACCAGGGCGACTTTTTCGCGCACGTCTTCTGCCGCCTTGCGCCCGTCGACGTTCAGGTTGAACTCGATGATGACGATCGAATTGCCCTCGTACGAGCGCGAGTACAGCGAGCTGATGCCGGCCACGGTGTTGACCGCTTCCTCGACCTTCTTGGTGACTTCGGTTTCGACGATCTCCGGCGAGGCGCCGGAATAGTCGAACTGCACCACCACGGTGGGAAATTCAATGTTCGGGAACTGGTCGACTGACAGGCGCTGGTAGCTGAAAACGCCCATCACCACGAAGGCCAGCATGACCATGGTGGCCATGACCGGATTGCCGATCGAAACGCGGGTGAACCACATGCTCAGCGTGGCGCTGAGGCGCTCGGTGCGGCGCCGGCTGCCAAGCGCACCGCAGAGCCGTCTCTCACCGCGCCGGCCGATCCGCGCAGCAGCAGCGCGCCGTCTTCGACGCCAGACGTCAATTCAACCGCCGGCTCGATGCGGCCATCGATGAGCAACTCGCCGCGCACACCGAGCGTGACCTTGCGTCGCAGGGCACGCTCACCCATCACCACCAGCACATAAGGCTCGGCCTGGTCGATGCGCACCGCAGACGTCGGCACGGCGAGCACGTTGCGGCTTTCAAGCTCGATGGTGCCGGTGGTGAACAGGCCCTGACGCAAACCGGGATGAGGCTCCAGCGCCAGATACACCATCACCGCCCGGGTGCCCATCTGCGTGCTCGGGTTGATGCGCGCGACCTTGGCAGGCAAGGGCTGGTCAAAGCCGTCGACTTTGAGCCGTGCGCTTTGCCCGACCTTCACCCCGCCCACGTCTTCCGGCGTGACCGCGGCTTCCAGTTCGATGCGAGACAGGTCAACGATCTCGACCAGTCGCGCATCAACGGCCACGCGTTCGCCGGGCTGTGCCAAGCGCTGCGAGACCATGCCGCCAATGGGCGCCACCAGCCGGGTATCGACGCGCGCCTTGCGGGCCAGATCGACCGCGGCCACGGCAGCCTGCAGCGTGGCGCGAGCGGCCGCGTCGTTGGACACCGAGTTCTCGAGGCCGGTGGCCGAGATGAAGCCCTGGGCCATCAGCGCGCGGTTGTTGTCGAGCGCGCGGCGGGCGATGTCCATCTGCGCACGCGCCGACGCGGCGTTTTGTTCGGCCTGTTGCAGCCGCAGGTCGACCTCGAGCGCATCGAGCTGGCCGATCACCTGGCCGACTTGCACCGTGTCGCCTTCGCGCACCGACAGCGACTTGAGTTCTGCGGCCACCTTGGCGCGCACCACGGTGCTGTTGTAGGCCTTGAGACCGCCGGTCACTGCCAGCGTGCGGTTGAAGGCCTGCGTGCGTGCCACCACGGTGTCGGCTGCCGTGAGCTCCAAAGGTGGGGCGGCTTTCGGGGGCGCGGCGGCTGCTTCACGCTCCTGGCTGCGCGCGTACAGCACACGAGCCACCAACCCAGCAATCAGCAGGGCTGCCAGCAGCGCCACGATCCAGCTGATGCGGCGTTTGCGGGGTCCGGGCGGGGTTGTTTCGGGGGTTGTCTCGGGGGGCGTCACGTGCGAATTCAAGATGTACAGCGGCTCACGGGTGCGACGGCTAATGTAGCCGTGGCCTGTATATGGAGGGTCGATCCCTAGAATCGGTTCCATGAAATTCAAACTCGGGTGGAGCCTGGCGGTGCTGCTGGTTGCTGCCGTGGCACTCGGTGGGTGGTGGTCGCAGCGCAGCGCCCAAGCTGACGCCAGCTACAAGACGGCCAAGCTCGAGCGTGGCCCGCTGCTGGCCGCCGTGTCGTCTTCGGGCACTGTCAATCCGGTGCGCCAGGTGGTCATCGGCAGTCAGGTGTCGGGGCAGATTAAGGAGATGCGGGTCGACTTCAACAGCGAGGTCACCGAGGGCCAGGTCATCGCCCGCATCGATCCGCAGGTGTTCACCTACCGCGTCAATCAGGCCACGGCCGATCTCGAGTCGACCCGCGCGGCGGTGCTCAATGCGCAGGCCAATGTGGGCGCTGCGTCTGCGGCGGTCTCGCGCGCCCGGCTCGACGCCGACAACGCGCAGCGCGACCGCTTGCGCAAGCAGGAACTGCTCGACAAGCAGTTTGTCTCGCAGGCCGATTTCGAGAATTCACGCAACATCGCCGGCACCCTGGCCGAAGCACTCAAGGTGAGCCTGGCGCAGCTCGAAGTGGCCCGGGCACAGGTGGTGTCGGCACAGGCCGTGGTGCGCCAGCGCGAGGCCGCACTTTCGCAGGCGCGCTTTGATCTCGAGCGCACCGAAATCCGCTCGCCGGTCGATGGCGTGGTCATCAAGCGCAGCGTCGATGTGGGCCAGACGGTGGCGGCCAGCTTGCAGGCGCCCGAGCTTTTCATCATCGCTCGCGACCTGTCGGACATGCAGGTTGAAGCCGCCATCGACGAGGCCGACATCGCGCGGGTGCGCATCGACCAGAAGGTCACCTTCACCATCGACGCGTTTGCGGGGCGCAGCTTCGAAGGGCGCGTTGGGCAGATCCGCAAGGCCGCCGTGTCGGCGCAAAACGTGGTGACCTATATCGTGGTGGTGGCCTTTGCCAACCCCAACGCCTCGGTGCTGCCGGGCATGACGGCCAATGTGCGCATCGTCACCGAGGTGCGCGACAACGTGCTCAAGGTGCCCAACGCCGCGTTGCGCGTGCGCCTGCCGGGCATCGAGCCGGTGGATCTGGTCGCGTCGGCGCCGCGTGATGCCGCCGCCGGTGCGTCTGCGTCCGAGCCGCTCGCCGAGGCCCGCCGTCCCGCCGAGTCTGGCGATGCCGATCAGAAGCTGCGCCCGCGCCCCGAAGGCAGCGTGCGCTCCGGTGCGCGTGGACGCATCCACATCCTCGGGCCTGACGGCAAGCCGCGTGCGTTCTTCGTCCGCCTGGGCGTGACCGATGGGCTGTCCACCGAGCTGCTGATCGGTGCGGGCAGCGCGAGCCAGAGCGACGCCGATCTCATCAAGGAGGGCGCCGAGGTGGTCATCGGCGCTAGCAAGCCGGCCGGCGCACCACCGGGTGCCGCACGTACCGGCCCGGGCGGCGCACCGCGAGCACCGTTTTGAGTCTGGGCGAGCCCTTGCTGGTCGCGCGCGACCTGCTCAAGACTTACACCATGGGCGGCCAGACCGTGCACGCGCTGCGCGGCGTGTCGATCGACATCGCCGAAGGTGATTTCGTGGCCATCATGGGCGCGTCGGGTTCGGGCAAGAGCACGCTGATGAACATCCTGGGCTGCCTTGACCATCCCACCACGGGCACCTACCAGTTGGCCGGTGAGGCGATCGACGCCATGAGCGCCGATGCGCTCGCGTCGATTCGCAACCGGCGTATCGGCTTCGTGTTCCAGCAGTTCAACCTGCTGCCGCGCACCTCGGCGCTCGAGAACGTCGAATTGCCCATGGTCTACGCCCACGTGCCGCCTGTCGAGCGCCATCAGCGCGCGCTGCGCAGCCTGCAGCGCGTGGGCCTGGGCGAGCGCTGCGATCACACCCCGGCTGAGCTGTCGGGGGGGCAGCAGCAGCGCGTGGCGATCGCCCGCGCGCTGGTCAACAACCCGCGGCTGATCCTGGCCGATGAGCCCACCGGCGCGCTCGACAGCCAGACCTCTGAAGACATCATGCTGTTGCTGGCCGAGCTCAACGCTCAGGGCATGACGGTGGTGCTGGTCACCCACGAGTCCGACATCGCTGCCTGGGCCAGGCGCCGGCTGGTGTTTCGCGACGGCCGTGTGCTGGAAGACGTGGTGCAGCAGCCTTATCGACCCGCTGCGACCGGGGCCCCAGAGCAGGCTGCGACATGAACACCTTCACCGCCTTCCGTTCGGCCTGGCGGTCGCTGACCACCAACCTCATGCGCAGCATCCTCACCATGCTGGGCATCATCATCGGCGTGGCGGCGGTCATCACCACCATCGCGATTGGCAACGGCGCGCAGCAAAGCGTGGCCGAGCAGATCAAGGGCTTGGGCACCAATTTGCTGATGGTGGTGCCGGGCTCGGTGAACGCCTCAGGCCAGCGGCTGGGCGCCGGCAGCAATCAGCGGCTGACCGAAGGCGATGCCGCCGCCATCGCCGCCGAAGTGCCCGAGGTGTCCATCGCAGCGCCCTCGGTCACCGGCACCTTTCAACTGGTGTCGGGCAACGCCAACTGGTCAACGCGGGCGGTGGGCACCACCGCCGATTACCTCGATGCGCGCGACTGGCCGCTGGCCGCGGGGCGTGCCTTCGATGCCTCCGAGCTCGCCGGCTCGGCCAAGGTCGTGCTGCTCGGCCAGACGGTGGCCCGCGAGCTGTTTGGCGAAGAAGATCCGGTCGACCGGGTGATCCGCATCAAGGGCATACCGCACACCGTGATCGGGGTGCTGGCGCGCAAGGGCCAAAACGCCCAGGGCGAAGACCAGGACGACACGCTGCTGGTGCCGATTTCGACCTTTCGCAACAGGCTGTCGGGCTGGCTGGCCGGGCCGCTCAAGCGGGTCTACGCCATCAGCGTGAAGGTGCATGAAGGCGACAGCCTGAGCGATGCCGAAGACAGCATCCGCGCGCTGCTGCGCCAGCGCCATCGCCTGGCACCCGGGCAGGAAGACGACTTCAACGTGCGCAAGCTCACCGAGGTCTTGCAGGCGCAAGAAGAGTCCAGCCGCATCATGACGCTGCTGCTGTCGGCGGTGGCCGGCGTGAGCCTGGTGGTGGGCGGCATCGGCATCATGAACATCATGCTGGTCAGCGTGACCGAGCGCACCCGCGAGATCGGCCTTCGCATGGCGGTGGGCGCGCGCGGCCGCGACATCTTGCTGCAGTTTTTGATCGAGGCGGTCACGCTCAGCCTGTGCGGTGGCGCCATCGGCGTGGCGCTGGGCGCGGCGGCCACCTGGGGCGTGGCCAGCTTTGCCGGCTGGCAGGTGTCGCTCAGCGCCGGTTCGTTCGCGCTCGCCGTGTGCTTTTCAGCCGCGGTGGGCGTGTTCTTCGGCTACTACCCCGCGCAGCGTGCCTCGCAGCTGCTGCCCATCGACGCGCTGCGGTACGAGTGATAATGTTATTTAAGTTTTAAATAATATTTCCGGCGTTCAACCCGACCGAACGCACACCATGGCCACCGTCACCTTCAGCATCGCCGACGACGTCAAGGAGGCCTTCAACGCCGCCTTCGAGGGGCAAAACAAGAGCGCCGTGATCGCCGAGCTGATGCGCGAGGCCATCGAACGCGCGCAGCGGCAGCAACGCCACCGCGACGCCGTCGAGCGCATCGTGTCGCGCCGCTCCGGCGCGCCGGCGGTGTCCGAGTCGCAGTTCAATGCAGCGCGCCGCGAGCCCCGCTCTTGATCTGCGTGGTCGACACCAGCGTGGCGGTGAAGTGGTTCGTCAACGCCGACTGGGCGCTGCGCGAAGACCATCTCGAACCCGCACTCGATGTGCTGCGCGCCAGCAGCCAAGGCACGGTCGAGCTGTGGCAGCCGCCGCACTTTCTGGCCGAAGTGGCCGCGGTGCTGACCCGCCTGAAGCCCGACGACGCGCGCGCCGACATCGAGCTGCTCGCCGCGCTCGACATCCGCTGGGCCGAACCCACCGACGCCTGCGCTCAGGCCATAGCACTGGCGCGGCAACTCGACCACCACCTGTTCGACACGCTGTATCACGCGCTGGCCCTGGGCCTTCCGGGCGCCACGCTGGTCACCGCCGATCGGCGCTACTTTGACAAGGCCCGCCACCTGGGCGGCATCACCTGGCTGCCCGACTGGCGCAGCGCCTGAGCCTGGCTGCGGCGGTTTTGACGCACCCGCCACCTATCATTCACCGACCTTTCTGACGGGAATTCCCTTGGACATCACGCTGCTGCTGAAAGCCGCCTTCATGGGCATCGTCGAGGGGCTCACCGAGTTCTTGCCGATCTCTAGCACCGGTCACCTGATCCTGGCCGGATCGCTGATCGGGTTCACCGGCGAGACCGCCAAGGTCTTCGAGATCGCCATCCAGACCGGCGCCATGTTCGCCGTGATCTGGCAGTACCGCGAGCGGCTGCAGCGCACGGTGGTGGGGCTGGGCACCGACCCCGCAGCGCGCCGCTTCGCGATCAATGTGCTCATCGCCTTCATCCCGGCGGTGGTGCTCGGGCTGGCGTTTGGCAAGGCCATCAAGGCGCATCTGTTTCACCCGGTGCCGGTGGCGTTGGCCTTCATCGCCGGCGGTCTGGTGATCCTGTGGGTCGAGCGCCGTCACCGCCGCTTGTACGGCGATCTGGATCAAGTCGGCACGCGCCGCGCGCGCATCGAGACCGTCGACGACATGGCGCCTGTCGACGCACTCAAGGTCGGGTTGCTGCAGTGCCTGGCGATGATCCCCGGCACCAGCCGCTCGGGTGCGACCATCATCGGCGCCATGGTGCTGGGCTTCTCGCGCCAGTGCGCCACCGAATTCAGCTTCTTCCTGGGCATCCCCACGCTGATGGGCGCCGGCGCCTACGCGCTGTGGAAGCAGCGCGACGCCTTGCACGCCGCCGATTTGCCGATGTTCGCCGTGGGCACGGTGTTCGCCTTTGCCAGCGCCTTGCTGTGCATCCGCTGGCTGATCCGCTTCGTCTCAACCCACGACTTCGTCGGCTTCGCCTGGTACCGCATCGTGTTTGGTGCGGTGGTGCTGGTCACGGCGTGGCAAGGGTGGGTGGTGTGGGCGGATTGAGGGGCCGGGGGTTGTTCTCTAGGCGAGAGCCCGCCGGGATTCGGCCCGGCTGCCGAGTAACTTTCATTTGCTGGCCCAAATGAAAGTCACCAAAGCAAAGGGCCCGAACACCAGCCCATTTGGCCTACTCGCTGCGGCTACAGGCGGACTGCCGAGTACGCCCCATAAGTAATGCCACTGAGGACCCGAGAGGGTGGGGACGACAGGCGCCTACCTTGGCGCTCCTCACTGGTCCTTCGGCTGGAACGGGTATCGAACCCTCTCGCTCAACCGATGCAGCAACCGATGCCCTCGCAAGGGCGGCGGCGCCAGATCAGGGTGAGTCTGCGGCATCACATCATCCTCGCGGCAGCGGGCACTCGCCCGGCTTGTGCGGCGACCTAAGGGCTGGCACAGTTGCATGCACTGGCCGCCGTTTCGCGCATGCTGCATAGGCTGGTGGCTAGGCAGCACACAAACCACAGTCAGTTCTGCTTACAGGCTCTGAATGCAATCAGTTTCCCGAATAACCGCTACGACCGCACTTGACGCAGATCGGAAAGAACTCGGACAGCGCGTGGCCGATCAGGTCTTCGACGCGATGCGATGGACGCAGGTCAGTTCGGGCGTCATCCAGGATGTCTCATCACCCGATCAATGGCGGCATCGAGGAAGCGAGGACGTTGAGGCAGACTTGGCATACCTTGAGATTCACAGGCCGGCAATCTTGGCCGCGCTCTCAGAGTACCTAGCGAACCCTTCACTTGGAACTCGTGAGCTTGACTGGCTGTTTCTGAATTTGCTGACCTATGCTGAATACATTGCCACGGTCACCGAAATCAGGAAGAAATTGCTTGGAATGGACAAGTTCGCGAAGAGCCTGCATCCACCCAGAAGCGAACACGTTCCCTCAATTTCTGAGCTCGCCTCGCGTCCCTGGCGGACCACATTTTGCGCAGCCGCAACGGGACTCTCGTTTCTGATTCATCCGATCGTGGCTATTGGGGTAGGGGCAGCCTCCGTCTATTGGTACATGACGCGACGACAAGGCACGGAGCAGGTCAACTCCGTGCTCTCAGCAATGTTTCGGACGTACGCTGCCTTCAACACTGTCGATCTCAGTTGGTCGCATGTTGCACGCTCGCTGGAAGACTCGCGGAGGGACGGTGCGGTCTGGGACGCATCTCTTTTCAGGCTGGCGGAAGTGCGCCAAAGTGCGGCCTAACCCCTCGCTCAAGCGGCGCGCCAACGGCAGGCCACTACGCAGCGTCCTGCCGTCGTCGCACGCTTAGCTCCAACGTTAGCCCGCAGAAATCGACACTGCGCGGTTCGGAAAAGCGCGCAAAAGTTTCCTGTCCATCGTGAACAGCTTGGTGTCCAACTTCGTCGCCAGCGCAATGAACTCGCAGTCATAGGCTGAACAGTCGCTGTCACGCACAAGCTCGAGTACCGCTCTCGACTCCACCTCAAACTCGCAACCCGCGAGCAGGCTCTCGGCCTCAGCTTGCACGGTGATGGCTTGATCAAACGACAGGTCGTTGCGCCGCACGCAACCGGCAAGGATGTTGCGGAACTCGCTGCGCCAGAGGATGGGCGCACACCAATCAGGATCGCGTTCCAACAGAGCCTCTGCCGCAGCAGTGTGCTCACCAGGCAGGTACAGATACGCCAGAACGTTGGTGTCCACCACGATCACGACCTGCCCACGCGCTTGGCCGTGTCAATGTCGTTGTGCGAGAACCGTTGCTTTGGCAAGGCAGCGCGCATTTCCCTTGCCCTGGCAAGTCTTTCGCTGGGTGCAAGTTTGGTTGGCAGCAGCACGGCCTCCAGGCATACGATGGCCTCGCTGTTAAGGCTTCGCCGGTGCATCTCGGCGGCGCTCTTCAGCCGCTCGTACACGGAGTCAGGGATGTTCTTCAAGGTCAGGGTGGTCGGCATTTTTTGCACCATATGGCAACCAAAGTGGTTTCATTGTGACGTCTGCGGACCCTGGGCGCCAGCACGGTGAACATGTCCCTGCCCAATGACTTGAAGTCCTTCGTCGACCAACAGGTCAGCGAGCGTGGGTATGGCACCGGCAGCGAGTACGTGCGCGAACTGATCCGCAAGGATCAGGACCGGTTGCAGTTGCGCGGCCTGCTTCTGGCGGGTGTGGCTATGGCACCGGCCGCGCCGGCCGGCGATACCTACTTTGAAGGCCTGCGAAATCGGGTGCGCAGCGACACCTAGGCTGGCACTCGCGGGTGAGGTTAAGGCCGACGTTGCGCGTGATCTTCGCCGTCCCTTTGCGTAGTCCCCCAGAACTGTAGTTTCAGGGTTTGCCATTGGGCACCATCGTCACAGTCACGGAAAAATCGAACTTCGGGTTTACTGTCGCATCCACCCCGAACACTATTCCTGTCGCCAATTTCGGGTCTCAAGCAAGTGCTGAGCTGTAGCAGCCTGCATTCGAGGCGGCCTGCGCACAAAGCAGCGCGGGCGCCGCAACTCCACGCTAGGCATTTCAACCATGCTCCATCATGTCGCTTGAAGTATTGATCGTTCTCATAGCACTGGCCGCCGCAGGCTATTGGTTCTTCGTTCGTCCGCGTGGTGCTGCGAAGCGGAATCAGCCCAGGAGTAGCCTGCCCGCGTCACTCGCACCCGAGGTCACCCCGACACCGCGCACTGAAGAGGACACCTTCCTCACCGAGATCATCCGCGCCAAGGCTGCCCTGGAGTCGGCGGCCTCGAGCGCGGGAGCGGAGCAGGCCCGCGAGCTGGATGCCAAATTCGGAGCAGATATCGCACTCAAGGAACGGTTGTCCAAGTTCGCGCTTGAGAGCGGCCTTGATGATGCGCTCATCGCGCTGTGGGACGAGGTCAAGTACTACCCATCCTGGTCGCAGCGTGAAGACTTTGCAAAGTGGAACAAGCTAGCCTTATCGGGAATCGCGGGCTCGAAAGAGAATGACACCGAGTCTGTCGCCTTTGCTGGCCCGAGTTCCCACTATCGAATTGCCAAACGCGGGTGGATTGGAATGGAAGGGAATCCTTATGCGGATTTCGCCTTCTTTGAGGACGACGAGGAGGTGTTTGCCATAGGTTGCTCGGTTGACTATGGAGACCACGGCACGACTTCCCGTTGCCACGACATCAATGCGCTGCGTAAGCGCGGCAATTGGGCAAAGGACCTGCTTGCTTTTTACAAAGCGATTCGGATCGAAGCCGAGCGCGCGCGAGCAGGTTTTCGCTATCACGGGGCAGAGAACATCCGAAAGCGCTTCGAAGAGTAGCGACTGATGCCACCGACAACACAGATGCCTAACCCCTCGCTCACGCGGAACGTCAAAGGCAGGCCACCAGGCATAGGCAGGTGCTACGCGGTCTCATGCGTGAGATTGCCAAACTTTGCCAAACCATCTAACCTGTTCCCATGAGCACGATGAACATTTCCCTGCCCGAAGCCTTGAAGTCCTTCGTCGACGAACAGGTCAGCGAGCGCGGATACGGCACCAGCAGTGAGTACGTGCGCGAACTCATCCGCAAGGACCAGGACCGACTGCAGTTGCGCGGCTTACTTGTGGCGGGGGTTGCCACCGCACCGGCCGCGCCGGCCGATGGCGGTTACTTTGAAGATCTGCGAAACCAGGTGCGCAAAGCCATCAAGGCAGGCACCCGCGGGTGAAGGTCAAGGCCGTCGTCCCGCGTGAGCAGGCCAACCGGGATGTCGACGAGGCCATCGCGCATTACGTGGATGAGGGCTCAGCGCAGGCGGCCCTCGGCTTCATTGACGCGCTGGAACGGGCGTACGCCCACCTCGGCCGCCATCCCGCAACGGGATCTCCACGGTATGCGCACGAACTCAACCTGCCAGGCCTGCGTGTCTGGCCGTTGACCCGGTATCCCCATCTCGTTTTCTACGTCGAGCGCCCTGAGCACATCGATGTCTGGCGCGTGCTGCATGGGCAGCGCGACGTCCCGGCGT
>JBBAPK010000047.1:0-19278 GCA_040400875.1 Burkholderiaceae bacterium | reverse complement strand
CTCTGCGGATCCTGTGGCCAATCCGAACCCGAACGTGACCGGTGCTGCCACCGGCTACAAGGGCTCCCGAGTTGACGGGTCTATCTTCGACCGCATCCACCCAGAGATCGACGTGATCGGCATTACCCTCAGCGGCTACACGGCGTTGCTCGACGCAGTGGTTAGTACCGAGGTCGCCTACACGTTCAATCAGCCGTTCAATCAAGGACAGGGCGGTTTCTTTGGATACAACTCCGACCCGGTCAATGGCGCAGGGCTTGGAGCAAACCTTTTTAACAACCCATGCCCAGAGAATTCGCTCGGGGGCGGCGGTGTGAATCTTTCCCAAGGCGTTGGCCTTTGCGGTATCAAGACCAAGGGCGTGATCAACTCCATGCTGCGCATGGACAAGAACCTGAAGCTTGAGGATGTTTTGGGTACCACCCGTCCGTCGTTCTCGTCGATTCAGCTGTTTGACCAGTGGGTCATGGGCTGGAAGGACTCTGACCAGCTGGTTCGTTTGTTCGCCTACGGCTCGCCGCTGAAGGAGCACAACACGATCCTGACCGCGTTCACCGTGCTGAACTACATGAATGACAAGATCAACCCGAGCTTCGTGGTGGGTTTTGACATCAACAACGGTGGCGGTTTTGCGATTCCAGCCGTGGCATTCACCTTGAACGACAACTGGGTCGGCAAGGTTGAGGCTGACATCTTCTGGAGCGCTGGTCGCACCGAGAACGCACAGTTCTCAAATGAGCGTTCACAACTGTTTGGATATTTTGAGAAGTCCACTCAGTTGGTTTTCCGTCTGACACGTCAATTCTGATCACAAGGAGTATTTCAAATGACTATTGAGACCAATGGTATGGATCGCCGCGACGTTTTGCGCGCCGGCGCGGCAGGTGCTGCAGCTGTGGCAACCGGTTTGGCTTCGATGCCAGCCCGTGCTGCCAAGGAACTGCCGGAAGGCTTCCTGATCAACAAGGAAAACTACGACAGTATCAAGAACGATACGTTCGAGGGCAAGACCATCGCTTCTATGACCATCGAGAAGATGGAGTGGATGATCAAGAACTACAACACGACGATGAAGCTGGTTCACTCGAAGAAAATCGAGATGGACAAGAAGTACATGCAAGCGACCAAGGACGGCGCCAAGGACGTCAAGTTCAACCCAGCAGACCGCACGGTCTCGGGTTGGAAGGCCGGCATGCTCTTCTGGCCAAACGAAGTGGACCCGAAGGACCCTAACGCAGGCGACAAGCTGCTGTGGAACCTGCGTGCCGCAACGTACGGCGCCACCATGGACCTGCGCGACATCGCTTGGGCCTTCCTGGATGCCAAGACGGGCTATGAGCGCGTTCAGGCTTTCCAGTCACGCCGTTACTACATGGAAGGCCGTCTGGACGGCGGTCCAACAACCGTCGGCGACGGCACGGTTTCGCAAAAGACCTACTTCGTGGCCATTTACCCGCAAGACATTCGCGGTCTGGGCCTGTTCTCGGTGCGCTACAACCAGCCTGACTCGAAGAAGCCAGATGACTCGTACGCTTACCTGAAGTCGGTTCGTCGCGTTCGTCGCCTGTCCGGCGGCGCCTGGATGGACCCAATCGGTGGTACCGACCAGCTGTATGACGACTGGGACATCTGGGACGCTGCTCCTACGAAGTACAAGTCGAACAAGCTGTTGTCACGCCGTTGGATTCTGGCCATTGCTCACAGCCCAGAAATCAGCGTGGACCTGAAGTTCCCGTTCACCGAGCCAGCCAAGCGTTTCCCACGCATTGGCATCACGATTCCTCCTCACTTCAACCCAGCACCGGATGTGCTTTGGGAGCCACGTGAAGTGTTCGAAATCGAAGGCGTGTGCCCAGACGAGCACCCGTACAGCAAGAAGACCGTGTACATGGAATGTGATTTCCCACGTCCATACCTCGGCTTCTCGCTGGACCGCAAGGGCGAATTCTGGAAGATGTTTATCTTCCAAAACCGTCCAGACACTGGTGATGACGGCTACCAGGCAGTGATGCCTGTGCTGGGTCACATCATTGACGTCAAGCGCGGTCACGCAACGAACTGGTCTTCGAACATGAAGTCCAATCCAAAGGGCGTCACGGAAAACATGGTTTCGTTGAACGTGTTGGAAGAAGTTGCTACGGGTACGTAAGAAATAGAACAGGCTTCGCCTGATCTGTTGGTGCACTGAAAAGTCGCACCGGCCCGCCACTGCTTCATGCGGTGGCGGGCTTTTTGTTTTATGCGGATCCATCGGGTTTCATCGAGCAAATCGATGACCCGCTCGTACGTGAGGGCAAACACGCCGCACGCACCAAAACTCGAAAATCAAATCCCCTTCATTCAGGAGTTACTCGTGTACAACAAGAAATTTCATACCGAATCACTGGACTGGCTGCCCAGCGGCATCGATGGCGTGACCTACAAGACCGTCGACGGCGACATGACCGCCGGCAAGTCGGTGGTGATCTATCACTTTGACGCAGGTTCCGTGGTGCCTGCGCATTCGCACACGCACTCAGACGAACTGGGTTATGTGATCGATGGCGACTTCATTGAAGACGGCGTGACGTATCACGCCGGTTCCATGTTTGCCGCGCCAGCGGGCACGGTTCACGGCGAACACCGCACGGCCACCGGCTGTACCGTGATGTTTGTGCTGTCGGACACGCTGGACTTTGTGACGGCCTGAGTCGGCGCTGATGCGGTATCGCCGCCTTGCGAAAGCCTTTGCAGGGTTGGCGTTGCTGATGAGCGGCTCGGCCCAATCGGCCACGGTACTGGTGGCGGTGGCGTCGAACTTCCATGAGGCGTTTGGCGAACTGTCAAACGACTTCACGGCGACCACCGGCCACGTGCTCAAGCACTCAACCGCTGCCACTGGCGTGCTGCGCGCCCAGATCAGAGGCGGCGCTCCATTTGAGGTGCTGCTGGCTGCAGATGTCGAAACGCCCTTGCAACTTGTGGTCGATGGCCTCGCGGTGGAGAGCCATATCTTGACGTATGCGTTAGGGCGCCTTGTGCTTTGGAGTGCACAGCGCGGTTTGGTCGACGATCAAGGCGCGGTACTGACGCAGGGCGGCTTCAGCCACATCGCCATCGCCAATCCCAATCTGGCGCCCTATGGCCGCGCGGCGATGGAGGCGATGGCGTCCATGAATTTGTCGGCGCCATTGGCGGCCAAGTTGGTGACAGGGCAGAGCATTGCGCAGGCCTACGGCTACGTGGCCACCCGAAATGCCGAACTCGGATTTGTGGCTTGGTCGCAAATCGCCAAACCAGGTCAGGATGTTCAAGGCTCCTACTGGATGGTGCCGCCATCGTTTTACGCAGAGATTCGGCAAGATGCGGTGCTGCTGAAAGCGGGCCAAGGAAATCCGGCCGCGCTGGCATTCATGGGCTATCTGAAAAGCGAGCCGGCACGTCGCATCATCCGTGCCCATGGATACGGCATATGACGGCAAGGCGCGGTGAATGAGCGCCGCCGAGTGGAGCGCGGTGGGCCTCACCGTGCGGCTGGCCACCGTCGTGACGCTGGTGCTGGTGCTTTTCGGTGCACCGCTGGCGTGGGGCCTTGCGCGCAGCCGTTCTACGCTCAAGCCCCTGTGGGCCGCGCTGATTGCGATGCCGCTGGTGCTTCCACCCACGGTGCTGGGGTTTTATCTTTTGCTGATGCTTGGGCCACAGGGACCTGTGGGGCAGTTCACCCAAGCCATGGGCTGGGGTCGCCTGCCCTTCACGTTTGGCGGGCTGGTTGTGGCTTCGGTGATTTATTCGATGCCGTTTGTGGTGCAACCACTTCAGCAGGCATTCGAGGCCATACCCGAAAAGGTGCTGGAGGCTGCATCAACGCTGCGCGCAGGTCCCATCGATCGGTTTTTCAGCGTGGCGGTGCCGCTTGCTCGTCCCGGATTTATCACCGCGATGTTGCTGGGATTCGCGCACACGGTCGGCGAGTTTGGCGCGGTGTTGATGATCGGCGGCAGCATCCCGGGCGAGACGCGAGTGCTGTCGGTCGCGATCTATGACCATGTCGAGGCCGGAGAATATCCCGCCGCACACCGGCTTGCCATCGGGATGCTGTTGTTCGCTTTCGTGGTGGCGCTGGCGCTGTCTTTGGTGAACCGACCGAAGCGCGACGAAGCACGGCAGTGATTGACATTCAACTGCGACTGAAGCGGCGCGACTTCACGCTGGACGTGGCGCTGCAACTGCCGGCTGGACAAGCCACCGCGCTGGTGGGGCCGTCGGGCTGTGGCAAGACGACGGTGCTTCGGGCCATTGCGGGCTTGTTGCGCCCAGCCGGTCGCGTGGTGGTCGACGGCCAGGTGTGGCAAGACGACTCCACCGGGCGCTTCATTGCGGCGCACCAACGTGCGGTGGGCTATGTGAGCCAGGAAGCTTCGCTTTTTGCGCATCTCGACGTGCGACGCAACCTCGAATTTGGCTTGAAGCGGGTGGTGCCTGGCTCGCGCCGCGTGTCGCTCGAGCAGGCCGTAACGCTGTTGAATCTCTCAGCGCTGATGTCTCGGGATACGGACGGACTTTCGGGTGGCGAGCGCCAGCGTGTGGCCGTCGCTCGCGCCTTGCTTACCAGCCCGCAACTGCTGCTGCTTGACGAGCCACTCACAGGCCTTGATGCGCCGCGTAAGGCCGAGGTGTTGTCATGCCTGCGGCGGCTGCATGAAGCACTGGCGATACCCGTCATCTACGTGAGCCACGCGATGGACGAGGTGCGACAACTGGCGAGCCATCTCGTGCTGATGGAGTCAGGCAGAGTGAGCGCATCGGGCCCGCTAGAAAGCGTGCTTCGCGAGGCAGGCTGCGCGAGCGTCGAAAATCAAACCAGCACCAGATAACTCCGCCAAGAGCTCACTGAATGAAAAACCGCAGCGCCGAAGGGGGGCTGGTCTACTCGACCGACAGCGGTCGGATGTGCCCGGGTTGCCGACAAGCGATGGCAGCCTGCCAGTGCGCTGCCGAGTCCAGCCCCCAAAAACCGATGGCATTGTTCGCGTGTCGCGCGAGACGCAGGGCCGCAAGGGCAAGGGCGTCACGGTGATTCGCGGATTGCCGCTGGACATGGATGCTCTGGACAAGACCGCGCGCGAATTGAAGGCTGCCTGTGGATCGGGTGGCACCGTCAAGGACGGCGCGATCGAGATCCAGGGCGATCACCGCGATCGCATCGTGCTGTTCTTGCAAGCCGCCGGCTTGACAGTCAAACGCGCTGGCAACTGATGCGATGAGTGCCGCCTCGCCAGCCCCCGGGGCTGAAATCCGGCTCACGGTGGCCTGTCTGTGCGCGCAGTGGTGTCGCACCTGTGATGGCTATCGCGAGGTGTTCGATCAGGTGTTGTTGGCCCTTGATGATGCGGGCGTGCAGGGGATGTGGGTCGACGTCGAGGACCAGGCCGATGTCATCGGCTCGATCGACGTTGAGAACTTTCCGACCTTGCTCATGTCCCGCAGTGACGAGGTCTTGTTCTTCGGCCCGGTCACCCCGCACGCGCAAACACTGCAGCGGCTGATCGATGCGGCGCTGCAGGGGGGGCTCAGCCTCGATCCATGCTCAGTCGATCCCGCCGTGCTCGAGTTGCCGGCCCGTCTCAAGGGGCACAGATGACGCCGTACGGTGGTGACCTGCGAAGCTCGGCCGTGGCGCAGCGTTGGACGCACGCCACGAACAATTCCTTGCGCCGCCACCAGCACGTCACATTTGGCCGGGACACTCAATACCCATGCAGATTGATCAGCCCTTTTTCAAGGCATGGTCGGAGTCCCCGGGCTCCTTCTCTGCGTCTGACGGCGGTGATGACGGCCCCTCCGAGGAAAAGCTGACGTTTCGCACGGTCTGGATTTCAGACGTGCACCTGGGCACCCCAGGCTGTCAGGCGCAGGCCCTGCTCGACTTTCTGAAGAGCTTCGAGAGCGACCACCTGTTTCTGGTTGGCGACATCATCGACGGCTGGCAGTTGCGCCGCAACTGGTACTGGCCGCAGGCCCACAACGACGTGGTTCAAAAACTGCTGCGCAAGGCCCGCAAAGGCACACAGGTGATTTTCATCCCCGGCAATCACGATGAGTTTGCGCGGCGCTACCTTGGGCACAACTTTGGTGGCGTGGACGTTGCCGAGGAATGGATGCACGAGACGGCCGACGGCCGCAAACTGTGGATCACCCACGGTGACCTGTTCGACGGGGTGATCCAGTGCGCGCGCTGGCTGGCGCATGTGGGCGACAGCGCCTACACCTTCGTGCTGAAGTTGAACCAGCACCTCAATTCGCTGCGCGCGCGCATGGGCTTGCCCTACTGGTCGCTTTCGCGTTACCTCAAGTTCAAGGTCAAGCGCGCGGCCAGCTATGTCGGAGATTTCGAACTTGCGGTCGCTCGCGAGGCTCGCAAGCGAGGCGCCCACGGTGTGGTGTGCGGCCACATTCACCATGCTGAACTGCGCGAGATCGACGGCATCACCTATGCCAACGACGGTGACTGGGTAGAAAGCCTGACCGCTCTGGTCGAACATGCCGATGGGCGTTTGGAAATCATCGATTGGTCAGATCGTGCTCACCCCACCCGTAAAGTGGCCCCTGAGGTGCCGTCTCGGGTGCCTGCCGGCGAATCAGTCGTGGTGACGGCAGGGGTTTTGTCCTGAGGGCTACGCCGATCAAGTTACCTAAAATCGGTCAATGTCTACCGACCGCTCAGCCGAACCAGCACCCGACGGGAGATCCCCGATTCCCACGCTCGGCCCCGATGACCCAGCGCTCAGACTGAGTCGCGAAACATCCATCCTCGAGTTCAACCGACGCGCTCTGGCGCAAGCCTTGCGGGCCGATGTGCCGCTGCTCGAGCGCTTGCGCTACATCTGCATCGTCTCGTCGAACATCGACGAGTTTTTCGAGGTGCGTTTTGCCGACTACCTTGAGGCTTCTCGCCTGCCCGGCGCGGGCGTGTCCAAACTTGACGTCGAGGCCATCACCGAAGATGCCCATCGTCTGATCGACGACCAGTACGCGGCTTTCAATGACGAGTTGATGCCGCTGCTCGAGAGCGAGGGCATCGTGATCTTGCGCCACGCCGACCGAACCGAAGCGCAGCGCGAGTGGGTCAATCAGTTCTTTCAAAAACAGGTGCGGCCACTGCTCGTGCCCATCGGGCTGGACCCTTCACATCCCTTCCCGCTGGTGGCCAACAAGGCGCTGAACTTCATCGTGCGCCTGGGCGGCAAGGACGCCTTCGGCCGCGAAAACACCATCGCCATCGTCAAGGTGCCACGGGTGCTGCCGCGCGTGATCCGGCTGCCCGAGAAACTGGTGCCCGGCAAGCAGGGTTTTGTGCTGTTGACCAGTGTGATCCGCGCCCACCTCGAAGAGTTGTTTCCGGGTCGCGAGATGGAGGCGTTTTCGCAGTTCCGGGTGACGCGCGATTCCGATCTCGAAGTCGATGAGGACGACGTCAAGAACCTGCGCCAGGCTCTGCGTTCGGGGCTGAGTTCAAGGCATTTCGGTCAGGCCATTCGGCTCGAGGTGGTCAATACCTGCCCTGTATCGCTGGCGGACTTCCTGCTGCGCCAATTCGAGCTTCCGCAAGGCGCGCTGTACAGGGTCAACGGGCCGGTGAATCTGGTGCGGCTGAACCAACTGATCGATCAGGTGGTGGACCGCTCATCGCTGCAGCACTTGCGATTCGCACCTCACGAAGGCGCCTGGCCGGAAAAGCGCTTGCCGCGCAACCAGTCGATGTTCGAGAGTCTGGCTCTTGGCGACGTGTTGCTCCATCACCCTTTTGAATCCTTCGATCCGGTGGTGCAGTTTCTGCGTGAGGCCGTCAACGACCCCGCCGTGCTGGCGATCAAGCAGACCATCTACCGCACCGGCAGCGAGTCGCCGCTGATGGATCTGCTGATCGAGGCGGCGCGGCGTGGCAAGGAAGTGATGGTGGTGGTTGAGCTGAAGGCGCGCTTCGATGAAGAGGCCAACATCAACTGGGCCGAGCGGCTCGAGGCGGTGGGCGCCCAGGTGGTCTATGGCGTGGTCGGCATGAAGACGCACGCCAAGCTGCTGCTGGTCACCCGCCGCGAGCCCACCAGCCACGGCCAGCGCCTGCGCCGCTATGCGCACCTGTCGACCGGCAACTACAACCCGAAGACGGCGCGTCTGTACACCGATGTGGGCTACCTGACGGCCGACGCCGAACTGACCGCCGATGTCGACGCGGTATTTCAGCAACTGGCCAGCTTGGGCATGATGAAGCCCTTGCGGCGGGTGTTGCAGGCCCCCTTCACGCTGCACCGCTGGCTGATACAGACCATCGACAAGGTGGGCGAGGCCGCTCGCAAGGGTGCACCGGCGCGCATCGTCGTCAAGATCAATGCATTGACCGATGCGCCCTTGATCGAAGCGCTGATCCGAGCCGGCAGGGCGGGTGCCGAGATCGACCTGATCGTGCGCGGTGCTTGCGTGCTGCGCCCGGGTGTGCCCGGAGCCACCGAACGCATTCGGGTGATCTCGGTGGTCGGGCGATTCCTTGAGCACTCGAGAGTGATGTACTTCCGATGGGGCACAGGCCAGGACGATGAAGCGCTGTACTTGTCAAGTGCCGACTGGATGAGCCGCAACATGATGCGGCGCATCGAAGTGGCCTGGCCGGTGAAGGATGCGGCACTGCGTCAGCGGGTGATCGATGAGTGTCTGGTGCCTTATCTGCACGACCGCCGCGACGCGTGGTTGCTCAACAGCGACGGCACATACCGGCGCATCGACAGCGCAGGTGTGTGTGCGCAGCAAGCGCTGGTGCGGCGAGGCCGTTCGGCCTCGTTGGGGGGATGAGCCGATGGATCTGATCCTGTGGCGGCACGCCGAGGCCCATGTGATCAAGGAAGGCCAGACGGACCTGGAGCGAGCGCTCACCACCAAGGGTGAGCGGCAGGCCCAACGGATGGTCGAATGGCTGAGTCAGCGCATGGCGCACACGACGCGCATCATGGTCAGCCCTGCGCTGCGCTGTCAGCAGACGGCCCGGGCCTTGAGCAAGAATTTCAAGACGGTCGATGCGCTCGGGCCGCAGCACAGTGCCCAGGACTTGCTTGCGGCCGTGCGCTGGCCTGAATCGATCGAGCCGGTGCTGGTCGTTGGCCACCAGCCCACACTGGGTCTGGTGGCGGCCCTTCTGATGACCGAACTGCCTCAGCCCTGGTCGGTGAAAAAGGGCGCGGTTTGGTGGCTGCGCGACCGCGATCGTGTTCGCGATGAAGGCCCCCATGTGGTGCTGCTGGCGGTGCAGTCCCCCGATTTTCTTTAGGCGGGGTCAGGGGCCGGGCACGCGCGGCAGCTCGAGTTGCAAGATGGCGCTGCGCTGCCAGGCGCTCACTTCTTCGTTGAGCAGGTAGTGCGTGTGCGGGTGTTTCTCGTACCAGCCGGGTTGCCAGCTCAGCGTGGCGGTGTTGCCGGCGCGCCGCAGCGCGATCGCGTGGCTGTCGATCGGGCCGCGCGCATGGCACTTGATGATGGCCAGTCGCAGGCACATCGCCTGCCAGGCGAAATCGGGCTGCATCAGGCTGGACTCGACCTTGCGCAGGCCGCCGCGCTGCGCCAGCACCAGTTCGGCCAGACGGCGCTGCTGCGATTGCGAAAAGCCCGGCGCATCCACGTGGCCGATCACGTAGGCGCTGTGGCGATGGTGGTCGTGGTGCGACACCATCATGCCCAGCTCATGCAGCGCGCAGGCCCAGTGCAGTTCGCGCTGTGCGTCCCGTCCGGCGGTGGGCTGCACGCTGGCATAAAGCGTCTGCGCGACCTCGCCGACCCGTGTGGCCTGCGCTTCATCGACCAGAAAGCGGCGCTGCAACTCGCGCACCGAGCTGTCGCGCATGTCCTCGGCGTCGTGAGTCTGCTCGATGGCGTTGAGCCGTTCGTCAAGGTCGAAGATGACCCCCTGACGCAGTGCCCCGCGCGCCGGCACCAGCGCCTTGACGCCGAATTGCGTGGCCAGCGTGTAGAGAATGGACAGCCCGCCGGCGATCACCGCCCGCCGGTCTTCCTTCAGGCCAAGCAAGGCCAGGCGTTCGATGCGGCCCGCGATCAGGCACTGCTCCATGAGCCAGCGCAACCCCTCGGTCGTGATGTGGCCATCGGTGATCCGGTTGGCCAGCAGCACCTGGGACACCGCACCCACCGTGCCCGACGAGCCCAGCGATTCGATCCAGTTTGACGGCGCGAAAGGCTCCAGCGCTTCTTCGAGCTCGGCACCTGCGGCCACCTGGGCGGCGCGAAAGGCGGCTTCCGTGTAGCGGCCGTTGCCGAAATACTTCATCGACAGGCTGACGCTGCCGACCTGAAACGATTCGGCGCGCAGTGGCTTGCGGCCTTGGCCGACGATCATTTCGGTCGATCGGCCGCCGATGTCGATCACCAGCCGAGGCTGGTCCGACGGCTGCAAGCGCCCCACACCCGCAAAGATCAGCCGGGCTTCTTCTCGTCCTGAGATGACTTCGATCGGGTATCCGAGCACGGTTTCAGCCCGGGCCAGAAAGGCGTTGCGATTGCGCGCCTCGCGCAGGGTCTGGGTGGCCACGGCACGCACCTGCCACGACGAGTAGCCCGTCAGCCGGTCGGCAAATCGCTGCAGGCAGGCCAGCCCACGCAGCATCGCCTCTTCAGTCAGCAGGCCGTTTTCGTCGAGCCCGGCGCCCAGCCGCACGGTTTCCTTCAGATAGGAGATGCGCCGGTAGCGCAGCCCCTCGAGCTGGCCGATTTCAAGCCGGAAGCTGTTGGAGCCCATGTCGATGGCCGCCAGTTGGCCGCGCCATCCGGGGGCGGCCGGATCGGCTATTTCACTTCGTTCGGGCAAGGTCAATTCCATGCCGGCATTGTCAGGGATAACCAGTGCGTGAACCCCGCAAAACGGCTCAACCGCGGGCGATCGGCCTGCTTGGATCCGACGACCACTCGCTCCACGAGCCCGGGTACAGCAGCGAGCCCTCCAGCCCGGCCACGGCCATCGCGAGCAGGTTGTGGCAGGCGGTCACACCCGAGCCGCACTGGTTCACCACGCCGGAGGTGGGCCGTGAGGCCAGCAGCGCCAGAAAGTCCTCGCGCAGCACGGCGGCTGGCTTGAAGTGCCCGTTGGGTGTCAGGTTGTCCTTGAAGAATCGGTTGCAGGCACCCGGGATGTGGCCTGCCTGTGCGTCAAGCGGCTCGACATCGCCGCGAAAGCGCTCGGGTGCGCGTGCATCGATCAGCGCGAGTTGGCCGAGCCGCGCCAGCAAGGCGTCAGCGTCGATGGTCGCGACAAGCGGTGAGGGCGTGTCTGCGATCGGATACGCGGCTTGCGGCTGCACCGTGACGGCGCCCGATTCCACCGTCCCGCCGATCGCCTGCCAGGATGACCAGCCGCCATCGAGCACTGCCACCGGTGCGTGCCCCAGCCAGCGCAGCATCCACCACACGCGCGCCGCGAACATCGACGCCTGACAGTCATAGACCACCACCTGGGTGTCAGGCGTGATGCCCAGCCGCCCGGCGGTCGCCGCAAAGGCTGACCGCTCGGGCAGCGGATGCCGACCGTTGCGCCCGGCGGGCGGTGCCGACAGGTCACGCTCGAGGTGCACGTGGCGCGCACTGGGCAGATGCGCTGCCAGGTGCGCGCGCTCGCCGGCCGCCGTATCGGCCAGATCGAAACCGGCATCGATGATCACCACCGCCTGGCCCGTATCCAGCATGGAGCGCAGCGCTTCGGCCGTGATCAGCGTGGCGTGCACCGAAGCCACCCAGATCAGACCGCCGCGGCCAGAGGCGGGCGCGAGCCGCTCGGCGGACGCTCGGCGGCCACATCGAGACCGCTGCCCATGGCCTGGCGGTACCACAGGTGAAACTGCTCCATGCCGTCTTCCATCGGGCTTTGGTAGGGGCCGGACTCATGGTCGCCGCGCGCCCACAGCGCTGCGCGACCCTGATCCATGCGCAGGGCGATTTCGTCATCCTCGACACAGGTCTCGAGGTAGGCGGCTTGCTGCGTGTCCATGTACTCGCGCTCGAAGGCGGCGATCTCTTCGGGGTAGTAGAACTCGACCACGTTGGTGGTGTGGCGCGGCCCGCGCGGGTACAGCGTCGAGACGACCAGCGTGTTCGGGTACCACTCGATCATCACCCCGGGGTAATAAGTCAGCCAGATGGCGCCATGTTTCGGTGCGCGACCTTCGTGGTTTTCCTGCTGGTAGCGCAGGACCTCGTCATGCCAGCGGCGGTACACGTCCGACCCCGCCTTGCCCAGAGCCTCGCCCGCGGCCGTGGCCACGCCCACCGTCTGCACCGAATAGTTCTGGCCCATCTCCCAGCGCAGATCGTCGGTGGCCACGAAGTTGCCCAGACCCGGATGGAAAGGCCCGACGTGGTAGTCCTCAAGGTAGACCTCGATGAAAGTCTTCCAGTTGTATTCGCACTCGTGCACGTGAACGCGGTCGAGCACATGGCCGGAAAAATCAAGGTCAGCACGTGCCCCGAGTGCGCGCAGGTCGGCGGCGATGTCACGGCCGTTGTCCTCGAACACCAGCCCGTTCCAGCTGCGCGTTCGGTAGTTGTTCAGGTGCAAGCAGGGTGACTCGGCGAAATGAGGCGCGCCGATCAGTTCGCCCTTGAGGTCGTAAGTCCAGCGGTGCAGCGGGCACACGATGTTGCTGCGGGTGTTGCCGCGGCCATGCAGCATCAGGGCCTGGCGGTGACGGCACACGTTGGAGATCAGCTCGACGCTGTCGGGCGTGCGAACCAGCACCCGACCATCGCCTTCCTGAGGCAGCGTGTAGTAATCGCCAGCCGCTGGCACCGACAACTCATGTCCGAGGTAGCGCGGGCCATGCCTGAAGAGCGTGTCGGCCTCGCGTTGGAAAAGCGCTTCGTCGAAATAGGTCGAGGCGGGCAGGGGCAGGGCGTTGCTGCTTGCACGGTGTTGCGCGCGCAGGTGCTTGGCGCCGAGCGAGGCTGACAGATCGGACATGCTGTGGGGGTTCTCCTGGACAGGCTGGCGGGTGATCCGCTGGAGCTCGACGACGGCCGACGCTGCTCGCGGATTTTAGGCGGCGCGGCAGCCGCGGCAGTGCTTCCCCGAGAGTCAGGCTGACGGGTCGGCTGTCTACAATCCGGTGGCAATCACAAAGCCATGCCCAAGAGCTCTCCCGCCCCCGCCCAAACCTCCGCCGCGCACCTTGCCGTTGCGCCTGTGCCCGAGACCTATGAGGCGGCGATGTCCGAACTGGAGGCCCTCGTTGCGGCGATGGATGCCGGCCAGCTGCCGCTCGATCAACTGCTCGCCCAATACCGCCGCGGTGCGGATCTGCTGAACTTTTGCCGTGGACGGCTCGAGTCGGTCGAGCAGCAAGTCAAGGTGCTCGAAGGTGAGCAGCTCAAACCCTGGGCAGCTTCGTGACCACGCCCCACGCAGAGTTCGACGCGTGGGTGCGCGCACAGCTGGCCGCGGTGGAAGACCGGCTCGGTCTTTGGGTGCCAGCCGATGCCCCCGCCGGCCTGGGTCAGGCCATGCGCTACGGCGTGCTCGACGGTGGCAAGCGGCTGCGTCCTTTGCTGGCGTTGGCGGCTGCCCATGCGGCAGGTGGCTCGCACCAAGCGGCACTGCGCGCGGCGTGCGCCGTCGAATTGATCCACGCCTACTCACTTGTGCACGACGACATGCCCTGCATGGACAACGACGTGCTGCGTCGCGGCAAGCCCACGGTGCATGTGCAGTTCGGCCAGGCGCAAGCGATGCTTGCGGGTGACGCGATGCAAGCGCTGGCCTTTGAGGTGCTCACACCCGACAGCGACGCTGACATGCCGCCCGTCTTGCAGGCCCGGCTGTGCGCTTTGCTCTCGCGCGCGGCGGGATGCGCCGGCATGGCCGGTGGGCAGGCCATCGATTTGGCCAGCGTGGGTCAGCCGCTTGACGAGCGAACCCTGCGCGACATGCACCACCGCAAGACGGGCGCCCTGCTTCGCGTGAGCGTGATCATGGGCGCGGCCTGCGGCGACATCGATCGGCGCGCCCGAGATGCGCTGGCCGTGTATGGCGATGCGATAGGCCTGGCCTTCCAGGTGATCGACGACGTGCTCGATGTGACCCAGGACTCAGGCGTGCTGGGCAAGACCGCCGGCAAGGACATGGATGCCAACAAGCCGACCTATGTCAGCTTGATGGGGCTGGAGGCCGCCAAACGCCATGCCGTCGAGTTGCGCGATCGGGCTCATGCGGCGCTGGCGCAGTCGGGTCTGGCTGACACGGTGTGGCTCGGCCGTCTGGCCGACAAGGTGGTGGAACGGGACAGTTGACGATGAAAAACGAGTTGCTTCTTTCAATCGAATCGCCGGCTGACGTGCGCCGGCTCTCGCGCAGCCAGTTGCACACGCTGGCCGCCGAGTTGCGCGACTATCTGCTGCACAGCGTGGCGCAAACCGGCGGGCATCTGTCGTCCAACCTGGGCACGGTCGAGCTCACCATCGCCTTGCACCATGTGTTCAATACGCCGCACGACCGCATCGTGTGGGACGTGGGCCACCAGACCTACCCCCACAAGATCCTGACCGGCCGGCGCGACCGCATGAACTCGCTGCGTCAGCAAGGCGGCATCAGCGGCTTTCCGCGTCGCGACGAAAGCGAGTACGACGCCTTCGGCACGGCTCACTCGTCCACCTCGATCTCGGCAGCACTCGGCATGGCTGTGGGCGCGCGGCAGCAAGGCGAGCATCGCAAGGCTATCGCGGTGATCGGTGACGGCGCCATGAGCGCCGGTATGGCGTTCGAGGCGCTCAACAACGCCGGTGTGGGCGGGGCCGACTTGCTGGTCGTCCTCAACGACAACGACATGTCGATCTCGCCACCGGTGGGTGCGCTCAACCGCTACCTGGCGCGCCTGATGAGCGGCCGCTTCTATGCCAACGCCCGCGACACCGCCAAATCGGTGCTGAAGAACGCCCCACCCCTGCTCGAGCTGGCGCGTCGTTTCGAGTCGCACGCCAAGGGCATGGTCGTGCCCGGCACCATCTTCGAGGAGTTCGGCTTCAACTACGTGGGCCCGATCGACGGCCACGACCTCGAAGCCCTGGTGCCCACGCTGGAGAACCTGCGCAACCTCAAGGGCCCGCAGTTTTTGCACGTGGTGACCAAGAAGGGCCGTGGCTACCAGCTCGCCGAAAACGACCCCATCGCCTATCACGGCCCCAGCAAGTTCAACCCGGCCGAAGGCATCAAGTCGGCCACCCCCGGCAAGCCCACTTTCACCCAGGTGTTCGGCAGCTGGTTGTGCGACATGGCCGAGGCCGATCCCCGGCTGGTGGGCATCACGCCGGCCATGCGCGAGGGCTCGGGCATGGTCGAGTTCGAGCGGCGCTTTCCCACCCGGTATCACGACGTGGGCATCGCCGAGCAGCACGCGGTGACCTTTGCCGCCGGTCTGGCCTGCGAAGGCCTCAAGCCCGTGGTGGCGATCTACTCCACCTTCTTGCAGCGCGCCTACGACCAGCTCATCCACGACGTGGCCATCCAGAAGCTGCCGGTGGTGTTTGCGCTGGACCGCGCCGGGCTGGTGGGCGCCGATGGCGCCACCCACGCCGGCAACTACGACATTGCCTTCACGCGCTGCATTCCGAACATGAGCGTGATGACGCCGGCCGACGAGAACGAATGCCGCCAGCTGCTCTACACCGCCTTCATGCAAGACAACCCGACCACCGTGCGTTATCCGCGTGGCAAGGGCGTCGGTGTCGAGATCCAGCGTGAAATGACCGCCATCCCGCTGGGCAAGGGCGAAATCAGGCGGCGCATCACCGGCTCGGGCTGCAATGGCAAGCGCATCGCGATCCTGGCGTTTGGCGCCTTGCTCTATCCGGCACTGGCAGCGGCCGAAAACCTCGATGCCACGGTGGCCAACATGCGGTTTGTCAAGCCGCTCGACATGGACTTGGTGGCCGAGCTGGCGCGCACGCACGACGCGCTGGTCACGGTGGAAGACGGCAGCGTGATGGGCGGTGCGGGATCTGCCGTGGGCGAGGCGCTCAGCCAGATCGCGAACGCGCACGCACCCGTGCCGCTGCTGCACCTGGGTCTGCCCGATGAATTCATTGAGCACGGTGACCCGGTGGTGCTGATGAGCCAGCTCGGGCTGGACGCTGCGGGCATCGAGAAGGCCATCCTCGCGCGCTTTGGCGCGGGCTCCGCGTCGCAGTGACCTGCCGCGCTTGCGTGATCGCCTGATTGCGGCACGGCTCTTGGCTGTGACCAACCCCCGGGAACCGAGGCCATGAGCACAGCGACTCCGCACACGCTGGGCAAGACCCTGGGCAGCTTCCAGCTGTGGGGCATTGCGGTGGGCCTGGTGATCTCGGGCGAGTATTTCGGATGGAGTTACGGCTGGGCTTCCGCCGGCACGTTGGGCTTCATGGTGACCTCGGTGTTCATCGCCTTGATGTACACCACCTTTGTCTTCAGCTTCACCGAGCTGGCCACGGCGATGCCCAATGCAGGCGGGCCGTTCGAGTACAGCCAGCGCGCCTTCGGGCCCACGGGCGGCTACATCGCCGGGTTCGCGACCCTGATCGAGTTCCTGTTCGCACCGCCCGCGATCGCGCTGGCCATCGGCGCTTACGTGAGCGTGCAGTTCACGTCACTCGATCCCAAGTGGATCGCGGTGGGCGCGTATGTCGTCTTCATGGGCCTCAACGTCGCCGGCATGCGCATTGCCGCCAGTTTCGAGCTGGCCGTCGCGCTGATCGCGATCTTCGAGTTGCTGGTGTTCATGGGCGTGATGGCGCCGTCGTTTTCCGCAGCCAACTTCCTCAAGGGCGGCTGGAGTGGCGCTGACACCTTCAGCCTGGGCTCGATCTCCGGGATCGTGGCGGCGATACCTTTCGCCATCTGGTTTTTCTTGGCCATCGAAGGCGTTTCCATGGCAGCCGAGGAGGCCAAAACACCCCATCGATCGATTCCCATTGCCTACATCGGCGGCATCCTCACGCTGATGGTGCTGGCCATGGGCGTGATGGTGTTCACTGGCGGCTCGGGTGACTGGACCTTGCTGGCCAACATCAACGATCCGCTGCCGCAGGCCATGAAGACGGTGGTCGGCGAGGACAGCGGCTGGCTGCACATGCTGGTATGGCTGGGCCTGTTCGGCCTGGTGGCTTCGTTCCACGGGATCATCATTGGCTACTCGCGACAGATCTTCGCGCTGTCGCGTGCCGGGTATCTGCCGCAGGTGCTGGGCCGCATCCACCCCAGGCTCGGCACCCCGCACGTGGCGATCGTGGCCGGCGGCGGGATTGGCATCGCAGCGATCTTCAGCGACCAACTGGTTCAGATCGGTGGGCAGTCCTTGACGGCCAATATCGTGACCATGTCGGTGTTTGGTGCGATCGTGATGTACATCGTCCGCATGGCCAGCCTGTTCAAGCTGCGCCGCAGCGAACCGCACCTGCCGCGCCCCTTCAGCGCACCCGTGTTTCCTTTTTCCCCGCCTTCGCGCTCGCCGCTGCGGTGGTCTGCCTGCTGACCATGGTCTATTTCAATCCGCTGGTGGCGGCGCTTTTCGTCGCGCTGATGGCCATTGGCTACGCCTACTTTCGCACCACCTCCGGTCGGCGCAGCGCTGCTCTGGCAGCCCAGCGCGCCTGAGGCAACCGCCCTCGTCAAGGCAGCGCCGCATGTCCGCCTACAGCCATTCCATCGGGACCAGGAATTTCGTCTTTGCTGACCTGAAAACCCTGCTGGCCCGCGCCACGCCCGAGCGCTCCGGCGATCACCTGGCCGGGGTGGCGGCGGCCAGCGCCGAGGAACGTGCCGCCGCGCAGATGGCACTGGCCCAGGTGCCACTGCGGCAGTTCCTGAATGAAGTGGTGGTGCCCTACGAATCCGACGAGGTCACCCGGCTGATCATCGACACCCACGATGCGGCGGCGTTCATGAAGGTGGCACACCACACCGTGGGCAGCTTTCGCGAGTGGCTGCTCGGCGACGCGGCCGATGGCGATGCGCTGGCCGCGCTGGCCCCAGGGCTCACGCCCGAGATGGTGGCGGCCGCCTCGAAGATCATGCGCAACCAAGACCTGGTCATGGTGGCGCGCAAGGTGCGCGTGCGCAGCCGCTTTCGCGGCACCATCGGTTTGCCGGGTCGGTTGTCGGCGCGGCTGCAGCCCAACCACCCGACCGACGACACCGCCGGCATTGCGGCCAGCTTGCTCGACGGCTTGCTGCTGGGCAGCGGGGATGCGGTGATCGGCATCAACCCGGTGACCGACAACGTGCCGCAGGTCATCCGGCTGGTGCACATGCTCGATGCGGTCATTCAGCGCTACGGCATCCCCACGCAGTCGTGCGTGCTCACCCACGTCACCAACACGCTGGCGGCGATTGAGCGCGGCGCGCCGGTCGATCTGGTGTTTCAGTCCATCGGTGGCACGCAAGCCACCAACAGCAGCTTCGGCATCGATCTGGCGGTGCTGGCCGAGGCGCGCGCGGCGGCGCTGTCGCTGCGGCGCGGGGCCGATTTCGACGGCCAGATCGGCGACAACGTCATGTACTTCGAGACCGGGCAGGGCAGTGCGCTGTCGGCCAACGCCCACCACGGCTGCGACCAGCAGACCATCGAAGCGCGCGCCTATGCGGTGGCGCGGCACTTCAAGCCTCTGCTGGTCAACACCGTGGTCGGCTTCATCGGCCCCGAGTACCTCTATGACGGCAAGCAGATCACCCGCGCCGGGCTCGAGGACCACTTCTGCGGCAAGCTGCTCGGGCTGCCCATGGGCTGCGACATCTGCTACACCAACCACGCCGAGGCCGACCAGAACGACATGGACGTGCTGCTGACCGTGCTGGGTGTGGCCGGCTGCACTTTCATCATGGGCGTGCCGGGATCGGACGACGTGATGCTGAACTACCAGACCACCTCGTTTCACGATGCGCTGTATGCGCGGCGCGCGCTCGGGCTGCGGCCCGCTCCCGAGTTCGAAGGCTGGCTCGAGCGCATGGGCGTGTTTTCCGGCGGCGAGTCAGCGCGTCTGCTCGACCACGCGAGCGGCCTGCCGCCGGCCTTCGAACGGTCGCTGGCCACGGTGTCGGCTTCGGCGGTGGTCGGCCAGCCTTTCAAGGCGCTGAGTCAATTCACGCCGGCTCGCATCGGGCTTGGCCGCACCGGTGTGAGCCTGCCGACCGATGCCCAGCTCGATTTCCAGCAAGCCCATGCGCGGGCGCGCGATGCGGTGCACCGCCCGCTCGATGTCGAGGCCCTGCGCGCCGAGATC
>JBBAPK010000046.1:0-19732 GCA_040400875.1 Burkholderiaceae bacterium | reverse complement strand
CGGTGGGCATTTCGAAGGGCGGCAATGCGCTGCTGCGCTGGGCGCAAGAAGCCGGCGATCAGGCCTCGGCGCGGGTTGGCGCCATTGCCGCGGTGTCGTCGCCGGTGGACCTCACCGCCTGCGGTCATGCGGTGGGCGCGGGCTTCAACCGGCAGGTCTACACCCGCATGTTCTTGAATTCGCTGCGGCCCAAGGCGCTGGCAAAACTGCGCATGAACCCGGGCCTGTTCAACCGCGAAAAGATGCTGGCCGCTCGCGACTTGTACGCCTTTGACAACCTGTACACCGCGCCCGTGCACGGCTTTCGTAACACCGAGGACTACTGGCTGCGTGGCTCGGCCAAGCCGCACCTGCACCGCATCCGCGTCCCGGCGTTGGTGCTCAACGCACGCAATGACCCGTTCGTGCCGGCGTGGTCCTTGCCACGCCAGGCCGAGGTGGCCAAGCACGTGACGCTGTGGCAGCCCGAGCGTGGTGGACACAACGGCTTTGCCACCGGGCGCTTCCCGGGTCGGCTGCTGGCCACGCCCCAACGCGTGCTCCATTGGCTGAGCTCGCACGGCTGGGTTTGACTCAGCCATGGACGACATCGTTGCCGCTGCGCTGAAAAAATGGCCCAAGGTGCCGCATTGCCGTGGCTGGCTGGCGCTCGATGCGCGCGGTGACTGGTATTTGCGCGACGACCGCACGCAGGCGGCTGGGCTCTTTCCGCAGGCCAAGGGCAGCCGGCTCGAGCACGTCGGCCTGCGCGAATTCATCGAGCGCAATTACGCCAGCGATGAGTCCGGCGCCTGGTTCTTTCAGAACGGGCCGCAGCGCGTTTACGTGGAGCTCGAAGCCGCCCCCTGGGTGTGGCGGCTTTCGGGGTCACGCGATACCAGCGGCCGCCTGACCCGAGTCGAATTGATCAGCCACAGCGGTCGCGCTGCGGTGTTGGGCTCAACTTGGTTGGATGAAAACGGCAGGCTTTTTGTGGCTGCCGACCTTGGCCTGGGGCTGGTCCACACCCTGGACATGGAAACCGCTGCCGATGCCATCGAGCAAGGTCTGTGGCCCGCAGTGACCGAGACCACCAACGCCGAATTGCAGCAGCGCTTTCATGTCACGCTGAGCCCGGCCGCCGAGCTTCGCGCCTGACTCAGACGTGCAAACGGCCCCGACTGGGGCCGTTTGAGATGAACCGAACGCTGCTTTACTTGGCAGCGTCAGCGGGTGCGGAAGCCTCTGCGCTGGCTGCCGCTGGCGCCGCTGCGCCAGGCACTGCGGGTTCGGCAAACTTCGCGCCGCCCTGGTTGGCCATGTAGACCACCGCGCGGCCGATTTCCACATCGCTGTAGTCGCCGCCGCCTTGGGCACTCATCGAGTTCTTGCCCTTGAGCGCGCTGGTCAACAGGACGTCATAGCCTTGCGTGATGCGCGGGCCCCAGGCGCTCGCATCGCCGAATTTGGGTGCGCCCAGCATGCCGGCCGCGTGGCAACCCGAGCACTGGGCCGTGTAGACCTGCTCGCCGGTCTTCAAGGCGGCGGGGTTCGAGGCGTCTTTCACCTCCAAATGGCCCACCCGCGAAATCCGCAGGGCCGTGGCTTCGGCGCCGAGACCGTCGCTGCCTGCGGCGGGCCGCTTGTCAGTCGTGACGTAGGTGGCGAGCAACACGATGGCGACCACGGGTACGAGGACCGAAAAGACAATGGTGGTGATCAGTTGCTTTGGGGTCTTGATCGGCCCTTCGTGGGCTTCTTCTTCGTGAGAGTGGCTGGCGTCGCTCATGAAATCCTCGAATGGCGGGTGGTGCGATTAGGGAGAAGTTGCGCCGGGAACCCAGGGTTCTTCCGGACCGGCGTGCGAGTATAGGCGCGGGGCCTCGCTGCGGCCGGTGGTTGAAAGGCCGCTGACTACAATCGTCCTCGTTGCGTCCGTAGCTCAATGGATAGAGTACTGCCCTCCGAAGGCAGGGGTTGCTGGTTCGATCCCAGCCGGGCGCACCACGCACAAGCGCTGCAAATGAAAGTGGTCGCCAAACTTGCGGCCCATGCACCCCGACGCCGGCCGACACAGCAGGAACTGTCCCAACTTGTCGCTCAGATCGTCGAACGCGAGCGAGATGGCGCCCACCTGAACGTGCCAAGCTTCATTGGCGAAGCCGCCGCCGGTGCCTACACTGCCACCCGAGGCGTTGCCGTGGTCGACGCCCCAGCGATCCGGCGCCGCTTGACGCGCTGTTTCAAGGCCCTGCGCATGACGATCCCTGACGCTTTGCCACCCTACCGCCTTGTTCGCGGCACGCAGCCGCTGCTGCTGTCCATTCCCCACGTCGGCACGCACATCCCCGAGGTGCTGCGCGGCGACTACACCGATGCCGCGCTGGAACTCGCCGACACCGATTGGCATCTGGATCGGCTGTACGCCTTTGCGCACGAGATGGGCGCTTCGGTGCTTTCAGCGGTGCACTCGCGCTGCGTGATCGACCTGAACCGACCGCCCGACAACCACAGCCTGTATCCCGGCCAGGTCACCACCGACTTGTGCCCGGGCGAGACCTTCCGCGGCGAGCCGCTGTACCGCCCCTCACGCGAGCCCGACGTGGTCGAAGTCGAGTGCCGGCTCGGCCTGTACTGGCAGCCGTACCACGATGCGCTGGCCGAAGAGATCGAGCGGCTCAAGTCGCTGCACGGCAGCGTGCTGCTGTGGGAGGCGCACTCGATCGCCAGCCGGCTGCCGCGTCTGTTCGACGGCAAGCTGTCCGACCTCAATTTGGGCACCGCCGACGGCGCGAGCTGCGCGCCCGAATTGCTGGCGCCGGTGGTGGCCGTCGCACAGGCGAGCGGCTACACCTCGGTGGTCAACGGCCGCTTCAAGGGCGGCTACATCACTCGCCACCACGGCCATCCCGCCGAGCGGGTGCATGCGATCCAGCTCGAGCTGTGCCAGTGCCTCTACATGGACGAGCAAGCGCCCTTTGACTACCAGCCAGCGCACGCCGATCGGCTGCAACCTGTGCTCAAGGCCATGACCGGGGCGGCGCTCGGCGCGCTCGGCGTCTAAAGGCAGGCTCGGCGCCGATGGCTCACTTGGCCGTGGGCATCACGAACTCGGCGCCCTTGGCGATGCTCGCGGGCCAGCGCTGCATGACGCTTTTTTGCTTGGTGTAAAAGCGCACGCCTTCTTCGCCGTAGGCGTGCATGTCGCCAAACAGGCTGCGCTTCCAGCCGCCAAAGCCGTGCCAGGCCATGGGCACCGGAATCGGCACGTTGATGCCGACCATGCCCACCTCGATGCGCCGGGCGAACTCGCGCGCCACGTTGCCGTCGCTGGTGAAGCACGCCACGCCGTTGCCGAACTCGTGGTTGTTGACCAGCTTCACCGCGGCGGCGAAATCCGGCACGCGCACCACCGCGAGCACCGGGCCGAAGATCTCCTCGCGGTAGATCTTCATGTCGGTGGTGACGTGATCGAACAGCGTGCCGCCGATGAAAAACCCGTCTTCGAAGCCGGCCACGCGGAACGGCGCGCCGGTGAGGGGATCGACGCGCCCGTCGACCACCAGCGTCGCGCCCTCAGCCACGCCGGCTGCGATGTAACCGGTGATGCGATCGAGCGCCTGACGGGTGACGATGGGGCCCATCTCGGCGTCGAGCTGCATGCCGTCCTTGACCTTGAGCGTCTTCGCGCGCGCGGCCAGCGCCGACACCAGCTTATCGGCCACGTCGCCCACGACCACGGCCACGCTGATCGCCATGCAGCGCTCGCCGGCCGAGCCGTAGCCCGCGCCGATCAGCGCATCGACGGTTTGCTCAAGGTCGGCATCAGGCATCACCACCAGGTGGTTCTTGGCACCGCCGAGCGCTTGTACGCGCTTGCCGTGGTGGGCGCCGGTTTCGTAGATGTAGTGCGCGATCGGGGTCGAGCCCACGAAGCTGACGGCCTTGACGTCGGGGTGCGCGAGCAGCGTGTCGACCGCCAGCTTGTCGCCTTGCACCACGTTGAACACGCCGTTGGGCAGGCCGGCCTGATGCAGCAGCTCGGCCATGAAGATGCTGGCCGAGGGGTCACGCTCGCTGGGCTTGAGCACGAAGGTGTTGCCCGCAGCGATGGCCACCGGGAACATCCAGCACGGCACCATCACCGGAAAGTTAAACGGCGTGATGCCGGCCACCACGCCCAGCGGCTGGCGCAGCGTCCAGTTGTCGATGCCGGTGGAAACCTGCTCGGTGTAGTCGCCCTTGAGCAGCTGCGGGATGCCGCAGGCGAATTCGATGATGTCGATGCCGCGGCTGACCTCGCCTTGCGCGTCGGTGAACACCTTGCCGTGCTCGGCGGTGATCATGGCGGCGAGCGTGTCGCGGTGCAGGTTCATCAGCTCGAGAAACTTGAACATCACCCGCGCGCGGCGGATCGGCGGCGTGTCGGCCCAGCCGGTGAAGGCGGCCTGCGCGGCGGCCACGGCGGCCGTCACCTCGTCGGCGCTGGCCAGTGCCACTTGCCGCGCCACCGCGCCGGTGGTGGGGTTGTAGACACTCTGGCGGCGACCGCTGCCGCCGCTCACGTGACGTCCGTCAATGAAATGCGCCACCTCGGTGGCTGAAGTGAACGCGGGAACGGGTGCGGTGTGGGTGCTCATGGCGGTGGTGGATTGAGGTCGGGTGCTTGCAGTCTAGGCAATTCGCGCGCCAGCTTGAGCCTCAGGCCCCAACCAGCCTCGGCGCGGTGGCGCACGGCCACAATCCGCGCATGGCCAACACCTTTCGACCCCGCTCCGGCGGCATGCACGCTGTACCTTCGGTCAGCGCTCCTCAGTCACCAGCCGCCTCGCCGCTGGATGAGCACGAGATCGACGCGTTGCAAGACGCTCTCGATACGGTGCCCGCGTCGCTCGAGCCGCTCGATGTGAGCATGGTCGATGGCTTTCTGTGCGGCGTGCTGCTGCAGCCGCAGCCGGTGGCCGAGGCGCAGTGGTTGCCGCACATCACCGATGCCGACGGGCGCGCCTTGCCGACTTCATTCGATGCCACCGGCCTGCATGCGCTGGTGCGCCGCCGCCATGCCGAGCTGAGCCAGGCCATTGCCGATCGCCAGTGGTTTGATCCCTGGGTGTTCGAGATGGACGGCGAAGAAGGCGACGACCCCGATGGTGAGCGCGAGCCCACCGCTTGCGATGCGGTCTATCCGTGGGTGGCGGGCTTTGCCACGGCGCAGGAATTTTTTCCGGCGCTGATGCGGCTCGACGGCAAGACGCTGACCGCGCCGCTCGCCTTGCTGTACCGCCATCTCGACCCCGATGACCTGGAAGACGCCGACGAGTTGCTGGCCGAGATCGAATCGCTCGAGCCGCCGACACAGCTGGCCGATGCGGTGGAAGAACTCGTGCGTGCGACCTTGCTGTTGGCGGATTTGTCCAGGCCGCGCGGGCCTGCGGTGCGCCCGGGAGCGCCGCCAGCGCGGCGCTCAGGCCGCCGCCGCTGAGACATCCGCGCCGCCTGTCACGAATTGGCTGTGATTGCCCATGCTTTTTGTCACTTGGCCATCACGCTAAAGCCGCAGACTGTCCCCAAGGCCCACGTGGGGGTCAACAGGAGAGCGGTGGTGCGAAACGGTCGCAGAGTTTCATGGTGGCAGGCTCTGGGGGGACGCTGGTCATTGCCCCGCGTGCCACGTGAGGCCGACGACATGGGCGGCATGGGCACCGATCTGGCGCTCGAGGCCCGCTTGCAGGCCGACCCCCAAAGCCGCGTCTTGCCGGAGAACTCGCAGTTCGGTGGCGACGCCGTTTACCCCGGCGCAGACCGGCTCAACGGCCGCTCGGTCATCTGACGACACGCCGCTCGCCGATCTGCCGAATCGGCTGATCGCAGCGCATCACACCTCGAAGGTGCGCAGCCCGTCGTAGCCATCGGCCTCGCCCTTGCGGCTGTGTCCGCGGGCGTTGCAGATCACCCTGGTTTCACCGTTCGCATGTGCCACGCGGTAGTCGTGGCGGCAGTGCAGGTGTCCGTGTATCCACAGGTCAGCGCCGGGCATCAAGTCGTCATCGGCATTGCAAAAGCTGGCACTGCCGGGCTGTTTTCCGTAGCGCCGGTCGGTGCTGCGTGCGCTCGGGCCGTAGTGGGTGATGACCACGGTGGCGTCCCAGGGCTCGGCTGCTGCTTCGGGGCAGCGGGCCAATTCACCTTCCAGCCATTCACGACAGGCCAGTGACTCGGTGCGCACGGCCACCGCATCGAACACCGCACCATGCTGTGTCGAGCGCATCACGTCGACGAAGTAGGTGGCCGCTCGCATGGCGCGATCCCGCTCGGCCTCGCCCAGCAAGTCGAAGTCGCTCCAGCGGGTGGTGCCCACGAAACGGATGCGCCGGCCCTGCGCATCGAGCCTGATGCAGCTGTCGCGCTCAAGCAGCGTCACGCCCAGCGACTCACAACGCTCGCGCAGCGCGGGCAGGGCGGTCGTCAACTCTCGCTGATCGAACTCGTGGTTGCCCGCCACGAAGATGACTGGCACCGGCCAGCCGGCAAAGCGGTCGAGCTCGCGCCAGGTGCTGTCGATGTCGCCGCCGAGCACCAGCAACTCGGCATGCGGCGCAGGCCGTGGCTCGAAGGACTCGGTTTCCAGATGAAGGTCGGACAGCACCTGCAAGCGCATCAGGTGCCGCCTTTCGGGAAGACCGGTGCGACAGGCCAGCCGCACGACATGAGCGGGGCGGGCCTCGCGGGCAGCATGGAAACGACGGCGATTTTCAAGATGTAGCTGATGGGAAAAATGAGCGGGAATGGGCCTGGCTGCCACCGGTGCGACGCCGGATTGTGGGCCTTCCAAAACGCTTGCTGGCATGCCCTTTGCTGCGCGATTGCGGTTGATTTGGCCCTTGGCATGATCCACGAGCCGGCCATCGCCCTCACGCAAGACCCTGCCGTCGGTGGACCATCACCGACGCTTGAACCTTTTCATCAACCCCAAGGAGCGCACATGAACCGCAACGACGTTACCGAAATGATCATCGAGGCCAAGATCAAGAAAGGCCTGAAGTGGGAGGACGTGGCCAAGAAGGTCGGCCTGAGCAAGGAATGGGTCACCGCTGGCTGCCTCGGCCAAATGACCTTCGATGCGAAGCAGGCGAAAGTCATCGCGAAGACCTTCGGGTTGACCGCCGAAGCCGAGCAATGGTTGCAGGTCGTGCCCTACAAGGGATCGCTGCCGACATCGGTGCCGACCGATCCGCTCATCTACCGTTTCTACGAGCTGATCAGCGTCTACGGCACGACCTTCAAGGAGTTGATCCACGAAGAGTTCGGCGACGGCATCATGAGCGCCATCGACTTCAAGATGGACCTCACGCGCGAGCCCAACGAAGCCGGCGATCGGGTCAACATCGTGATGTCGGGCAAGTTCCTGTCTTACAAGACTTACTGACAGCCGCAGCCGTCATGGAGCGCGCCGCGAGGGTGCCGGGGCGGCTGCCGTCAGGGTGTCGGACAAGCGCCGTGGCGCTCGTCCGATGGCCCCATCACTTGCCGTGACACAGCTTGAACTTCTTGCCGCTGCCGCAACTGCACAGATCGTTGCGACCCGGCTTGGGCACATCGCGCTTGACGGTGTCGACCTTGTAGCGCAGTTTGGTGGTCAGGTGGGACAGGTCGGCCACCACGGCCACCAGGTCTTCAAGCGCGTCGTCGAGGGTGGTCAGAGGATGTTCGCGCTCGAGCGTGGCGACCACTTCGCGCTCATCGTCGGTCTCGGCCGGCAGGTGTCGATACAGGCGCGCCAGCGCGGACAGCACCGCGTCGTCGGTCATCTCGGCCAGATCGGGAAAGCATTCGCAGGCGTGCTGAAAACCCGCCACCCAGGGCATCAGCGAATGCGACACCGGATGCAGGCCTGCCAGCGGATCGGGTTCGCCATCGGCCGGCGGCTCGGGCGGGTGCTCTTCGTCGAACTCGAGTACCAGCGGCTCGAACCAGCCGTCTTCCACGATGGCGCGGTTGAGTGCGGCGTGGCGGCGCAGGATCAGCGAGGTGGTGCGCGCCGCCCATTCGGCATCGACGTCGTCCGGCAACGCTTGGCCGTCGAAATCGAAGACATGGGTCATCCACAGCTCGCTTTCCAGCAGCACGGGCTGCACCAGCACGCCGCACAGAAAGCCGTCAAGCATCACCACATCCACAGGCTCGAGGGGTTCCGGGGTGGCCGCCAGAAGGTCGTCGAGCTCGGAAAACTCGGCGTCGGTCAGGTCGCGGTTGACGTGGTGGGTGGGGGCTTTTTGCATGGGTGCTTTCGATAGGTTCGGCCGATTGTGGGCGCTGGCGAGCCGCCCCCTACGCGCTACGCTCGTCGCGCTACTTCAGGATGCCCAGCAGATTCGAGAAGCTGTCGGTCCATGGGCGTAAACCAGCGGGTGTGGCCAGTCTTTCGCCGTCTTGCAGCGTGGCGGGCAAGCTGGCGGCCCGCTCGGGACTCATCATCAGCACCCACGATGAGCTGCGGCAGTACAGGTCGTCGTCGTCGGGGTCCAGGTCGTAAATCAGCGCGACCTTGCCAAAGTGCTCTGCGGCGCTGGCCATCACCGGGCGCAAGTCAAGGTAGCGGTTGGTGATGTGAACGGCCAGCACTCCGTCGGGTTTGACGTGGCCGAAGTAGGTCCTCATCGCTTCGAGCGTGAGCAGGTGGGTGGGGATCGAGTCGCCCGAAAACGCATCCATGGCCAGCAGATCGAACTGCTGCGGTGGCTCGCGTTCGATCATCAGGCGGCCGTCTCCCATCACTGCCGTGATGGTCGCCGGGCTGTCCGCGAGGTAGCTGAATTCGCTGCGCGCCAGCTCGAGCACCTGCTCGTTGATCTCGTAGATGCGCATCTCGTCGCCCGAGCGGCCATAGGTGGCCAGCGTGCCGGTGCCCAGGCCCACGACGCCGAGCTTCAGCGCGCGATCCTGCGGCAAGCTGCGTATGGCGCGTCCGATGCCGGATTTTTCGCAGTAGTAGGCGGTGGGCTCGCGGCGCAGCTCGGGCGCCATGTACTGCTCGCCGTGGTTGATGCGGCCGTGGCGCATCAGCCGCAGCGTGCCGAGCCGGTCGGTGTCTTCGGCCACACGCAGCTGGCTGTAGAAATTGCGCACCACCCGCCGGTAACCGTCGACGTATTCGAGCGAGATGCTGCCAAGCCGCCAGCCATAGCCCAGCAGCGCCACCAGCAGCAGGCCGCGCCACAGCGGGCGCAGGTCGCGCCACAGCACGGCGATCACCAGTGCCGCGCACAGGAAGAGTCCGATCGGCAGTTCAAAGTAGGCGGTGAAGACGGCCGGCGCCACCAGCGCCACCAGCGCGCCACCCATCGCGCCCCCCACTGAGAGCATCAGATAAAACAGCGTGAGATGCCGCACCGGCGGCCGCCGCCGCACCAGCTCGCCGTGGCACACCATGCAAAAGACGAACAGCGACACGCTCAGCAGCGTGATCAGCATTGGCACGCCCAAGCCGCCTTCGAGCACCAGATCGAGCGCCAGAAAGGCCAGCGGCAATGCACCCAGAAAAAACGGCCGCACGTAATAGCGAGGCGCATCGAAGCACAGGATGAAGCTCAGCAGGTAGATGCTCAGCGGCACCACCCACAAAAACGGCACCGGCGCCACGTCTTGCGTCAGGTGGCGGGTGATCGCCAGCAGCAAGATCGAAGCTGAAGCTGCAAGCCCGATCCACAACAGGCACTCGCCCCAGCCGGGTTTCGGTGAGTCGGTGGTGTCGACGGGTTCTTCCAGAGCCACTGCCGTCATGCGGCCACGCGACAACAGCGCCGTGGCCACACAAACAGCCACGAAAACGGCGTATCCCGCCGACCACGCCAGCGCCTGCGAGCCGACCGTCAGCGCCGGCTCGACCAACACCGGATACGTCAGCAAGGCCAGCATCGAGGCCAGGTTGGACAGCGCATACAGCCGGTACGGCTTGGCATCCCCACCCGACGAGGGGAACGACCGCGCGTACCAGGCCTGCATCAGCGGCCCGGTGGTCGACAGCAGCAGATAAGGCGCGCCCACCGCCGTGGCCAGCACCACCAGCACGCTCCAGCCGGGATGCTCGAGTGCCATGCCTTTCCAACTGGGGTCCGCCGCCACCGGCAGCATGACCAGGCTCAGCACCAGCAAACCAACGTGCACCAGAGGCTGCTTGCGCACGGCCACTTTTTCGTTGAGCCAGTGCACGTAGGCATAACCCAGCAGCAATTCGGCCTGAAAGAACACGATGCACGTGCTCCACACCGATGAGGACCCGCCAAACCACGGCAGGATCATCTTGGCCACCACGGGCTGGATCTGGAAGAGCAGGAAGGCGGAGAGGAGGACTGTCGTTGCGAAAAGGCCCATTGGGTCGAGGATAACAACACCACCCTCGGGGGGATACAACAACAGTGCCGGCTGTGATGGCCGAGGCTTGCGGTCAGGGTTTCGGCACCAGCACCCAGGCACGCAGCGGCTGCTTCATGCGCCCGGCCTGCTGTTCGGCGGCTTCACCCCAGCCCCAGAAATAGTCGACTCGCACCGCTCCGACGATGGCGCTGCCGGTGTCTTGCGCCATCACGATGCGGCGCAGCGGGGTGCTCGACAGCGGCTCGCTGGTGTCCAGCCACATCGCGCTGCCATAGGGCACGCTCGCCGGATCGATGGCCACCGAGCGGCCCGGCGTGAGTGCCGTTCCGTGCGCCCCGCGCGGCCCGGCATTGATATCGACCAAGGCTTCCTCGCGGAAGAACACCACCCGCGGGTTGGCCCACAGCAATTCGCCCACGCGCTGGGGGTTGAGTTGTGCCCAGGCCCGAATGCCCGGCCAGGATGCCTGATCGGGTCGCAACTCGCCTTGCTCGATCAGCCACTTGCCCACCGACTTGTAAGGTTGATCGTTGTTGCCGGCGTAGGCCATGCGGACTGTGCGCTGGCTGCCATCGGGCTCGCTCAGCTGCAAGCGACCCGAGCCTTGAATCTGCAGCGAGAGCAGCGCCAGCGGATCGGCCAGATAAGCCAGTTCGCGGCCCCGTATGGCGGCTTGTGCTGCCGGCAAGGTCTCGAGTTCCTGCCTGGTCCAGTAAGGCTTGCGGCTGGCCAGATCGGCAGGTGGCGCGTAGAGCGGCACCTGGAATGGCCCTTGCGGCTTGCGGCTGGCCTCGATGATGGGCTCGAAGTAGCCGGTGATCAGGCCCTGGGCCGAGCCTTCCAGCGACTCGATGCGGTAGGGATTCAGGCGACTTTGCAGCCACACGCGTGAGGCCGCGTCATCGGCGGGTGCGCTCAGCCTGGCTTGCGCACAGGTGTTGGCCCAGCCAGGCGCCGGTCGTTCGCAACTGCGCAGCAAGGCCGGCCACACCTCGGCGGTGCGGTCGCTGTCCCAGCCGGGCAGCTCCGACCAGCTCGCCGGCACCCATCTCGCGCGGGGGCGCATGAGCACGTCGCCGGGCGTGGCGCGGGTGTCAAGCGCAACTGGCAGCTCGGCTGGCGCTGGCGCTGGCACGGCCACGGGCGTGCTCGAGCAGCCGGCCAGCGCTCCTAGAATGAAAAAAACCCAGACGAGGAAGCGTGTCATGTGGCTGTTGTTGCTGGAGGCAGTTGGCGCGATGGCGCTGTTAATCCTGATTGTCTGGTGGACCATGTTCTCTGGACGCAGGCGCGGTGAGCGCGAATCGCCCCCCGATGAAGTCGAAGCCACAGACCACACCGACTTGCCGCGCTGAGGGGCGGCAGCCTCAGCCCAGATGGCGCGGCGGCAGCATGAACGACATCGGGTGGCTGATCAGGCGCTTGAAGATCGACCGACGGATGCGGCTGCGGTCGACCAGCCGGATGCCGCGTGAGCCCATGGCCACCCTGAAGGCGAGGAAAAAACTCACGGCCAGGTTCAGCACTCCCGTCACAGCGATGCCGGCCACGCACCACCAGAAGTCGGCGAGTCTGAGCACCGCCAGACCCTCGGCCGCTGCCGCGGCGGCCAGTTGTCCGGTCGACAGCGTGACGTGCCGCACCTCCAGCGGCAGGCCGAAGAAAAATCCCACCGCCGGCACCAACCCGAGCATCATGCCCAGCGAGATGTTTGAGGCAAACCCCGACACGTTGTCGCGCCAGAACCTGGCCCAGCGCTGAGCGCGCGGCGCACCGAGTCGCGTGACGATGCTGGGGTTCCAGGCAATGGCGCTGTCCAGGCGGTGCCAGACAAACCAGTTTTCCACCCAGCCGCCGATCAACGAGCTGGCGAAAAGCAGCACCCCGGTGAAGGCCGCGAACAAGGCCGTGGGGCCCAGCAGGGTGATTGAATGCAGCACGTATTGGGCGCTTTCCCCATGGACCAGCGTCACCCCGAAAGCGGCGTCCCAAGCCAGTTGGACGGCCAGCACCAGCGGGGCGACGAGGGCCAGATTGCCGAAGATGCCTGCGGCCTGCGAGCGAATCAGGTGCGCGACCTCGTCGACAAAGCACTCGACCGCCGCATCGTCGGACACATCGGCCAGTTTCTCGGCCAGGGCAGGTGCCGTCATCGCGGGTTGTTTGGTGGCCACGGTGCCATGACACAGGTGAACAATCAGAAAGCTCACCGCGTAATTGATGCCGGCCCAAAAGCCGGCCCAAAACGCCGACATGGCCATCGCCACGACGAAAAACTTGACGAAGGTGGTACCGGCGATCACCGCACCGCCGCCTGCCGCAGCGCGCAGCATCTGCCGATAAGAAGCGCTGTCGCGCGTGATGTAGTGATCGCCCGCAGCAGCGCTGCGTTCGGCCACCTTGCGCGCGAGCAAGGAGTAATGCTCCGCAAACAGCGCCGCGATGCTGCGGCGTTCCCCGGCCGTGCGAACCAGCTCGGAGAACAGCCGTGTGATGTCCCTGGCCTGATGGCGGCTCACCACGCAGTTGAGCAGCTGTTCGATGCGGTAGGTGCGCAGACGCAACTGGTCGACATCGAACACGATGCTGACCGAAACGCCGTGCTCCTCGAGGTGGTCGTGCACGCTGTCGGCGCAGCGTCGGCAGTTGTCGAGCAGCGCCCGAAGGTACTGTGCTTCCAGCAGCAGCGCCGCCTCGTCGCCCAGATGCACTTTCTCGCGTACGCGCTCGGCGACCACCGCCAGCTGACGGAAAGGTTCATTGACGAGCAGCTCGGTGCTCATGCGCTGGCGCAAGGCGCCCGAAAACGCCGCCGATCGAATGCCGCTGGCCAAAAACATGATGGCGTCGAGCAAGGGCTCCTTCCAGCCGCGACCCTGCAGCGAGGCAGGCGGCATCAGATCGCCCAGACGGCTCAGCGTGGCGTCATCGATCACATCCAGCCACAGCGCATCGTCAGTGTCCGGAAACAGCAGGCCGAACAGTTCCGACAAGTCGGTGGTTGCCGGCGTGATGGGCAGCAGCTTGAGCTTGAGCCTTTGGCCCAGTTCACCGAAGAAGTTGGCCCGCGGCGCAAAGCCGAAATCGGCAAACAAGGCAGCGGTGTCCATTTCGGCCCAGAAGCGGCCGAGCACCGCTGACACCTGGGCGCGTTGCTCGGGGTGACGGTCCAGCTCGTCAAGCAGGTACTTGAGGCGCAACAACGGCTGGGGCCTGGAAGGCGTTGCCTGGCCGTCGCTCAACGCTGCCGCCACTGGGGCGTGGCGCAGCCACTCCAGCGCCCTGATCACCCACAGGTTTCGCTCGGCCAGCGAGGCCCTGCGCTCGGCCGCCTGGGCAAGGCAGTCAAGCAGTACCTTGAGATCCCAGGTATGGGGCTCGCCTGCCGGGGGCAGCAGTGGCGTGGCTGTGCTCATGGGCGAACAGCCCGGCTTCAGTGCAGTGCCGAAGCGAGGGTGAGACCGAACTCGGGAATGCTGGCCTCGAAGGCCTCAGCGTCTTCGGTCATGCACATGAAAGTGCCGCGCATCGTGCCGTGAGGCGTGGCAATGCGGGTCCAGCTCGTGTACTCGAAATGCTCGCCCGTCTTGAGCACCGGCTGGTGGCCGACGACGGCCAGTCCACGCACCTCCTCGGTGTGCCCACTGGCATCCGTGATGATCCAGTGCCGCGCAATCAACTGCGCCGTGACGTCGCCTGTGTTGCGTATGGTGACCGTGTAGGCGAATGCGTATTGATGGGACTGTGGGTCGGACTGCTCGGCGAGGTGGCGCACCGAGACCGAGCACGAAAGTTCAGGATGTGTCATCGACTCATTTTAGGCAGCCAAGACATGCGGCTGGCCCGGTCCGTCAGGAGGCCGATCCCGTGGGAGGGTTTGCCAAAACTGCCCTGATAAAGTTCATCCATGTTTTCACCGCGCAAAACCGTCTCGAAGTCGCACGACCGGGGAGCCTGGCCCTGGCGCAGCACAAGCCCACGCTGAGGCCGTCGGCCTCGCCAACGGTCCGCCATGGCCGACCGCTGACTCGAATGACACAGTGGCATTTCGATGCCACTTCCCCGAGGCCGTGGAGGGCCCTGCAACGTGATGACAGACACTGAATTCAAGCGCCTCGCGGCCGAGGGATACAACCGCATCCCGCTGATCGCCCAGGCCTTCGCCGACCTTGAGACCCCGCTGTCGCTGTATTTGAAGCTGACAGCACCCGAGTGCGCTGACTTGTGCCTCGGCAGGCCCAACAGTTTTTTGCTGGAGTCGGTTGTCGGTGGCGAGCGGTTCGGGCGCTACTCCTTCATCGGGCTGCCTGCGCGCACGGTGCTGCGAGCCACGGGTTTTGTCACCGAGGTGGTGACCGATGGCGTCGTGATCGAACGCCACGAAGGCAATCCGCTTGACTTCATCGCGGCCTATCAGCAGCGCTTCAAGGTGGCGCTGCAACCCGGCCTGCCGCGCTTTTGCGGTGGCCTGGCTGGCTACTTTGGCTACGACGCGGTGCGCTGCATCGAGCCCAAGCTGGCTGGCACCACGCTGCCTGGGGGGCTGAGCACGCCGGACATCTTGCTGCTGCAATGTGAAGAGCTCGCGGTCATCGACAACCTCTCGGGGCGTTTGTCGCTGATCGTTTATGCGAACCCGCAGGAACCCGACGCGTTGCCACGTGCGCATGAGCGGCTCGTGGGTCTGGCCGCACGGCTCAACCAAAGCGTGCAGGCCCCCGCGGTTGAGCCCGGTGCGCCGCGCGAGGTGCTGCGTGATTTCGCCAAGGACGACTACATCGCTGCGGTCCTGCGCGCCAAGGAGTACATCGCCGCGGGCGACATGATGCAAGTGCAGGTGGGGCAAAGGCTGCGCAAGCCCTACACGCAAAGCCCGCTGAGCCTTTACCGCGCGCTGCGCTCGCTCAATCCGTCGCCTTACATGTATTTCTACGACATGGGCGACTTCCAGATCGTCGGTGCTTCGCCGGAAATCCTGGTGCGCCGCGAGCACACGCCGGCAGGCGACAAGGTCACCATCCGACCGCTGGCCGGCACCCGCCCGCGCGGTGCGACGCCTGAACTCGATCTGGCACTCGAAGCAGAACTGAACGCCGACCCGAAAGAGCGCGCCGAGCATTTGATGCTGATCGATCTGGCCCGCAACGACATCGGACGCATTGCCAAGACCGGCAGCGTCAAGGTGACCGAGGCTTTCACGGTCGAGCGCTACTCGCACGTGATGCACATCGTCAGCAACGTCGAGGGGCTGCTCAAGGACGGCATCACCAACCTCGATGTGCTGAAAGCCACCTTCCCCGCCGGAACGCTGACCGGCGCGCCCAAGGTGCGTGCGATGGAAATCATCGACGAGCTCGAGCCCGTCAAGCGCGGCATCTATGGCGGCGCCTGCGGTTACCTGAGTTTTGCCGGTGACATGGACGTGGCCATTGCGATTCGAACCGGCATCGTCAAGGACCAGATGCTCTACGTGCAAGCCGCGGCCGGCGTGGTGGCCGACTCGGTGCCCGAGCTCGAATGGCGGGAAACCGAAGCCAAGGCGCGCGCGCTGATCCGTGCCGCCGAGCTCGTCGAGGAGGGCTTCTGATGCCGTACCTTGTCAAGCGTCCAAGCCGGCAGAAGGGAGGTGTCGCATGCTGCTGATGATCGACAACTACGACAGCTTCACCTTCAATCTGGTGCAGTATTTCGCCGAGCTTGGCGAAGATGTGCGCGTCTTTCGCAACGATGAAATCACGCTCGAGGGCATTGCCGAGTTGCGCCCAGGGCGGCTGGTGTTGTCACCGGGGCCTTGTTCGCCCGCCGAGGCCGGCATCTGCGTGGCTTCGATCGGCCATTTCATGGGCAAGCTGCCCATCCTGGGCGTGTGCCTCGGTCACCAGAGCATCGGTGCGGCGCTCGGCGGCAACATCGTCCGCTCCAGGGTGCAAATGCACGGCAAGGCCAGCGAGATCTCGACCGATGAGCAAGGTGTGTTCAGCAGCTTGCCGGCCAAGTTCACGGTGATCCGCTACCACTCGCTGGCCATCGAGCGCGAGACGATCCCCGATGTGCTGCAGATCACCGCCACCACCGAGGATGGCGAAATCATGGGCGTTCGTCACCGCGAACTGGCTGGCACTGCGACGCCGCTCGAGGGCGTGCAGTTCCATCCCGAATCCATCCTCACCGAGCACGGTCACGCCATGCTGAAGAACTTTCTGGATCTCAAGCCGTGAGCGCTCCGAATCAATCTGTGGCGCCCATGACCGATCAGCAGGCACTGGCCGGCCTGATCGATCGCAAGGAGTTCTCGCACGCCGAGATGGTCGGTCTGATGCGCCGCATCATGAACGGCGACATGCCACCAGCGGTGCTGTCCGCCTTGCTGATCGGTTTGCGCGTCAAGCGCGAGACGGTGGGCGAAATCACCGCTGCGGCTCAGGTCATGCGCGAGTTCTCGACCAAGGTCGCAGTGGCTGACCGACGTCATCTTGTCGACATCGTGGGCACGGGCGGGGACGGCTCTCACACCTTCAACATTTCCACCTGCAGCATGTTTGTGGCTGCTGCGTGCGGTGCCCGCGTCAGCAAGCACGGCAATCGCAGCGTGTCCAGCAAGTCAGGCAGTGCCGACGTGCTGGAAGCGCTGGGTGTGCACATCGCCTTGCCGCCCGAGGCCATCTCGCGTTGCCTTGCACAAACCGGTGTGGCCTTCATGTTTGCGCCCGCACATCACCCGGCGATGAAGAATGTGGCGCCGGTGCGCAGGGAGCTGGGTGTTCGCACCATCTTCAACATCCTCGGGCCCCTGACCAACCCAGCCGACGCGCCCCACATCCTCATGGGCGTCTTCAATGCGGAACTCGTCGGCATCCAGGCCCGTGCTTTGCGCAGCCTGGGTGCGCAGCATGCGGTGGTGGTCTACGGCCGCGACGGCATCGATGAGGTGAGCCTGAGCGCGGCCACGCTGGTGTGCGAAGTGAAGAACGACACCCTCAGCGAATACGAGATCCATCCCGATGATTTCGGGCTGGCCATGGCCAGCCAGCGCACCTTGCGCGTGGAAACGCCAGAGGAGTCCAGGCGCGTGCTGCTGTCGGTGCTCGACAACCAGCCCGGCCCGGCGAGGGACATCGTGATGCTCAATTCAGGCGTGGCGCTGTATGCCGCCGATGTGGCGTCCACCATGGCCGAAGGTGTGTCGATGGCGCGCGAGGCGATCGCTACGGGCCGGGCGCGCGCCAAGCTGGCCGAGTTCGTCGGCGTCACCCAGTCGTTGGCGGCAGGCTCAGGAGCGCAAGCATGAGTGACATCCTCAAGCGCATCGTCGCCGTCAAGCACGATGAAATCCAAGCGGCGCGCGCAAACCGTGGTCTGGCCTCGCTGCGCGCAGAGGCCGAATCAACGGGCGATCTGCGCGACTTCGTCGGCGCCATGCAAGCGCGCATCGGCCAAGGCCGCTCGGCGGTGATTGCCGAGATCAAGAAAGCCAGCCCGAGCAAGGGTGTGCTGCGCGAGCACTTCGTGCCAGCAGACATCGCAAGCAGCTACGAAAACGGTGGCGCTGCTTGTCTGAGCGTGCTCACAGACGAACAGTTCTTTCAGGGTTGCGCCGCCTATTTGCAGCAAGCCCGCACCGCATGCACGCTGCCGGTGCTGCGCAAAGATTTCATGGTCGATGCCTACCAGGTCTATGAGGCCAGAGCGATGGGCGCCGACTGCATCTTGCTCATCGCCGCCTGCCTTGAGGATGCCGAAATGGCCGACCTGGAAGCGCAAGCGCACTCACTGGGCATGGCCGTGCTGGTTGAGGTGCATGACGGGCGCGAGCTCGACCGCGCCCTGAGGCTGAACACGCCCTTGGTGGGCATCAATAACCGCAATCTGCGGACCTTCGAGGTCTCTCTCGACACGACGCTGGGCTTGCTGTCTCAAGTGCCCGCCGAACGTGTGCTGGTGACCGAAAGCGGCGTCTTGTGTCGAGCCGACGTGGACCGCATGCGTGCTGCGGGTGTGGGTGCTTTTCTGGTCGGAGAAGCCTTCATGCGCGCGAGCGACCCAGGTCAGGCCCTCGCGGAGCTCTTTGTTTGAGGGCTCAGGGTGCGCCCGCGTCGGCACCCTGCGTATCGCCAAACGTGCCACATCCGTGCCTGACGGAGTCTGTGGATCATCAGATCGATCGCCTGGGCACCGATTGGGGTGCGGTGGTCAACCCATGGCGCCACAGTTTGAGCGGCCGCGCATTGATCGACAGGGTGGACGGCTGCGTTGCGGCTGGCGCCAAGATTTACCCGGCACAGGTGTTTCGTGCGCTGGAGCTGACGCCGCTCGCGCAAACCCGAATCGTCATCTTGGGGCAGGACCCCTATCACTCGGATGGGCAAGCCGAAGGGCTGGCTTTTTCAGTCCCTCGCGGCACGCGTATTCCCCCAAGTCTGCGCAACATCTTCAAGGAGTTGCAGCGTGATTTGAGCGCAGTGCCACCGTCGAGTGGCCACTTAGGTGGATGGGCCGCGCAGGGCGTGTTGTTACTCAATTCAAGCCTGACCGTCGAAGAGGCCGCCGCCGGCAGTCATGCGAAGTGGGGCTGGCATGTGCTGACCGACAAGATCGTTCGCGCGGCAGCGCAGCATGCTGAACCCAAGGTATTCCTGTTGTGGGGCGCCCATGCGCAGTCGAAGGCACCGCTCATCCATGAAGTGGCGCGGCAGCATCTGGTGCTGCAGAGCAACCACCCGTCGCCGCTCGCCGCCAACCGCGCGCCCACCCCATTCGTGGGGAATGGCCACTTTGGCCAGGCGACCCGGTTTCTCGCCCAGTGGCGGCCGCAGGCGCCTGCTTTGGTTTGGTCGATGGGAGACCCTCATTGACGCGAACAGATGGGGTCGCCGATCACCGTTTGCCGTGATAAACTCTCGGGCTCGCCGAGGAGGGGTGGCCGAGTGGTTAATGGCAGCAGACTGTAAATCTGCCCTCTAACGAGTACGCTGGTTCGAATCCAGCCTCCTCCACCAATGCGAAAAGATTGATTTTTGAGCCATTTGGGCCTCGGCGCGAAGGGCTCCGGGCGGGAGTAGTTCAATGGTAGAACCCTAGCCTTCCAAGCTAATGACGCGGGTTCGATTCCCGTCTCCCGCTCCAAGATGTTCGCTGGTTTGCGCCGGAAGAAGTCATGTGATTCGACCCTCTTGGGGGTCGGTCAGAGAAGTTTGAGTTAGCCCATGTGGCTCAGTGGTAGAGCACTCCCTTGGTAAGGGAGAGGTCGCGCGTTCGATCCGCGCCATGGGCACCAGTTGTTTGGTTTTCTTGGTGAATTTTCTGTCTCGTATTCGAGGAGTTGAGAATGGCAAAAGGCAAATTTGAGCGTACCAAGCCGCACGTGAACGTGGGGACGATT
>JBBAPK010000045.1:0-21105 GCA_040400875.1 Burkholderiaceae bacterium | reverse complement strand
ACGCAGATCGCCTGGAAGCACGACGTGCAGACCATGATCGAAGGCCCCGGCCACGTGCCCATGCACATGATCCAGGCCAACATGGACGAGCAGCTCAAGCACTGCCACGAGGCGCCGTTCTACACGCTGGGCCCGCTGACCATCGACATCGCACCGGGCTACGACCACATCTCGAGCGCCATCGGCGCGGCCATGATCGGCTGGATGGGCACCGCCATGCTGTGCTACGTCACACCGAAAGAGCACTTGGGTCTGCCCGACCGCGACGACGTCAAGCAAGGCATCGTGGCCTACAAGATCGCCGCCCACGCGGCCGACGTGGCCAAGGGGCATCCGGGGGCCAGGGCGCGCGACGAGGCGCTGTCGAAGGCGCGTTTCGAGTTCCGCTGGTCGGACCAGTTCAACTTATCACTCGACCCCGACACCGCGCGCGACTTCCACGACGAGACGCTGCCCAAGGACTCGAGCAAGGAGGCGCACTTTTGCTCGATGTGCGGCCCGAAGTTCTGCTCGATGAAGATCACCCAGGAAGTGCGCGACTACGCCGCCCAGCGCGGGGTGGCCGCCGAAGACGCGCTCAACGTGGGCATGGACGAAAAGTCCACCGAGTTCAAGCAGGCCGGCGCGCAGATGTACATCCCGCTGCGGCGCGACGATTCCAGCAGTTGAGCCGACCCGCAGGCTGCTCGGGTCTGCAACGAGAAAGGGCGCCCGAAGGCGCCCTTTTTTTGCAGGTGATGCCAATCAGCCGATGCGGATCACCACCTTGCCGAAGTGCGAGGCGCCTTCGAGGTGGGCGAGCGCGGCGCGTGCTTCGGTGAAGTCGAACACGCGGTCGACCACCGGCTTGATCTGGCGCGCGGTGATCAGCTTGTTCATGGCCTCGAACATGTCGCGCGAGCCCACGAACACGCCGCGCAGCAGCGTGGTGCGAAACAAGATGGCCAGCGGGTTGATCTCGCCGCCGGTGAGCACGCCGATCAGGTGCACCGCACCGGCATGGCGGGCTGCGGCGATCGAGCGCTGCAGCGTGCCGGGGCCGCCGACTTCGACCACGTGGTCCACACCGCGACCACCGGTGAGCTCAATCACCTTCTGGTCCCAGTCCGGGTGGTTGCGGTAGTTGATGAGGTGGTCGGCGCCCAGAGCCTTGGCCTTTTCGAGCTTGGCGTCGCTCGACGAGGTGGCGATCACCTGCGCGCCCGAGGCCTTGGCAAATTGCAGCGCGAACATCGACACGCCGCCGGTGCCCAGCACCAGCACGGTGTCGCCGGGCACGAGCTGGCGGCCTTCGAACAGGCCGTTCCAGGCGGTCAGCGCAGCGCACGGCAGCGTGGCGGCTTCTTCATCGGACAGGTGAGCCGGCGTGGCCACCAGCGCGGCGGCCTCGAACACGCGGTATTCGCTCAGCACGCCAGGCGTCGAGCCGCCGATCGCGGCGCCGTAGTGCGCGGGCAGCATGGGGCCGCTCAGCCACGTTTCGAAGAAGCAGCCGGTGACGCGGTCACCCGACTTGAAGCGATCGACGCCAGCGCCGACTTCAACCACCTCGCCGGCGCCGTCGGACACGGGCACCAGGCCTTTGGAATCGATGCCGGGGTAGCGCCCGGTGATGATGAGCAGGTCGCGGTAGTTGAGCGAGCAGGCCTTCAGGCGCACCAGCACCTGGCCCGGGCCGGGGCGCGGCACGTCGCGTTCTTGCATCGTCAGGCTGTCGGCGATCTTTTCTTCGAGGTAGCTGTAGTAGCGCATGGTCTGTCTCCTGTGGAAGTAAAAGCGGAAGGCCAGAGTGCTGGCCGGAGTCTGTCGCGGGGGCAAAACTGCGGGCTCGCGCGAAGGGCGCAGATGATGACACGCAGAGCAAAAACGCGGCACGGTGGTGGCAACATCCCGGCATCCATGAAGAAGCCTCCAGCACGGCCTAAACTCGCAAGCGCCACCATCTCCGAAGCCGACGGCGTGCGCTATTTGCATCTGGGCACGCCGTGGGTGCAAGGCGCCATGCGCATTCGCAAGCCCTTGGCCATCGAGCTCGAATACGTGCAGCGCATGATGGTGTGGATGCTGCTGCGTCCCAGCGACGAGCTCGGCGAAGGCCACGCGGTGCAACTCGGTCTGGGCGCGGGCGCCATCACGCGCTATTGCCACGGCGTGCTGCACATGCGCACCACCGCGATCGAGATCAATGACGAGGTGATCGGCATCGGCCGCGCCTATTTCCGGCTCGAGACCAGCGCGCGGCTCAAGCTGATCGAAGCCGATGCCGGTCAGTGGGTGGCCGACGCCAAAAACGCCGGCAGCGCCGACGTGCTGTGCGTCGATCTGTACGACCACGATGCGGCCAGCCCGGTGCTGGACTCGGACGAGTTCTATGCCCATTGCCACCGCGTGCTCAAGACCGGCGGGGCGATGACGGTCAACCTGTTCGGCCGCGACGCCAGCTTCGAGCGCAGCGCACAGCGCATCGCCGCGGCGTTTGGTGTGGACTGCGTGCTCAGCTTGCGGCCCACGCGCGAGGGCAACACCATCGTCGTCGCGTGGAAGGGCGTGCGCTGGCCCGATGCCGCCACGCTGGCCGAGCGCGCGGCGCACATCGAACAGAACTGCCAGTTGCCCGCACGAAAATGGTTGAAGATGCTGCGTGCTCTGCCCGAGGGCGCTGTCTTGGCCGCACCGGCGTGAGACTTGCGTTTGTTGTGCTGACTTTTTCGTTTGCGAGCCCACCGCCATGAACGTTTCCACCCGACCGCCCGAACCGCCACCCAGTGGCAAGCTGGACTGGCTCAAGTTGATCACCTGGTTGCGCGACGACGGCATGATCGAGCCCGACGAGGCCGACAAGACCATCAAGCGCTTCGGCTCCACGCAAAGCGTGCAGCACCCGCTGGTGCGTCTGGCCGCTGCCGGTCTGCAGCGCAAGGGCTCGGCTGGCGGCCATGGCAAGGCGCTGGACATCGAGGCGCTCACGGCCTGGTTGGCGCAGCGCTGCGGCATGCCCTACCTGCGCATCGACCCGCTGAAGGTGGACGTGGGCCGCGTGGCCGATGTGATGTCGATCACCTACGCCGAACGCCGCCTGGCGCTGCCGCTGCAGGTGGTGCTGAGCGAAGTGACCGTGGCCACCTGCGAGCCCTTCGACATCGCCTGGGTGAGCGAGATCGAGGCGCACACCCGCAAGTCGATCAAGCTGGTGCTGGTCAGCCCGATCGAGTTGCAAAAGTACACCACCGAGTTCTACACGCTGGCGCGCTCGGTTCGCGCGGCCGCCAAAAAGGGCGAGACCGCAGCGGTCGCGAGCTTCGAGCAGCTGGTGGAGCTCGGTCGCAGCAATCGCCAGCTCGACGCCAACGATCAGGGCGTGGTGCAGGTGGTCGACTGGTTGTGGCAATACGCCTTCGATCAGCGCGCCTCTGACATCCACCTCGAGCCACGGCGCGACCTCAGCGCGATCCGCTTTCGCATCGACGGCGTGATGCACACCGTGTACCAGTTGCCGCCAGGGGTGATGAGCGCGATGGTCGCGCGCATCAAGCTGCTGGGCCGCATGGACGTGATCGAAAAGCGCCGCCCGCTGGATGGCCGCATCAAGACGCGCAACCCCGACGGCGACGAAGTCGAGATGCGGCTGTCGACGCTGCCCACGGCTTTCGGCGAAAAGCTGGTGATGCGCATCTTCGATCCCGACACCACCGTCAAGACGCTGGACGGCCTGGGCTTTGGCATCCACGACGCCAAGCGCTGGGACACCCTGGTGTCGCGGCCCAACGGCATCATTTTGGTGACCGGGCCCACCGGCTCGGGCAAGACCAGCACGCTGTATTCGACGCTGCGCCGGCTGGCCACCGAAGAGGTCAATGTGTGCACGATCGAAGACCCGATCGAGATGATCCAGCCCGCGTTCAACCAGACCCAGGTGCAGCCGACCATCGACTTCAGCTTTGCCGAAGGCGTGCGCGCACTGATGCGCCAGGACCCGGACATCATCATGGTGGGCGAGATTCGCGATCTGGAAACCGCCGAGATGGCGATACAGGCGGCGCTGACCGGCCACCTGGTGTTCAGCACGCTGCACACGAATGACGCCGCTTCGGCGATCACCCGGCTGGTTGATCTGGGTGTGCCGCCCTATCTCATCGGTGCCACCGTGATCGGCGTGCTGGCGCAGCGCCTGGTGCGCACCCTGTGCCCGGCGTGCAAGCAACCCGACAGCGATCTCACGACCGAGGCCTTGGCCAACTTTGCCAAGCCGTGGCGGCTGACGGGCCAGCCCACGCCTTACCGACCGGTGGGCTGCCTGAAATGCCGCATGAGCGGTTTTCGCGGTCGCAGCGGCTTGTTCGAACTGCTGTCGGTCACACCCGCGGCCATCCCGTGCATTCAGCCGGTGCCCGATGCCGTGCGGCTGCGCCAGCAGGCGCTGCAAGACGGCATGCGCCCGCTGCGTCTGGCCGGCGCGATGAAGGTGGCCGAAGGCCTGACCACCCTCGAAGAAGTGCTGAGCACCACCCCCGCCTGGGAGTGAGGGTGGCTCGCGCTCAGCTGGCCTTCTTTGGACGGCCGGGCTTGAGCGAGGTGACGCGCTCGAGTGCGGCTTGCAAATTGGCCTCAGACAGCGCGGCCAGCGCTTGCAGACCGGCGCGCAGCAACTCGCCTTTCTTGGCGGCGTGCCGGAAGTTCAGCGCGCGCTGCTTGAGCACGTTGACCAGATCGAAGTCGGCCTGCGGCATGGTGAAGCTGTCGCGCACCAGCTTGGTCTTGGCTGGCTTTTCAGCTTTGCGGGCTGCGGGCTCGGCCTTGGCGCGCTTGGGCGCGGCCGGCTTGACTTCGGCAGCCGGTGCTGCGGCTTTCTTCGATGCCTTGACGCGCGTCTCGCCAGATTCGGCAGCGAGCGGTTGGGGCTGCAGCGAGGTCTTCGAAGGCTTGAGCGCTGCCTTGGGTGGTTTCACCTTGGCAGGTTTGGCCACCGGTTCGGCGGGCCTGACCTGATCGTTCGGTGCGGGCTCGACGACCGTTGGCTCGCTGGTGTGTTGCGTTACAGCGTGGGCATCTGCGGTGCTGACAGACGTGACCTCGGCAGGGGTTTCGCCGTGGGTGAGGCCCTCAGGGGTGTGGTTTGTGCTCATCGATGACTCCTGGTTGATTGAGACATATCGTTTATACGATATGTTCGAATCGAACACAAGGTCTTCAGCGTGAGCGTCGCACCCGCAGCAGCTCGTCGAGGATCAGGCAGATGGCACCCAGCGTGATGGCGCTGTCGGCCACGTTGAAGCTCGGGAAATAGCCGCCGGCAAACACAGGCGAGAGCCAGTCCCAGTGAAACTGCAGGAAGTCGATCACGTGGCCGTGCAGCAGTCTGTCGATGACGTTGCCCAGTGCTCCGCCCAGGATCATGGACAGCGCGAAGCTGAACAGCCGCTGCGAGCCATGCCGCTTGAGCATCCACACGATGGCCACCGTGGCCACGACCCCCAAAGCCACGAAGAACCAGCGTTGCCAGCCCGAAGCACCCGACAGAAAGCTGAACGCCGCGCCGCTGTTGTGCACGCGAACCAGGTTGAAGTAAGACGTCAGGGTGCGGCTGTCGCCCAGCTGGAAGCTGCCGATGATCAGCGTTTTGCTCAGCTGATCGGCCAGCAGCACCAGCACGGCCAGGCCCAGCCACAGCCACAGGCCGCTGCCTTGAGCCCTTGGGGCAGATCCGGTGCGCGCCATGCTCAGGCCACCCGGCGGACTTCACCCGCGCCGAACAGGTTGCTGGTGCAGCGTGAGCAGATGGTCGGGTGCGCCGCATCGTGGCCCACGTCGTCGCGGTAATGCCAGCAGCGCTCGCATTTCGCCGCATTTGGCGGTGCCACCGCGATCGACAACTCGGCGCCGGCCGACAGCGTGGCTTGCGAGGTGATGGTCACGAACTTCAAAGCGTCGCCCAGCGTGGCCAGCAGCGCGTGATCGGCCGCGTTGGCGGTGATGGCCAGCGTGGCCTGCAGCGACGAGCCCAACTGCCCCGCCGTGCGCACCGACTCGATCTGCTTGTTGGCCAGATCGCGGATCTCGCGGATGCGGCCCCACTTGGCCAGCAACTCGGCATCGGCCCAGGCGTCGACTTCGCTGAACGTTTCGATGAAGATCGAACTCGACTGGCCCGGGGCAAACACCTGCCAGGCTTCTTCGGCGGTGAAGCTGAGAAACGGCGCCATCCAGCGCAGCATGGCGTGCGTGAGGTGCCACAGCGCAGTTTGCGCGCTGCGCCGCGCGAGGCTCTTGGGCGCGGTGGTGTACAGCCGGTCTTTGAGCACGTCGAGGTAGAACGAGCCCAGGTCTTCGCTGCAATAGACCTGCAGCTTGGAGACCACGGGGTGAAATTCATAGACCTCGTAATGCGCGAGCACCTCGGCCTGAAACTGTGCCGCACGCGCCAGCGCGTAGCGGTCGACTTCGAGCATCTCGGCCAGCGGCACGGCGTCGGCGGCCGCATCGAAGTCACTGGTGTTGGCCAGCAAGAAGCGCAGCGTGTTGCGAATGCGCCGGTAGGCGTCGACCACGCGCGCCAGGATCTTGTCGTCGATGTTGAGATCGCCCGAGTAGTCGGTGGCAGCCACCCACAGGCGCACGATCTCGGCGCCGAGCTTGTCGCTGACCGACTGCGGCGCGACCACGTTGCCCAGGCTCTTGCTCATCTTGCGGCCCTGGCCGTCGGTGGCAAAGCCGTGCGTGAGCAAGCCGCGGTAGGGCGCGTGGCCCTCTGTCGCGCAGGCGATCAACAGCGACGAATGAAACCAGCCGCGGTGCTGGTCGTGGCCTTCAAGGTACAGATCGGCCTCGGGCCCGCTGGCGTGCGCCGAACCGGCATGGCTGCCTTGGAGCACGTGCGAGAAGGTCGAGCCCGAGTCGAACCACACATCGAGGATGTCGGTGCTCTTGGTGTAGTTGGCGGCATCGTCGCCCAGCCAGTCGCGAGACTCGAGCTGCGACCAGGCCTCAACGCCGCCTTGCTCGACGAGTGTGGCCGCGCGGTCCATCAACGCCAGCGTGTCGGGGTGCAACTCGCCGCTGTCCTTGTGCAGGAAGAAAGGCAGCGGCACGCCCCAGTTGCGCTGCCGGCTGATGCACCAGTCGGGCCGATTGGCGATCATGTCGCGCAGCCGGGTGCGGCCGTTCTCGGGATAGAACTGCGTCGCGTCGATGGCGGCCAGCGCGCTCTGGCGCAGCGTTTGCGATGCGGGATCGGTAGCGCACACGCCGGCGGTGTCGGCGGTGGGCTCGTCCATGCGCACGAACCACTGCGCGGCCGCGCGGTAGATCACCGGCGTCTTGTGGCGCCAGCAGTGCGGGTAGCTGTGCTGGAAGGTCGAGGTGGCGAGCAGTCGGCCGGCTTCGCGCAGCGCTTCGATGATCACCGGGCCGGCTTTCCAGATGTGCTGGCCGCCAAACATGGCCAGGCTCGCGTCGTACACGCCGCTGCCGAGCACCGGATTGCGGATGTCGTCGATCGCCATGCCGTAGGCGATGCACGAGCGGAAGTCGTCCACGCCGTAGGCGGGTGCCGCGTGCACGAGGCCGGTGCCGTCGTCGGCGGTGGCGTAGTCGGCCAGGTAAATGGGGCTGAGACGGTCATAGGCCGCATCGACGTGCGCCAGCGGATGCCGAAATGTGATGCGGTCGAGCTTTTCGCCTAAAGCGGTGGCCAGCACCGTGCCGTCGATGCCGTAGCGCTCGAGGCTGTCTTCAACGCGCGCGGCCGCCAGCAGCAGCACACCGCGTTCGGTGTCAACCAATGAGTACTCAAGCGCCGGGTTGAGATTGAGCGCCTGGTTGGCGGGGATGGTCCACGCGGTGGTGGTCCAGATCACCGCAAAGGCCTCGCGCGGCAAAGAGGGCAGGCCGAACGCGGCGGCCAGCCGATCGGGCTCGGCGCAGGCAAAGGCCACATCCAGCGGCTGCGAGGTCTTGTCGGCGTATTCGATTTCGAACTCGGCCAGCGACGAGCCGCAGTCGAAGCACCAGTAAACCGGCTTCAAGCCGCGATACACGTGGCCGCGCTCCATCACACGCTTGAGCGTACGGATCTCACCGGCCTCGTTGCCGAAGTCCATCGTGCGGTACGGGTGAGCCCAGTCGCCCAGCACGCCCAGACGCTTGAAGTCGGCCATCTGCTGCGCGATCTGTTCGGTGGCGTAGGCACGGGCCTTGGCCTGCACCTCGGCACGCGGCAGGTTGCGCCCAAAGGTCTTCTCGATCTGGTTTTCGATCGGCAGGCCGTGGCAGTCCCAGCCCGGCACGTAGACCGCGTCCATGCCCTTCAACTGGCGCGACTTGACGATCATGTCTTTGAGCACCTTGTTGACGGCGTGGCCGATGTGGATCTGTCCATTGGCATACGGCGGGCCGTCGTGCAGCACGAACCTGGGCGCGCCACAGCGTGCCTCGCGCAGCCGCTGGTAGGTGCCGGCTTCTTCCCACTGCTGGACCCAGCCCGGCTCGCGCTTGGGCAGGTCGCCGCGCATCGGGAACGGCGTGTCGGGCAGGTTCAGCGTGGCACGCAGTCCGGCAGTGGCGTCGGCGCTGGAAGAAGTGGGTTGGGTGGACATGCTTCGATCTCGAAAGGTGGCGCCGTGGGGATGCGCCTGGGGTCAGACACCGCGACGCGCAGCAGCCCTGGCGTGCGTCGCGGGCGGTCAAAGCGGGTCGAAGGGTGGGTTCAGGTCACGAAGAACAGCCCCGAATTTTACCGACCGCCCTGCGCGGCGAGCCATGCGCGTGCATCGATCTCATCGCGCTGTATGCCCTCGCGCAGCGCGTCGAGCGAGCCGTAGCTCAACTCGTCGTGCAGCTTGTGCAGCAGGTCGACCTGAACGCAGCGACCGTAGCCGCCTTCGCAGCCTAGCGAGCTGGGCCAGTCAAGGCAGTGGGTTTCGAGCAGCACCCGGCCCGCCTGCTCGACCGTGGGCCGCACGCCGAGGCTGGCCACGCCCACCACCGGTTTGGCATCGGGCGTGAGGCCGTGCACCTGCACGACGAAGATGCCCATGGCCGCCGGGCGCTTGTGGGCAAAGCGCACATTGAGCGTGCGAAAGCCGAGCTCGCGCCCGAGCTTGCGCCCGTGCACCACATGGCCGCTGATGCTGTAAGGCCGTCCGAGCAAAGCAGCGGCCTGCGTCATGTCGCCAGCGGCCAGCGCATCGCGCACAGCCGAGCTCGACACCCGCAAGCCACGTACCTCGTAGCTGAGCATGCGCGCCACGTCGAAGCGCAGGCCTGCCGGCTGTGCCTGGCCGGCCGCATCGAGCATGGCGTAGTCGCCTGCACGCTTGGCGCCAAAGCGGAAGTCATCACCCACCAGAACATAGCGCGCATGGAGCCCCCGAACGAGCACGTCGTCGATGAAGGCCTGCGGCGTGAGCGTGTAAAACCGATCGTTGAAGGGCACCACGATGGCCTGATCGATGCCGCATCGGGCCAGCTCGCCAAGCTTGTCGCGCAGCGTCGAGATGCGTGCCGGGGCGCCGTCGTCTCGGGCGCTGCGGCGGGCGAAGTGATCGCGCGGATGCGGCTCGAAAGTCAGCACGCAACTGGGCAGGCCACGGTGCTCGCCCTCGTTGCGCAGCAGGGCCAGCATGGCCTGGTGGCCGCGGTGCACACCGTCGAAGTTGCCTATCGTCAGCGCGCACTCGGGTGCTACGCCAGTGTGGTGGAACCCTCGGAAAAGACGCATGCGGCTCAGGCGCAGGCCTGCGCGGGTGGCGTCACATCGTGCTGCCCGCTGAGCCAGCGCCATTGGCCGGGTGCCAGATCGTCGGGCAGCACCAGCGCACCGTAGCGGCTGCGGTGCAGGGCCTCGACCCGGTTGCCCACCGCGGCCACCATGCGCTTGACCTGGTGGTACTTGCCTTCGGTGAGCGTCATGCGCAAGCCGTGCAGTTCGCCCAGCCCGTCGGCTTGCGGGCCGTCGAACACACCAGAGGCTTCGGCGGCGGCGGCGCGCACCGGCACCGGGTCGTCGATGAGCGTGACGCCGCGCAGCAACTGCTGCACCTGATCGTCGGTGACTGGGTGCTTGCAGCCGATCTCGTAGACCTTGGGTACGTGGTGCTTGGGCGAGGTCCAGCGGTGAATCAACGAGCCGTCGTCGGTGAGCAGCAGCAAGCCGGTGGTGTCTTCGTCGAGGCGGCCCACGGCCTGCACATCGCGTCGGCGCAGCGGCGCACCCAGCAGGCTGTAGACGCTGGGGTGGTGCTTGGGTTTTTGCGAGCACTCGTGGCCGGCCGGCTTGTTCAGCACGATCAGCGCCTTGGTGCGAAACGGCCATGTCTCGCCGCGCACGCTGAACTGCAGGCCGTCGGGGTCGAGTTCGTCGAACGGGTCGTCCATGACCGCGCCGGCCACGCTCACGAAGCCGCCGACGATCAAGCCCTCGCACTCGCGGCGTGAACCAAAACCCTGAGAAAACAGCACCTGCGAGAGCTTCACGGCCGCTTTTCCAGCGTCATGCGTTCGTTGTCGCGCTTCATCTGGAAACGGTTGAGAAAGCTGTTGCCCAGCAGCACCTGAGGCATGGCCATCGGCAGGATTGCGGCTTCAACGTTGTAGACCTGCACATCGCCCACCCGCACTACGCCGAGCATGGCCTGATAGCCGACCACAGTGCCATTGGCGGTGTTGCCAGTGAGCTTGGCGTTGTCCTTGTACTTGAGGCCGATGCGGTCGGCCTCGGCGATGCTCAGCGCGATGGTGGTCGCGCCGGTGTCGACCATGAACTCGACCGCCTTGCCGTTGATGCTGCCCGCGGTGACGAAGTGCCCGCCGGAGCCGGCCGGGATCACGATTTGCGTGCCGCCTTCGCGTTGGACGCCCGACACGCTGACCGGTGAGCCGCCGAGCTCCAGCGTTTGCTGCTTGCCATTGATCTCCACCACAGCGGTGCTGGGGTTGACGCTGACCAGCCGCACGCCTGCCACGCTGTTGCCCACGGTCAGCGAGCGCGGCACGCCGTCAATCACCAGCAAGGCGCGGTAGCCCATGTGTCCGCTGAAGGACACGCTTTGCCCGAAGGCGCCCCCGCAAGCGAGCAGCAGCACGGCCGCTGCGATGCGCGTCATCGTGCTCAATCGCGAAAGTTGTTGAACGACAGCGGGGCGTCGGCCAGATCCTTGCGAATCATCGCCATCGCGGCTTGCAGGTCATCGCGCTTGGCGCCGGTGACGCGCACGCTGTCGCCCTGGATGGCCGCCTGCACCTTGAGCTTGCTTTGCTTGACCAGCGTTTGCAGCTTCTTGGCGGTTTCACTGTCGATGCCGGTCTTGATCACGATGAGCTGCTTGACCTTGTCGCCGCCGATCTTTTCGATCTTGGCGCTGCGGTCGAGGTAGCGCACATCGACAGCACGCTTGGCCAGCTTGGCCAGCACGATGTCCATCACCTGGTCGATCTGGAAATTGCTGTCGGCCCACACGGTGAGCTCCTTGTCTTTGAGCTCGACCTTGGACGACGAGCCCTTGAAATCGAAGCGGGTGCCGATTTCCTTGGAGGCCTGGTCGATAGCGTTGCGCACCTCGACGAGATCGGGTTCGAGAACGGTGTCAAAACTGGGCATGGTGGTCGCCTTGAAAGGGGAGCCGATGAGGGGCGGCAATCAACGAAAATTCTGCCATGCACATCGAATCTGGCGTGAGCCTTCGCCCCTACAACAGCTTTGGCTTGCCGGCGGTGGCGCACACGCTGGTGCGCATTGCCAGCGACGCCGATGTGCGGCGTGTGGTCGATCATCCCACGCTGGGCCGCGCACCGAAGTTCGTGCTGGGCGGCGGCAGCAACATCGTGCTCACGCGCGATATGCCGCAGGTGGTGCTCAAGGTCGAGGTCAAGGGATTGCGGCTGGTCGAGCAGCGCGAAGACGCCTGGATCATCGAGGCCGGTGCCGGCGAGTCCTGGCATGAGCTGGTGATGTGGTCGCTGGCGCAGGGCTGTGCGGGCCTCGAGAACCTGGCGCTGATCCCCGGCACCGTTGGCGGCTCGCCGGTGCAAAACATCGGCGCCTACGGCATCGAGCTGAAAGACCGGTTTGAGTCGCTCGACGCGGTGGATCTGCGCACCGGCTTGACGGTGACGCTCGGGCGCGAAATCTGCGAGTTCGGCTATCGCGACAGCGTGTTCAAGCGCTCGCTCGCTGGCTTGATGGTGATCACGCGGGTGCGCTTTCGGCTGCCGCGGCCTTGGCAGCCAGTGCTGGGCTATCTGGAGCTCGAACGCAAGCTGGCCGAACTGCGGCTGATCGATCCCGCGGCCCAGCCGACGCCGCTAGAGGTGGCGCATTGGGTGATCGATGTCCGTCAGGCCAAGCTGCCCGACCCGGCGCTCATCGGCAACGCCGGCAGCTTCTTCAAGAACCCGGCGGTCACATCTGAACAGTGCCGCGACATCATTGGCCGCGACCCGGAAATCGTGCACTACCCCATGCCCGATGGCAGCGTGAAACTGGCCGCCGGCTGGATGATCGATGCCTGTGGCTGGAAGGGCAAGAGCGTGGGCGAGGCTGCGGTGTACGAAAAGCACTCGCTGGTGCTGGTCAACCGTGGCAGCGCCATCGGCTCGGAAGTGATGACGCTGGCCCGCGCAATTCAGGAAAGCGTCTACGGACGCTTTGGCATCAGACTGGAGACCGAGCCGGTGGTGGTGTGAGCGCCGCTGCGGCGTCGTCAGCCGCCGCCGGATCAAGACTGGCCTGATACCTCGAGCGCACCAGGGCGATGTGGCCGCGCAGCCGGTACAGGTCGTCAGAGTAGGCCAGCGGCACCGAAACCTGGGAGACCCGCGACTCGAGCTGGTCGAGTTCGTCGCTGGGGTCTTTCGGCGGCTGCACGCCGATGCTGGCCTCGATGGTTCGCAGCTGTTCGTACCAGCGGAACACGCGGCGACGAATGCGCATCTGGTAGATCGGCGGCAGCACCCGCATGAGCGGCAGCAGGATCGCCAGTATCGACAGCACCACCGGCCACATGCGATCGATCAGGTTGGCCACGCCAAAGGGCAGATGCCGTTGCAGCACGGGCACACCGCTTTGATAGAAGCGTTTGGCCTCGGCGGCCAGCGGCCGGTCGGTATTGAGCGGGCTGGGGAAGTCGCCCTTGCGCTGGAACCAGCCGGCCCCGCCGTGTATCTTTTGACCCGCCTGAACGAACAGCTGGATCAGCGCCGGATGCATGTCTTGACGTGCGACCAGCGTGGCCAAGGGCGCCACCAGGTGAATGTCTTGCGCGGGCAGGTCGGCACCCAGATCGACCAGACCGCGCGGCAGCACCAGCGGGCGCATGAACGCAAAGCGCCGCGAATAGGCTTCGGACTGTGCCAAGTCGAGCAGGCGGATGCCGGGGGTGCGCAGCAGGGTCTGCACCGCAGCCGACTCGGGCGCTGAAGTCAGCGCGATCGCATCCGACTCACCGGCGAGCAACGCGGCGACGGCAGCGGCAGCTGGCTGTTCGAGCAAGGTCACCGCGGGCGCAGCCAGATGGTTGGCATCCAGCATGTGATTCATCAGGTTGTGGATGCCGCTGCCCGGCGCGCCGATGTTGAGCTTCCAGCCGCTCAGTTGGCTCAGTGCCAAGACGCTGTCGGCGTTCAGCAGGCGGCGTGCGGACTCCTCGCGGTAGAAAACCCACACCGGCTCATAAAACAGACTGCCCAGCGAGACCAGCGCATCGTTGTCGCCGACGACCACCGGCGTCTCATCAACGCCACCTTGCACGAAGGCCAGATCGACACCCGATTCGGGGTCATGCAGCAGGGCCAGGTTTTCTGCGGTGCCTTGCGTGGTGCGCAGCTCGACATCGATGCCATAGCCTTTGAGCAATTCGGCGTAGCGCTTGCCGAAGGCGGCATAGGCGCCTTGATCGACACCGGTGGCGAGCACCACCTTTTTGGGTGGCGTCGGGTCGAGCACGCGATAGGCCGTGACCAGCAGCACCACTGCCAGCAGCACGAACGGGCCGACCGTCAGCAGCAGGTCGCGCCAGGAAGAACCGCGTGCAAATGAGCCTACCGAAGCCATGGCCCGAGGATCAGCCGATGCGGCCCAGCAGCAAGAACTCCATCAGCGCTTTTTGCACGTGCATGCGGTTTTCGGCTTCTTCCCACACCACGCTGTGAGGGCCGTCGATCACGTCAGCATCGACTTCTTCGCCACGGTGAGCCGGCAGGCAATGCATGAAAAGCACGTCGGGTTGGGCGACTGCGAGCATTTCGTTGTCCACGCGCCAATCGGCGAAGGCTTTTTGGCGCGCCTCGTTCTCGGCTTCATAGCCCATGCTGGTCCACACGTCGGTGGTGACCAGATGCGCGCCTCGGCAGGCGTCCATCGGGTTCTTGAACACCTTCACGCAGGCCTGATTGCTGACCCCGGCCACCTGGGCGTCGATTTCATAGCCACTGGGCGTGCTCACGTGCAGCGTGAAGCCCAGCACATCGGCCGCCTGCAGCCAGGTGTTGGCCATGTTGTTGCCATCGCCCACCCAGGCCACGACCTTGCCGCGGATGCTGCCGCGGCATTCGATGAAGGTGAACACATCGGCCAGGATCTGGCAGGGGTGGTACTCGTTGGTCAGCCCGTTGATCACCGGCACGCGCGAATGCGCCGCGAAGGCCTCGATCTTGGTGTGCTCGTAGGTGCGGATCATCACCATGTCGACCATGCGGCTGATGACGCGCGCGCTGTCTTCGATCGGTTCAGCGCGACCGAGCTGGCTGTCGCCCGTGGTCAGGTTCACCACCGAACCACCCATTTGGTACATGCCCGCCTCGAAGCTCACGCGGGTGCGGGTGCTGGCCTTTTCGAAAATCATCGCCAGCGTGCGGTCGAACAGCGGCGTGTACTTCTCGTAGTTCTTGAAGTGCTTCTTGATGACCGTGGTTCGGCCCAGAAGGTACTCGTACTCCTCGGCACTCAGGTCCTTGAACTGCAAGTAGTGCCGCATCGGCGCCCTTGCTGGTTTGCTGGGCGTGTTCATGGTCGTTCCGGGGGTTGAAGAAATTGCCGGATCAAACGGCCGAGGATCGTCGCGATCTGTTCGGCCTCGGCCAGGCTCAGGATGAGCGGGGGCACCAGCCGCACCACGCGATCGGCCGTGACGCTGATCAACAGGCCGGCGTCGGCAGCCAGGCCCAGCAGTTCGCCACACGGCCGGTCCAGTTCGATGCCCAGCATTAGGCCCAGGCCGCGAATCTCGACCACGCCCGACAAGCCAGCGAGTTCGCGCGTCAGGCTCGCGCGCAAGGCGCTGCCGACGGCGGCGGCGTTGTCGAGCAGGTGATCTTCTTCCATGATGCGCAGGGTTTCGATGCCTGCACGCATGGCCAGCGCGTTGCCGCCGAACGTGGTGCCATGGTTGCCCGGCTGCAGCACCTCGGCGGCGCGCGGTCCGCACACCACCGCGCCCACCGGCACGCCCGAGCCCAGGCCCTTGGCCAGCGGCATCACATCGGGCACGATGCCGGCCCACTGGTGGGCAAACCACTTTCCGGTGCGACCGATGCCGCACTGAACTTCGTCGAGCATCAACAGCCAGCCGCGCTCGTCGCAAATGCGGCGGATGGCGCGCAGGTAGTCGGGCGTGGCGGGGTTGACGCCGCCTTCACCCTGGATGACCTCAAGAAACACGGCCACGATGTTTGGGTGCTCGCTGGCCGCGCTGTCGATCGCGCTCACGTCGTTGAGTGGAACCCGAACGAAGCCTTCGACCAGCGGACCAAAGCCTGCATGAATCTTCGGGTTGGCAGTGGCCGACAGCGTGGCGATGGATCGGCCATGGAACGCCTTTTCATAGACGATGACCTCGGGGCGATCGATGCCCTTGTCGTGGCCGAACTTGCGCGCGATCTTCAGCGCGGCCTCGTTGGCCTCGAGGCCGCTGTTGCAAAAGAAGACGCGGCTCATGCCAGACAACTCGCACAGCTTGGCCGCGAGTTTTTCCTGCAGCGGTGCACCGTAGTAATTTGAAGTGTGAATCAGCCGGCCGATCTGCTCTTGCAACGCCGGCACCAGTTTCGGGTGCGCATGGCCCAGGGTGTTGACCGCAATGCCGCCCAGGCCGTCGAGGTACTTCTTGCCGTCGGTGTCCCACACCCAGCAGCCTTGCCCATGCGACATCGCCATGGGCATCCTGCCGTAGGTGTGCATGACGTGGGGTTCGGGGTCGACGCGTACGAGCTCAGGAGTGTTCATGTGGGAAGTTCCGGCGTGCTGCGCGCGGGAAGTGGGAGGCACATTCGAGCGCCGAAGAATGGCATGAAATTCTAAGGCGGCACCTCTGACGAGTCCTTGCCGCACGATGATGACGCCGCCATGTGTATGTTGATCGCTGGATAGAAATTTTTGCAAATGGCAGGCGGCACAATGCGAACAGGTGTTGCGAAGTTGTGTCGGCGTGCCGCATCACCGTCCGCGACAAGCATCCCCCGAACCCGAAGCATGAGTTCAGCGCCAAAACAAGAAGTTTTCATCCAGGGCGTCACGCTCAGTGGTCAGACATTCCGCCCCAGCGACTGGGCCGAACGTCTCGCAGGGGCCATGTCATGCTTCCGGCCCGAGGGCAGCGCTGGTGGGATCGGCGCTTTCATTGGCTACTCGCCTTACTGCGTGCCCCGGGTGATCAACGGTGTGAAGTGCGTGATCGTCGATGAGCGATTGCGCGAATCGGCGCCCATGGCATGGGAGTTCGTGATGAACTTTGCCCGCGACAACCAGTTGCAGGTTGCCCAAGCCTGTCTTTTGCCGTCACCGACCGAGCGGTGAGCGCTCTCGAGCCTCAAGTCGCAGCACTCGGGTTGGCCTGCGTCGGCCCATGAAAAAGGCCCGCAGTTGCGGGCCTTTGAGATCAGTTTTGAGCGCTGATCAGGCGGCGGCTGCGGCCAGCGACTTGACCTTGGCTGACAGGCGGCTCTTGTGGCGCGCTGCCTTGTTCTTGTGGAACAGGCCTTTGTCGGCCACCGAGTCAATCACCTTTTCGGCGGTCTTGAAAAGATCAGAGGCCTTGAGTTTGTCACCGGCCAGAACCGCTTTTTGCACGTTCTTGATGACGGTGCGGAACTTCGAGCGCAGCGCGGTGTTCGCGGCATTGAGCTTGACGTCCTGACGCACACGCTTCAAGCCGGATGCAATGCGGACGGTTTTCTTTTTCGCTTTGGAAGTGGTGGCCATGCTTTAATTTGTTCAGAGGGGACCGAGTCGGCGAGTGTAGCATTCCATTGCCCCTTCAAAGATTTTGTTTTGGCCAATCTCCTGGCCAGCGGATTGCCTGCTGCGTCGATGCCTTCCCACCCTATGACCCGGGGCGCTTGCTCATGAATCTGCTGCGGGCCGCTTCCACGGTTTCTTTGCTCACGCTGGTCTCGCGAGTGACCGGGCTCGGTCGTGAATTGATCGTGGCTTCGAGTTTTGGCGTTAGCGCACAGACCGACGCATTTAACGTCGCGTTTCGCATCCCGAACCTGCTACGGCGATTGTTTGCCGAGGGCGCTTTCTCACAGGCGTTCGTGCCCATCTTGGCTGCCAGCCGGTCGGCCGATGGCGATGCGGCCACCCGTGGCCTGATTGATGCCGTGGCCACGGTGCTTTTTTGGGCGCTGGTTGCCACCACGCTGCTTGGCATCGCTGGGGCGCCGGTGCTCGTGTGGGTGATGGCATCGGGGCTGCAGGATTTCGACTCCGCAGTGTTGATGACGCGCGTGATGTTCCCGTACATCGGCTTCATGTCTTTGGTGGCGCTGGCCGCCGGCGTTCTCAACACCTGGAAGCGATTTGCTGTGCCCGCGGTCACGCCCGTCTTGCTGAATCTGGCCGTGATGAGTGCTGCGTGGTGGCTCGCTCCGTGGTTCAAGTCCCACGGCATCGAGCCCGTTTTTTCGCTGGCCGTGGGCGTGCTCGTGGGCGGCGTCTTGCAGCTGTCGGTGCAGGCGGCGGCGCTTCGAAAGCTGGCAGCCTTGCCAGAGATCAGGTTGGGCTGGAGTGGCGTGACATCAGCCTGGCAGCACCCTGGCGTGCGTCGGGTGCTGCGTCAGATGGCTCCGGCCATGCTTGGCGTGTCGGTAGCGCAGCTGTCGCTGCTGATCAACACCCAGATCGCCTCTCACTTGGCAACCGGGTCGGTGTCGTGGCTGACGTATGCCGATCGGCTGATGGAATTTCCCACCGCCTTGCTCGGCGTGGCGCTGGGCGTGGTGCTGTTGCCGCAGTTGTCAGCTGCGCAAGGTGCGAACGATGACGCCACCTACTCGAACTTGCTGGATTGGGGGCTGCGTCTGGTGCTGTTGCTGGCGCTGCCGTGTGCGGTGGCTCTTTTGCTTTTCCCGACAGCGCTGGTGTCGGTGCTTTATCACTACGGGCGTTTCATGCCCGTCGATGTGGAGCAGACGGTCTGGGCCCTCAGGGGTTACGGCGTTGGCCTGCTGGGCTTGACCGCGATCAAGGTTCTGGCACCGGGCTTTTACGCCAAACAAGACGTCCGCACGCCGGTTCGCATTGCGTTGGTGGTGCTTGCCCTGACCCAGCTCATGAACGTGGCGCTGGTTCCCGTTCTGGGGCATGCTGGACTGGCGCTGTCGATTGGTCTGGCCGCATTGATCAATGCGGTGTGGTTGTATGTTGGCTTGCGTCGCCAGGGCGCATACGTCGCAGCGGCTGGATGGCCAGGCTTTTCGCTGCGGGTGGTGTGCGCCAATGTGCTCATGTCGATGGTGCTGGCCGCTGCGGCCTGGGGCATCGACTGGGTGGCACTGGGCTCGCAGCAACTGCTTCGGGTGGGCTTGTTGACCGGATGTCTGGCCGCTGCGGCGTTGGCTTACTTCGCCGCGCTCAGGCTGATGGGCATTCAGCTGGGCGACTTCGCCCGGCGCGGCTGAGCCGTCTCGCTGCGCGCCTTACACTGGAACTCATGCCCGGTTCACCGCACTTCGAGGCGCCGACAGCGCTGCAGTATTTTTCATCGCTGGTCGCCGAAGATGCCAGTCTTTCGGTGCTTGAAGCGGCTGTGTCGATTGCGCAAGACGAGTACCCAGGTCTCGACACCCAATCGGTGCTTTCGGACATCGATGCGCTGGCCGACAAGTTGAAGCGACGCATCGCGCTCGATGTGGCCCCGTTGCAGCGTGTGCGTCAACTCAACCACTACTTCTTCAACGAGCTTGGTTTTGGCGGCAACGTCAACAACTACTACGACGCGCGTAACAGTTATGTGCATGAGGTGGTGCTCAGACGCCGGGGTATTCCAATCACCTTGGCCCTCGTTTATGTCGAGCTGGCCACCCAGATCGGGCTGAAAGCACAAGGAGTCTCCTTTCCCGGGCACTTTCTGGTCAAGCTCAGCGTGACTCAGGCAGCGCAAGTCGGTGACGTGGTGATCGATCCTTTCACGGGTCAGTCGCTGTCCGGCGAAGAGCTTGAGGACCGCCTTGTGCCTTACCGGCGCAGCCAGGCCTTGATGGGAGAAGCCGAAGCCCCGCTGTCGTATTTTCTGAGGGCGGCCTCGGCGCGTGAGACGCTCGCGCGGATGCTGCGCAACCTGAAGGAAATTCATCGCACAGACGAAGACTGGGGACGTTTGTTGCCGGTGATGGATCGGCTGGTGGTGTTGTTGCCTGAGGCCGTAGAGGAGCGACGCGACCGGGGTCTGGCATGGGCCGAGTGTGGGCATCCGATCGAGGCCATCGCCGATCTGGATGTGTATCTGCGGCAGCGCCCACACGCGGACGACCGTTTCGCGCTGGTCGAGCGGCTCGCCCACCTGCGCCGGGACCTGCCGCCGCGGCTTCATTGAGGCCGCCGATGGCGACCCGTGTGCCGGGTACTGCGGCGGGCGGGCGTGTGTGACGCGATGAAACAGATTCCCTTGCCCATTTCAGCCGCCTCGGATCAGAGTTTTGATTCCTTCGTGCCTGCCGGCAACGAGATGGTCCTGCAGCAACTTCGCGATGCCGCGACGGCATCGACACCGATCTACCTTTGGGGTGTTCAGGGCAGCGGCAAGACGCACCTGCTGAAGGGTCTGGCCAGGGGTGTTCAGGTGCAAGGTTGCCGGCTGGGCTGGTTCGGGCCTGAAGACCCTGCACCCTGGGCCTTTGACGAATCGTGGAGCTTGCTGGTGCTCGACGCCTGCGATGGGTTTGACGCCGCTCAGCAGCAATGCGCGTTTGCCTTGTTCGTGGAGGCTAGCAGCCGATCCTTGCTGGTAGCGGCATCCGGAAGGCTGCCGCCTGTCGACTTGCCCTTGCGAGACGATCTGCGCTCGCGATTGGGCTGGGGGCATGTGCTGGTCGTTCGACCCCTGTCCGAGGCCTTGTCGCGTGCAGCCCTGCGACAGGAGGCGGATCGTCGAGGCCTGTTCCTGTCCGACGAGGTGATCGATCATTTGTTGCATCGATACGCGCGTGACCTGAAGCACCTGATGGACCAACTGGACCGCCTCGACGAGTTTGCCTTGGTCCACAAGCGTGCGATCACAGTGCCCTTGCTCAGGCAGATGTTGACGCAATCACCCGAATACAACCCGAGCGGGGAACCGACTTGAATCTTTGCCTGTTTGACCTTGATGACACCTTGTTGCCGATCGATTCGGATCACGCCTGGGGCGAATTCGTCATTTCACTCGGATGGGTGGATGAGCCGAGTTTCCGTTCGGGCAATGACCTGTTTTTTGCCCAGTACAAGGCGGGGCAGCTGGATGTTCACGCCTATATCGAGTTCGCCACGCGTCCGCTTCGGGATCGCTCGCACGACGAGCTTGAAGCCAGCCGTCGGCTGTTCATGCAGCGCATGATCGAGCCGCATTTGCATGCGAGCGCGCGCACTCTGGTGAGTCGGCATCAGGCCGACGGCGACCGCGTGGCGCTGGTGACGGCCACCAACGAGTTCATCACCACACCGATCGCGCAGGCCTTCGGAATTCAAGACCTGATCGCCACGCGTCTCGAACGCGACGCGCGCGGTAGCATCACCGGACGCATTCAGGGCATTCCGAGCTACCGCGAAGGCAAGGTCCAGCGGGTTGAGGAGTGGCTGGCGGCGCAGGGTGCATCGTGGGATGACTTTGCGCGGGTCACGGTCTACAGCGACTCGCTCAA
>JBBAPK010000044.1:0-21154 GCA_040400875.1 Burkholderiaceae bacterium | reverse complement strand
CGCCGGGCAGGGCGCCCAGCACGATGGGCGAATAGCTTGAGCCAGCGGTTTCCAGCGCATTCAAGGTGGCCGAGTTGAACTGCTTCGCCACGGTGTAGCCCGTGGCGTAGACGAAGCGCGTGCGGCTTTCGCTGGAGTTGAAGTTGAGCGTGTTGGCCGCGGCCAGGCCCATTGACTTGGCGCTCGGTATCTCGCCCAGCGGCGAGGGCAGGGGCTCTAGGTCGACGTCGTTGAAGAAGGCCAGAGTGGTTACTGAAGGGCCGCTCTCGACCACGGGCTCGAAAGACAGCAGGTCGATGCCATTGGCTCCTGCTTCCATCCGGATCAGGGTGTTGGGGGCTCCTATGTAGTCGGCATTGGCGATGCTCAGGCCCACATCGGTCTTGTTCAACGAGACCAGGTAGGTGCAGGTGCTGGTCCCGGAGCACAGTTGATCAGCCACCGTGAGGTACAGCCAGCTGTTGCCCATACTCGACAGCGCGACGACGCCCGTTCCTGCGGCCATTTCGGTGGCGGTGGGGGCCGAAAGCGTGACCTTGAGCACCTGCCACGGGTCGGAGAAGGACGTGGTCGATGCCGTGTAGACATAGAAAGCCGTGGCATCGAAGCCGATCAACTGCCACCCCTCCGTGGATCCCGTGATGGCTGGATCGAGCGGGGTTTCGAATGGCGCCGTCAGATTCGAAAAATCGATCACGCTCAGCTGCGTGCCGTCCCAGGCCAGGGTCTGGCGATAGGTGCTGCCCACGGCTGATTGAAGCGGGGCATCCGTGCTCGACCTGATGGTGACGTAGCTGTAGCTCGAGCCATTCCACAGCCCCAGCGTGCGAGCAAACAGCCAGCCGGCTGGTGCCAGTGTGGCGGGGTCACGCACCAAGCCCAGGGGCACGGAGCCGGTGGAAATGGGGGTGAGCACCAGACCGAGCGAGGCGTCCTTGCGGACTTCAGCACGGCCATCGTCGCCGCCGCCATCTTCGTCACAGGCACCGTCGGCACCGGCTGTTGTCACGATGAAGCGCGAGTTTTGCGGAGTTGCGTAGTCGATGCCCGCCAGCTCGCGCACGAACTTGCAGGCCGATGAACTGCCTGCCGAGATGCGCTGCGATGCGGGTGACTTGCCGTTGGCCTGCATGGGCAGCAGCACCACGTCGCCACCGCGGATGTACATCAGGAACGCGGGCGTCACCGACGTCACCTGCTGGCTGCTGGCATTGACGCTGCCACTCGACACCAGCAGCGCGTCGGTCACATCGGTGCTGCTGCCCGATTCAATGGGGTATTCGGTGTCGGCTTGGCTCGGGTGCACCAGCGACAAGGCGAAATTCGGGTCGGCCACGCTGCCTGAACCCTTGAGCACCCATTGATATGCGCCCGACGACGGGTAGGTCGTGGTGCTGGTCGAGGAACTCCCCCCACCACCGCCGCCGCCACAACCGGTCAGGGCGGCGGTCAATGCAAGCAGGCTGGCGGCAATGGGGTGGCGCAGGGTCATGGTTCGAATCGATGAAGAACAGCTTTCCACCGTAGCAGCGGCGTGTGACAGGTCGACCCTCACGCACGCCGCTGCGACGCCACGGGGCTGTCACCGACACGCGCTAAGGTCGCCGACCACCGCGTCTTGCCAGGCCATCAAAGCCCACCCCCATGTCACACAACGAATCTGCTGCACCCGTCAAAAAAGCCCTGATCACCGGAGTGACCGGCCAGGATGGCGCCTATCTGAGCGAGCTGCTGCTGTCCAAGGGCTACGAGGTGCACGGCATCAAGCGCCGCTCGTCGCTGTTCAACACCGAGCGCGTGGATCACCTGTACGAAGATCCGCACGTTGATCACCAGCGCTTCATCCTGCATTACGGTGACCTGACCGACAGCACCAACCTCACACGCATCATTCAGCAGGTGCAGCCCGACGAGATCTACAACCTTGCGGCCATGAGCCATGTGGGCGTGTCGTTCGAGATGCCCGAGTACACCGCCAATGCCGACGGCATCGGCACATTGCGCATCTTGGAAGCCATGCGGCTGCTCGGTCTCGAGAAGAAGACCCGCTTCTACCAGGCCAGCACCAGCGAGCTTTACGGTCTGGTGCAGGAAACGCCGCAGAAGGAAACCACGCCTTTCTATCCGCGCAGCCCCTACGCGGTGGCCAAGCTTTACGCCTACTGGATCACGGTGAACTACCGCGAGGCCTACGGCATGTACGCCTGCAACGGCATCTTGTTCAATCACGAAAGCCCGCTGCGCGGCGAAACCTTCGTCACCCGCAAGATCACCCGTGCGCTGGCACGCATCGCGCTGGGGCTGCAGGACTGCCTGTACCTCGGCAACATGGACGCGCTGCGCGACTGGGGTCATGCCAAGGACTACGTCGAGATGCAGTGGCTGATGCTTCAGCAAGAGCAGCCTGAAGACTTTGTGATCGCCACCGGCGTGCAGCACAGCGTGCGCCAGTTCGCCGAGTTTGCGGCGGCCGAACTCGGCATCACGCTCGAGTTCAGCGGCAGCGGTGTCGATGAGATCGGCGTGGTCTCGGCGGTCGATGCCAGTCGCCTGGGCGCGCCACTGGCCTGCCGCAAGGGCGACGTGGTGCTCAGGGTGGACCCGCGCTACTACCGGCCGACCGAAGTCGAGACCTTGCTGGGCGATCCGTCCAAGGCCAAGCGCAAGCTCGGCTGGGTGCCCACCACCGATTTCCGCACGCTGGTGCGCGAGATGGCCGTCGCCGACTTCACCTCGGCGCGCCGCGACAGCATGCTGAAGACAGCTGGTTTCCCCACTTTCGACTTTCACGAGTGAGTTCGTCAGCCGCCTCCGACTGATCCGTTCGGACCGGTCAAGGCGACATGGCAGCGTCATGCCGCAAGACGAAAATACCCTCTAAATGGTGGGGGGTGAGTTCGCTTTGAAGATCGTTCTCGTGAGCATGAATTTCAGTCCTGAGCTGACCGGCATCGGTAAGTACTCGGGCGAAATGGCTGAAGGCCTGGTGGCGCGTGGCCACGAGGTGTCGGTCGTGTGCGCACCTCCTTACTACCCGGCGTGGCAGTTGGCTGACGGTTATTCGGGCCGCGAATTCGTCACCGAGCAGCCGATGCCCGGGCTCACCGTCTACCGCTGCCCGGTGTGGATCCCCAAGCGCCTGGGTGGTCTCAACCGCATGCTGCATCTGGCCAGCTTTGCCCTGAGCAGCGCCTGGATGACGCTCAAGCTGGTGGGCTGGCAGCCGCAGGTGGTGTTCGTGGTGGCGCCTGCTTTCTTCTGCGCACCGGCGGCCTGGCTGGCAGCGCGCCTGTCGGGCGCCAAGGCTTGGCTGCACGTTCAAGACTTTGAAGTGGATGCCGCTTTCGAGCTCGGCATGCTCAAGCAGCCCCTGCTGCGCCGCGCGGCCAGATTCCTTGAGGCGCGCATCCTGAGCCGCTTTGATGTGGTGTCCACCATCTCGAACCGCATGCAGCGCTTGCTGGGCAGCAAGGGCGTGGCTGCTTCCAAGACAGGCATGGTGCCCAACTGGATCGACGTGTCCAGCATCCACCCCACGCCTGATTCCGTCGCCTTGAGGCAGTCGCTTTCCATCGCTGACGACCAACTGGTTTGCCTGTTCTCCGGCACGCTCAATCGCAAGCCGGGTCTTGAGGTGCTGATCGAAGCTGCCCGCCGTCTGGCGCACGATCCGCGTTTCGTGTTCGTGATCTGCGGCAACGGCGAGATGCGTGAGCCGCTCGAGTCCATGGCGCAGGGTCTGCGCAATGTGCGCTTCATGAACCTGTTGCCTGCAGCCCGCGTCAACGGCCTGCTCAACATGGCCGACATTCACCTGCTGCCACAGCTGCGCGGTGCTGCCGATCTGGTCATGCCATCCAAGCTCGTGGGCATGTTGGCCAGCGGCCGCCCCGTCATCGCCGCAGGTTTGCCTGGCTCTGAAATGGCCCACGTGGTCACCGGTTGCGGCTTGGTGATCGAACCCGAGAACGCCGAGGTGATGTCCCAGGCCATCATCAACATGGCCAACGACCCCCAGTGGCGCAGCCGCCTTGGCGCTGCCGGCCGTCTGTATGCCGAGCGCACGCTCGACGCCAAAGCCATCTTCAACCGACTGGACGACGCCTTGGTGCTGCTGGTTGATCCGCACCACGCTCAGGCTGGTGTTCTGGCCGCGGCCCGTGCGGCATCTGAGGTGGTGATGTCGGCGGCGACCGATGCTGTCGGCGTGCCTGCCAGCAGCGCCGATCCGGCCCAGTGACTGGCTGAGTCCGCACCCCGCGCGCACCGCGTGCGCCGGCTACCACCAAGGTGGTGCCACTTCACCACGACGTCACATTCACTGGGCAACATCGTCGTTCCCTGAACGAGCCGAGAGTTGCTTCCCCATGATGTCTTTGCGCCTGCGTCGCGGCTTCACGCTGCTCGAGTTGCTGGTGGTGATGGTCATCATCGGCCTGCTGGCCGCCTATGTCGGCCCGAAATACTTTTCGCAGGTCGGCAAGTCAGAAGTCAAGACCGCTCGCGCCCAGATCGTCGGTTTTGAAAAGGCGCTGCAGCAATACCGCCTTGACGTGGGCACCTTGCCCAGCACCGAGCAGGGTCTGCAAGCCCTGCTGGCCAAGCCGTCTAGCGTCAACAAGTGGGACGGCCCGTATCTCGAAAAAGCCCTGCCCGCCGACCCTTGGGGCAATGCCTACATCTACGTCGCTCCGGGTGAGCATGGTGAATTCGACATCAGCTCCACCGGTCGTGACGGTCGTCCCGGCGGTGATGGGTTGGATGCCGACATCACCAACTGGTGATCCCAGCGCGCTAACACGGCAGCCGCATGCAATACGCCGTCAAGGCCATACACCGGATGCAGCCGGTTTCGATCACCGTCGATGCCGCTGATGGTGCCGACGCGCGCAGGCAGGCCGAGTCGCGCGGCTATGCGGTGTTGGCCGTCAAGCCAGCGTCGGGCGGTTCGCGCTTCAGTTTCAATCGCTCGGCGCCTTTCCCGCTGCTGCACTTCAACCAGAGTCTGCTCATCTTGCTGAAGGCCGGGTTGTCGGTGGTCGAGGCCATCGAGACCCTGGCCGATCGCGAAACCCGCGCCGACGCCAAGCAGGTGCTGGTCAAGCTGCATGACCAGCTCAAGGAAGGCAAGGCCTTTTCCTCGGCACTCGAAGCGCAGCCCGCCGTGTTCCCGCCGCTGTACGTGGCCAGCGTGCGCGCCAACGAGCGCACCGGCGCGCTCACCGAAGCCATCGAGCGCTTCATCGTCTATCGCGCGCAGTCCGACCAGATGCGAAAGCGCATCGTCGGCGCGGCCATCTACCCGGCCATGATCCTCGGCGTGGGCACGCTGGTCATTGCCTTCTTGCTGCTTTATGTGGTGCCGCGCTTCAGCCAGGTGTTTCAGGACATGGGCGACCGCATTCCGCTGATGTCGCGGCTGCTGCTGGAGTGGGGCCAGTTCGCGCATGCCCACGGGCTGCAGTTGCTCGCCGGTGGCGCCGCACTCTTGGTGGGCTTGATCTACACCCTCAACCGGCCGCAGGTTCGCCTGGCCCTGGCGCGCCAGATCCAGCGCCTGCCGCAAATCGGCGAGGTGGTTCGCGTGTACCAGCTGGCGCGCTTTTACCGCGCGCTGGGCATGCTGCAACAAGCCGGCATTCCCATCGTCACCGCGCTCGACATGGTGGTCGGCTTGCTGCCGATTTCGCTGCATCCGTCGCTGGCCGCGGCGCGTCGTGACATCGGCGAGGGCCGCTCCATTTCGGCGGCTTTCGAAACCCATGGCCTGACCACCGCAGTGTCGCTGCGTTTGCTGCGCGTGGCCGAGCGCACCGGTCAGATGGGCGAGATGCTCGAGCGCACGGCAGGCTTCCATGAAGAAGACATCTCGCAATCCATCGAGTGGTTCATTCGCCTGTTCGAGCCGCTGCTGATGATCGTGATGGGCGTGGTGATCGGGGTGGTAGTGCTGCTGATGTACGCGCCCATCTTCGAGCTGGCGGGCAGCATCCAATGAACGCGCTCAACGAACAGGCGGTGCAAGACGAGGTGTCGGCGCGGTTGCTCACGCCCGAAGTCGTGCGCGTCGCCCGCCAGCGCGCGGCCAGCGAGCAGCGCAGCGTGCCCTCGGTGCTTGAAGAGCAGCTGTCGGTGCCGGCCGATGCGCTGGCGCGCGTGCTCGGCCAGTTGCTGCACCACCGCGTGTTCGACAACGCCGCGTTGGCCAGTCTGGTGCCGGCGTTCGATGTGATCGACTACGCCGAGTGCGCGCGCCGCGCCTGCCTGGCCTTGCGCGACGAGGGCGTGATCTTTGTGGTCACCGGCGATCCTTTCGACGACGCGCTGCAGGCCTGGGCTGTGGAGCATCTGCGCGCACCGCACGAGCTGGGTCTGGCCAGCGCCGACGACATCGCCGCGGTGCTGGCGCGCCACGAAGACTCGATGCGCGCCATCGACACCGCCATGCCCACGGCGGGGCAGACCGACTCCGGCGCCACCGATCTTGAAGACCTGTCCATCCGCTCCATCGGCGAAGGCACCAGCGTGGTCGTCAAGCTGGTGCACTCGACGCTGTACGACGCGCTCAAGAGCGGCGTGAGCGACATCCACGTCGAATCGCACCTGAGCGGTCTGGTCATCAAGTACCGCCTCGACGGCACGCTCACGCAGGTCGGCTCCATCGAAGGCCGCGAGATCGCCGAGCAGGTGCTGTCGCGCCTGAAGGTGATGTCCGAGCTCGACATCGCCGAGCGGCGCATCCCGCAAGACGGGCGGTTCCGCGTGCGAGCGCTCGGCCGCGAGATCGACTTTCGCGTGTCCATCATGCCCAGCATCCACGGCGAGGATGCGGTGGTGCGCGTGCTCGACAAGCGCTCGCTGGCCGACCAGGTCTCGGGCCTGCGGCTCGACGTGCTGGGCTTTGACGACACCACGCTGGCCACCTTCCGCCGCATGGCGCGCGATCCCTACGGGCTGCTGCTGGTCACCGGCCCGACCGGCAGCGGCAAGACCACCACGCTGTACGCGGCCATCTCCGAGATCAACCACGGCCACGACAAGATCATCACCATCGAAGACCCGGTCGAATACCAGCTGCCCGGCGTGCTGCAGATCCCGGTCAACGAGAAAAAAGGCCTCACCTTCGCGCGTGGCTTGCGATCCATCTTGCGCCACGACCCCGACCGCATCATGGTCGGCGAGATCCGCGACCCCGAGACCGCGCAGATCGCCATCCAGGCCGCGCTCACCGGCCACCTGGTGCTGTCCACCGTGCACGCCAACAACGTGTTCGACGTGATCGGCCGCTTCACGCACATGGATGTCGATCCGTACAGCTTCGTCTCGGCGCTCACCGGCGTGCTGGCGCAGCGGTTGGTGCGCGTGAACTGCGTGCATTGCAGCGACATCGTCTCGGTCACCGAAGCCGCGCTGCGCGAATCGCTGATCGACCCGGTGCGCGTCGAAGGCCGCGTGCTGCGCGCCAGCCACGGCTGCGGCAAGTGCCGTGGCACCGGCTTCAAGGGCCGCAAGGCCGTGGGCGAACTGCTCATCCTCGATGACGCGCTGCGCGAGCTGATCGTGGCGCGCGCCCCGGTGCGCCAGATCAAGGAAGCCGCGCGGCGCAACGGCACGCGCTTTTTGCGCGATGCGGCGGTCGAGTTGTTCCTCGACGGCCTGACCACACTCGATGAGATCAACCGTGTCACGCTGGTCGCCTGATCGGCTCAGCCTTCGCGTGGGCGATGCGGCCACGCTGCACGCGGGTGACTCGTCGCCCATCGACACCCTGATCGCCGCACTCGAGGCCGACCTTGACGGCCGTCAACTGCGGCGCGGCACCCAGCTCGAATGCGTGGTGGCAGGCGAGGGCGTTCGCTACCGCACCGTGCCCTGGATCGATGAGCTCGCCGCCCCGGCGCAGCGTCAGTTGCTGGCCGAGCAGTCGTTTCGCGAGGCCTATGGCGACATCGCCCTGGGCTGGCTGGTGCGCGAGCACGCCCCGCGCTACGGTTGTGCGTCACTGGCCTGCGCGCTCGATGCCAGCTTGATCGACCGGCTGGCCGCGCTCGCGCAGTCGCGCGGGCTCAAGCTGGCCAGCGTGCAGCCCTCGCTCATGCACGCCTACAACCGGGTGTGCGATGACATCGAGCCGGGATGGTTCTGGTTCGTGTGCATCGAAGGCCCGTGGACCACCGCGCTGCTGATGAACTCAGGCGAGCCGCTGCACGTGCGGCGTGTGCCCACGGGCGACGGCGATCTGGTGCGCCTGCTCGATCGCGAGTGGTTCACCCTGGGCATCGAGCAGCCGCGCTGTGCGGTGTACGTGGTGTGCACACCGGGTGGCATGGCGCAGACCAAGGCCTATGCGTGGCGCGCCAATTCGCACTGGCAGTTCATCGCCATGCCGGGCCCGTCAGACAGGCCGCTGTCCGAGGAAGAAGCCGCATGAGCGCGCCGCCGCTGCATCTCGATTTCGTGGCGCCGCCGGTGTACCGCTGGCGCCGCTGGTGCTGGGCCGCGCTGGCGCTGATGGTGGTGTGCGTGGTGGTGCTGGGCCAATTGCAGTCGGTGGTGTCCGAGCGGCTCGAAGCTACGCAGGCTCGCCATGAACTGCTTCGCGAGCGTCTGCGCGCGAGCGGCCCGCGCGCGGTTGCGCCCGCCGATGCGCAGACCACGGCCGACATCCAGCGCGCCAACCTCGTCATCGACGAGCTTGTGGTGCCCTGGGAGCGGCTGTTCGACGCCATTGAAGATGCCGATCCCGGCGGTCTCGGTGCGCTGGCGCTCACGCCCAACGCGCGCGACCGCACCTTGCGTCTGGCCGGCGAAGCACGCGACCTCAACGAACTGCTGGCCTATGTCGATCGCATGGGCGCGCAGTCGTTGCTCGGCGAAGTGCACCTCCAGGGCTACAACACCGTGGTGCGCGATGGCCAGCCGGTGCTGTCGTTCACCCTGGCGGCTGTGTGGCGGCCCGTGCCATGAAGCGCCAGCTCTGGAACCTCAGCCGCCTGTGGCGCGGTGCCGGCCTGCCGGGTTGGGTGGCGGTGGCGCTGCTGGTGGTGTGCGTGACCATGGTGCTGGGCGGCATCGCGCCGCAGCGCGCCGAGACCCACCGGCTGCTCGAAGACAACACCGCGCTCGAGCAGCGCATTGCCGCCAACTCGGCCCATCCCGCGCCGGTGCAGACCACGCCGGCGCAGCAGCTGGCCGTGTTTTTGCAGCGTTTTCCCTCTGAAGCCGAGATGGCAGGCGCGGTGGGCGCGCTGAACGCTGCCGCCAAGCGCCAAGGCGTGCAACTCAATCAGGCCGAACTCAAGTTCAGCATCGAGCCTTCGGGGCTGCTCGCGCGCTATTCCATCGTGCTGCCGGTCAAGGCCGACTACCGCGCGCTGCGCGGCTTCATCCGCGAAGCCATGCGCGAGCTTCCCGGCCTGGCAATGGAAGAACTCAACGTGCGCCGCAGCGACGCCAAATCACCGGTGCTCGAGGCCCAGTTGCGCTTTGTGCTGTTCGTGGCCAAGCCGCAGCCGCTACCGCGCGTGGTGGCGGCTGCGCTGTCCAGTCGACCGGTGCGCTGAAAACCATGGCCGCCATGACCCCCATGCGCAAGCGCATCTCCATCGCGATCGTGCTGATCGGCGGTGCGCTGATTGCCGAGCGCGTCATCGCGCTGTCGGGCGATGACGGCGATGCAGACGTTGTCGTGCCTGCGCCAGCCAAGCGCGCAACCGCGCCGTCCGGCTCGCGCACGTCGGGCAAGGCCGCCGCAGCGAACGCCTCGCTGCGGCTGGACCGGCTCGACGACAGGCAGCACGCGCTGCAAGACACCGACAGCGCCGATCCGGCCCCACCGCCGGGGCTTTTCAACGCCACCAGTTGGGCGCCGCCGCCTCCACCCGCGCCGCCGCCAGAGGCAGCACCTGCTCCAGTGGCTCCGCCGTTTCCGTATGAATACATGGGCAAGTTGCTTGAAGACGGTGTGCTCACCGCGTTTTTCATGCAGGGCAACCGCGTGCTCTCGATCAAGGCCGGCGACACCGTCGATTCGGTGTACCGCGTCGACCAAATGACAGGCGAACAGATGAATCTGACCTTCCTTCCCCTCAAGCAATCCCAGGTGGTGCGACTCGGGAATACACCATGACCACCCGCCGCGATTCACGCACCTTTTCCCGGGCCGCCACGGCCTGCTGGCTTGCCATCGCCTTGTTGCTGGCGGCTTGCGCGCCGGGCAGCGATCTGGTGCGCAGCGGCCAAAAGCTGATCGACCAGGGACAGTCCGAAGCCGGGCTGGCGCAAATCGACAAGGCATTGGCGCTCGAGCCCGACAACACCGAGTACCGCGTGCTGGCGGTTCGTCAGCGCGAAGCCCTGACCCGTAAATACATCAAAGAGGCCGACGCCGCGCGCGATGCCTATCAACTCGACGACGCCGAGGCCAGCTACCAGCGCGCGCTCGCGCTCGACCCGGCCAACAACCGCGCCCGCACCGGCATCGACGCCGTTGCGCTGCTGCGCCGTCAGCAGCAGCGTGTGGAGCAGGCCGAGCTGGCCCTGGCCCAGGGACGTCGCGATGACGCGGGTCAACTCTTGCGCCAGGTGCTCGCAGAAAACCCCGCCAACACCCGTGCCCAGTTGCTCAAGCGCCAGCTCGACGACCAGCTTGCGGCAGCCAAGCCCTTGCCTGAATCCGAGACACCGGCCCTGAAAGCCCGCCTGCGCAAGCCCGTGACGCTCGACTTTCGCGACGCCAACCTGAAGGCGGTGTTCGACGCCCTGTCGCGCAGCACCGGCATCAATTTCGTCTTCGACCGCGACGTCAAGCCCGACATCAAGGTCACGCTGTCAATTTCCAACCTGAGCGTCGAAGACGTGATCGGTGTGCTCACCATCACCAACCAGCTCGAGCGCAAGACGCTCAACGACAACACCGTGCTGGTCTACCCCAACACGCCTGACAAGCAAAAGGACTACCTCGAGCTCAGCGTCAAGACCTTCTATCTGGCCAACGCCGAGGCCAAGAACATCGCCGCCATGCTCAAGACGGTGCTCAAAACCAAGGACATGCACGCCGACGAGAAGCTCAACACCATCACCATGCGCGACACGGCCAACGCCATCCACCTGGCCGAAAAGCTCATCGCCGCGCAGGACCTGGCCGAACCCGAGGTCGTGCTTGACGTCGAGGTACTCGAGGTCAAACGATCGCGCTTGATGGAGCTCGGCGTCGACCCACCGGGCAAGTTCACCGTGCTCAACATCGTGCAAAACCCCGACACCGTGGTCACCTCGGCCACCGGCAACACGACGGTCCAGAACAACACGCTCACCTCGACCCAGCTCACGCTCGAAAAACTGCTCAACACCAACAGCAGCAACATCGGTGTGGACAACCCGTCGATCAACATCCGCGCACAAAACGGCGACACCAACATCCTGGCCAACCCGCGCATCCGCGTGAAGAACCGCGAGAAGGCCAAGATCATGATCGGCGACCGCGTGCCGGTGATTACCAGCACGCAAACGGCCAATGTGGGCACCTCTGAGTCGGTGAGCTACCTCGATGTGGGGCTGAAGCTCGACGTCGAGCCCAATGTGTTTCTCAACGGCGAGGTCGGCGTCAAGGTGGCGCTCGAGGTCAGCAACATCGTCAAGGAAGTGCGCAGCCGCTCGGGCACGCTCACCTACCAGATCGGCTCGCGCAATGCCGTGACCGAACTGCGCCTGAAAGACGGCGAAACCCAGGCGCTGGCCGGCCTGATCAGCGACGAAGACCGCAAGGCCGCGGTGGGCCTGCCGTGGCTGATTGACCTGCCGGTGGTCGGCCGGCTGTTCTCCAGCGAGAGCAGTGACCGCAACAAGACCGAAATCGTGCTGCTGATCACCCCGCGCATCGTTCGCAACCTCGATCCATCGGCTGCTTCGCGCAGCGAGATGGCCGGCGGCACCGAAAAGAGCGTGGGTGCACCGCGGCTGAGCCTGCAAAGCGGCGGCAAGATGGCGGGATCGCCCCCGCGTGGCGGTCGCTCCCAGCCTGAGTCCGAGCCCGAGTTCGCCCAGTGAACTTCGCGTGCGCTGCTCTTCCGTGGGGGCGCGCTCACGCCCCTCGTGAGCGCGGCTTCACCCTCATCGAGCTGCTCATCACCGTGGCCATCCTGGCCATGCTGGCCGGTGGCGCCATGACCTTTGCCGATCTGGCCGTCAAGCGCACCCACGAGCAGGAACTGCGCGGCGCGCTGCGGCAGATTCGCGAGGCGATCGACGCCTACAAGCTTGCAGCCGACACCAACAAGGTGAAGAAGATGGTCGGCGATTCGGGCTACCCGCCCGATCTCGAGTCGCTCTACCAAGGTGTTCCCGACATCACCGACCCCAAGGGCGAGAAAAAGCTCTACTTCCTGCGCCGCCTGCCACGCGATCCCATGGCCGACCCCGCCTTGCCGCCCGAGCAGACCTGGGGCCTGCGCAGCTACGACAGCGAAGCCGACAACCCGCAGCCGGGTCGCGACGTGTTTGACGTGTATTCGCGCTCCACGGCGCTCAGCATCGGCGGGCGGCCGTATTTGGAATGGTGATGCGCGCACACCGTCGCGGTTTCACACTCATGGAGCTGATGGTGGTGATGGCCATCATCGCCAGCCTCATGACGCTGGCTTTGCCGCGCTACTTTCACAGCGTCGAGCGCAGCCGCGAGGCGGTGCTCAAGCAAGACCTGTCCATCATGCGAGACGCCATCGACAAGTTCTTTGCCGATCGCGGCCGCTATCCGCTCACGCTCGAAGAGCTGGCCGAAAAACGCTATTTGCGCCGTGTGCCACCCGACCCCATCACCGACAGCGCGACCACCTGGGTGATCGTGCCGCCGCCTGATGTCGAAACGCGCGAGGGCGTCTACGACGTGCGCAGCGGTGCACCCGGCAACAGCATTGACGGCGAGGCCTATGAAAGCTGGTGATTCATGGTCCGAACGGGCTGGTCCGATCAGCAAACTGTCACCTTCGCTGGCTAAGGTAAAGGTTGTTGCGAGTTTTCAGTGGTCGTTTGCATGTTGCTGCGACCGGGTGAGTGTGCTCAGGGTCTTCCCCACGTGAATCAACCATTCAGACTCGACGAAGACGACCGCGTGCGTTTTGCTGACGCTGTCGAGGCATCGCTCGATGTGATGAGCCGCCAGCAGTTTTTCGTGTGGAGCCAAAGCTCGCTGCAGTCGTTGATCCCGCACGAGATCCTGATCTGCGGTGTTGACGAAGGCACCAGCCACGGCATGTCGATTCATCGCTTCAGCGCCAGTCGCTATTTCCGCCAGGAGCATTTCGACAGGGTGGCTGACCCCATCTCAGGGTTGATGCCGCGGCTGCTGGCCGCCAACGAGGCCACCCGCGCCAACACCATCTTTTGCCCCGAGGAAAGCGGTCGTGACGACGACCCCGAGCTGCTCGCGCTGGTGAGCGACAACGAGATGAAGAACCTGGCCGCGCAACTGATCATGGGCGCACGCGGCAAGTGCGAGTCGTACTACGTGTTCGCGCGCCTGTCGGTGCCACTCGATCAGCGGCTGAACCGCCTCATTGATTTGCTGCTGCCCCACCTGAACAACGCCTTCTTGCGCGTGCTGGTCACCGAGCGCGATTCGGGTGTGGCCGCCAGCGGCCAGCGCGGCCCCCTGGTCGTGACGCCGCGGCAGTTGCAGATCCTCAACCTCATCAAGGCCGGCAAGACCAATCACCAGATTGCCGAGATGCTGGGCTGCAGCCCCTGGACCATCAAAAACCACATCCAGGCCATCTTGCGCAAGCTGGGCTCCAACACCCGCACCCATGCCATCACACGGGCGATGAGTCTCGGCGTTTTGACCGCCGATTAATCGCCAGCCGCTTTCAGCGGCCCTGCGCAGCAGCCAACTGCAAAACCATCGCGCCCGCACTCGTGGCGCCTGCCGCCGCCGTCTGGCCGGTCGGCCACACTGCCGCGCAGCAGCACCTCACCTGCGCTCATCGCTTGCTCACGCGTTCACTGCGCCGAGCAGGCTGCGGCATGGACGCCCCGCGCTGCCGCCTTAATCCGACAGGCCTCATGGACCGGTCATGGGCTAGCCACTTCGGACTAGTTTCCATTTGGTTGTCTTCTTGGTGGCGTCATGTCGCCAAGCCAACATCTCTACATCACTGTTTTGGTGATGTTTTGCAAAAGTAGTGGCTCCAGTTTGGAGCCTTTCATCAACCTGTTGAATTGGAGATCCCACCGTGGATGTAGATCTGTTCATCAAAAAGATGCCGAGCGTGATCAAGGAATTGATCGGCCGTGAGGCATTCGAAAACCGCCGGTCGGTCAACCAGGAAGCGATTTCGCTCCTGGAAGAAGCACTGGTGGCTCGTGTCGGCGCCAGCGGCAACAAGCGCAAGCGCATCGAGGCCTATCTCGAAGGCCACGCAGACAACAACAACCCCGCGGCGACGCCGGCTGACCCTTCGGTCATGTCAGTGCCACCGACGTCGTTGATGTCATGACACACACCGCCGCAAGGCGGCCGGCGGCCCCTCGGGGTCGCCCGCCCGAATTCCCCCAAGCGCTGCCCCACAGGCGCGCTCGCATCAATGCGTTCGACCTCGGCAGCGCTGCCGTCGTGAACGCCTGAACGCCAGAGGTGACCATGGAGCTCAAGATCCTTGCCCTGATTGCCGCTGCCGCCATGTCGTGGTGCGGCGCCGCGCACGCCGCCATGGTCTCGACCTACGACCACCACTTCGAAGGCCCGACCCGCTCCACGGTGTTGTTTCCGGTGGACTTGTTCGACACCGCAAGCGGCCAGCTGCAAAGCGTTGAGCTGACGCTCGATGCAAAGGCCATCGGCACGGCCCCTGCGAATCTGGGCAGCCTGCTGTCGCTGATCGATCCGCGCCTGGCGGTGCTTGATGTGACGGACCGCTACGGCTGGGCCACCACCATCCGCACCGTCACCGGCTCGAGCGAGGTCGACATCCACATGTCCAAGTGGATCGACACCGCCCAGGGCATGGCGCTATTCATGGGCGATGAGGCCGCCAGCGTCACCGGGCTGTTCCGCTTGAACGGCACGCCCAACCAGGCGGTCTCGCTGGCCGGCTTCGACTTCAAGGTGAACTACACCTATTCGGCCGTCACCCCTGATGTGTCTGCCGTGCCGGTGCCGGCCTCGGCCTGGCTGATGGGCTCTGGCGTGCTGGCCATGGGCGCCTTCATGCGCCGCCGCCGTGGTGACCACGCCGCGCTCGCTGCCTGAATCTGAATCTATCTACCCAAGGAGAACCTCATGTCCTCTGTGAAAAAAGTCCTGATCGTCGCAGGTGCTGCCGTGGCGCTGTGCACGCCCACGCTGTGCTCGGCGGTGGTGGTGTCCGGTGGCAGCACCACTGGCCTGGGCAGCTTTCTCAGCCGCCTGGTCGCCCAGTTGCCCCCGCAGCAAACCATCACGGTGTCCGGTGGCAGCAGCGGCAGCGGCTCGGGCGGTCTGATCATTGAAGTCAACCCCTCAACGGGCAACCCGCTGGCGCAAAACGTTGCCGATGCAGCGCTGTGGAATCTGGTGTCGGCTGCCAAGTCGCAACACAGCGGCAAGCCGCTTGAGACCCTGAGCGCCGGGTTGGTCACCGCATCGACACCGCTGGTCTTTACACCCACCGCCGCACCCTCACCAGTGCCGCTGCCGGGTGTGACCTGGCTGTTTGTGCTGGGCGTTCTGGGCCTGGCCGGCTCGCGCCTGACGACGCAGCAGGGCAAGGGTCAGGACAAGCAGCGGCCGCAGCAGGCGAACTGCGACTCCCGCTTGCCGGCGGGTGCCGTCCTGAATGCCTGAACGCGGGTTCACCTACCTGGGCCTGATGTTCATCGTCGCCATCGCGGCGATGACCGCGGGCATGGCCAGCGCGGTCTGGAGCACCGCGCACAGGCGCGACCAAGAGCGAGAGCTGGTTTTCGCCGGGCAACAAATCGCAACGGCCATCGAAAGTTATCGCAAGCGCTCGACCGATGAGCGCCATCTGTACCCCCGCAGCCTCGAAGAACTTTTGAGCGATGAGCGCCAATCGGCAAGACAGCATCACCTGCGACGCATCTACATCGACCCGATCACCGGCGATGCTCGATGGGGATTGGTTCGCCTGCCGGATGGCGGCATCGTTGGGGTTCACAGCAGCTCGGCCAGGGCTCCGTTGGATCGCGTGTTCGTGACCCCTGGTTTCGTGCGGCCCCCAAAGAGCAAGACCTACCAGGACTGGCGCTTTGTGGCGCCCAGCGCGACAACTCTGCTGGTGCCTGCATCAAGCAACGACGTGTTGTCATCTTCGCAATGAAGAATCCTCGGTCCGGCCGCGATAAGGTCGGCAATCCGGGATTTTTGATGTCATTTCGCGCTTTTTTTCGTGTCTGCAGCCGCTCGCATCTGGCTGCGCTGAGCTTCTTTTTCGTGGCAGCGGTGGCGCAAGCGCAGCCCGCCTCTGAGCCCGCCGGCCCGCGCTTCGACATCCTTGAATTTCGCGTCGAGGGCAACACGGTGCTGCCGGCCGAGCCCATCGAGCGCTCGGTGTACCCCTTCATGGGAGAAAAGCGCAGCGTCGACGATGTCGAGTCGGCGCGGCAGTCACTCGAGGCCGCCTACCGCAAGGCGGGGTTTGGCACGGTGGTGGTCGACACGCCCGAGCAGCAAATCAAAGACGGCGTGGTGACGCTGCAGGTGATCGAAGCCCCGGTGTCGCGCTTGCGGGTGGTCGGTGCGCGCTACTACTCTCAGGGCCGCATCCTTGAAAAAGTGCCGGCGCTGGCTGAGGGCACGGTGCCCAACTTCAAGGAAGTCTCGACCCAGCTGGCCACCGTCAACCGTTCGCTCGACCGCGGCGTGTCGCCCATGCTGCGCCCCGGCAAAGAGCCCGGCACCACCGAAGTCGACCTGATGGTCGAAGACCAGCGTCCGCTGCACGGCAGCCTCGAGCTCAACAACAACCACAGCCCTGACACCACCTCGAGCCGGCTGCTGGCCTCGATGCGCTACGACAACCTGTGGCAACTTGAGCACAGCATTGGCGTGCAGGTGCAGGTGTCGCCTGAGGACACCAGCCAGGTCAAGGTGTACTCGGGCAGCTACACCATACCGGCCGGCAACGGCTTGGTGGTGCTGTCGGCCATTCGATCCAACAGCAACACCGTGGCCGGCGTGGGCGGCACCACGGTGTTCGGCAAGGGCAACATCTACGGCGCACGCGGCATCATCCCGCTCGATGGCACGCCCAGCCTCAGCCACAACTTCATCGTGGGCGCCGACTACAAAGACTTTTCTGAAAGCGTCTCGGTGGGCGCCAACCAGGGCTTCAACACGCCCATTCACTACCTGCCTTTCAACGTGGGTTATTCGGCCACCAACACCGACAAGCAGGGCATCTGGCAGGCCGGCGGCGGTGTGACCTTTGCGCTGCGCGGCGTGGCCAGTGAAGAGTCGCAGTTTGAAGACAAGCGCTACAAGGCGCAAAGCAACTTCACCATCCTCAAGCTCAACCTGGCGCGCACCCAAAACCTGAGCAATGGCCTGGTGCTGTACGGTTTGATTGAAGGCCAGCTGACCGACCAGGCGCTGATCAGCAACGAGCAGTTCGTGGCCGGCGGTGTGGACAGCGTGCGCGGCTACCTTGAATCGACCGCTGTGGGCGACAAGGGCGCACGCGCCACGGTCGAGCTGCGCAGCCCCAACCTGTGGCCCGAGCGTCTGGGCTGGCTGGCCAACCTGCAAACCTTCGCGTTTGCCGACGGGGCAGGGCTGTACCTGAACGATCCGTTGCCCGGTCAGCAAAGCCACTTCAATCTGGCCAGCGTGGGCCTGGGCCTGCGCCTGCAGGCCAAACGCTACGCCAGCGTGTCGCTGGATCTGGGTTGGCCATTGACCTCGGAAGGCCAGACCACCAAGGGCGCGGCGCGCCTGCACGCCAGCGGCGTGATCGAGTTCTGACGCCCAAGGCACGGCGGTGGCCAAGTCTCGCCATTCCAGCGGTGCGGGGGTGATGCTGTCGCAAGCACAGCGGCTGCTCGCCAGTGGCCAGCACCAGGGCGTCGAAGCGCTGCTGGCCCCAGCGCTCGAGCGCGCCGCCCTGCGGCCTGAAGCCAACTACCTGCTCGCCATCGCAGCCATCGTTGCCAAGGATGTGCCCGCAGCGATCGATCGCGCCGCCAAGGCGGTGGCGGGCTCGCCGCGTGACCCGCGCTATCACTTCACCCTAGGCCGTGCGCACAAGGCCGCAGGCAACCTCGACGGCGCCGAATCGGCCTACCGACAGGCCATCGCGCTCGATGCGTCCTATGTCGACGCCATGGTCAGCCTGGGCATCGTGCTCAAGATGCGCGGCGACGCCGACGGTGCCATTGCGCTGTACGACCGCGCGCTGGCCCTGGCGCCGCGCTCGGCCGTGGCACACGCCAATCGTGCCAACGCGCTGGCGCTGCGCGCCTTCCAGGCCAGCGAGCACGCCCAAGACGAGCCACCCAGCGACGAGGTGATCGAAGGCGCCGCGCGCGCCGCCGCGCTCGACCCGAAGAACCCCGTGCTCCTGCGCAACCACGCGGCGCTGTTGATGCGCGCCACACGTCGCGCAGAGGCTGCAGCGTTGCTCAACGACGCCCTGACCATCGACCCCACCCACCCCGAGACCTGTCTGAACCTGGGTGCGTGTCTGCGCGGCATGGGTGACGACAAGCGCGCCATCGAGCTGTACGAGAAGTGGCTGGGCCTCAACTCGCCCCATGCGGCGGTGATGCGTTCGCTGTCGGCGCTGCTCACGCGCTTTGGCCATGTCGATGCCGCCCGCGAGCTGGCCGAAAAGTCCGCCGCGCTGGACGTCGATGCCTTTTCGGTCATGCAGCTCGGCGGCACGCTGTTCCAGTCGCGACGCCATCACGAGGCCATGGCGCACTGCCTGCGCGCCATCGAGATGTCGGGTGGCCGCCCCGATCTTCACTCGCAGATGCTGTTGAACGCCAACTATCTGTACGAAGACCCACAAGCGGTTTTCGACCTGCACGCGGGCTTTGGCCAGTTGTTGCCGCAGCACACGCCGTCGCGGCCGGAGTGGCAGCCGTTGCAGCAAGGTGAACGCCTGAAGGTGGGCTATGTGTCGGGCGACTTCGTTCGCCACTCGGTGTCGTACTTTCTCGGCGGCTTGCTGGAGTTTCACGACACCTCGCGTTTCGACATCACCTGCTATCACAACCTGGGCTGGGGCGATGCCACCACCGCCCGTCTGAAGTCCTATGGCCACCGCTGGGTCGAGTGTGATGGCCTGTCCGACGACCAACTGGCCCGGCAGATCCAGCAAAACGGCATTCACCTGCTGATCGACCTGGCGGGCCACACCGCGCGCTCGCGGTTGCTGATGTTCAGCCGCGGCGTCGCACCGGTGCAGCTGACCTACCTCGGCTATCCCACCCTCAGCGGCGTGCCGGCGAACGACTTCCGCATCACCGATGCGGTCATCGACCCCGAGCCGAACGACATGCCGGCATTCGGTTCCGAGGCTCCCTTGCGACTGGGCCGCAGCATGTTCTGCTATCGGCCTGATGAACAGCCGCCCATCGCCTTGGCCCCGTGTCTGCACAACGGGTTCGTGACCTTCGGATCCTTCAACAACATTGCCAAGGTCACCGACCACACGCTTGATGTGTGGGCACAGGCGATGAATGCGGTGCCGGGCTCGCGGCTGTTGCTCAAGGCTGCTGCCATGGCGCAGCCCTCCAACCGCGACAACATCGAGAGTTTCATGGCCGCACGCGGAATCGCTCCCGACCGTCTGACGCTTCAGCCGTGGATCGCAGGCAAGAGCACGCACCTCGACATGTACAACGGCATCGACGTCGCGCTCGACACCTTTCCGTACAACGGGGCCACCACCACCTGCGAGGCACTGTGGATGGGCGTGCCCGTGGTCACCCTGCGGGGGCGCACGCACACCTCGCGCATGGGCGCGTCCATCCTGCAGGCCATCGGCAAGGCCGAGTGGGTGGCCGACAGCGACGCCCGGTTCGTGCAGATTGCAGCAGGCCTTGCCACCAATGCCACCGCGCTATCGGCATGGCGTGAGTCGGCCCGCGCCCATCTGCAGCAATCCGATCTTTTCGACGAGCGCGGCTTTGCGGCCGACTTCGAACAGACGCTTCAGCGTGCCTGGGCCGCCGCCGGCAGTCGCGCCGCGCTGGTCGCAACCCACCAGCCATCTATGCAGACGTCGGAATAGTCCGAACGGGCCATCTTCGGCGCCATTCGCGTCATGCCCACGACACGCCATCGTGGTGCCGTCAAATTTCCTGTGTAAGAGCCATGAATCGGGCCGCCCCGGCACTAGGTCAGAAGGGCTAGGTTTAGGCAAATCGCACGTATAGAGGTGACACAGGAGATTTCTACAGTCTCGGTTATCGGAAAGTTCCCGCTTCAGGGAGTTATGCCGATGCTGGACCGGAGGCTTTGCTCGCGTGAGTTACCGGAACGGCACAACGTTATCTTTACATCAACCCTGGAGAGAACTCAATATGAAATTCAACCTCAAGATGATTGCCGCCGCAGCTGCGCTGGCATCGATGGCCGGCGCCGCAAACGCTGACATCGTTACCTCGGGCCAAAGCGGGTCGTTGGTCCTGACGGCCTTCAACACCTCGACCAACGCCTACTACATGCGCGATCTGGGCTTCACGCTCAGCACGTTCTTGCCGACCGGCGCGCTGAACTCGGTCGGTTTCACTGGCTCGTCGATCGTCGGCGACAAGACCCCCACCGCCGGCCTGACCCTCAACGCCGGCAACACCACGAACTTTGCTGATGCTGCCTTCAGCACCTGGTACGGCGCTCAAACGGCTTCCGACGTGAAGTGGTTCGTCAACGCCGTGGACTCCATCTCTTCTACCGCCACCGGCGTCTCGCGCCTCATCACCTCGTCGGTGAACACGGCTGAAACGGCTTCCAACGGGAATCTCACCAACTTCCTCGGTGCAGCAAATGCCGGTGGACTGGGGGCGTTCTTCAACTCGGCCACCCTGTCGAAGACGGGCAGTGACGCCGCCGGCTCGTGGGCTACCGGCTTCGGTCTGGGTGCCGATGGTCTGGCCGCGGTGGGTGAGAGCGCCAGCCTGTTCTACTTCACACGTACCTCAGCAACCGGTAACA
>JBBAPK010000043.1:11251-21545 GCA_040400875.1 Burkholderiaceae bacterium | reverse complement strand
GGCGGCCAGAGTGCGGCCCACGTGGGCGTGCTCAAGGTGCTCGAGGAATACCGCGTGCCGATCGACTGCATTGCCGGCACCAGCATGGGCTCGCTGGTGGGTGCCGCCTATGCGACGGGCACCAGCGTGGCCGAAATGGAGACCATCAACCAGTCCATCTCGGTGGAACTGCTGTTCAAGGAAAACCCGCCGCGACAGGATCTGGGGTGGCGCAGGAAGCAAGACGATTACCGCGACTTCATTGGCCCGGAGATCGGTGTGGGCAAGGGCTCGCTGACCTTGTCCAAGGGTCTGGTGAGTGGCGTGCAGCTCGAGACCGTGTTGCGCCAGCTGACCAAGGCCAAGGGCTACTACCGCTTTGATGATCTGCCGATCCCGTTTCGTGGCGTGGCGACCGATCTGGTCACCGGCAAGGCGGTGGTGTTCAAAGACGGCGAGCTGGCCAACGTGATGCGAGCCAGCATGTCGGTGCCCGGCGCGGTGGCGCCCGCAGAGTTCGGCGGCATGATGCTCGTCGACGGCATGCTCACCAGCAATTTGCCGGTCGATGCGGCGCGAGCCATGGGTGCCGACATCGTGATCGCGGTGAACGTGGGCACACCGTTGCTCAAGCGCGAAGAACTGAACGGCATCATGGGCATCACCGGGCAAATGCTGAGCATCCTGACCGAACAAAACGTGCAGGCCTCGCTGGCCTCGCTGAAGCCCACCGACATTCTGATTTCGCCAGAACTGGGCGACTACACCACCGGCGACTTCGACAACCTTCCCAAGATCAGCCCGCTTGGCGAGGTGGCTGCGCGCAAGGTGGCTGAGCGGCTTTCGCAACTGTCGTTGCCGCCTGCCGAGTACGCCGCGCTGCGCCAGCGCCAGCAAGCCAAGGTCGATACCGATCTTCGCCCGGTCGACGAAGTCCGCATCGCGGGATTGAACAGCGTGAACCCGGCCACCGTGCGTGCCGCGATGGACACCGCAGCCGGCCAGCCCATCGATCAGAAAAAGCTCGATGCCGACATGCGGCGCATCTTCGGCACCGGCGACTTCGAGCACGTGAACTACAGTTTTCTTGAAGAACAAAATCGGCGCATCCTGGCGGTCGATGCGGTGGAAAAAACCTGGGGCCTGGACACCATACGCCTGGGCCTGGGGCTGACCACCGACTTCGCGGGCGATGCGCTTTTCAACCTGCTCGTCAGCTACCGCAAGAAGTGGATCAACTCGCTGGGCGCCGAATGGCGCACCGATGCGCAGATCGGACCGACGGCCGGCGTGATCACCGAGTTCTATCAACCCTTCGAAGCCGACGGTCCGTTTTTTGTGGCACCGCATGCGTCGCTCGAACGCAGAGGGGTGCCGGTGTTCACGGGCGAAGATCAGATCGGCAGCTACGACCTGACCTATGCGTTGGCCGGATTCGATCTGGGCGCGCAGCTGCTTCAGTACGGCGAAATCAGGCTGGGGGTGATGGCTGGGACCATGAAGCCGGACCTGTCCATTGGGGCTGCTTATCTGTCACCCAAGACCAACAGCATCGGCCAGGGGGCCTACACCTTCAAGCTCGCGCTCGATCAACTCGACAGCCTGCACTTTCCGCGCGAAGGCTGGCGCGCGGGCGCAAGGGTCTACGACTCGAACAAGGCCTTGGGCGCCGATGCGGTCTATACCAAGTGGGACGCTGACGTAAACGGTGTGTATTCGCTGGGCGACCACACCCTCAACGTAGGGCTGAAAGCCGGCGGAAAGATCGGCTCGCATGATTTGCCTGGCTACGACCAGTTCCAGTGGGGTGGATTCCTGCAGCAGTCGGGCTATGCGCCGGGGCAGTTGCTGGGCGGCGAGTTGCTGTTCGGCCGCATGGTCTACTACCGCCGGGTCCAGCGCGGGACCCTGCTCGAAGGCATGTATGCCGGTGTTTCGCTGGAAGTCGGCCGCGTCAACAACCCGCTGGTCGCTGGCAATCCGAGCGGCACGCTGAAATCGGGCAGCCTGTTCCTCGCCGCAGACAGCCCGTTGGGCCCGGCCTATCTGGGCTACGGGCGCTCGACCGACGGCAACGCCAACTTCTATTTCTTCATCGGGCGGCCGTTCTAGTTTCGAGACCCCGGTGGCGGGGGGCGATGCTGCGGCAGGTGTCGGCAAGAATCCCCCTTCCTAGAGGGATTTACCGATGTCGTTTCTGATCGTCCTTTTGGCCCTCGGCCTGCTGATCTTCGTCGCCTACCGCGGCCACAGCGTCATCTTGTTCGCGCCGCTGGCAGCGCTGCTGGCGGTGCTGCTGACCGAGCCGGCGATGGTGGCACCCGTCTACGCCGGCGTGTTCATGGACAAGGTGGCGCAGTTCATCAAGGTCTACTTTCCGGTGTTCATCCTCGGTGCGCTGTTTGGCAAGCTGATCGAGATCTCGGGCTATGCCAAGGCGGCGGTGAGGGCGTCGGTGTCGCTGCTGGGGCGCCAGCGGGCCATGTTGTCCATCGTGCTGGTGTGCGCCTTGCTCACCTATGGCGGGGTGTCGCTGTTCGTGGTGGTCTTTGCCGTCTATCCACTGGCAGCAGAGTTGTTCCGCCAGCTCGACATTCCCAAGCGGCTGATCCCGGGCACCATCGCGCTGGGGGCCTTCAGCTTCACGATGGACAGCCTGCCCGGCACCCCGCAGATCCAGAACATCATCCCGACCACCTTCTTCGGCACCACGACCTGGGCGGCGCCTTGGTTGGGGGTGATCGGCTCGGTGTTCATCTTCGTGGTGGGCATGAGCTACCTTGAGTGGCGCCGGCGCAGCGCAGCCGCGGCTGGCGAGGGCTATGGCAACCATGTGCTCAACGAGCCCACGCCGCTGCCTGAGGTGGGCGCTGCGCCCCAGGCGTGGCTCGCGGTGGCACCGCTGTTGGTGGTGGTGGTGATGAACAAGTTGTTCACCGGCTGGATTCCGATGTTCTATGGCAAGACCGCCACTGTTGAGCTGCCCGGCATGGCGCACGCGGTGAACGTCGATGTGGGGCCGATGGTGGGCGTGTGGGCGGTGGAAGCTGCCTTGCTGGCCGGCATCGCCACCGTGCTGGTGTGTGCCTGGCGCCGTGTGGCGGTGTCGTTCACCGAAGGCAGCAAGGCCGCGGTCGGCGGGTCGCTGCTGGCTGTGATGAACACCGCATCCGAATACGGATTCGGCGCGGTGATCGCGGCCCTGCCGGGTTTCATCGCGGTGCACGAGGCGCTGCGCAACATCCCCAACCCGCTGGTCAACACCGCCGTCACCGTCACGGCGCTGGCCGGCATCACCGGCTCGGCCTCAGGCGGCATGAGCATCGCCCTGGCGGCCATGGCCGATCAGTTCATTCAGGCCGCGCACGCGGCCAACATCCCGCTGGAAGTGCTGCACCGCGTGGCCGCCATGGCCAGCGGCGGCATGGACACGCTGCCGCACAACGGCGCGGTGATCACCTTGCTGGCCGTGTCGGGCCTGACGCACCGACAGGCCTATCGCGACATCTTCGCCATCACCTGCCTGAAGACGCTGGCGGTGTTCGTGGTGATTGGCGTCTATCTGCTCACAGGCATCTACTGATCGCGCGCTGGTCAGGATCGCTCAGCCCTGCAAGCCAGCGAACACGGTCTGCACGTCTTCGCTGGCGTCGAGCGCGGCCAGAAAGGCTTCGACTTCATCGAGCTGCTCAGCGCTCAGGCTGGCCGGGTCGATGGGGTTTTTCGGTCGGTAGCCCAGCTTGGCCGACAACACCGTGAAGCCTTGCGCCGGCAGTGCGCGGCTGACCAGATCGAGATCGGAGGGGTCGGTGAGAAACACCGGCGCGCTCGGGTCTGACAAATCAATGTCTTGAGCACCGGCCTCGATCGCTGCCATTTCGGCGTCGGCTCCTGCCTGGGCCGCCTCGGCTTCGATCAGGCCTAGGTGTTCGAAGTCCCACGACACCGAACCCGAAGTGCCCAGCTGTCCCTTGCGAAACAGCACGCGCATTTCCGAGGCGGCGCGGTTCACGTTGTCGGTCAGGCACTCGACCATCACCGGCACGCGGTGCGGCGCGAAGCCCTCGTAGACGGTGCGCTCAAAGTGCACCGACTCACCGGTCAGCCCGGCGCCCTTTTTGATGGCGCGCTCCAGCGTCTCCTTGGGCATCGAGACCTTGCGGGCCTGCTCGATGACCAGCCGCAAATGTGAATTCGCTGCCGGGTCGGCCCCGTGCCGTGCGGCGATCATGATGTCCTTGGCCAGTTTTCCGAACAGCCGGCCCTTGGCGTTGGAGGCCAGGTCCTTGTGCTTTGCTTTCCACTGCGCGCCCATGTCTGAGGCTCCTTCGCGTTGACGGGGTCGGATGTCGCGGTCTGGCCGTACGCGGTTGAGTTTAGGCGTCGAGATGGCGGTCATGGACCGCCACTAACATCGAGCGCGTGGAAGCACTGAACTCACTCGAATCTCTCGGCATGGCGTGGCCCGGTGCCTGGTACATCGCCGGATCCATCGTCTTCGGCATCATCGGATACCTGTCGTTTCGACGTGGCCGCAAGACCGAGCAGTCTCAACTGACCTGGGTAGGCATGGCCTTGATGCTGTACCCGTACGCGGTGTCCGAGACCTGGATGCTGTGGGCCCTGGGTGCTGCGATGTCAATCTGGGTTGCGCTGAAATGGAACCCGCCGTCGTGATCGGCCGCGGCCAGACGCGCTGAGTCAGTTTGCTGGTGGGTGGGTTTGCATTGAACCCGAGCAGCGATCACCCAGGACTCGCCGGGCTTGGCAGCAGGTTCTTGCCCAGCAGCCGTTGAACGGCTGAATTGAGTTTTTGATATTCCACCGCACAGCGATTCGCCCGATCGGCGGAGACGCGACCTTCCTCCAGGGCCCACTCAAATTCATCGTCGTTGCTGCCGTAGGCCCAGCAAGCCAGATTGACTTCGCGTTGTTGACTCAGGCCGTGCTCGTTGGAAAGGTTATGCAAGGTGAACCGGCTGCGCACAGTCCTGAAGAACCACAGCGCACCTGCGACGCCGTAGGTTCTGGTCTCGGTGTCGCTGTCGGTGAGCAGCAGGTAGGCGGCGATCTGGTCTGCAGCGTCCTCTTCACGGCCTAGGACCGGCAGCGAGTAAAGGTCGATGACGGCATGACCAACCTCGTGGAGCGCCATGAATTCAAGCGCTCCGACCATCATGGCGTCTGCACTCTCCTGATCACGCCTGAGTTTTCGATCACGCAAAAGGCTCTGACCCAGCGCCGGTAGCAATTCAAGGCAGATGACGATCGTCTTTTCTTGAGGGGCGTACAAGGCGTTTGCCATGCCGCACTCCTGTGCGGATAGCAGCAGCGGCCCAGGCAACTTGAACCTTTGGTCAATTTGTGTCGCAAGCCACTCGAGCGCCTGCGCTTCTCGCAACTCAACGAGCACCTCCACAAGTGCTTTGTTCGATGGTTCAACGTACTCAACCTGCACCCGGGATTTGCGCTGCGGTTCAACCGCAAAGGTGCTGACGGCGCCGAACAACAAGATCACTGCAATGACTTCGCGATACATGAGCTTTGCGACCCGCGTGGCCGCTGAGTGCTTAGAAGTGTGTGGAGTTTGGTTGCCGCCTTGCCCACTGTCAATCGCCCCTAACCGGGGACATCCAGGTATCGATCCTGCTTTTCGTTGCGTCCCGCCTCGCTCAGCCGCGACAGCAGCCCGCCGTGGCGCACGGTGGATGTCGTGATGGCAGCCTTCAGCACCTCGGCACTGGAGGCGATGGCCACGCGCTGGCGCGCCCGCGTCACCGCGGTGTAGAGCAACTCGCGCGTGACGACGCGGCTGCGTTGGCTGGGCAACAGCACCAGCACGTCGTTGAATTCCGAGCCCTGCGCCTTGTGCACTGTCATCGCGTAGGCCGTCTGGTGCGCGGGCAGGCGCACCGGGGCCACCGCCCGAAAACCGCCACCGGCTTCGGGAAACCACACCAGCAGCTCATTCGTTGAGCCAGCGTCATTGACGCCCGCGCCGCCTGCGCTCACTGCTGCCGGCAGCGCGATGCCGATGTCGCCGTTGAACAGCTTGAGCAGCGGGTCGTTGCGCAACACCATCACCGGTCGGCCCGGGTACCAGGCCGAGGCGCCATCGCGGCCGCCCGTCGGTGCCAGGCCGAGGTGTTCGCGGGCGCGACGTGTCATCAGCTCGTTGATGGCGAGCACGCCGCGCGGGCCTTCGCGTACCGCGCACAGCACCCGAAAGGCATCGAAGGCGCGGGTGATGGCCGCATGGTCGGTGGGGTCGCGGCGCACCGCCTCAAAGTAGGGCGCGTAGCCCAGCGACAGGTGCTGCAGGTACTGCAGGTGCCGCAGGTGCTGCAGGTGCTGCAGCGTGGGCTCGCCGGGTGCGGCGTCGCTGTCGTCGAGCCAGCGGACTGAGGCGTCTTGGCCGTCGCGCAGCCAAGCGATGGCCTCGTCGGCGCGTGCATGGTTGATGTCGGCAGCCAGCCGTCCGATGCCCGAGTCGGCGGCGAAGCGGAAGTTCTGGTTGAACCACACGGCCGTGTCTTGCAGCGCGCTGGGCTGACTGGCCGCCGGCGGCGTGATCTGCTCGACGCTCAGGCCGCACCACTCGGCCAGACCGTGTTGGCAGGCGCTGCTGAGACTTGGGTCGGCGCTCAGCTCCGAAAACACCGCGCCCGACTCCACCGCCGAGAGCTGGTCCTTGTCGCCCAGCAAGATGATGCGAGCGGTGTCGCTCACGGCTTCGAGCAGTTGCGTGGCCAGCGACAGATCGAGCATCGAGGCCTCGTCGACCACCAGCGCGTCAATGGCCAGCGGCTTGCCGGCGTGGTGCACAAAGCCGCCGGCGGGCGTCACCCCGAGCAACCGGTGGATGGTGAATGACGCGGTGGGCAGCCGATCGCGGATGTGATCCGGCAGGTGATCGGCGCGCGCTCGCAGTGCTTCGAGCATGCGCGCGGCCGCCTTGCCGGTGGGCGCGGCCAGGGCGATGCGGCAGCCGGGGTCTTGAGCGATCAGGCAGGCCAGCAGGTTGACCACGGTGGTCGTCTTGCCGGTGCCCGGGCCGCCGCTGATGACAGTGAGGTGTTGGCGCAAGGCCAGCGCGGCGGCCAGCTTTTGCCAATCGGCCGCGCCGTGGGTGCGTTGTGCATTCGCCTCGAACAGCGCATGGAGCTGCGCGCGCGCCCGCTCGCTCACCGCGCACGGCGGCGCGCTGGCTGCGTGCATCAGCCGGCGCGCCAGGCGTTGCTCGTAGTTGAAGTAGCGGTGCAGGTAGAGCCGGTTCTGCTCATCGAGGATCAGCGGCAGCGAACCCGGCGCCGATGGCGTGCCCACCACGCCCGAGCCCCGCAGCGTCGAGCGCAGCGCATCGACGCCGGTGGCGCCGGCCATCGAGGCGGCCACCTCAGCCAGCGCGATACACACATGGCCGTCGCTGGTGGCCAAGCTCACCGCATGGGCGGCATGGCGCAGCGTATCGATCGTCGCGGCGTCGCAGCCTTGCCGCCGCAGCCACTGCTCGACGTGCAACGCAAAGCCTTGCGCGAGCTGTTCGGCGTCTGAGTTGGGTGTGGATGGTGAGGTGTTCATGCGCTTGGCTGGGTCGATCAGAGCAGGGCCGACAGGCGCTGTACGCACGCGAGCGAGGGCTGGTGGGCGTACACGCCGGTCGCCACGCCGTTGATATCGCGCCAGCCGGGGCGCACGCCGCGCACGAACAGGTAGAGCACGCCGCCGAAGTGCTTGGCGTACTGGTAGCCGGCCATGCGCTGCTGTAAGTAGCGGTGCACCGCCACCGTGTAGAGCAGGTATTGCAGGTGGTAGCCGTTGACTGTCATGGCGGCATGCAGGTGGGCCTGGCCGTACTGATTAGGCCCATCGCCCAGGTGGTTGGATTTCCAGTCGAGCACGTAGAAGCGCCCGTTGTGCTCGAACAGCAGATCGATGAAGCCGCGCAGGTAGCCCTCGAGCGAGCCGAAATCGAGCGCTGGCACCGGGTAGCCGTGGGCGCGCATCGCGGTGGCCAGATCGCTGGCGGCCAGATGTCTGGACGGCAGGCTGAACTCGAGCTCGACCAGCCGGCGCTGCAGCGGCACGTTGGCCAGCGTGAAGCCGCCGGGCAGCGGCGTGTGCAGCACGTCGCCGAGCATGCGGCCGAGCATGGCCGGCAGCAGCGTGGCCGCATCACCGTTGATCTGACCGGGGCGCAGGCTTTGCGGGTGCAGCCGCAAGCCGGTGGTTATGGCGCCGTCCCAGGTCTGCGCATCGGTGAAGTCGGCGCGCTCGAACACGGTGTGCATGCATTCGCCGGCCACCGGCCCGCGCGGAAAACGCAGGATGTCGTCGTCTGCCGCGTTGAACGGCGCGGCCGCCGGAAGCGCTGTCGGCGGGGGCGTTGTTTCGCCCGCGCGCAGGTCATGGTCGACGGCCGCGCCCTCGTGCGGCGTGCCGTGGGCCAGGCTGCTGTAGCTGCCGATGCGCCAGGCCTTGGGGATGCTGTCTGGCGGGTCCAGCGCGGCCAGCGTGTCGGGATCCGGGCGCTGCAGCGCAAGCGGTGTGAACGGCGCGGTGGGCAGCGGCGACAGGTCGATGTCCCTCGCGTGATCGGCGGCCAGCTGCGTCCACGCCGCAGCGATCTCGGCCGATGACGGCTTGGCTTTCAACCAAGCCTCGGGCTCGTGGCCCTGACCCGCCGCCAGCCAGTTGAGCAGGCTGTGGTTGGCCTCGGTGAATGACGTGCCTTTGCTGGTGTACGAGCCCACCACCAGATAGCAACGGTGCACCGCACGCGTGAGCGCCACGTAGATCAGGCGCAGGGTTTCGGCGGCGTTCTCGATGGCCAGCCCTTGCTTGATGGCGCCGCCGGTGTCCACCGACTTGTCGAAGTCAGGGCGGAAGTCGACCACCGGCTGATCGTGATCGTCGTGGTACTCCTTGCCGTCGAGGCCGCTGGGGAAATCGGCCGGCCGGCCATCCCACAGCGCCGGGCAGAACACGATCGGGTACTCCAGCCCCTTGGCCTTGTGCACGGTGACGATCTGCACCAGATTGCGGTCGGATTCCAGCCGCAGTTGCGTGGCCTCGTCACGCCGGCCCTGCGTGCGCTGGTTGTGCAGCCAGCGCAGCAGCGCTTCGGGCGAGACCTGGCCGCTGGCGCCTTGCGAGGCTTCGTGCAGGCATTCGCACAGGTGCAGCAGGTTTGTCATGCGCCGCTCGCCATCGGCGCGCGCCAGCAGCCGCTCGCTCACACGCTCGTCGACCATCCAGCGCCTGAGCATCACGCCCACGCCGCGCTTGAGCCACAGATCGCGGTGATCGGAGCAGCGCTTGATCAGTGCCAGCAGCTCAAGCTCATTGCCCGAGATCGCCTCGATGGCCGCGGCATCGCGCCCCAGCAACTCGGTGGCCAGCGCCGCGCGCAGCAAGCGCTCGCGGGTGGGCTCGAGGATGGCGGCCAGCACGCGCTCGAGTTCTTCAGCGTCGTTGCTCGCAAACACGCTGGCTTGCGACAGCTCGACGCTGCCCACGCCGAGCTCAGCCAGCGCGCGGCGCATCTGGCTGCCGTGCGCGTGGCTGCGCACCAGCACCGCGATGTCGCCGGCCGCGAGCGCGCGGCCAGCCAGCGTGATGTGCCCGTGCTGCGCCGCGCCGATCAGCCGGGCGATCTCGCCGGCGCAGGCCCCCATCGCGGCAAGCATGGCTTGCGGCTTCGGAACCGGCTGGCAATCGTCGCCTTGCGGCAGCGACCACAACTGCAGCGGCGCGCGCGGCTCGGTGGCATCGACCAGCGCGTGGCGCTTCTTGGCACCGTAATCCACTGACTGGTAGGTCAGCCCCGGCAGCATGAAGGCGCGGTCGTTGCGCCCGAACAGCGCGTTCAGGCCGTGCAGCAGCGGTGCCGTCGAGCGCTGGTTTTCGCTCAGCGTGTAGACCTGCGCCGCCCCCGCGCGCGCTTGCAGATAGGTCGGCAGATCGGCGTTGCGAAAGCTGTAGATCGCCTGCTTGGGGTCGCCCACCAGAAACAGCGGCGAGCTGTCGTCGCCGTAGAGCGTTTGGAACACCGCGAACTGCAGCGGATCGGTGTCTTGAAACTCGTCGATCAGCGCGGCCGGGAAGCGCGCCTTGAGCGTGGCGGCCAGGTCGGGGCTGTCGCCTGAGGTCAGCCGCTCGTGCAGGTTGTAGAGCATGTCGTCGAAGGCGATCACGCGCCGGTCGCGTTTGAGCAGACGCAGCGCGGCGGGGCCATCGGTGAGCAGTGCGCGCAGCAGGCGCAGGCGGTCGAGATCGAGGGCGGTGTCGGCGGCTTGGCGCAGGGCGAGCAGCT
>JBBAPK010000043.1:0-11151 GCA_040400875.1 Burkholderiaceae bacterium | reverse complement strand
GGCCAGATCGCCGTGGACAGCGGCTTGGCCAGTTGCCGCTTGAGCAGCTTGGCGAATCGATCCGGCGTGTCCTTGCGGCTGAGCAGGTGGCCGACCAGAGCCGGCGAAGTCGCGTCGGCTGCCACATGGCGGCGCCAGAAGTCGTGCACCACTTCCATAACCAGCTCGCTGTCGTCTTGCATCGGCTCGAGCTTCATGGGCACGCCGGCGGTGAAGGGCGCATCGCCGAGCGCGCGCTGGCAAAAGCTGTGGATGGTGAAGATCGACGCTTCGTCAAAGGTCTGCAGCGCGGCGTCGAGCCATAGCCGCATCGCCTCGTCGCCCAGCGCGTGAACGCTGCGCAGGCTGGTGAGAAGTTGGCCCACAAAAGGATCGCCTGATGCGGCTGCGCTGCCCGGTGCGCGCAGCTCGTCCAGCGTTTGCACGATGCGGCTGCGGATGCGATCGCGCAGCTCGGCCGTGGCCGCCTTGGTGAAGGTGACCACCAAAATCTGCTGCACATCGAGCTGCCGCTCGAGCAGCAGCCTCAGGTACAGCGCGCAGATGTTCCAGGTCTTGCCGGTGCCGGCTGAGGCCTCGATCAGGCGGATGCCACCGAGCGGGCAGGTGAAGACGTCCAGCGGTGTCGGGGTCATGGCGCGACGCCCTCGGCTTGGAGTTGCGCCACCACGGGGCCGAACACCGCCTCGGCCAGCGTCTTGAACGGCTCGTCGAGCGGATCACCGAGACCGCGCAGCGCCAGCCGATAGGCCGCGTCGGTTTCTTCCCCGTGGCCGCCGTGGTGCGAGGCCGTCCACTTGCTGCGGGCCTTGGCCGGGCTGCCGCCAGGTTCCTTCAAAGCCCACGCCGCCTTGGGAAAGAAGTGCACCGGCGCGATCAGGCCGTCGCGGTAGATCCTGATCAGCGATCGCAACAGGCCACGCGGATCGGCCGGTGCGGCAAAGCACAGCTCATCGAATTTGGCGAGCCAGCGCGTGCGCGGCTCCACACCCGCCGGTGGGTCGGCGCACAGCGCGAGGTGGTGCAGCCAGGCTTCAAGCACGTCGGTGGCGCGCCGCTCGTCGTAGCGCCAGCGCACCAGACCCGAGGGCCGCAGATCGGCAAAGCCGGCGCTCAAGCGCCAGGCCTCGCCCTCAAGGTCGATGTCGATCAGCGCGTGATGCGCCGGCAGGCAAGGCTCGGCGGTGGCCGCGACCACGCGGGCCGCAAACGAGGTCATCGATTCGAGCGTGCGGTCCAGCAACTGCGCGCCCAGCGCACCGCCGGGCAGCTCGGTGCCGGCTGCGGCCAGCTCGCGCAACTCGGCCGCGCCGGTGCCTTGCAGCGCGCGTGGCAGCAGCCGCTGAGCCAGCGCGGTGCTGGCCGACCATTCGGCCACGAAGGGCTCGTCGTCTTGCAACTCGTCTTCGTCGCGTTGCAGGGCGATGCCCAGGCGGTGCTTGAGCAGGTAGCGGCACGGGTTGCGGAAGAACTCGACCAGCTGCGCGATCGACACCTCCCGCCACTCAGGGCCGGGTGCGGCCAGCGGGGCGTTGACGGCAAAGAACGGGCGCTGCGGCTCGGGCGAGGCGTCGTCGTCATCACCGTCACCATCGATCACGCCATCGCCGTCGTCGGCATCGTCACCTGATCGGTCTTCTTCGGCGGCCAACTCCACGCTTTGCGGCAATTCCAGCGGTTCTTGCGCAGCCAGCCGCAGCGCCTCGGCCAGCTCGCGGTTGAAGCTGCGCAGCCGCACGTCGCCACCGTCGGTGAAGGCCTCAAGCGAAAAAGGCTGCAGCGGGTGCTCGACCACCAGCCGGCGTCGCGCCTGCGCCAGCGAGTCGGCCGAGCCGGGGTCGTCGGCGATCGCGGGCACGGCGACTTCAAGCAGTTCGGACACCAGCACCGACGGCGGCAGCGGCGAGTTGTCGCGCACGCTGCGTCCGGTGTGGCTGAGGTACAGGCTGTGCCGCGCTGACAGCAGCAAGTCGAGAAACAGGTTGCGCTCGTCTTCGCGGCGCTGGCGGTCGCCGCGTTGTGGCGCGATGGCCATCAGGTCGAATTCGCTCGGGCGGCTGGTGCTTGGAAAAGCGCCGTCGTTCAAGCCGATGGCGCACACCACGTCAAACGGCACGGTGTGCAAGCTGCTCATCGACGAGAAGGTGATGCCGCCGCTGGGCACGCCACCGCGCGCCGGGTCGTCGAGCAACTGCTCGAGCGCGGCGCGCACCACGGCCAGCGGCACGGGTTGTTCGATGCCCCAGCGCCGCATGCTGTCGGCCAGTTCGCGCACCGCGTCTTGCAGCTCGCGCTGGTCGTCGAGCTCGGTGCCCTGCGCCTGCATGAAGGTGTCGATGGCTTCGAGAAGCAGCGCGGACCACACGTCAGGCACCTGCGCCACGCCCACCGAACGGTGCAGTTGCTGCAGCGCGTCGGTGTAGCGCCAGAAGGCGCCCAGCGCGACTGCGCTCGAGCCCTCGGCATTGCCACACGGCAGCGCACCGTCGAACGGCTCGCTCACATCCGACGGCAGCGCGTAGCCCAGAAACAGCCGGTCCATGCCGTCGGCCAGCGTGTGGCGCGTGTCGGCCGGCACGTCGAACTTTGCGCGGTGGTCGGCGTCGATCGCCCAGCGCATGCCCGAGGCCAGCATCCAGTCGTGCACCTGCTGCAGCGCGGCGTCGTCGAGACCAAAGCGCCGCGCCACGATGGCTTGCTGCAGCACGCCGAACACCGCGCTGGCCGCAAACCGCGAGCCGGCCAGCGACAGCAGCGCGAGCAACGCACGCGCCGGCGCATTGACGCTGCTGCGCGCACGCCCGGTGATGGTGTGCGGCAGGTGGCGGTCTTTCGGTGCGGTGCCGAACACCGCGTCGATCAAGGGCGCAGCGGCCTCAAGATCGGGTGTGACCACTAGGATGCTCGAAGGTTTCAGCACCTCACCCCGAGCCGCCGCCTGCGCAAACAGACCCAGCAGATGGTCTTGCAGCACCTCAAGCTCGCGGGTGAGCGAGTGGCACACATGCACTTCAAGGCTGCGGTCGTCGTCGGCGATGGCCACCGACCCGGGTTCGAGCGGTTCCAGCGCGAGGATGGTGTTTTGAAGGTGTGCGAGCAGCGTGTCGCCGCCGTGGGGCACGAAATCGCCGTCGTCGGTGGTGCCGCTGCCCATGGCATCGACCAGTCCATCGATGTGCGACTGCGTCTTGCGGCCCCAGGCGGCGAGCAGGCGGTTGCCTTCTTCATGGCCGTCGGCCAGCCCGCGCGCGGCCAGGTAACTCAGGCGACGCCGGTCGATCACCTCAAACCAGTACGCCTCGCAGGGGTTGAGCACATAGACATGCACCTCGCTCACGCTGGCGATGGCCTTGAGCAGCTCAATGTGCTGCGGCGGCATGGTCGACAACGCGAAGACGTGCGCGCACGCTGGCAGCCCGGCTTGCATTGTCCCGGACGGGCCCAGACGCTGCAGCGTGTCGATGAAACGCCATGCCGGGTGCTGAGCGCTCACGCCCAGCTCGGTGCTGATGCGCCGCCACAGCGCGGCCTGCCAGGCTTCGTCGGCCAGGGCTGATGCGGCTGTCGAGGCGGGCAGGGCGCTGCGCCCCTGAAGCCAGGCGTCGAGCCAGTCGGGCCGGTAGGTGATGTACTGATCGATCAGCCCGGCCACGCGCTGCGCGAGCTCGAAGCGCATCACGTCATCGGCACTGCTCAGGTAGCCGGCCAGCCGAGGGTGGGCGTTGACCAGCGCGGCATCACCCAGCGCGCTGTACAGGCGCCAGGCCAGCACGTCCGGCACGAAAGGCGACTCGGCGGCCACGTCGGGCACCACGCGACCCACCTGCTGCCACAGCCAGCGCGCCAGAAAGTCGAACCTCACGTTGGCGCAGATGCCGCCGTCATCAGCGATGGCCAGCGTCAGGGCACGACGCACCGCCGCGCTGGGCACGATGAGCTGATCGGCCGCGAACACGTCGCCACGAGCGCCAGCCAGTTGGCGCAGCAAGGCGTGCGTGAGGGTGTCGAAGCGGTTGCTGAAGTGAAGGTTGAGCATGGCGATAAACCGTCAGTATCAGCGACCACAAGCTCGTGGCGTGAGCCTGCGCATGGCTACTTCGGCTCTGCCTAAAGCCACGGTTTGAGTGACAAACTGTCATCTCCGGACCAGAGAATATGAACTTGCTTGGCGATGTTTCTGCGCCAATTCACCTCGAAACATTCACCGCCCCCAGATGTCCGACAGCCAGGATTTTTCCTTCATCGCCCAGCAACTTGCGTGGCTGGAGGCCTATCTGCGCGACATGCCCCCATCAGAAGAGACTCAGCGGCTTGAAGCGGCGATGGCCTCGCTCAAGCGCGCTCAGGCTGTCATGCTGGAACTGGACCACCTCAGCAACGCAGGCAAGGCGCCCAGCACGACCTCAGCCGGCTGAGACGCCCCGAGGGCGCTTCGCGCGTGCGGTCCAGCGACGCGCGATCGCAATGGCCAGCACCGCGCTGATCAGGCCCAGCACCAGCCGCCCGCCTCCATTGAGAAAGACGTTCCACCACACCAGCGCCGACCAGTCGTTTGGCGAGTGTCTTTGCAGCTGGGCAAACCACAGCCAGGCGGCCATCGACAGCGGCGTGTTGATCAGCAGCACCCCGGCTTGCAGCACGGTGCCGATGGCCAGGCGCACGGCCATCTCGAGCAGGTGAGACGGCCAGGCGAGCATCAACACCAGCGCCACCAGCACAGGCTGCAGCACGTTGCCGGTGGCTGAACCCACCGCCATGACCGAAACCCCATCGGGCACCACGGCCGTGCTGCCAAACATCAGGGTGCGCTTGAGTTGTGCCAGCGCGACCAGCGAATCGGCTCCGCGGTCTTTTGCAAAGTCGAACTGAAGCACCGCGAAATCGTCGGCCACGGTCTCCAAAGTCCAGGACAGCACGGGCTTGAGCTGCACCAGCAGTTCGTGGGACCACTGGTGCGCTGCCAGCAGCACCAAGGCGGTGGCCAGTGGCAGCCGCCAGAGCAAGCTGGCCGCGCTGGCGCCGCGCGGAGTGTGCGATGCCGACAAACCGCTGCGGCTCATGCGTCGCCGGGCTTGGTGCGCTGCAGCCACACATGGAAAAACAGCCCGGTCAACACGATCATGAGCAGCGGCGCGGCGGTGTTGTGCAGCAGTTCGAACAGCTCGCGGTCCGAGCGAAACGCATAGAACAGCGCCAGGATTCGCGCCTGATTCAGCACCAGCACCCACACGCATCCCGCCACGATGCCCAGCAGCCGCGCACGCCACGGCATCGCAAAGACGACGAAAGCCGCGCCCAGCATGAAGATGACGTCGGTTCCTTCGCAGCCGAACTTCACGTTCAGCCCGCCGGCGGGTGCGACGATGCTTGCGCCTTCGGCCACGGCGCTGGCCTCGGGGGTGATGAGGTTGATCAGCGCGGTGGCGCTGCGCACCGTCAGGTCATGAACCCACAGCCGCTCGATCCAGCTGCCGCGCGCGGCTTCCCACGCCGCTTGAAACCCCATGAACAGCGCGACGAAGCCCAGCACGCGCCAGACCGTGTGGCGCGCTGGCGCCGGCGATTCAACAGCCGAAACCGGATCTGGCGCATGGGCTTCATTCATGGTGTTGGATCACCGTATCCGGCGAATGTGACGCTCAGCGGATGTCGACTGGCTATTTCGGATCAATCCGAACAGGCCGTGTCTTTCGTGCGCCACGGTCGACGTGCCGTCACATCGGCAAGGCAACATCTTCAACGTGATTCGCATACCTCTTGCCCTCTCGAAATTCACGGCCTTGGCCGTGCTGCTCATCGCGAGTGCGCCGTCGGTTTGTGGGGCCGCAACCGCGCAGCCGTCGCAGCCACAACAGGTTCACGCAGAGTTGCTGCTGATGGTCGCCTCGGCGTCCCAGCCTGAAGCCTTTGTACTGGGGCGCGACGCTGATAAGGCCGCTGAACACGCTGCTGACGAGCATCACAAGGCTCAGGCCTTGGCTCAAGTGGCCGCCCCGGTCGCGCCCGTGCCCGAGCTCGATACCTGGGCCTTGATGCTGGGCGGGCTTGGCGCGCTGATTTTCATCACGCGTCGTCGGCTCTTCTCCTGAAGCCGCGTGGCCCCAAGGCGCCGGAGGCCGCAGCCCCGAACGCCTTGGCTGGCAGTGACCTCAACCCTGTGAGATCAGCTTGCGGGCTTCTTCAGCCCCAGGCAACTTGGCATTGCTGCCCAGCGCCTTGTTGACGAGCTCCTGGCCCTTGGCCGTGTTGCCCGACTTGTAAAGCGCCATGCCCAAGTGCATTTGCAGCAGCGGTGCATCAGGCGCCAGCTGAACCGAGCGCTCGAGCACCGGCGCGGCTTCGGCGTACTGGCCCAGCTTGTAGTGGGCCCAGCCCAGCGTGTCGAGGTAGCCGGGGTTGGTCGAGCTCTTGAAGCGCGCGGTCAGCGTCAGCGCACGCTCCAGACTGGCCTTGTCGCCCTTGGCCTCGATCAACTGATACGCCAGGTTGTTGGCAAAGACCTCGTCATCGGGGGCACGCTTGACCAGCGTCTCGCAAGCAGCAATCGAGTCGTCGGTGCGCCCGGCGCGTGACAGCAGTTCAGCGCGCGCGGCGGTCAGCGCGTTGTTGTCAGGAATGGCGCGCTCGCCTTCTTGCAGCGCGGCAATCGCATCGTCGATCGCGTTGCGCTGGGTCTTGATGCGTGCCAGTCCGAGGTAGCCCGCGGGCACGGTGGGCGCGAACTCGACCATCTTGCGGTAGGCCGATTCGGCCGCTGGCGCATCGCCGCGCGCCAGAGCGACTTCGCCGCGCAGCTGATACGGCAGCACGTTCTTCGGATCGCGTTTGGCCATCTCGTCGATGCGCGCGTTGGCGTCGTCAAAGCGGCGTTGCGTGATCAGGATGCCGATGCCATACAGCGCAGGCTCGGCCGCGTTGGGCGCCAGCTTGGCCGCCGCGTCGTACTCCTTCAGCGCGGCGTCGTACTTCTTTTGCTCGCCATACAACTTGCCCAGCCGCAGCGAGCCCGCCGGGTTCTTCGGGAACTGCGTTTTCAGCGACGCAAAGACCTTCTCGGCCTCATCGGGCTGTTTGCGCGCCAGTGCCAGCTCGGCTTTCATGTCCCAGGCGCGCAGGTCTTGCGGAGCGGCCTTCAGGGCCTTGTCGATTTCGGCGCCAGCGGCCTTGTAGTCCTTGGCGTCGGCCATGTCGGCGGCCACCAGCAGCATCAGGTTGGCGTTGTCTGGCTTGGCTTTCAGGGCGTCCATCAGCACTTCGCGCGCAAGCTGGGGCTCGCCGGCTTGTCGGTGTGCCTGTGCGAGCAGGCCAGCCACCTCGGGCGAGCCTGGCTGATCGCGCATCACGCTGCGCAAATCGATGATGGCGCTGGTGGCATTGCCTTCGGCGAGCAGGATCCGCGCGCGCATCAGCAAGGCGGCGTTATCGCGCGGGTTGGCGGCCAGCACCTCGTCGATCAGCTTGCGCGCCTCCTCGGTCTGGCGGCGAGACAGCGCGTCGGCCGCCAACTGGTCGCGTGCCGTCAGGCCGGCGGGCTCTTTCTGGGCGATCTCGACGATCTGCAAGAGCTCGCGGCGGGCGTCGTCCGGGCGGTTCGAGTTTTGGTACAGCCTGACCAGGCCGAAGCGCACCGTGGTGTCCTTGGGCTTGGCGGCGATCACGGCCAGAAACTCTTTTTCGGCGACCTCACGGCCGCGCGTGACGCTCAGGAATTCAAGCAGCGCCAAAGTGCGCTCGCTGTCATCAGGCTGTGACTTGATGGCCTCACGCAGCACGGCTTCGGCGCTATTGAGGTCCTTGCGGCGCACCTGATAAACAGCCCACGCATTCCACAACTGGTTGTTCTTCGGGGCGACCTCGGTGGCACGACGGAAGTAGCCTGCCGCCTTGGCTTGCACCACGGGGTCCGCATCAGACGCCGTGATCTGGGCGGCGACTTCGAGCAGACCCAGGTTTTTGGGGGTCTCGGCCAGCGCCGCATCGATCACGTTGAGCGCCTCGGCTGCGCGACCTTGGCTGTTGTACAGGCCTGCGAGCAGCATGCTGACATCGGTGGGCACCGGCTTGGCGCCGGTGAGCAGTTTGCGCGCCATCTCGATGGCACCCGGCACGTCGCCCTGGCGTGCCGTGAGGGCGGCCTTGATGGTGAGTGCGCCCACGTGGGTGCCGTTGGCGGCGAGCACCGCAGAGATTTCCTTGTCGGCTTTTTCGGTGTCGCCGGCCAGCAGGTAGATGCGTCCGAGCGCCACCTTGGCATCAAGGAAGTCGGGCTTGAGCTCGACCGCCTTGGAAAAGCTGCCGTAGGCGCGCTGGATCTCGCGCTTGGCTTCAGCCACCTGGCCGGAGATGTAGTAGGCCTCGGCGTTTTTCGGGTCGATCTGCAGCGCGTTGCGCACTTCGACGTTGGCCTTGTCCCACTCGGCTTGCTTGACGTACATCGAGCCTTTTTCAAGGCTTTGCTGCAGACGGTCTGCCTTGCTGGTGCAAGCGACGAGGCACGACAGCGCAAGGCACACCGCCGTGGTTTTCAGAGCATGGTTCAAGGTCATGGAATGGGACTCAGGTTCTAGGTGGCTTTTTTGTCTTGGTCGCCATGGCGATCAAGAAAATCTCGGTAGGTGTCGGCGATGCCTGCTTCGAGCGGAATCTGCGCACTCCAGCCCAGGGCGCGCAGGGCTGACACGTCGAGCACCTTGCGCGGCGTGCCGTCAGGCTTGCTGGTGTCGAAGACGATGCGGCCTTGGTAGCCCACCGCTTCCATCGCCGTCTCGGCGATCTCGCGGATCGTCAGATCGACGCCCGTGCCCACGTTGATGCATTCGCCGATGTCGCTCGCATTGAGCCGTTCCAACGCGAAGACACAGGCCGACGCGAGGTCGTCCACGTGCATCAGCTCGCGCCGTGGGGTGCCGCTGCCCCAGACTACGAACTCGCTCTGGCCGGCCATGCGGGCCTCGTGGGCACGGCGGATGAGCCCCGGCAGCACATGCGAACCGCGCGGGTCGTAGTTGTCGCCGGGCCCGTACAGGTTGGTGGGCATCAGGCTCAGGAAGTTGGTGCCGTACTGCCGGTTGTAGGCCGTGCAGGTCTTGATGCCGGCGATCTTGGCGATCGCGTAGGACTCGTTGGTGGGCTCCAACACTCCGGTGAGCAACGCGCTTTCGGGGATCGGTTGCGGCGCAAACTTGGGGTAGATGCAGCTCGAGCCTAGGAACACCAGTTTGTGTACCCCGTGGCGGTAACAGGCTTCGATAACGTTGTTCTGTATTTCCAGATTGCTGCGGATGAAGTCAGCCGGCAAATCGGAATTGGCCAGGATGCCACCGACCTTGGCTGCGGCCAGAACCACCTGCGTCGGCCGGTGCGCCGCGAAGAACGCTTCCACATCAGCCTGCACGGTCAGGTCAAGCTCCTGCCGCGATGCGGTGACGATGCGCTCATGCCCAAGCCGCTTCAACTGGCGAACGACCGCCGAGCCGACCAGGCCGCGGTGGCCGGCCACGTAGATGGGGCCTTCACGTGTGGACGAGTGTTTCATCGGGGAACGTACTCCGGCAGCATTGGAGACACCTCGCCGATGAAGTCAGCGAGCCGTCGATCGGCATCGGCAAGGTCTTCATTCGGTGAGACTGCAGTGACCAGGCGCATCAGCGCGCCGTCGGTGCGGCTGCGCGTGATGGCGTCGTGAAGGATGTACCACTTGACCTCGAGCTCATCGGTCAGGTTGCGCCCGCGTTGGTCGAACCAGTAGTACACGAGCTGGCGGTCTTCGCCCTTTTGGATCACCGTGCGGTTGACCTTGAGGCTGCTCGCAGGCAGGCCATTTGCCGCAGCGATGTCCACCGTGTGTTCGTCGATGCGATCGAGCTTCCAGCCGCCGCCCGGAATGCAGGTGCGCGGTGAGTGCGACGAGGCGCCGCTGCTTTGGCTGTCGTAATAGGCGCTGTAGAAGTTGACCCACGGGCTGTTGCCGCGTGTGTAGTTGGCGATGAAGTAGTCGTCTACGGCCAGCGTGAGCAGGATGTCCTTGTCGATGCTGTCCTGACGACCTGCCCAGCCCCCCAGCAGCTGCAGCGGAAACTGCGTGTACTGCGTGCGTTGCGGCTTGATCTGCTGGTTCAGCGGGCCCCACAGCGTGGTTGCAGCCACAACCAGCAGCAGCAAGCCACCGACCACCATGGGCATCGGGAAGCGGTTGTAGCGTATGGGCGTGCCCACGGGCACGGGCTCGGGGTATTCCAGGCCGAACACCGCACGCAGCGACTGCGGCTTGCCGCCAATGCGCGCGAGCAGGCTCATCTCGCCGATGAGCAGCGCGATGCACACCATGAACATGAACCAGCCTTCGAAGTCGTGCACCAGGCCCTCGGCCATGGAGGGCCCCCAGTACTCGACGGTCACACCGATGAGCCCGATGCGCAGGCTGTTGATGACGATGGTCAGCGGAATCGTTGAAATCAGGATCAAGGCCCGCTTCCACAAGGCGCCCTGAAAAAAGTAGGCCGCCAGAAAGCCCAGCACCATCAGGGGAAACAGGTAGCGCAGACCGCTGCAGGCATCGACCACCTGAAGTTTGTAAGCGCCAAGGTCGATCACGTTGCCTTCAAGAAACACGCTGATGCCGAACATGCGGATCAGCTCGACGCCGATCTGCGACGACACCAGCTGCAGCTGCTGAGACAGCTCGCGCAGCAGGAACTGCGGCATCGGGATCATGAACAGCAGCACCAGCAGCGGCATCGCGATGATGCGCACGCCGCGCCAGCCGATGAAGCCCACGGCCAGACCAACAAGCGCGATGACAAAGCCGTACTGGCCAATGATGCGAACCGCGCTGAGGTCGCCCACCACACCCATCAACATGCCCAGCATGACGGCGAACAGACCCGTCCAGGAGCCGCGCAATTCGGTCTCGCGCAAGCGGTCGCTGCGCTGCCAGATGAGAAAGGCCGAGATCACCGGAATGAAGTAGCCGTAGCTGTATTCCTCGACCTGCTCCCAGTTGGCCACCATGAATTCCAGGCCGGGGAAGAACGCGGCGATCAGCGCGGCTGCCACGAGGGCGGAGACCACCCACTGAGCGACGGGAACTCGCCACACCGGTGGCAAGGGCTGGGCTGTGGCAGTGGTCATGCAGGTGGGGCGCAGGCCGAT
>JBBAPK010000042.1:0-23884 GCA_040400875.1 Burkholderiaceae bacterium | reverse complement strand
AAAGAAGATGTGGCCGCTCATCTCGCCGGCGATCGGCGCCTTGACCTGCTTCATCTTGGCCTTGACCAGCGAGTGGCCGGTCTTCCACATCAGCGGCTTGCCGCCGGCCTTGCGGATCACCGGCGCCAGGCGCTGGGTGCACTTGACGTCGAAGATCACGGTACCACCCGGGTTGCGCGCCAGGATGTCCTTGGCAAACAGCATGAGTTGGCGGTCGGGGTAGATGATCTTGCCGTCCTTGGTGACCACGCCCAGCCGATCACCATCGCCGTCGAAGGCCAGGCCGATTTCGGCATCGGTGGATTGCACGGTGCGGATCAGATCGGCGAGGTTTTCAGGCTTGCTTGGATCGGGATGATGGTTGGGAAAGTTGCCATCGACCTTGGAGTACAGCTCGGTGACCTCGCAGCCCAGCGCACGCAGGATGGCCGGTGCCGACGCGCCGGGGATGCCGTTGCCCGAATCGACCACGATCTTCATAGGGCGCTTGAGCTTGCAGTCGCCCGTGATGCGCGCGCCGTACTCGGGCACGATGTCCATCGGCGCCGAACGACCGGCACTCACCACGTAATCCTCGGCTTCCATGCGAGTGCGCAGGCGCTGGATGTCGTCGCCATAAATCGCACGGCCAGCCAGCACCATCTTGAAGCCGTTGTAGTCCTTCGGGTTGTGGCTGCCGGTGACCATGATCCCGCTGTGGCAACCACGGCGCCCACGGGTGGCCGCCACGTAATAAAGCATGGGCGTGGTCACCGCGCCCAGGTCCACCACATCCAGCCCGGTCGACACCAAACCGCGAATCAGCGCGGCGGCCAGCTTGGGGCCCGACAATCGGCCATCACGCCCCACCGCCACCGCCTTCTCGCCTGCTGCAATTGCCTTGGTCCCGAAGGCGCGTCCCAGGTGCTCGGCGAACGCCGGGCTGATGGTCTTGCCGACCACACCGCGGATGTCGTAGGCCTTGAAGTTGGATGCGGTCACTTTCATGGGAATCCCGAAGGCTGAATTGCGGCAGATTGTAGGCACGGGCTCACCATGAGCAAACCTTTCAGACGAGCCATGGCCAAAATGATCCGAACGGACTGGTATCGAGTTGATTTCTGTCTTCAAACCATAATGGAACCACTTCACAATCACTTCGCTACTGGGTTAGTTCTGGCTTGGTACCCCACGGGTACCAAGCCTATTTTTTTTATGGCGTGCGCTCGTCATCAAACGGGCAGCGCACCATGAATCGAATCCTTCCCCCAGCACGGCTGTGGCCGTTGCACAGCGTGGCCGCCACGCGTGGCATCGAAGCGGATGCCACCCTCACCCTGCCCCCTCACACCCTGATGCACCGCGCCGGCGATGCTGTCGCTCGGCTGGCACTCGCCCTGGCGCCACACTCGCAGCGAGTCTGGGTGGCAGCCGGTCCGGGCAACAACGGGGGCGATGGCCTGGAAGCCGCTGCCCAACTCCAGGCTGCGGGCAAGCAAGTGACCGTCCACTGGCTGGGTGCGACACAGGGGGATCGGTGCTCGCCATCTGACTCGCTCGATGCCCAAGCACGGGCACGCGCTGCCGGAGTGCAGATCATCGACACCTGGCCTGCCGACTGGCCAGCCGCACCCGAGCCCCACGATGTGGCTATCGACGCCCTGCTGGGCATAGGCGCCGCACGCGCTCCAACGGGACCGATGGCTGAGATGGTTGACCGGCTCAACGCCATGGTCTGCCCGGTGATCGCCGTCGATGTGCCATCGGGCTTGGACGCCGATCGCGGCCAGCCATGGGGGACCAGCTGCGTGCGAGCCGATCACACGCTGTCGCTGCTGACCCTCAAGCCCGGGCTGTTCACGGCGAGTGGGCGCGATCAGGCGGGCACGGTGTGGCTCGACAGCCTGGGCGTGGCTGGCGGCGCCTCGGCGCTGCCCGATGCATGGCTGAGTGGCGCACAGGCCGCGCCCTTGCCACGGCGTCACGCACAGCACAAGGGCAGCTTCGGCGATGTGGTGGTGGTGGGAGGCGCGCCGGGCATGGCCGGAGCCGCCCTGCTCGCAGCCCGCGCCGCTCAGGCGGCAGGCGCGGGGCGCGTCTTTGTGGATTGGCTGCAGGACGCCTCGCAGGCGCCGGGCCTCGACGTGATGCACCCCGAGTTGATGATGCAGCTTGGCAAATCGCTGTCGGAGCCTGCTGTTCTGAAAGCCGCTACCGTGGTGTGCGGCTGCGGCGGTGGCAGCGTGGTACGCGATCGGCTGCCGCGGCTGATCAGTCTGGCTGGCCGACTGGTGCTCGACGCCGATGCGCTCAATGCACTGGCCACCGACGCGCAACTGATGAAGCAACTGCGCCAGCGCCACGGCCGCGCGCAGGCCACTGTGCTGACGCCGCACCCGCTGGAAGCTGCTCGTTTGCTGGCCTGCGAGGTGGCGCAGGTGCAATCCGACCGGCTGTACGCCGCTCGGGCACTGGCCGAGATGACCGCCTGCGTGGTGGTGCTCAAGGGCTCGGGCAGCATCACTGCCGCATCGGGACACATGGCGCACATCAACGGCACCGGCAATGCGTCGCTGGCCAGTGGCGGCACAGGCGACGTGCTGGCCGGCTGGCTGGGCGGTTGCTGGGCTCAGGCCGACCGATCAGGCATGGGCATGCCCGACGAACTCGCACTGGCGTTCTACACCGCCTCGCAGGCCGTGGCCGACCATGGTTCGGCAGCGGAGCCTGAAATGCCTGCAGCATTGGCGGCGAGCTTGCTGATCGAAAGTCTGCATCGCCAGCGGGCGCGCATCGCCCCGCCAGCAAAGCGCCGTTAGCGCCGCTAGCGCCTCTTGCTCGCTGCCTTGGCGGGCCCCTTGCGCGCGGTGGTCTTGGCCGCACGAACCGGATTGACGCGCGCGCCCGAGGCATTGAAGCCCTTGCGCTTGGCAGCTGCCTTGGTCGCGCGATCGGTTTCCTTCACGGCGGCCAGTTCGGCCACGGCACTCACATTGCGCTCGGCGGTGCGATCGCGTTTGGCGCGCGCCATGGCAACGTCTTCCTCGCCGTCGCGCACCATGCGGAAATCGATCTTGCGACCATCCAGATCGACTCGACTGACCTGCACACGCACCCGCGAACCCACGGCGTAACGCACGCCCGTGCGCTCGCCGCGCAGCTCCTGCTTGATCTCGTCGAAGCGAAAGTATTCGCCACCCAGTTCGGTGATGTGCACCAGTCCTTCGACATAAAGCCCGTCGAGCTGCACGAACAGACCAAAACTGGTCGCCGCACTGACGCGGCCGCTGTACTCCTCGCCCAGGTGCTCGCGCATGTAGCGGCACTTGAGCCACGCCTCGACATCGCGCGAGGCCTCGTCGGCACGGCGCTCGTTGGCGCTGCAATGCGCGCCGGCCACTTCCCATAACTCGCCTTCGGCGCTCAGCGTCACGGCCTTGGGGGCCACGGCCTGCTTAACCGGCTTGCGGGTGACGCGCGCAGCGGGCATCGACTCGACCAGGCCCTTGCTGAGCAGGTACTTTTTGGTGCCCAAAATGGCCTTGATCACACGGTGCACCAGCAAGTCAGGGTAGCGGCGAATCGGGCTGGTGAAGTGCGTGTAGGCGTCGTAGGCCAGACCAAAGTGGCCGGAATTGGTGGCGGTGTAGATCGCTTGCTGCATCGAACGCAGCAGCATCGAGTGGATCTGCTCGGCGTCGATGCGATCCTTGGTCGCTGCGGCGATCTGCTGGTATTCGCGCGGATGCGGATCGTCGCTGATCGACAGGCCCAGTCCCAGCGCCCTGAGGTAGTTTTGCAGCAGGGTCTTCTTCTCGGGCGTCGGGCCCTCGTGCACACGGAACAGCGATGCATGCTTGGCCGTGGCGATGAAATCGGCCGCGCACACATTGGCCGCCAGCATCGCTTCTTCGATCAGTTTGTGCGCCTCGTTGCGGGTGCGCGGAATGATCTTTTCGATGCGCCCGTTGTCGTCGCACACGATCTGCGTTTCGGTGGTCTCGAAATCGATGGCGCCGCGCTTGCCACGCTCCTTGATCAAAGCACGGTAGACCTCGTTGAGGTTGAGCAGGTCATCGACCAGATCCTTGCGCCGCAGCGCCTCGGGCCCGCGGGTGTTGCCAAGAATGGCCGCCACCTCGTTGTAGGTGAAGCGCGCATGCGAGTTGATCACCGCCGGGAAGAACTGGTACGCATGGATCTCGCCGTTGGCGGTGACCAGCATGTCGCACACCATCGCGAGCCGGTCTTCGTTGGGGTTCAGCGAGCACAGCCCGTTGGACAACTTCTCGGGCAGCATCGGGATCACCCGGCGCGGAAAGTACACCGAGGTGGCGCGCTCGTAGGCGTCGTGGTCGAGCGGCTCGCCGGGCTTGACGTAGTGGCTCACGTCGGCAATCGCCACGATCAGGCGCCAGCCCTTGGCGCGACCGACCTTGGCGGGTTCGCAGTAGACCGCGTCGTCGAAGTCGCGTGCGTCCTCGCCGTCGATGGTGACCAGCGCCACATCGGTCAGGTCGATGCGCTGCTTGCGGTCGATGGGGCGAAGCTTGTCGGGCAAGCCGGCGGCCTGAGCCAGCGTCTCGGCCGAAAAGCAGTGCGGCACCTCGTACTTGCGCACCGCGATTTCGATTTCCATGCCGGGATCGTCGATCTCGCCCAGCACCTCGGTGACCCGGCCCACCGGCTGCGAGTACATCGATGCAGGCTCTGTCAACTCCACAGCCACCACCTGCCCGGCGACGGCATTGGCCACGGCGTTTTTAGGGATCAGGATGTCCTGGCCGTAGCGCTTGTCTTCGGGCGCGACGAGCCACACGCCGCTTTCGTGAAGCAGCCGGCCAATGATGGGTGCCTTCTTGCGTTCGATGATCTCGAGAACGCGACCCTCGGGCCGGCCCTTGCGATCGAACCGCACCACCCGCGCCTTGACGCGATCACGGTGCAGTACCGAACGCATCTCCTGCTGAGGCAGATAGAGGTCGGGTTGGCCGTCATCTCGAATGACAAAACCATGGCCGTCGCGGTGGCCTTGGACCACCCCCTCGACTTCGCTCATGAGGTCAGCGCCGACGGGGCTGGAAGACTGGTTTGTGGGCTTTTCGATGATAGACTTTCAGGCTTCCTGAAGGCCCAGGTGGCGGAATTGGTAGACGCACTAGTTTCAGGTACTAGCGAGTAACTTCGTGGAGGTTCGAGTCCTCTCCTGGGCACCAAATATAACGAAGCCAGCTGACGCTGGCTTCTTCGTTTTGAGGCTCCAACGGGCTCGCTCAGATAGAAAATTTCTTCGCCAGCCCTGCCGGCCGCAGACCGTCGTACTCCTCGAACGGCTGATGAATCCAAGGGCTGGTAGGCAGCAATTCAACGTGGTAGTCGGGCAGGTACGACGAAACGCCCTTGGTCCAGATCACCGCCGACTTCAGTTCGGTGATGGTTTCCATGCCGCGCAGCCGCTCGACCACCGCACTGAGCGTCACGCCAGAGTCCGCAAGGTCATCGACCAGCAGCACCCGCCCGCCCAACTCGCCCTGAGGCAAGGTGATGTAGGTGGCCATGTCGAGGCGGCCCTGCACCGAGCCACCATCTTCTCGGTAAGAACTGGTCGACATGATGCCAAGTGGCTTGTCAAACACCCTGGAGAGCACGTCGCCCGGACGCATGCCGCCTCGCGCGAGGCACAGGATCTGGTCGAACTGCCAGCCCGAAGCGTAAATCTTGAGCGCCAGTCGCTCGATGAGCATGTGGTACTCGTCCCACGACACGTACAGGTGCTTGCCGTCATCGGTCAACATGGAAGGCGATCCTCGGAGCTGCGGCGGCGGCGCTGTGTCATGGGCATCAGTTCTGGTAGGGGTGACGCAACAAAATGGTGTGATCGCGATCGGGGCCGGTCGACACCATGTCGATCGGCGCGCCGATGAAGGACTGCACGCGCTCAAGGTAGCGGCGTGCGTTGGCGGGCAGCGCGTCCCAGGCGGTCGCACCGAAGGTGGTTTCGCTCCAGCCGGGGAACGACTCGTAGATCGGCACGCAGGCCTCAATGTCGTCGGCATCCAGCGGCAGGATGTCGACGCGCGCGCCCGCAAGCTCGTAGCCCACGCAGACCTTGATCTCGTCCAAGCCGTCAAGCACGTCAAGCTTGGTGATGCACAACCCCGAAACCCCATTGATGATGATCGAGCGCTTGAGGGCCGCCGCATCGAGCCACCCGCATCGGCGCTGACGACCGGTCACGGTGCCGCGCTCCTGCCCCACGGTGGACAGGTGGTGGCCGACCGTGCCGGGCACGTCCATCGGCAGCTCGGTAGGGAATGGGCCACTGCCCACGCGCGTGGTGTAGGCCTTGGTGATGCCCAGGATGTAGTGCAGCAAGTCGGGCCCGACGCCGGCACCAGCCGAGGCGTTGCCAGCCACGCAGTTGCTCGATGTCACGTACGGGTAGGTGCCGTGATCGATGTCGAGCAGCGTGCCTTGCGCGCCCTCGAAGAGCAGGTTGGCGCCGGCGCGGTTGGCGGTGTGCAGCGCGTAGCCGACGTCGGCCATCATGGGCTTGATCTGCTCGGCCGCGGCCATCGCCATGTCGAAGACAGGTTGGAACTCGAGCGCCTGCGAATTGAGGTAGCCCGACAGGGCAAAGTTGTGCATGGCCAGCAGGTCGCGAAGCTTGCCGGCAAAACGCTCGGGATGCTTCAGGTCCTGCACACGCAGCGCGCGGCGCGCGACCTTGTCCTCATAGGCCGGCCCGATGCCCTTGCCGGTGGTGCCGATCTTGCCCACACCGCTGTTTTCTCGCTGTGCCTCGCGGGCCTTGTCGACCTCAACGTGGAACGGCAGGATGAGCGGGCACGACTCGCTGATGAACAAGCGCGAGCGCACTTCGAGGCCGATGGCCTCGAGCCGGGCGATCTCGAGCAACAGGTGCGAGGGATCGACCACCACACCGTTGCCGATGTAGCAGGCCACGCCATCGCGCATGATCCCCGAGGGGATCAACTGCAGCGCAGTCTTGACGCCCTTGATGACCAGCGTGTGCCCGGCGTTGTGGCCGCCCTGGAAGCGCACCACACCCTGCGCATGGTCAGTCAGCCAATCCACCACCTTGCCCTTGCCCTCGTCACCCCATTGGGTTCCGACGACCACCACATTGCGTCCGGACGCACCGGATTGAGACTCACGCATCACTTGATCATCCAGAAAAAGGCCGACCGACGGTCTGCCATCACAACGACTTCACGACCCACTGCGACCCCACTAACACCAGCTCGCGGTCGCAGCCCTGCCCTTCAAGTTCATGCCCGGGCAACAGGCACACCACCGACTCGCCCCTGTGACGCAACTGCCTCACCGCGGCTCGCAAGGCGGGGTCTTCAGACCATGGCGCGCGGATCATGGGCACAGCCTGCCCCACCTCGATGCGCTCGGCCAATTCCTTGAGATCCACCACGCTGAAGCCCACAGCCGGACGGCTGCGCCCAAACACCGCGCCCACCTTGTCGTATCGACCGCCGCGCACCAGCGCATCGCTGGAACCTGGCGCGTAAACCGCAAACCGAGCACCGCTGTAATAAGCAGAGCCCCCGAGATCGGCCAGATCAAAGCCCACGCGGATGTCGGGACACGCGTCTCGAACATGTTTGGCCAAGCGACGCAAGTCGCTCAGGGCCGACGTCACGAGCGTGTTTTGTCCCAGCAGTTCTTCAGCGCGCGAGAGCACCTCATCGCCGCCATACAAGCCAGCCAACGATTGCAGCGCTGATCGCACCTCGGCAGGCAGTCCGCCGGACAACTCGCCGATCAGGGCGACGTCCTTGGCGGCCAGGGCATCGATCAAGGTGGCGGTGCGTTCGTCATCGAGCGAGGCGCCGGCCAGCACCCCACGAACGATGCGGGCGTCGCTCATGTCCAGCACGGCATCTTGCAGACCCACCGCCTTGACGCAATCAAGTGCCAGATCGATCACCTCGAGATCGGCTTCAAGCCCGCTGTGTCCAAATATCTCGGCACCAAACTGCAAAGGCTCGCGGGTACCGTGCAGACCCGACGGCAGGGTGTGGAGCAAAGGCCCGCAGTAGCAAAGCCGAGTCACGCCCTCGCGATTGAGCAAGTGCGCATCGATACGCGCCACCTGCGGCGTGCTGTCGGCACGAACCCCCACGGTGCGCCCGCTGAGTTGATCGGCGAACTTGAAGGTGCGCAAATCCAACTCGCGCCCGGTGCCGCTCAAGAGCGACTCGAGATGTTCGAGCAACGGTGGAATCACCAACTCGAAGCCGTAGTGACCAGCCACATCGAGCAGACTGCGACGCATGCGTTCGACGTGTCTGGCTCGGGCAGGCAGCACGTCAGCGATGTGCTCTGGCAAAAGCCAAGCAGACACCATGGGAATCACCCGCTTGTTAAAACGAAGATTGTAGGAAGGTGCTCGGGCACAAGTCCGTTCAGGGCAGCGAAAACACCAAGAGAGCCGCACCGATCACCAAAGCGAGCAACCCGAGGAAACGCAGTTGTCCATCGGCCAGTTTGGCCGCTTGCTCGAACACGGACCGCCACCGCTTTGGACTGATCAAGGGCATCAGCCCTTCAAGCACCAGCATCAAGCCGACTGCGCACAGCAGCAGGCCCCAGAAATCAGCCGGCTCGGTCACTTGGCCGGCGCTGTGTTGCCACGCATGGCCTTGAAGAATTCGCTCGATGGATCAATCACCATCACGTCGGTCTTGTTGCGAAAGCTGATGCGGTAGGCCTCGAGACTGCGATAGAACTGGGCGAACTGGGCATCGCGGCCGAAGGACTCTGCATAAAGCGCAGAGGCCTTGGCATCGCCCTCACCCTTGACCTTCTGCGCATCGCGATAAGCCTCGGCGACGATCACCTCTCGCTGGCGATCCGCATCGGCGCGGATCTTCTCGGCCTCGGCACCACCAGTCGAGCGAAGCTCGTTGGCGACCCGTTTGCGCTCGGACTCCATGCGCCGGTACACCGAGTCGGTGATGTTGGCCGCGAAATCGACCCGCTTGATGCGCACGTCCACGATCTCGATGCCGAACGACTTGGCCTCGTCGCCCAGGCGCACCCGCACGCCCTGCATCACGCTCTCGCGATCGGTCGCGAGCATGGCCTGCACGGTGCGTTTGGTCACTTCCTCGTTGAAGGCGGCCTGCACGATCGGGCTCAATCGGCTTTCGACATTTCGCATGTCGACGCCGTTGTTGCGGATGAACTGGCGAGCATCCGTGATACGCCATTTGACCAGCCAGTCGATGACCAGACTCTTCTTTTCGGCGGTGAAGATCGGTCGGGTTTCGGGGCTGTCCAGCGTCTGTGTGCGGCGGTCCAGAAAGACCACGTTTTGCAGCGGGGGGGGCAGCTTGAACTTCAGGCCTGGTTCAGTGACCACGGTCTTGATTTCGCCCAGGGCATAGATGACAGCGAATTGGCGCTGATCGACGATGAACAGCGTGGAAAACGCCACCATCAGCACGATCAGCACACCAACGACATAAAAGCCAATGCGGTTCATGGATTTGGTTCCGTGTTTTTCAGCGACCGTCGCGGTCGCGGCCGCGCAGACCATCGCGCGAGCGTGAATCGGCGGGTGCCGGTTGAGCGGGTGCGGGAGCAGGCGCTGGCGTGGTTTCAGCCGCCGGAGCGGATGCGGCGCCCGCTTGCTGCATGAGCTTGTCCAGCGGCAGATACAGCAAATTGGAGTTGCCACGGCTGTCCACCAGCACCTTGCTGACATTGGAGTAGACCTGCTGCATGGTGTCGATGTACAGGCGATCTCGCGTCACGGCGGGCGCTTTCTGGTACTCAACGAGAACGCTGGCAAAGCGCTGCGAATCGCCCTCTGCCTGCGCCACCACGCGCGACTTGTAGCCCTCGGCTTCCTCACGCAAGCGAGCTGCCGTGCCTTGGGCTTTCGGAATCACGTCGTTGGCGTAGGCCTGACCTTCGTTCTTCAGCCGCTCGCGATCAGCACCGGCCTTGAACGCATCGTCGAATGCAGCCTGGACCTGATCGGGGGCTTGGACGTTTTGCACATTCACGTTGACGATCAGGATGCCGGTATTCAGGCGGTCAATCTGGGTCTGGATGGACTTGACCAGCTCATTGGCAATCGCATCGCGCTGCTCGTACAGAACCGAGTCCATCGTGCTCTTGCCAACGATCTCGCGCACCGCAGACTCTGAGGCCTGAACCACCGCGTCATCCGGGTTGCGGTTTTCAAACAGGTAAGCCCTGGCGTCTTTCAACCGGTACTGAACGGTGAATCGGATGTCGACGATGTTTTCATCTTGCGTCAGCATCGATGAGTCGCGCAAACCCGTGCTTTGCACCACCGAATTTCGGCCCACCTCCACCGAGCGCAGTTGGGTGACCGCCACCGTTTCACTGGCCTGAAACGGATAGGGCATGCGCCACTGGAAGCCGGCATCTGCCGTGTGGCTGAACTTGCCGAACGAGGTGACGACCGCCTGCTGGCCTTCTTGCACGATGAAAAACCCGCTGGCCAGCCAAAGCAGCGCGAGCACCCCTGCGACCAAACCGATCCCGATGCCAGCGCCCTTCAGATCAGGCGGCTTGCCACCACCGTCGCCCGAGCCCTGCGGCCGCGCCATGCCCGGCTTACCCGAAAACATGCCGCCGAGCTTCTTGTTGAAGTCGCGCCAAAGTTCATCGAGATCGGGCGGGCCATCGCCTTTGTTCCAGAACGGACCGAAAAGCGCCTTGATATGGCGCAAGCGGCCCATGCCCCCGGAAAAAGGGCGAGAGTCTTCGTGAGTGCTGCTTGTCTTCATGCGGTGAGGGTATGAACCCCGTTAGAAGCTAAAAGTGTGTCGTCGTCGCCGCCATCGATTGACGTCGCCGAGCTCAGAGTTTGAGAGAAACTTTTTGGAAAAGAAAACGAATTCTCTTCCAAGCAGGCATCGCAGATCAGTTGACGCAGCGAATCGAGCCCCTGTCCACCGGTGGCGCTGACGAAAACGCGAGGCAAAGTTCGCCCGTCGGCCTGCATGATCGCATCGACAGCCTCGCGCGGCATCTGGTCTGGCTCGAGCTTGTCCACCTTGTTGAACACCAGCAGCTGTGGGATGTCCGCGGCCCCGATGCTCTCGAGCACACGCCGCACCTCGTCAAGTTGCTCGCCACGGTTCGGGCTGGCCGCATCGACGACGTGAAGCAGCAAGTCAGCCTGAGCCGCTTCCTGCAAGGTGGCTTCGAAAGCCTCGACCAACTTGTGCGGCAGGTCGCGGATGAACCCCACCGTGTCGGAAATTGCCACCCCGCGACCGGCCTGCTCGACGTGCATCTGCCGCGTTGTGGTGTCCAAAGTGGCGAACAACTGATCGGCAGCGTAAGCGCGCGATTTGGTCAGCAAATTAAACAAGGTGGACTTGCCCGCGTTGGTGTAGCCGACCAGAGAAACCCGGAAGGTCTGGCTGCGCTCACGGGAGCGGCGCTGGGTGTTGCGCTGGCGTTTGACCTTCACGAGACGCTCTTTCACCGACTTGATTCGCTCGCCGATCATGCGGCGGTCGAGTTCGATCTGCGCTTCACCCGGACCACCACGGTTGCCAATGCCGCCACGCTGCCGCTCAAGATGGCTCCATCGGCGCACCAGGCGCGTTGACAGATATTGCAGCCTGGCCAGTTCAACCTGCAGCTTGCCTTCGTGGCTTTGAGCGCGATCGCCAAAGATCTCAAGAATCAGCATGGTGCGGTCTGCCACCGCCACGCCCAGATGACGCTCAAGGTTGCGCTGCTGGGCCGCGCCCAGCGCCTGATCGAACAGCACCACCTCGGCTTGGTGCATGGCGACGAGCAACTTGATCTCATCGGCTTTGCCGCTGCCGACGAACAGCGCCGGATCCGGGCTTTTGCGGCGCGCGATGATGCGTGCGACCGGCAGGTCGCCGGCCGACTCTGCGAGCAAGGCGAGCTCATCGAGCGACTCATCGAATGACGACGAGCGGCCGATTTCCACACCCACCAAAATGGCACGCGCTGCATTCGACGGGTCTACAAGGTCGGGGCGTGAATTCAAGGCCGGTCCTGCAAGCCACGAGCCCTTGTGGCCTGCTTGCTCAAGTCATCTCCGGCGTATCGGCCGAGGTGAAGTTGACTGCGCGGCCCGGCACCACAGTGGATATGGCGTGCTTGTAGACCATCTGAGTCACGGTGTTGCGAAGCAGAACCACGTACTGATCGAAGGACTCGATCTGACCTTGCAGCTTGATGCCATTGACCAAATAGATCGACACCGGAACGTGCTCTTTGCGCAGCAGGTTGAGAAAGGGATCCTGCAGGAGTTGGCCTTTGTTGTTCACGATATCCTCCGTGTTCAAGGTTATTGAAGAACGACCTTAACACAGCAAAATCCGGCCTCGCGGTCTGCTTTTGAAAGCCCTCAGTCCTTGCCGTCGAACGGGTTTTTGCTGGAGCGCATTTCAATGCGCAAAGGCGTTCCTGTGAGCTTGAAGTGGTCGCGAATGCGCCCTTCGAGAAAGCGCTTGTAGGCCTCGGTCACGTGCTCGAGAGAGTTGCCGTGCACGATGACGATGGGCGGGTTCATGCCGCCTTGGTGCGCGTAACGCATCTTGGGCCGGAACATCCCCGCACGTTTGGGTGCCTGGTGCTCGACCGCATCGAGCAGCAAGCGCGTGAGCACGGGCGTGGGCATCTTGCGAACCGCAGACGAATGCGCGTCGGCGATCGCCTTCCACACCGGCGCCAGTCCCTGTCGCTTGATGGCGGAAATGTTCATCACCGGAGCGAATTTCAGGAAAGCCAGACGCTGCTCGATCGAGCGCTGCAGCAACTGCTTCTGGTAGTCATCAACCGCGTCCCACTTGTTGACCGCAATGACCACCGCGCGGCCGCTTTCCAGGATGTAGCCGGCGATGTGCGCGTCCTGCTCGCTGACACCCAGCGTGGCGTCAAGCAGCAACAGCACCACATTGGCATCCGAGATCGCCTGCAGGGTCTTGACCACCGAGAACTTCTCGATCGCCTCGAAAACCTTGCCCTTGCGGCGCAGGCCGGCGGTGTCGATGAGTTCGAACTTCTGACCATTGCGCTCGAAAGGCACGGTGATGGCATCGCGCGTGGTGCCGGGCATGTCAAAAGCGACCAGCCGCTCTTCGCCAAGCCATGTGTTGATGAGGGTGGACTTGCCCACGTTCGGGCGGCCGGCGACGGCCAGACGGATCGGCGCGTCTTCCTCGGGTTCGGGCTCTTCATCAAGGAATTCAAAACCTTCCAGCACCGCATCGGCGAGGCTGCGGATGCCCTGCCCGTGAGCGGACGAAATCGGGTGCGGGCTGCCCATGCCCAGCTCGAAAAACTCACCCAGCAAAGGTGACTCGACCATGCCCTCGGCCTTGTTGGCCGCCAGCAGCACCGTCTTGCCCACGGTGCGCAGATAACGGGCGATGTCGTGGTCCTGAGCCGACAAGCCGGCGCGAATGTCGACCACGAAGATCACGGCATCGGCTTCAGCAACCGCTTGGCGGGTTTGCTTGGCCATTTCCTTGACGATGCCGCTGTCGCAGGTCGGCTCGAAGCCACCGGTGTCGATGACGATGAACTCGCGGTCTCCGATGCGACCGTCACCGTAGTGGCGATCGCGTGTGAGGCCGGCGAAGTCCGCCACGATGGCATCGCGCGACTTGGTCAACCGGTTGAACAGGGTCGACTTGCCGACGTTGGGTCGGCCCACGATGGCGATGACGGGTTTCATGAGCAAGCGCTTTGGGGCAGCGCAGCCAGCAGGGTCAAGGCCGCAAAGCGAACAGGCCGCCGTTTTGGGTGACTGCCAGCAAAGTCATGCCTGAAACCACGGGCGCCGCCGCCAGTGGGCTGCCGTCTGTGGGAACGCGCAACTGCGCCGCGCCCTTGTCTGTAGACAGGAAGACGAGGTTGCCTTCAAGATCGCCAAACATCACCACCGGTCCGACGATCAAAGGCGTGGACAGGCTGCGAAAGAGGTAGGCATCTGATGTCCATGCCACCTCACCCGAGCCCATCTTCCAGGCGGTGATGCGATCCGACGCATCGGCGGCTACCAGGTACTTGGCGTCGGCGGCCACGCCCATGCGTCCGCCTGCGTTACGGCTCCACAGCAGCTTTCCGTTCTGGGCATCCACGCAGCCCACCGACGACTGGAACGAGCGCGCGCACATGAAGTCACCCACCCTCACAGCAGGACCGACCAGATCGGCCAGGCGCTCGATTTCATTGGTGCCACGCGGCATGGCCAGCGCCACCTCCCAGCGTATGCCGCCACTGAGTGGATCCAAGCCGGCCAGCTTGGAACTTTGACCGGCCAGCAAGGTGTCCTTAAACGGTGCGAGCACGCCTGTCTGAGACAGATTCAAGGGATCGCCCGATCGCGGTACCGACCACAGGCGCAAACCGTCCTTGGCATCGAACGCGGCCACGCTGCGGTCGACACCCATCACGAAAACCCGGCCGCCGGCCACCAGCGGCGCAGACACCACACGCGTGGCCAGTGGCACAGACCAGAGCACCTTGCCCGCGTCCATGGCCACCACGTTGCCATCTTGCGTGACCACTGCGGCGGTCTTGCCATCGCTGCCCACGCCGGCAGACAACTGCGCACCCGCGCTGCCCTTCCAGATCACGCTGCCGCTTTCAGCGTCAAGGGCCATCACGGTGCCATCAGACGCCGCCACGGTGAACTGGCCAGCGTTGACCGCAACCGACATGGGAAAGCCCACGCTCGAGATGCGCGAGGTCCACACCACGCGTCCGGTGATCTGGGGTTTGATGTCTGCCAGCGGCGTGGGCGGGGGCTTTTTTGGGCCCGATGAACAAGCCGCCAGACACACCAGCAGCACGCATGGCCACAGACCTGAAAGGCGCCTCATTTCGAGTCTCCTGCACCCGTAGATCGCGAAACATCCGCAGACGGCGGCGAGCCCAATGAGACCAGCTTGGACTCGACCAACCTTCGGTAGTCGAGCTTGGGATCCATGGCCTGCCAGGATTTTTGATAGGCGGCTTTCGCCTCGTCGGGCTTGCCCTGAGCAAACAGCACGTCGCCGCGCCTGTCGTCCACCAGCGCCTCGAAGCCGGGCGCTGTGGCAGCCTGAAGTTGCTTCAAGGCTTCGTCGTACTGCTTTGCGTCAAGCAGCAAACCAGCCAGGCGCAAATGGGCAACGGTCTGGTACTCCATTTCGGTGGCATTGGCGCCGACCCACTCGAGCGCAGCCTTCGCGGCATCCACCTGACCAGCGTCAGCCTGGACCCGCGCATTAAGCAAGCCGCCCTGTTCGGCGAAAGCCGTGCGGCCGTAGCGATCCTTGAGGTCGGTGAAGATGCGACCCGTGCGCTCGGCGTCACCGGCCTGGCCGGCTCGGGAGAGCTCATCGAACATCGCAGCAGCCTTCACGGACTGATCCCGCTGCCACCAGTTCCAGCCATTCCAGGCGGAAAAACTCGCCAGCGCCACTATCAACACGCCGACGGCGAGGTTGCCGTACTGGCTCCAGAAGCGCTTGACTGAATCAAGCTGTTCTTGTTCTTCGAGATCGAGATGCGAGGCCATGAATGAGGTGATGTCCGGGTAACTTGGAATTATGCGTTGCGCAGTCGCGTCGCCCAGTGGCTCACTTCGGCAAGTACAAAGGTCTGTTGAGGCTCATCGGCATTGCGCAGCGGCTTGACCGCGACTTCGCCTCTGGACACTTCGTCATCGCCAAAGATCAGCGCGTAATCCGCCCCACTGGCATCGGCGCGCTTGAACTGGGACTTCATACTGCCCAGACCCTCGCGCCCCGCGGCGTTCATCAACACCGACACGCCACACCCCCGCAAGGCATCGATGGTCCGCAGCGCCACGGGCACTGAGGCGGCATGGGTCACCACTGCATAGGCATGGGGCCGCGCTTCAGGGGCTTCGACTCCGGCTTCTTGCAGCAGCATCAGCAAGCGCTCGATGCCCAAAGCCCAGCCCACGGCCGGCGCCGGTTTTCCGCCCAGCTGCTCGATCAGCGTGTCGTAACGCCCGCCGCCGCACACCGTGCCTTGCGAGCCGAGACGCTCGGTCACCCACTCGAACACAGTGAGGTTGTAGTAGTCCATGCCCCGCACCAGACGCGGGTTGACGCGGTAGGGCTGGCCGACGGCGTCCAGCGAGGCGCGAACCGCATCCAAATGCGCCAGCGATTCGGCGCCCAGGAAGGACATCAGTTGCGGCGCGCTTTCGACCACCGCCTGCATCGCAGGGTTCTTGGTGTCGAGGATGCGCAGCGGATTGCTGTGCAAGCGGCGCTTGGCGTCTTCGTCGAGCAGTTCGGCATGAGCCTCGAAGTGGGCGATCAAGGCTTCGCGATGCGCGCGTCTTTCATCGGGCTGGCCCAGGCTGTTGATTTCGAGTCGCACATCGCGGCCCTCGACCAGACCGAGCTCGCGCCACAGCATGCGACACATCAGGATCAGTTCGGCATCCACATCGGGGCCGGCATAGCCCAGCGCCTCGGCGCCCACCTGATGGAACTGCCGGTAGCGACCCTTTTGCGGCCGCTCGTGGCGAAACATCGGGCCGATGTAGAACAGGCGTTTGCCCCCATCGCGCAGCAGGGAATGCTCGGTGATGGCGCGCACCACGCCAGCGGTGTTTTCCGGACGCAGCGTGAGCCGGTCGCCGTTCATCGAATCCTCGAACGAGTACATCTCCTTTTCGACGATGTCGGTGACTTCGCCCAGCCCGCGCACGAACAGCGCCGTCGGTTCAACGATGGGCGTACGCACGCCGACATAGCCATGGCGAGACATCAGCGAGCGCACACGCTCCTCAAGCCAGTCCCACCGCGCCGACTCGGGCGGCAGGATGTCGTTCATGCCTTTGACGGCCTTGATGGTTTCGCTCATTCGGTTCTCTATGGTTCAGTGGGCACTCGCCACGCTGCGCGGGGCCTCACCCGTAGGCAGCGGGGCAGCCTCGGCAGGCCAGCAGGGCCAAGCGATGCTCAGCTCACGACGTCAGCAGCTGCACCGTATCTTTTTTCGATGTAGGACTCGACCAGCGCGTGGAATTCCTCAGCGATGCGTTCGCCGCGCAGGGTCAGTGCCTTTTCACCATCGATGAAAACGGGCGCCGCTGGCGCTTCTCCGGTGCCAGGCAGGCTGATGCCGATGTCGGCATGCTTGCTCTCGCCGGGGCCGTTGACGATGCAACCCATCACCGCCACCTTCATGGACTCGACGCCGGGGTAGCGCGCCCGCCATACCGGCATCTGCGCACGCAGGTGATCGTCGATCCGCTTGGCGAGTTCCTGGAAGGTGGTGCTGGTGGTGCGCCCACAACCCGGGCAGGCGGTGACGCTGGGGTTGAACGATCGCAGGCCCAGCGACTGCAACACCTCGAGCGCCACCACCACCTCCTGGGTGCGCGCTTCGCCGGGCTGCGGCGTGAGCGACACGCGGATGGTGTCGCCGATGCCTTCTTGCAGCAGCAAGGCGAGTGCCGTGGCCGAGGCCACCGTGCCCTTGGTGCCCATGCCGGCTTCCGTCAGGCCGAGGTGCAGCGCGTAATCGCAACGCTGAGCCAGCGCGCGATACACGCTGACCAGATCCTGCACGCCCGACATCTTGCAAGACAGGATGATCTGGTCACCACGCAAGCCCAGCTCTTCAGCGCGCCGTGCCGATGTGATGGCCGATGTGATGAGCGCGCGGTACATGATTTGCTGCGGCTCGCGCGGCTGGGGCAGCCGTGCGTTGTCGTCCATCATTTGGGCCAGCAAGTCGGAATCGAGGCTGCCCCAATTCACGCCGATGCGAACCGCCTTGTCGTGGCGTGCGGCGATCTCGATCATCTGCCCAAACTGCCGATCGCCCTTGTCGCCCTTACCGACGTTGCCGGGATTGATGCGGTACTTCGACAGCGCCTCGGCGCAAGCCGGGTGCTCGCTGAGCAGGCGGTGGCCGTTGAAGTGAAAGTCACCCACCAGCGGCACGTCGATGCCCATGCGGTCGAGCTGGTCGCGAATGTGCGGCACCGCCGCCGCGGCCTCAGGCGTGTTGACCGTGATGCGCACCAGCTCCGACCCCGCCACCGCGAGCTCCTTGACCTGGATCGCGGTGCCAATCACGTCGACGGTGTCGGTGTTGGTCATCGACTGCACACGAACCGGTGCCGAGCCGCCGATGGTCACCACGCGTGAACCCCAGCGCACCTCGGCCTGGCGTGTGCGCTTGGCCGCCGGGCGAGCCGACTCGATGAATTCGTCGCTGGCAAAAAAGTCCATCGTCATGCCTCCTATTTGAGTTCGAGCCGCGCCACGTTGTCCCGCGTCGATGCGGCCAAGTCCACGGGCACGCCCTTGAAAGACAACTGGGTCCCCGCCGAATTTCCCACTGTGACACGCAGCGGAATGGCACCGTCAAGCACCACCGTTTCGCCGGGTTGCAACACGCGAGTCAGCAAAATCTGCGAGCGGGAATCGACCACCTCGACCCACGAGGGCTCGGTGGCTTTCATTCGCAAAGGTCCCGTGCCGAGCGCGGATGCAGCGGGCTCGGGCATGGCAACCGCATCCGGAACCGAGTGAACGGTTTCCACCCTCGAATCGGCCGCGGTGGGTTCGACCGACGCATCAAGTGGCGCCGAAGCCTCGGCCGATACGGCCGCAGCGGATGCCGGCTCCACCACCGGCTGCACCACCAAGGCCGCTGGCTGAACCACGGCTGGCGGCGCATCCTGGGTAAGCTGGGTGCCCCGCAGTCGCTCGACCCAGTCCTCGGGCATGAGGTAAACAAAAACCGCGCCCACGACGATCAGCGCAGGCACCCACACCGCTGGCGACAGCAGCACCGACCACGACTCCGGTTCATGACGGCCGGGACGTTCGCGAAAGGGCAACTTGATGCCTTCGTCCATCGATTCGAGCCGGTATCCCGAAGCCTGCGGCAACGCCGCCAGAACAGGGGCTGGATCGATCTTCAGGCTGCGGCACATGGTTTGCGCCAGAGCGCGTGCAAAGGTCGCATCCGGTAGTTCGGACAGACGGTCTTGCTCGAGCAACTCGAGCTTGCGCTGCGAGACCTTGATCGACACCGAGAGCGCGGCAATGTGCACACCGCGAGCCTGCCGCGCCTCACGCAACATGGTTCCCGCGCTCTTGCGCCCCGGGTCAACGACTGTTTCCTGATCACTCATCGAACCGCCCATCCGCCAGCGCAGCAGCCTCAGGAGACTGCGCGAATTTGTTGCGCAACTGATCACCCAAGCTGGCAACGCCCGCCCGGTTGCCGAGTTTGTTCTCGATCCGAATGGCCAACCACAGGGTCTGTGCGCTCATGAGTTCGGGCGAGGAATTGACCCGCCGAATATAGAAGCGTGCTCGGTCGAACTCGCCCTTTCGGTAAAGGACTTCGCTGAGATTGACCGAAATCGCCGGGTTCGCAGGCTCGAGGGCGAAAGCACGAAGCAGCGTACGCTCGGCATCATCGAGTTTGCCGCCGCGCGCCTGGCACACCCCCTGCGTCAGCAAGGTGCGCGGGCTGTCACGGTACTGCGGGGATTTCAGAGCGCGCATGAACAACGCGTCGGCCTCGTCGAAGCGTGACTGCTGGCACAGGTACCAGCCGTAGTTCTGCATCGCGTCGGTGTCGCGCGGGTCCAGTTGCAGCGCACGCTTGAAACTTTCTTCGGCCAATCGGCTGTCGCCCAGATTCGCGTAGATCAGGCCGCGCAGGTTGAACGCAGCGGCCACATTCGGATCAGCGGAAATCGAGCGTTTGACCTCGTCCAGCGCAGTGGTCATCTGGCCCCGGTCGAAATAGGTACCCGCCAACTCCAGACGAATGCGTGCGCGTTTGGACGCCTCAGGCTCATCCGAAGCGGTGATGCGGTCCTTCGGGTCGGTGGCAGACGGCAGCCCCGGCAGGCCTTCGGTGCTGTGATGCACGCACCCTCCGAGCGACAAAGCCAAGGCCAAGCCCCAGAACACACCGCGAGACAGACAAATGCTTGTCATGCGCGGCCTTCAATGCCCATCGTGGTCGCACCACGCGACACCGAGGCATCCACCGCAATGATGGGTATCGGCAAACGATTCGCAAGCCGCTGCTCGATGCGCGTGCGGTCTTGCACTTCACCGGCCAACTGCCCGCAGGCGGCATCAATGTCATCGCCGCGCGTCTTGCGGATGGTGGTCACGATGCCGGCGTCTTGCAGCACGCGAGCAAACTCGGTCACACGCTCGCGCGGACTGCGCAGCAAACCGGAAGCGGCAAAGGGGTTGAACGGGATCAGGTTGAACTTGCATGACACCGGATCGCTCACGGCGCCACGCACCAGCCTGACCAGTTGCTCGGCATGCTCGATCGCATCGTTGACGCCATCGAGCATGCAGTACTCGAAGGTGATGAAGTCGCGCGGGGCCGACTCCAGATACCGTCCGCAGGCCGCGAGCAACTCGGCCAGCGGATATTTGCGGTTGAGCGGCACCAGGTCATCGCGCAGGACATCACCAGGCGCGTGCAGCGACACGGCAAGCGCCACCGGGCAATCCTCACGCAGACGGTCCATCATGGGCACCACGCCCGAGGTTGACACCGTGAGCCTGCGGCGCGACAAACCGTAGCCGTGGTCATCGAGCATGACGCGCAGTGCGGGCAGCAGCGCGGCATAGTTTTGCAGCGGCTCGCCCATGCCCATCATCACCACGTTGGTGATCGCACGGGTGCCTTCGGGCAGTTGCAGCCGAGCGCGCAGATGGTGCTCGGCAAACCACAACTGGCCGATGATTTCGGCGGTGCTCAGGTTGCGACTGAAGCCCTGATGGCCAGTGGAGCAAAAGCGGCAGCCAACCGCGCAGCCGGCCTGCGACGATACGCAAAGCGTTCCGCGGTCGTCCTCGGGGATGAACACGGTTTCGATCGCATCGCCGCCACCGACATCAAAAAGCCACTTGATTGTGCCGTCGGCCGAGGCCTGCTCGCTGAGCACCGCGGGCACGCGAACTTCAGCCACGCCGCCAAGTCGCGTTCGCAACGACTTGGCCAGATCGGACATCTGCGAAAAGTCGCAGGCGCCTCGCTGATGGATCCAGCGGAAGAGCTGTGTGGCCCTGAACCGCTTTTCGCCCAGTTGCTCGCAGTACGCCGTCAAGCCGGCCAGATCAAAGTCGAGCAGGTTGACGGCAGTCATGGCAGGCCCGTTTGGCCGTTCGGTCTAAGACTCAGCGGGAGTAGACGTTCGCGCCGGGGAAGAAGAAGGCAATCTCTTGCGCGGCGGTGTCCGCTGCGTCCGATCCGTGCACGGCATTGGCGTCGATGCTGTCTGCGAAATCAGCGCGGATGGTGCCCTTTTCGGCCTTCTTGGGGTCGGTAGCACCCATCAGATCGCGGTTCTTGATGATGGCGTTTTCGCCTTCGAGGGCTTGGATCATGACCGGGCCGGAAATCATGAAATCAACCAGATCCTTGAAGAACGGACGTGCCTTGTGCACCGCGTAGAAGGCCTCGGCCTCACCGCGTGAGAGGTGTGCCATGCGTGCTGCGATCACCTTGAGGCCTGCAGCTTCGAAGCGGGTGTAGATCTGGCCAATGACGTTCTTGGCGACGGCGTCGGGCTTGATGATGGAAAGCGTGCGTTCGGTGGCCATGAGATGGATTCCTGTGAAATAAAGTGTCTAAAAAAGCCTCGAATTCTACTGTGGCGACTCGCTGAATCAGCGTCCGCGACGGCCACCTCCGCCTCCGCCTCCGCCGCCACCTCCGCCACCCCCACCGCCCGAGCCACCACCGCCGAAGTTGCCGCCTCGGCTGCCGCCACCACCGCCACCTTGGCCTTGGCCCCCACCGCCACCGCCACCCCGGGGGCCCTTGCGATGAAAGGCATCTGCGCCGATGTAGCCCATCGAGGTCTGCATGGGATCAGGCTGCCTGGGACCGTCGCCTTTCTTGGGCGACGCTGGCGGCGCGCTGCCACCCGCACCAAAGCCGCCGCCGCCGCTGCGAAAGCCTCTGCCGCCCGCCGGGCTGCGCGGGTTTTGCACGAAGCGCTTGTCAAAGGTCTGCTCCAGCGGATTGGGAATGCGCGACGGATCAAAGTCATCGTCGAGGTCGTCGTTACGCGGCGCGCGGTCTTCGACTGCGGCGTGTTCGGCGCGCATCGGCACTTCAGCCGCGGGTGGGCGCGGCCCGCGCGGCTCGTTGTGCGGTCGATCGCGATCGACTTGGGCGCGGGGGGGGCGATCGTTGCGGTGCTCGGCCTGCGCCGGCTTGTCGCGCCCGCGCGGCGGACGGGCGTTGTTGTCGCGCGGGTTGTCACGCGGGTTGTCGCGCCCGTTGCCACGCCCCTCGCGAGGCGCGCCCTCAGTTTCTCCGCCTGCCAGACGCCGAATGGCGCGCACGTCACCATCTTCCAGATCCACCCACACGCCACGCTTGAGCCCACGCGGCAAGACCACGCAACCGTAGCGGATGCGGATCAGGCGGCTGACCGTGAGATCGACGGCCTCGAAGAGTTTTCGCACCTCGCGGTTGCGGCCCTCGGTGATGACCACGCGATACCAGTGGTTGAGCCCCTCTCCGCCGCCGTTTTCGATCGAGCGAAAACTGGCCGGTTGCCCCTCGATGGCCACGCCCTCGAGCAGCATCGCTTTCGATTCGGCATCGAGCGTGCCCAGCACGCGCACCGCGTACTCGCGCTCCACGCCAAAGCGCGGGTGCATCAACCGGTTCGCCAGATCACCTGAATTGGTGAACAGCAGCAGCCCCTCGGTGTTGATGTCGAGCCGGCCCACCGATTGCCATTTGCCATGCGGCAGTCGTGGCAAGCGGCGGAACACAGTGGGGCGGTGCTCAGGGTCGTCGTGGGTGACCACCTCGCCAGTGGGCTTGTGGTACGCAATGATGCGCGGCGGCGGCGGAATGATGCGGATGCGAACCGGCTTGCCATTGACCTTGACCTGGTCGCCAAAGGAGACCCGCTGCCCGGTGTGCGCAGGCTGGCCGTTGACCTCCACTTGGCCATCGGCGATGGCCTGTTCCATGTCACGGCGCGAGCCGATGCCCGACTGAGCCAGCACCTTGTGCAGCTTGGGGGCCTCGGGCTCCGGGCGCAGCACCCGCTTGGGATGCGTCGCGGCCTCGGGCTCTTCGGGCAGCTCAACATCGAACTCGCCCGACAGCACCTTAGCAAACACCTCTGCTGCCACCGCGGGCTCGACGACGGGCCCCGCCGGCTCGACCGCCTCGTCGTCTTCATCGGCGGGCTCGGCGGCAGCATCGGCCACCTCGAGGGGCTTCAAAGACTCGCCTGCCACAGACTGCGGCTCAGGGGCTGGGTCTGGCGGTGCGGCTGCCAGCGCCGGCTTTGCAGTGCGCCTGCGGGTGGCTGGCTTGGCCACCACCTCGGCTTGAACTTGAGCAGGCGCAGCAGCGTTTTCATCGCCATCGGGATCGGCTTCGTGTTCGGGGATGTCGTTCATTCGTTGCGTTCCATAGGTGCAAAAGCCGCCGCCACATCGGTTTGGGCGCTCGGTAGGGTGTGGTCGGCCGCCATGGGCGGTTCGTTGGCAAGCTCGTCGTCGATCAAAAGGGCTTGCCGTGGCAAAAGATCTTCCGAGGATTCGTTCAAGGCCATCCGACGAAGGCCTTGCCCCTCGATCAGCGGAAGCGCATCCAGACTGGCCAGCCCGAGGTCATCCAGGAAGGCTCGCGTGGTCGCCAACAGCGCCGGACGGCCAGGCGCCTCGCGGTAGCCGATCGACTCGACCCAGCCTCGATCCTCGAGCTGCTTGATGATCTGGCTGGTCACGGCCACGCCACGGATGTCTTCGATGTCACCGCGCGTCACGGGTTGACGGTAGGCAATGATGGCCAAGGTCTCCATCACCGCGCGCGAGTACTTCGGCGGTTTTTC
>JBBAPK010000041.1:0-24441 GCA_040400875.1 Burkholderiaceae bacterium | reverse complement strand
CGCGAGGCCTCGCAAAACGGATCGTCGCTGCTGGCCACCAGCGTGCTCGCAAAGGGCAGTCGCTGGCGCACGATAGGCGCCCAGCGCTGAAGCTGCGGCGGTGCGGCGGAGCGCTCGATGTCGGGCGGCGCCACCAGCAACGCAGCCTGCACCCGCGCGGTGAGTCGGGAATGTGCCGCCCACGCGCCCACCAGGTGGCAGCCCAGGCTGTGCGCCACCAGCACGACCGGGGTGTCGTGCTCGAGCAGCACCTCGTCGAGCCGCGACATCCAGTCGCCTCGACGCGGCCACAGCCAGTCGCCCTGCTCGACGCGGCGGTGCCCATGGCGCGCCTCCCAGCGGCTTTGCCAGTGGCCGGGGCCCGAACCCTGCCAACCCGGCAGCAGCAGCACGCGCCGGCCGACGCTCGCCGGGGCTGTCTGGCCGACCACAGAGTCACTCATCATCTGCCTCGCTTATCCTCGCAGGCCACCTTGGGGGGAACATCATGAAACACCGCGTCTTCGTCGACGGCCAGGAAGGCACCACCGGTCTGCGCATCCACGAGTATCTCGCCGCACGTGACGACATCGAGGTGCTGCGCATCGCCCCCGAACTGCGCAAAGACGCCGCCGAGCGCGCCCGGCTGCTCAACGCGGCCGATGTGGCCTTTTTGTGCCTGCCCGATGCCGCCTCGCGCGAGGCTGCCGCGCTGATCACCAACCCCAGCACATGCCTGATCGACGCGAGCACCGCGCACCGCACCGCGCCGGGTTGGGCGTTCGGATTGCCCGAACTGGCAGCCGGCCAGCGCGCCGCCATCCGCGCGAGCAAGCGCATCGCCAACCCGGGCTGCCACGCCAGCGCCTTCATCTTGCTGCTGCGCCCGCTGGTGGATGCGGGCGTGCTGCCACGCGCCACGGCGGTCACGGCCACCTCGATCACCGGCTACTCGGGTGGCGGCAAGAGCATGATTGCCGACTACGAGGCCACCGCCTCGGCCGTGTCCGGTGGACTGGCGGCCCAGCCGAATTCGCCACTGGCCGCACCCCGGCCCTACGCGCTGGCGCTGGCGCACAAGCACCTGCCCGAAATGAAAACCCACACGGGTTTGACCGAACCACCGGTGTTCATGCCCATCGTGGGCCCATTTTTCAAGGGATTGACAGTAAGCGTGCCCTTACATCTTTCGCAACTGGGTGGGTCGGCCGGGGCTGCCGAGCTGCATGCCGCGCTGAGCGAACGCTACGCCGGTGAGCGCTTCATCCGCGTGATGCCACTCGGCGATCAGGCCACGCTGGCCGGTGGATTCTTCGATGTCCAGGCCTGCAACGACACCAACCGTGTCGACCTGTTCGTGTTCGCCAGCGAGACCCAAGTGCTGCTGATGGCACGCCTGGACAACCTTGGCAAGGGCGCCAGCGGCGCGGCTGTGCAGGCCATGAACGTGCACCTCGGGGTGGACGAATCGCTGGGTCTGTGATCGCCTAGGCCAAGCGCCCGGCCGGCTCTACATCGAGTCGATGCGCGTGACCATTTCCTGCGCAAAGGCAATAAACGCCTGAGCGCCCTTGGACGCCGGATCGAAGATGACGCCGGGCAAGCCGTAGCTCGGCGCCTCGGCCAGCCGCACATTGCGCGGAATGACGGTGTCGAACACCTTGTCGCCGAAGTGCGTCTTGAGTTGTTCGCTGACTTGCTGCTGCAAGGTGATGCGGGGGTCGAACATCACGCGCAGCAAACCGATGACCTTCAATTGGGGGTTGAGGTTGGCGTGCACCTGCTTGATGGTGTTGACCAGGTCTGACAAGCCCTCGAGCGCGAAGTATTCGCATTGCATCGGCACGATCACCCCGTGCGCGCTGCACAGACCGTTGAGGGTGAGCATGCTGAGCGACGGCGGGCAGTCGATGAGCACGAAGTCGTAGTCGGCGGACGCGACGGCCAGCGCGCCCTTGAGTCGCCGATCGCGGCGCTCAAGATCGACCAGCTCCACCTCGGCGCCGGCCAGCTCACGGTTGGCGCCGATCACGTCATAGCCCACCTTGTCGTTGCGCTGGCGCGCTTCGGCGATGGTCGCGTTTTCAAGCAGCACGTCATAGACGCTCAGCTCGAGCTTGCGCTTGTCGACGCCTGAGCCCATGGTGGCATTGCCCTGCGGGTCGAGATCGACCACCAGCACACGCTGGCCGACTCGCGCCAACCCGGCGGCCAGATTGACCGTGGTCGTGGTCTTGCCGACTCCGCCTTTTTGATTGGCAACGCAGAAGACTCGAGCCATGGCGCGGTAGGGGGAAGCTGAGGGAGGTGGAGCAGACTCGTGGCCGAGACCGAAGACGCACAGCGAAGCTAGGAAACGATGTCAGATTATAGAAACCGGGCCCTCGATCAAGACGGCTGACGCACGCCGATTGACCTTCATTTGCAAGGGCTCGACGGCGCTTGTCGCTTTCAGCCTGCGCGCAAACGCATCCAGACCAGACAACGCTCGGCCTGCAAGCCGGGCACCGGCAACGGTTCCACGTGAAACACGTGGATGTCGCTCGGTAACGCAGCCAGCTCTTCGGTCGGCGCCCTGCCCTTCATGGCCATCCACACGCCGTTCGGCGCCAGCAGCCCACGGCTGAGCCGGATGAAGTCGGGCAGCGAGGCGAACGCGCGCGAGGTGATCACGTCGAACGGCGGGCATTGCAAAGCCTCGACCCGGGCGTGCTCAGCGCTCAGGTTGGGCAGACCCAGCTCGACACCGGCCTGACGGATGAAGGCCGCCTTTTTGCCCACGGTGTCGACGCACACCACCTGCCAGTGCGCACACAGCAGCGCCAGCACCACGCCGGGCAATCCGCCGCCGCTGCCGACGTCGAGCACGCGAAGCGGCCGACTCTCGCCGCCCTGCGCCGAGGCGACGCGACCGGACAGCGGCCCCACCACCGCCAGACAGTCCGCAAGGTGCTGGCGCAGCATGTCTTGCGGGTCACGAACAGCCGTCAGGTTGTAGACGCCGTTCCAGCGTTGCAGCAAGTCCAGATAGGCCAGCAGCCCGACGGCCGACTCGGCTGGCAAGCCCAACGCATCGAGGATAGGCAGCAGCGCCGCCCGCAGCGGATGCGGAATGTTCGCCTCAGGCTGCATCGGCCAATGCGGATGCGCCCCGCAGGTCGCGCGTGGGTTGCGCATCGCCGAAGCCAGCAAAACGACCCTTCTTCAGATGCACCAGCAGCAAGGAGATCGCCGCCGGCGTCACACCCGACATGCGCGAAGCCTGCCCCAACGTCTCGGGCCGATATCGGCTCAGCGTCTGGCGCACCTCGTAGCTGAGCGCCTGCACCTGCGCGTAGTCGAGTTCAGTCGGCAGGATCAGATGCTCATAGCGTGCCGCCCGCTCGACCTCGTCGTTTTGCTTCACGATGTAGCCGGCGTACTTGACGCTGATCTCAATCTGCTCGATCACCGCATCGGCCAGCGCCACACCCAGCTCGGCTCGCAGCGTTTCACGTGAAACACCCGCCTGCGGGCACGCCGCAGCGGCCACCTCGGCCAACACATCGTGCGTCACCTCAGGTCGGCGCAGCAAGTCGAGTAGGCTGTATTCATGCTCCAGCGCCTTGCCCAGCAGCCGCTCGGCCACCGCTGGCGTCAGCGTCTGCGGCCGCACCCAGGCCTGGCTCAAGCGCTGTGTTTCACGTGAAACAGCCTCTCGCTTGCGGTTGAAGGCGTCCCATCGCACGTCATCGACCAGCCCCAGCTCACGACCATGCTCGGTCAAACGCTGATCGGCGTTGTCCTCGCGCAGCTGCAATCGGTATTCGGCCCGGCTGGTGAACATGCGGTACGGCTCGCTCACGCCCTTGGTGATCAGGTCGTCGACCAGCACGCCCAGATAGGCCTCGCTGCGCCCCGGCATCCAGGCCGCCCGCTCGCGCACCTGCAGCGCGGCGTTCAGTCCGGCAAACAAGCCCTGCGCCGCCGCCTCTTCATAGCCGGTGGTGCCGTTGATCTGCCCGGCAAAAAACAGCCCGCGGATCGACTTGGTCTCGAAGCTCGCCTTCAGCGCGCGCGGATCGAAGTAGTCGTACTCGATGGCATAGCCGGGGCGCAGGATGTGCGCGTTTTCCAGGCCCTGCATCGACTGCACGGCAGCGATCTGGATGTCGAACGGCAGCGAGGTCGAAATACCGTTCGGATAGAACTCGTGCGTGGTCAGACCTTCGGGTTCAAGGTAGATCTGGTGCGAGTTCTTGTCGGCGAAGCGATTCACCTTGTCTTCGATGCTTGGGCAGTAGCGCGGCCCCACCCCTTCGATCACACCGGTGAACATCGGGCTGCGGTCGAACCCCGAGCGGATGATCTCGTGCGTGCGCTCGTTGGTGTGGGTGATCCAGCACGGCACCTGCGCCGGATGCTGCGACGCGTCGCCGAGGTAGCTGAACACCGGCATCGGTGTCGCCGCCGGCGTGCCATCGGCACCCGGAACCCCATCGCCGTGCTGCGGCGTGAGCCGGGAAAAGTCGATGCTGCGCCCATCGATGCGCGGCGGCGTACCGGTCTTCAGGCGCCCTTGCGGCAGCTTGAGCTCCTTGAGCCGCGCCGACAGCGTGATTGCCGGCGGGTCACCCGCGCGGCCGGCCGAGTGGTTTTCGAGCCCCACATGCACCCGTCCGTTGAGAAACGTACCGGCCGTCAACACCACTGAACGCGCATGAAAGCGAACGCCCACTTGCGTCACAACCCCCGTCACAGCATCACCTTCGACGATCAAGTCATCGCAGGCGCCCTGAAAAAGCTGCAGATTGGGCTGGTTTTCGAGCCGCCGGCGGATCGCCGCGCGGTACAGCACCCGGTCGGCCTGGGCGCGGGTGGCGCGCACGGCCGGGCCCTTGGAGCCGTTGAGGATGCGGAACTGAATGCCCGCCTCGTCGGTGGCTGCGGCCATCGCACCGCCCAGCGCATCAAGCTCCTTGACCAGGTGGCCCTTGCCGATGCCGCCGATCGACGGGTTGCAGCTCATCTGCCCCAGCGTCTCGACGTTGTGCGTGAGCAGTAAGGTGGCGCAGCCCATGCGCGCCGACGCGAGCGCGGCCTCGGTGCCGGCATGACCGCCGCCGATCACAATCACGTCGAAGACTTGGGAAAACCACATGGTGTTGCCTGTTTTTAGAGCGCCGCCAGATTGTAGGGAGCCACCCCCAGCCACCGCGCCGGCAGCGCTGGCCTGCCGCCCCGGTTGTGGTGCGTGCTGCACGGCGCCGTCCATCAGCAGCCCGATCCCCGGCATGCCGTTCGCCAACGGCCTGGGCAAGCCGGCCGGCGTGCGCTGCGTGCAACTCAGCGACGACGGCCTGTGCGCCCTGTTCGGTCAGCCCGAACGCCCGGCGGTGTGTTCGTCGCTGCGGCCCAGCCTTGAGATGTGCGGCACGTCGCAAGCCCACGCCGTCGCCTGGCTCAGCGCGCTAGAGCGCTCCACGGCGCCTTGAGCAACGCAGCAAGGGTCCTGTGAGCCCTTAGCCGGCGCGCCACATCTCGATGTGCGGGATGTCGTCTTCGAGGTAGCCCTCGCCCACCGCCTCAAAGCCGGTCTCGCGATAAAACGCCTCGAGGTGCGACTGTGCCGAAATGCGTATGCCTTGCCCCGGGTGCGCCGCCGCCGTGTGGGCGACCGCCCGGCGCACCAGCTCGCGGCCCAGGCCGGTGCCGCGTGCGGCAGCCGTCGTGAGCACCCGGCCGATCGACGGCTCGGGGTACTTCACGCCCGGATCGACCACGCGCGCATAGGCCAGCGGCAGCCGCTGCTGCGGCGTCCACGCGGCCAGGTGAAAGCTGGCTTCGTCAAGGTCGTCGGCGTCGAGGTAGGCGCAGCGCTGCTCGAGCACGAACACCTCCTGCCGCGCACCGTGGATGCGATGCAACTCGGTGGCACTCAGCCCCTCCAGGCGACACCAGCGCCAGTGCAGCTCGGGCCACAGGCCGGCAAAGGTCGACATGTCAGAAACCCCGCGCTCAGGCCAGCAGCCGCCTGAGTTCGCCGCTTGCGATCAGCCGCGCCACGTCGTCGGCGCCACCCACCAGCGAGCCCTTGACGAACACCATCGGAAAGGTTGGCCAGCCGGTCCACATCTTCAGCGCCAAACGCTCGCGCCAGCGGCTGACGTAGCTGCCGTACTCAAGGTAGTGATAGGGCACGCCGGCGGCATCGAGCACCTTGCGAGCGCGCTTGCAAAACGGGTTGCCAGCCATGCCGACCACCAGCACCGCGTTGGACAGCGACGCCGCCTGCACGTTGTGAACGACCTCGGCGTGCAGATGGTTCACCGCGTCGCGGATCGCGGGGTGCACGCGGGTGTCTTCCAGCCAGGGTCGCGTCATTGCCGTCTCCATCGAATGAGATGCGAGCGTAGCCCAAGCGCCGCGCGACCGGCCGGCCGGCGCATTCAAGCCTCAAGCCGGATTTGCGCGTCACGGTTTCTCGTACAGAATTTCGGGGCTGCGCACCGGGTGCGATTCCTGCTTCGTTCGCGCGGCCCGTTTCAACCCACCAGCCCCTTGCAAACCCCTCACGAAAAGGACTGCCCCGCCATGGTGACTCACTTCAAGAAGTTCGGCCTTGCACTGGCCTGCCTGCTGAGCCTCGGCAACGTCGCGGCCGCCGACCCGAAGGTGCTCAACATCTACAACTGGTCGGACTACATCGCCGACGACACCATCAAGAATTTCGAGAAAGAAACCGGCATCAAGGTCCGCTACGACAACTACGACAACAACGAAATCCTCAATGCCAAATTGATCGCCGGCAAGACGGGCTACGACATCGTCGTGCCGGGCGCCCACTTCGCCAAGGCCCAGATGGAAGGCGGCCTGCTGCAAAAGCTCGACCGCAGCAAGCTCACCAACTGGGACAACCTCGACCCCGGCCTGCTCGAACAGCTGGCCAAGGTCGATCCGGGCAACCAGTACCTGGTCGACTGGCTGTGGGGCTACGTGGCCGTGGGCGTCAACACCGCCAAGGTCAAGAAGGCCCTCGGCGACCTGCCGATGCCTGACAACGCCTGGGATCTGATCTTCGACACCAAGTACGCCAGCAAGCTCAAGTCCTGTGGCATCAGCGTGCTCGACTCGGCCTCTGAGGTGATGCCCATCGCCATGATCTACGCCGGCAAGCCGCCTTTTAGCCGTGAGGCCGCCGACTACGACGCCGCCGCCGCGGTGCTCAAGACCGCGCGCCCCAACATCACCCGCTTCTCGTCATCGGGCTACATCAACGACCTGGCCGCCGGCTCGATATGCGTGGTGATGGGCTACTCGGGCGACATCAACATCGCCCGCGCACGCGCCATCGAAGGCAAGTCCAAGGTCGACGTGCTGGCGCTGGTGCCCAAGGGTGGCTCGACGCTGTTCTTCGACACCATGGCCATCCCCAAGGACGCCAAGAACGTCGAGAACGCGCACCTGTTCATCAACTACATCCTGCGCCCCGAAGTGCACGCGTCGCTGACCAACAAGGTCTTCTACGCCAACCCCAACGCCTCCGCGCTGAAGTTCGTCAAGAAGGACGTGGCCGAGAACACCACCATCTTCCTGAGCGACGCCGACAAGAAGCTGATGCACGCACCTGACAGCCTGCCGCAGGCGCTCAAGCGGGTGCAGACAAGGGTGTTCACCAGCTTCAAGGCTGGGCGCTGAGGGCTGGTCAGCGCGGCTGGGCGGAGCTCGGGGCCTTGAAGGGCTCGGGGCTGCGCCCGGGGTTCTGTGCCCGCGAACGGGTCGGCCTTGCGCTTCACGTGCGGGGCTTGACTTGCTCCGGGAGAGCGAGCCACCATCGATTTGTCGGCGACGCATATGGATCGTGTCGCCGATGGCGTGGCTGATGATGTTCGGACACTTGGCCGACCAGTAGCGCTACGCCGGCGCCAAGCCGTCCAACGCGCTCTTGGTGCTGTGAATGTGGCTGGTGGATACCAAGCCGTCATCAACGCTGATCCGTGTGCGCCGAAAACTAGGAGGGGTAAATGGAAGTTGCGATTTGGGTTCTGGTCGCTTTGGTGGCCTGGTTCGGCATATCGATCAGTACGGCGCTGAAAGAACTTGCCAAGGAAGCGAAGACCATCCGACAGTTCTTGCAAACTGGTGGCGAGCTCAAACACGCCTCGATCCCGGCCAACCTGCTGAACTATGTCGAGCAGATTGGGGAAGCAGTCCTCGGCCACGCAAAGAAAGATCGGCAAGGTGAAGATAGGTAGGCTTGTGCGCCGGTAAGCGTACAAAACAGCCCCGCTTATGTGCCACGGCCGGCGGTGGCAGTGATGGCGGCGGCCTCGTCTGTCGCCCACCCTCTCGATTCCTCAGTGCGATTACCCATGGGGCGTACTCGGCAGTCCGCCTGTAGCCGCAGCGAGCCGGCCAAATGGGCTGGTGTTCGAGGCCCTTTGCTTTGGTGACTTTCATTTGGGCCAGCAAATGAAAGTTACCCGCCAGCCGGGGCGGAACCCGGCGGGCTCTCGCCCAGAGAACAACCCCCCCCTCACTCCACCTCCACTCCTTTCCAAAAGGCCACCCGTCCCTTGATGTTGGACGCCGCCTCGGTCGGCTCCGGGTAGTACCAGGCGGCGTTCTCGTTGAGTTCGCCGTCGACCATCAGGCTGTAGTAGTAGGCCTGGCCCTTCCAGGCGCAGCCGGTGCGGTGGTTGCTGAAGGTCACGTACTGGCGGTTCAGGCTGTCCGGCGGGAAGTACTGGTTGCCTTCCACGACCACGGTGTCGTCGCTTTCGGCAATGGTCACGCCTTTCCAAGTGGCTTTCATGGGGGATTCTCCAGAGGTTGGGCCGATTCAATGGGGCTCGGCGGGTGGGTCAGTCTCGCCGGGTGGCGCAGACTGGTGTTGTCTCCCTCTCCCGCCTGCGGGAGAGGGCCGGGGTGAGGGTCTCGGAGCAGGCTCAAGCGTACTGCCCCGCAGCCAACTGCAGCCGCAGGGCCACCGCGGCGGCCAGCGTCTTGTCGCTGGTCACGCGCACGCTGTCGCCGTGGCGCAAGATGTCCATCATGAGCTCGGTCGGCTCGCTGTAGGGCACCTGCAGCTCGTAGCGGCCGGTGCGATCACCGGCCGGCGCGGTCTTGCCCTCAGGCGTCAGCCAACGCGACTTTTGCTGCGGATGCCACTCTTCGTTGGACACCCACTGCGCGGCCTCAGGCTCGAAGACCAGGGTGGCCCACTTCAATCGCGCGCCGCTGCCGCCGTAGATACCGTAGCTGCCGTCGAACTCGGCCTCGACCTCTTTGAGCGAGACCGACTTGGCCCGGGTGTCGAGCACCCGCGCGTCTTCCACCGCATCGAGCGCAAAGCGGCGCAGGGCTTCGCTGGTGTGACACCAGGCGTCCAGATACCAGGTGTTGCGGTAGTGGACCAGCCGCTGCGGTGACACCTCGCGCTCGCTGCTCACGCGGCTGGCGCGCTTGAAGTAGCGCATCCACAAACGCTTGCGCTGCATCAGCGCGCTGCCCAGCAGCTCGAAGTGGCGGCTCGGTGCGCGGCGCCGGGCGGTGCCGATCAGCTTGACGCGGCGCTGCATCTCGCGCACCTCTTGCTCGTCGACACCCAGCATGCCCTGCACGCGCTCGAGCATGGGCTGCAGGTGGCGCGCGAGCACGCCGTCGTCGTCGAGGCTGGACATCAGCTGGTGCATGGTGAGCAGCGCATGCAGCTCGCGCTCGCTGAACCACATGCCGGGCAGGGCGTGCTTGGCGGGCTGGGCGGGTCCGGTGCCCATGGCGCCCGCGGCATCCAGCCGGTAGCCGTTGTCGAAGCGGTCGTAGGTGATGGGCACTTCCAATCGATCGCGCAGATACTGCAGATCGCGCTTGAGCGTCGCCGGCGAAACCGACAACTCCTGCAAAAGCGCGTCGAAGCTGACGCAGCCGCGGTTTTGCAGCAGCAAATTGATCTTGTAGAAACGTTCGGTGCGGTCCATATCCGGGTCCTCCATTGCTTGCCATGCCAACTCACACGCTCACCAAGTGAGCCACCCAGCCAGAGCATAAGCGAAAAACATCTGTCCTTGTTGGAATGGTGGCTCATTCAGTGAGCCACCACGGCCGCACACTGGCTTCACCGCGGCGGCCAGCCGCCCATTCGAGGAAGCCCGCATGACACCCGACCTCTTTGCCAACGACAGCCAGAACTGGTTCATTCCCGGCCCCGCGCGGCGCAGGCGGCTGCCTGCCGCTCGCGGCACACGCGCCACGCCGGCAAGCCGGCTTGAGCGCATCGGCTTCGATCTCGGTCTCGACCACGCGCGCTTCGGCATCGCGCCGCCGCGAGCGCACGCGCTTGAAGCCTCACCGCTGCAGCTCGGCTGGTGCGCCGGGGTGGCGCGCTTTGGCGAGCACACCATCGCACCGCGGCCCGCCGTTCGTCAGTGGCTGCAACTGCGCGTGCACGCCTGGCTGCGCGGGCTGAATGTAGAGCTGCTACAGGTCACGCCCAGCCACCTGAAGCAAATCGAGGTGTCGGTGTGCCCGATCCTGCGCGAAGCTCTCGGCCAAGCCGGTGAGCGCGGTCTGGCGCCCAGCGTCAACCGGGTTCGCGACGACGCCGGCTACGCGGCCGGCAACCTGGCGGTGTTGAGCCAGCGCGCCCACCTGGCCAAGGCCGCCCACCGCTGTGCCGACGCGATGGCCATCGCGCGCCGGCTCGAAACCGAAGCACTGGCGTGTGGCACGGGCGCGCTCACCTGCGACGGCCTGACGGCAGCGCAATGGCGCCGCGTGGCCGTGCTGAGCAGCTTCGTCGAGCCCATGGCCCACGAGCGGGTGTGCGAACTGCCATTGCTGGTGCTGCCGCCCAACCGCTTGCGGCTGTTCAATCCCGCGCAGGCGCTGCAGGCCTTCATCAGCCGTCAGCTGCTGGGCGAGGGCTGGAGCCAGCGCATCAACGCCCTGGAGTCGCTGCTGAGCGGCGAGCCGGCACGGTATGCGTTTCGCTCGTTTTTCCAAACGCTGCTGCCACGCGTACTCGAAGCCGGTCGCCGCGCTGATGCGCAGCAGCTGCGCTGGGCGATCGAGGACGCCTGGGGCCATGAATCGGTACTGCAGCGCTGGACGCGGTTTGTGCGGCAGCTCACCGCAGCACAGTGCGAGCGGTTGGTCGCCCAAGCCGCGAGCGCTCAGCTGTCACCGCAGGGTCTGCGCATCGAGCACCACGACAGCGCGCTGAGCACCGAAGGCTGGTGCCTCGACACCCGCGGCCATGTACCGCCCGGTGACGCTGAAGACACCCGCAGCGCGATGGCGAGCGCCGAGCCCACGCTGCACTGACGCGGCCCGATCCCCCTCGGGGCACGGCGGGTTCGGGGGGCCTTTGTCAAAGGGCGATGGCTACACTTCAAGATCATGTTCACGGCACCCCTTGCCCGCTTGCCAGACCAGCCTGCCGCTGACCCTCCCGAGCGGGCCCGGTGGGCATGAGGCTCGCGCTGGCGTTGGGCGCCACCGTGCTGCTGGGCGGTTGCGCGGGTGGGTTCGGGCCCGCCGGCGCGGCATCCGGTGAAGCCGCCCGCCCACCGGTCGCGGCACAGTGGCAAGCCCCGCTCACCCAGCCCGATGGTCTGGCCGACCTCACGCGTTGGTGGAGCCAGTTCAACGACCCGCTGCTTGACCAGTTGGTGAGCGACGCGCAGAAGGTGAGCCCCACGGTGTCGTCAGCACGGCTGCGCATCGAGCAGTCGCGCGCCGCGCGCACGGCGGCCGACGCCAGCATGCTGCCCAAGGTCGATGCCACCACCAGCGTGCAGCGCGGCGCCTACGACAGCACCGGCACCGCAGCCACCAACGCGAGCGGCTCCATCGTCGCCTCATGGGAGCTGGACCTGTTTGGTGCCAACGCCGCCGAGCGCGACGCCGCCCGGGCCCAGTTCGAAGGCGCGCAGGCCATGTGGCACGACGCGCGCATCTCGGTGGCCGCCGAAGCCGCCACCCAGTACACCGCCCTGCGCGCCTGCGAAGCGGCCAGCGTGCAGCGGCGCATCGACGCCGATTCACGCACCGAGACAGCCCGCCTGACCGGGCTGACCGCGCGCGCCGGTTTCGATTCGCCGTCCAATGAGTCGCTCGCACGCGCCACGGCGGCGCAAAGCCGAGCGCTGCTGCTGCAGCAACGCACGCAGTGCGACTCCATCGTCAAGGCGCTGGTGGCGCTCACCGCACGGCCTGAGCCGCCACTGCGCGAGGCGCTGGCCGCCTCGCGTGGCGTGATCGCCGAGCCGCGCTCGATTGCCGTTCCTGCAGTGCCCGGCGCATTGCTGCAGCAGCGACCCGATCTCGCCAACGCCGAGCGCCAGGTGATGGCCGCAGCCGCCAACATCACGCAGACCCAGGCCGATCGGCTACCGCGGATCCGGCTGTCGGGCAGCGTCGGCGGCATCCACAACAAGGGCGGTGGCTTCAGCAACCTGACGGGCTTCGGCATGCCCAGCATCGAGGGCAGCGGGCCCACCTGGTCGATCGGCCCGTTGTCGGTGTCGATGCCCCTCTTCGACGGCGGCGCGCGCGCGGCAAATGTGGTGGCCGCACGAGCGCAGCTCACCGACGCCTCGGCGCAGTACGCAGCCACCGTGCGTCGCGCCGTGCAAGACGTTGAGCTGGCGCTGCTCACGCTGCAGGGCACGGCCGACCGCGAGGCCGACGTCAACGCGGCCGCCGCGAACTACGCCGACACGCTGCGCGCCACCGAGGCTCGGCAGCGCGGCGGCCTGGGCAGCCTGTTCGAGCTCGAAGAGGTTCGCCGCTTCTCGGTGCAAGCGCAGATCGCGCTGGTCGACCTGAAGCGCGAACGGGTCGACGGCTGGATCTCGCTGTACCGCGCGCTCGGTGGCGGCTGGAATGCGCAAGCCCCCGATGCGCCTCCTGTCGACACGCTGGCAGCCAGCACGCCCACCGCGCCGTCAGCGCCCGCTGCAACACCCGACGCCAACAGCGCTCGCTGAGCCGCCCACACCACGAAACTCGCCGGATTGCCCATGCGCCTGACATCCCGCCTCATCCCTTCGCTGGCCCTGTTCGTCGTGGCCGCCGTGGCCGGCTCCTTGCTGCTGGCCCACGCCGCCGACAACCCCAAATCAACCGCCGCGCCCGGCACCCGGGCCGCGCTGTCAATCACGCTGGCGCAACTGCAGGCCACCGATGTGCCAGTCACGATCACCGCCAACGGCAGCATCGCCGCCTGGCAGGAAGCCAGCATCGGCAGCGAGGTGGGCGGCCTGCGCATGGAGACCGTGCGCGTCAACGTGGGCGATGTGGTGCGGCGCGGCCAGGTGCTGGCCAGCTTTGCGCCTGAGACGGTGCAAGCCGATCTGGGTGAGGTGCTGGCCCGACTTGCCGAGGCCGAAGCCACCGCAGCCGAAGCCGCCGCCAATGCCGAACGCGCACGCAGCCTGCAAGCCACCGGGGCGCTGAGCGCGCAGCAGATCCAGCAGTACCAAACCGCCGAGCGCACCGCGCAGGCCCGCGTCGAAGCGCAACGCGCCGCCAGCCAGGTGCAGCGGCTGCGGCTCAAGCACACCCAGGTGGTCGCACCCGACGACGGCGTGATCTCGGCTCGCAGCGCCACCGTGGGCGCGGTCACGCCGCCGGGTCAGGAGCTGTTTCGCATGATCCGCCAGGGCCGCCTCGAGTGGCGCGCCGAGGTACAGGCGGGCGACCTGAGCCGGCTCAAGCCCGGCCTGGTCGCCCGCATCACGCTGGCTGGCGAGGCTCCCGGCGAGGCGGTTGGCAACGCCATCACCGGCCGGCTGCGCATGGTGGCGCCCACGGTGAACGCGCAAACGCGCGACGCACTGGTCTACGTCGACCTGCCCGCAGGCAGCGCAGCACGCGCGGGCATGTTCGCTCGTGGCGAGTTCATGCTCGGCCAGCAGCGCAGCCAGACGCTGCCGCAAAGCGCGGTGCTGCTGCGCGATGGGCTGAGCTACGTGATGCGACTCGATGCTGACAACAAGGTGCACGAGGTCAAGGTGTCGGTGGGACGGCGGCTGGGCGATCGCATCGAGATCACCGGCGGACTCGACGCCAGCGCCCGCGTGGCCGCCAGCGGCTTGGCCTTTCTCGGCGATGGCGACACCGTGCGGGTGATCACCGAGCCGCCCGTGGCCACACCGGGCCAGTCGGTCAACGCGCAGAGCGCTCGCTAGAAGCACCGACCATGAGCATCTCGACCTGGTCGATCAAGAACCCGATCCCGTCGGTGATGCTGTTCGTCTTGCTGACGGTGGCCGGACTGATGGGCTTTCGGGCCATGAAGATCCAGCTGTTCCCCGACCTTGAGCTGCCGGTGGTCACGGTCACGCTCACCCTGCCCGGCGCCTCGCCCTCGCAGCTCGAGACCGATGTGGTGCGCAAGATCGAGAACTCCGTGGCCCGAATCTCGGCCGTCAAGCACATCTACGCCAAGGTGCAAGACAGCACCGCTGTCGTCAGCGTCGAGTTCCGCCTTGAAAAGCCGCTGCAAGAAGCCGTCGACGACGTGCGCGAGGCCGTCAACCGCATCAGCACCGACCTGCCGGGCGACTTGCGCGATCCGGTGATCGCCAAGCTGGAGATTGCGGGCTCGCCCATCCTCACTTACACCGTGGCCTCGAGCCGCATGGACGGCGAGGCGCTGAGCTGGTTCGTCGACAACACCATCTCCAAGGGCCTGTTGCGCATCCGCGGCGTCGGTGCCGTCAGCCGCGTGGGCGGTGCGACCCGCGAAGTGCACGTCGCGCTCGATGCGCTCAAGCTGCAAGCGCTCAATGCCTCGGCGTCGGACATCTCGCGGCAGTTGCGGCAGATTCAGCAAGACGCCTCAGGCGGGCGCACCGACGTGGGCGACGCCGAACAGTCGGTGCGCACCATCGCCACCGTGAGGTCCGCCGAGGAACTCGCGCGCATCGACATCGCCTTGTCCGACGGCCGGCATGTGCGGCTCGATCAGGTGGCCAGCGTGCGCGACACCGTGGCCGAAACCCGCTCGGCCGCGCTGCTCAACGGCCAGCCGGTGGTCGCCTTCGAGATCTCGCGCAGCCGCGGCGCCGGCGTCACCGAGGTGGCCGCGCTGGTGCGCGACGAGCTCGATCGGTTGCGCACCGCCCATCCCGAGATCACCATCACCGAAGCCTTCAACTTCGTCGAGCCGGTGCAAGACAGCTTCGACGGCTCGATGCTGCTGCTCTTCGAGGGCGCCGCACTCGCGGTGCTGGTGGTGTGGCTGTTCCTGCGCGACGGCCGCGCCACTTTCGTCGCGGCCACCGCGCTGCCGCTGTCGGCCATACCCACCTTTGGCGCGATGTACCTCCTGGGCTTTTCGCTCAACACGGTCACGCTGCTGTCGCTGTCCTTGGTGGTGGGCATCCTGGTCGATGACGCGATCGTCGAGATCGAGAACATCGCGCGCCACCTGCGCATGGGCAAGACGCCGCTGCAAGCGGCCACCGATGCGGCCGACGAGATCGGCCTGGCGGTGATTGCCACCAGCTTCACGCTGATCGCGGTGTTCCTGCCCACGGCCTTCATGAGCGGCATCGCGGGGCGCTTTTTCGTGCAATTCGGCTGGACGGCAGCAATCGCGGTGTTCTTCTCGCTGGTGGTGGCGCGGCTGCTCACGCCCATGATGTCGGCCTACATGCTGCGCGACAGCAGCAAGCACGCGGACACCGAGCCGCGCTGGGTCGTCGTGTGTCTGCGCTGGACGCGCTGGTGCCTGGGCCATCGCGGCTGGACGCTGCTGGCCGCCAGCGTGTTCCTGGGCGGCTCGCTGGCGCTGGTGCCGCGGCTGCCCACCGGCTTCATCCCCGCCGACGACCTGTCGCAAACGCAGGTGACGGTGTCGCTGCCCCCAGGCAGCACCTTCGAGCAAACGCTGGCCGCCGCCGAGCGTGCGCGCGCGCTGGTCGAGCGCAATCCGCACGTCAAGCGCGTGTACACCGCCGTGGGCGGCGGCATGACCGGCGCAGACCCGTTTGCCGCGGCGGGCGCGCCCGATGTGCGCACCGCCACGCTGACCATCAAGCTGACACCGCGCGGCGAACGCTCGGGGGTGTCCAAGCAGATCATCGAGGGCCAGCTGCGCGAGGTGATGAGCGAGCTGCCAGGCGCGCGCATCAAGGTCGGGCTGGCTGCCGCCGGCGCCAAGTACGTGCTGGTGCTGGCCAGCGAAGACGGGGGCGCCCTCAATGAGCATGCGCGGCTGGTCGAGCGCGAGCTGCGCACGCTGCCGGGCATCGGCAACGTGACGTCGACATCGAGTCTGGTGCGCCCCGAGCTCATCGTGCGGCCCGACTTTGCGCGCGCGGCCGATCTGGGCGTGACCTCGGCGGCCATCGCCGACACCCTGCGCATCGCCACCCGCGGTGACTACGACCAGAGCCTGCCCAAGATGAACCTGTCGCAGCGTCAGGTGCCCATCGTGGTCAAGCTCGACACCCAGGCACGCAGCGACGTCGAGCTGCTGTCGCGTCTGGCGGTGCCCGGCAGCCACGGCCCGCAACGTCTGGGCAACGTGGCCACGCTGACGCTGGACAGCGGGCCGGCGCAGATCGACCGCTACGACCGCCAGCGCAACGTCAACCTGGAAATCGAGCTCAACAACCAGCCGCTGGGCGCCATCAAGGCTGCCGCGATGGCGCTGCCCAGCTTGCAGGCGCTGCCGCCAGGCGTGACGCAAAAGACCGTGGGCGACGCCGAGACCATGAACGACCTGTTCGAGAGCTTCGGCGTGGCCATGCTTTACGGCGTGCTGTGCATCTACATCGTGCTGGTGCTGCTGTTCAAGGATTTCGTGCAGCCGGTGACCATCCTGGCCGCGCTGGTGCTGTCGGTGCCGGGCGCCTTCCTGGCGCTGTTCGTCTCGCACACCGCGATCTCGATGCCCTCGCTGATCGGGCTGATCATGCTCATGGGCATCGCCACCAAGAACTCCATCTTGCTGGTCGAATACGCCATCGTGGCGCGACGGGATCGCAGCCTGTCGCGCTGGGAGGCGCTGCTCGACGCCAGCCACAAGCGCGCGCGGCCCATCGTCATGACCACCATCGCCATGGGCGCGGGCATGCTGCCCATCGCGATCGGTCTAGGAGTGGATCCGAGCTTCCGTGCGCCGATGGCCATCGTGGTGATCGGCGGGCTGATCACCTCGACCTTCCTGAGCCTGCTGGTGATCCCTGTGGTGTTCACCTTTGTCGACGATGCAGTGCTCGCCGTGCAGCGCTGGCTGCCGCGGCGCGCGGCGCCGGCCAAGCGCTCGACGTGACGCCGATGCCGGTCGAGCCTCATGCGCTGTGGCTGCTGGTCACGCGGCTGGGCGAGGCGATGATCTTGCTGCCTGCGGTCGCGTTGCTAGCGCTGTGGCTGGTCTGGCGGGGCCGCGCGGTGCGGCTGGCTGCCATGTGGACGCTCGGGCTCGGTGCTGCGGTGGGCGTGACCATCGCCTCCAAGATCGCCTTCATGGGCTACGGCCTGGGCTACGCGCCGCTGAACTACAGCGGCATCTCCGGCCACTCAATGCTCGCTGCGGCGGTGTACCCGCTGGCCAGCATGGTGGCGCTGCACGCCTTGGCCGGGCCGGCCGCACCCACCTGGCGCCGCACCGGGCTGTCACTGGGCATCGCGCTGGCGGTGCTGGTCGGTGTGTCGCGCATCGCCATCGGCGCGCACTCGTGGGTCGAGGTGCTGATGGGTCTGGGGCTAGGCGCTGTGGTGTCGGCTGGCGCGCTGCAGGCCGGCAGGCTGCCGATGATGCGCTCGGCGCTGTGGGTGCCGGTCATCCTCACGCTGTGGTTCGGCTTGACGCCGGTCGGCGCGCCGCCGTCAGACACCCACGGGCTGATCACTCAGTGGGCGCTGCAGGTGTCTGGTCGCAGCGCGCCTTACACCCGTGGCGACATGCACGCCGACTGGCTGCAAGGGCAGCAGCGACGCTGAAAGTCGCTCAGCTCGCGCCGGCCGCGGGCTGATCCAGCCCCATGTGCTGCAGCAAATCGCTCACCAGCTCCAGGCGCAGCAGCGGGTTGTCCAGCGACATCAGCCGCTGCTTCTGATCCGCATCCAGCGGCAGCAGCTCGCACCAGCGGTTGGCCAGCCAGCCGCAATCGCCCCACTGATAAGGCGGCTGCAGCGGCATTTCAGCCGGGTCGCCCGCGCGCTCGGACAAGCCGCGCACCAGCTCCTGCAAGGAAAACGCCGCGTTCTCGAGATCGTCGGGCACCGGAACCTTCATGTCCTGGGGCAACAGTTCGACGTCAGCCACCCACAGCCCGTGCTTGAGCCGCTCGCTCGAACGCACGCGAAAGCGCTGCGTGCCGGTGCACGAGATCGTGATCAAACCAGGGTGAGGGCGCTCCAGCCGGGTGATGGTGGCCAGCGTGCCTTCGGCGTGGAAAGACTCATCGCTGTAAACAGATGGTGCGGTCGATGTTGCCGGCGCCGAGCGGACTTCGCGCCCCTGGGTCAGGCAGACCACACCGAACGGCGTACCGGCCTTGTGGCTGCGGCCGATCATGTCGAGGTAGCGCACCTCGAAGATGCGCAGCGGCAAGTAGCCCCCCGGAAACAGCACGCTGCGCAAGGGGAACAGCGGCAGCTGCGACAACTGCTGGGGGGGGGGTGCTTCCATCGGCGCATTGTGGTGCGCGTGAATCACCCTCTCGGACAGGGGATTACCCCCCCTGAGCTTGGGCCGCCGGCGCAGGTGGCAGCAGCCCGTCAGCACGCAACAGTGTCTCGAGGCAGTGATCGCGGATGCCGTAGAAGGCCTTGAGGTCTTCGATCTGACCCGCGCTCGCGGCGGCGGGCCGCGCGTCGGGGCGGCGCACCGCCAGGATCATCTTGTTTTTTTGCGTGTGCTCGAGCGCCACAAATTCAAACACCTGCGTGTCGTAGCCGCAGGCCTCGAGGAGCAGCGCGCGCAGACCGTCGGTGAGCATTTCGGCGTGCTGGCCGAGGTGCACGCCGTGCTGCAGGATGGGACGCAGCGGATGCGGGCTGAGCAGTTGCGGACGCAGTTGCTTGTGACAGCACGGCGAGCACAGGATCACCGCCGCGCCGCCACGCAGGCCATGGTGGATGGCGTGGTCGGTGGCGGTGTCGCACGCGTGCAGCGCGATCATCACGTCGATCAGCTCGGCGCAGCGTGTGCTCACATCGCCCTCATCGAAGTGCAGGCCTTGCAGCCCCAGCTTTTGCGCCACCGCATTGCCCAGACGCACCATATCGCCGCGCAGCTCGACGCCGGTGACCTGGGCGTCGGCGCCGGGTTGGCCGCGCAGGTGGTCGTGCACTGCAAACGTCAGGTAGCCCTTGCCCGAACCGAAGTCGACGACCCGGATCGTTCGTGGTGCCTCAGCTGGCGCATCGGCCGAGGGCAGCAGCCCCGAAGCGCGCAAGGCACCGGCGAACACCTCGACGAACTTGTTGATCTGCTTCCACTTGCGCGACATCGCCGGCACCACGTCGTGCTGCGCCGTGGTCACGCCCAAGGCGGTGAGAAAGGGCTGGCGCACATCGACCCAGCGCTGCTTTTCGCGGTTGTGGGTGGCGGTGGCGGGCGCCTCGCGCTCATCCCCTAACGCATCGGCCTCGACTGGCGGCAGCGGCGTGCTGCGCAGCGTGCACACGCCGCGCTGGCTGATGGTGAGCTCGACGGTCTCGTCGGCGGTGTGCAGATGCGCGTTGCGAAACACCAGGCCGAGCAGTTCGCGCACGGCCTGAACACCGGCGTCCACGCTCAGGTTCTTGGTGACGTCGCGCGTGGTGTGCCGGTACACGAACGACAGGCAGGGCTCGCCCTTGAGCGACACGGCGCGCACCATCAACCGTTGCAGATCGGCCTGCGGGCCATGGTGCTTGGCGAGCAGCAACTTCACGAAACGGCCGTCGGCCAGGCTGAGCGTCAGGCGCTCGATGAACTGATCGCGTGACGGCTCGCTCTCAGGCGGCTGCCTGAAGGCCGCCATTTCAGCGCGGCAGCTTGTTGCGGCAGGCCGCGCGTGCGTCGGCGTCGGCGATGGCTCCGCAGCGCGCAGCCGAGTCATCGATGCGCTTGCCCGTTGGCGTGGGCTTGTCCTGATTGATCAGGGTGGCCGGTTTCTGTCCGAACGGAATCATGATCTGCGGTGCCACGGTGCCTTCGGGCCGGGTGTCGTCGACGGGCGCGTTTTCCTGCATCTGCTGCGCCGGAGACAGCACGCGCGGCGCCGGTGGGGCCACCTTGGGCACGGGTGCTGCCAGCACCGCCGATGCGGCCGACGCGGCGGCCTTGGGCGGCGCTGCCGCCATTTGCGCGGCGGCCGAGAAATGGGTGGCTGCCAGCGCCATGAAGGCCAAGGTGCTCGCTGCGCTCAGCATGCGGTTGCGTTGATCAGGGGCGCGAAGGTTCATCTCAACTCCTTGTTTGGCGTTTGGGGATTTCGCGGCGACTTTAGCTTGCATCCTGCGGCGCTCGGGGCTCTATGTCCTGGGCGGTGAGCCACAGCCGCAAGTCGAATTCAAGCTGGTGGTAGTCGCCCTCCATGTGGCAGCACAGCGCGTAAAACGGCTTGTCGTGCTCGCGCTCCTTGAGGTGTGCGAGCTCGTGCACCACGATCATCTTCAGAAACGGCGCGGGCGCCTCTTTGAACAAACTGGCCACGCGGATCTCGCTCTTGGACTTGAGCCGCGTGCCCTGCACCCGCGACACCGTGGCGTGCGTGCCCAGCGCGTTGTGCAGCACCTGCAGCCGGTTGTCGTAGGCCACCTTGGCGATCGGCGGCGCGCTGCGCATGAAGCGCGTTTTCAGCGCCATCACGTAGTCGTAGAGCGCCGGGTCGCTGCGCACGTCGTTGGGTTCGGGATAGCGCTTTCGCACCGACTCGCCGAGCCGCCCTTGCGCGATCAGCTCGCTCACCCGCGACAGCACGGTGGGCGAATAGCCCGAGAGGTATTTCATGTCGCTCATCGCGTGAGCGACTGGCTGGCGCTGGCATCACGCGCGAGCACCAGCAGCAAGTTGTTGGCCGGCATCGCCACGCGCTCGCGCAAGTGCAAGCCAACGGCCGCGGCCTGCGCCAGCACATCGGCCAGTTGGCGTATGCCCCAGCTCGGGTCTCGCTCACGCAGATCGGTATCGAAAGCCAGATTGCCCGGCGACGTGGGCACATCCGCTTCAAGGTACGGCCCGTACAACACCAGCCGGCCCTGCGGCGCCAGCTGCCGAGCGGCCAGCTGCATCAGCGCAGCGCACGTGCCCCACGGCGAGATGTGCAGCATGTTGGCGCAGTAGAGCGCATCGACGGGTTCGCGCAACGCGACCCCGAGCGCCGCCACGCTGGCTTCGTCGAGCACATCGAGCCGCAGCGCCGGGCGCACGTTGGTCAACCCCGCACACCACGCATCGATCGACGCCGGCGAGCGAGCATCTCCATCGGTCGGCTGCCACGTCCACCCCGCCAACGCCGCCGCGAAATGCGCCACATGCTGCCCGCTGCCACTGGCCACTTCGAGCGCCACACCGCTGGCAGGCAACACCCGCAGCAGCTGCTCGAGGATCGGCGCCTTGTTGCGGTCGGCAGCGGGGGAGTGGAGGGTGGAGAGGTTCATGCCCAGATTGGGTTTGATCATGCCCAAAAAGGGTTTGATCGAGTTCAGATCAGCTGAAGGCCCAAGCCCTTCAAGTACTCGAACGTGGCGTCATAGAACAGGACCCGAAGCGCCGGGTTGGGCTCGGCCGCCTCATGGGGGCGCAGCACTATTTGGGGATTGGTCTTGGGGTACGACATGGTGCTCGAAACAGCCTTCATTCGCTATTTGCAAATGGCGAATGAAAGGCACGGCCCCTCGGTGAAGTAAGTCGCTGGGCAGCCGTCAGGTCGCCCTCGTACTGGCCGTGGTTCCGAACGTCGTAACACTTGGGGCGCACTCGGTCGGCCGCATGGTTGGCATCCCGCAAAAGTTTTTCGGCGTCAGCGTACATAGACCAGACCGCGCTCGGCGTCGATGCGCTCGCGGAAGAACGGGTTCGCCAAGCCGCTGCTCGTCACCAGGTCAACCGGCCGGCCGAACAGCGACTCAAGCCCCTCCTTGAGGGAGAAATAGGCCTGCGCATAGGTGGCGGGCGGCACGTCGTCGAACTCGACCAGGAAATCGAGGTCGCTCGCGACGGGGTCGAAGTCATCCCGAACCGCGGAGCCAAACGCGTCGAGCCTGCGCGCGCGCGAGCGGCGGCACAGCGTGGCCACGTCATTGCGCTTCAGGTCGAAGAAGTCGATCATGGTGTGGGCCCAAGTTTAGGCCGCTTGCTCACGGTTGGGCTCGGCCAGCAGGGGCGGGAGCCCCTCACCCCAGCCCTCTCCCCGCGGGGAGAGGGAGTGGCGGTTGCTGCTTTTGCGCCAGCCAGGGCTTGAAACCGGGCACGCCGGATTGGCGCGGTGGTGAGCCTGGTGCCCGACGATCTGCCGCAGCCGAACGCCCAGTTCGGCAAGGGCGCGCAACTCTCGGTGCAGGGAGTCCTAGGGGTGCAGCGCCAGCGTGCCCAGCACGGCCGAACGCGTTTGCCCAAGGAGGTGGTTGGCGATGGACGTCAGGTAGCTGGTTTTGCTACACGTGGAGCGAGTTTGAGAACGTCTTGCGTTAACTCCTGCGCCTGCAACTCCTTCAACGTCCGCCCCTGCCCATCCTTCCACTCGATGCGCCCATTTGCGCTGCGCCCCAGCACCACCGCAGCGGCGGTGGACGGTGAGGTGAACACGTAGTCCTGCGAAAAGCGGTAGCCGCCCCCTTCGGCTGCCAGCACGCCGTTGCCGATCAGCTCTTGCCGGAGATCGAACATGCCGCGGACATGCTGCTGCATCGACGGCGCTGTTTCGCCCACCGCGTGAGAGCCCGCTTTCACCACGAAGCCCTGGCTGGCCTCGAAACCGGAGGCCTGCACCCACTTGCCCTTGCAGGAGAGCACCGGGGCTGCGGCCGCGGCGACAGGCGGGGCCCGCTCAAAAGCTTGCACGCCCAGCACCGGCAGCATGCCCAGCATGTTGGCCAGGAACACCAGCATGTCGGAGCGGTCGGCCTCGCTCAGCGAGGGCTCGGCGGGCGCGTTGCCGTTGTCCAGGGGCATGCGCTTGGCGGCCTTGGCCAGGCGCACCAAGTTCGCCTCCAGGAACTGCACATGCGCCTTGTTCAACTGCCCCGGTGCGGCCACGAAGCACGCCGCACGAGTCCAGAAATCCTTTTGCGCGTAGTGCGATTCGAGCCGCGGGCGAATGGGGTCGCCCTCACCGACATACAGCTTCTCGCCCTCGCCATCGTCGCGCGGGCCAAGCAGCAGGTACACGCCCGTCTGGCCAAGCTCGTCGCGCCGCTTGACCATGGGTAGCAAGGCACGCGGGAAGACCAGCGCCTTGCCGATCCAGTTGGAGCGCTCGACGACGCGCAGCCCGTCGGGGTCGCCGTCAGCGACGAAGATGCGAAGGGAGAACGGGTTGCTCACAGACACGTCAGGCAATGCATGCCGGCTCGATGCACGAGGCGGTTCACACGTCGATATTCGCCGCCCGCAACGCGTTCGTCTCGATGAAGTCGCGGCGGGGTTCGACTTCGTCGCCCATCAGCATGGTGAACACGCGGTCGGCTTCGATGACGTCGTCGATCTGCACGCGCAGCAAGCGGCGCACGGTGGGGTCCATGGTGGTTTCCCACAGCTGGCTGGGGTTCATTTCGCCCAGTCCCTTGTAGCGTTGGCGGGCCACGGCACCCTCGGCTTGCTGGATCAGCCAGGCCATGGCTTGACGGAAGTCGCCCACGGTGGACTGTTTCTGACGCTCGCCTTCGCCGCGCTTGACCACCGCCTCGGCGCTGACCAGGCCTTTGAAAGTGCGACCTGCGGTACTGAGTGCATCGTAGTCGGCACCGTGCACGAAGTCGGCGGTGATCACGCTGCTCTTGACGTTGCCGTGGTGCATGCGGCTGATGCGCAGGATGTGCTTGTCGAGCCGGGCGTCGAATTCGGCGCTGACCTCGGCGTCGTGCAGCGCGGCCTTGAGCTCGGTGGCCGATTGCTCGGCGGCTTCGAGCGTGTCCAGGTTCAGCGGAAGGCCGTTGGCCATGGCGCGCAGGGCCTCGATGTCCATCCACGCGCTCAGGCGATCGACGACGTTGTTGGCCAGCACGTATTGCCTGGCCAGCGTCTCGAGGGTTTCGCCTTCAAGCACCTTCGCGCCTTCGGTGCCGGTTTCCAGCTTTGCGTCCTTGAGCGCCACGCGCAGCAGGTAGCCGTCGAGCTCATGGCCATCTTTGAGGTACTGCTCTTCCTTGCCGAACTTCACCTTGTAGAGCGGCGGCTGCGCGATGTAGATGTGGCCGCGCTCGACCAGCTCGGGCATCTGCCGGAACAAGAAGGTGAGCAGCAGCGTGCGGATGTGCGCGCCGTCCACGTCGGCGTCGGTCATGATGATGATGCGGTGGTAGCGCAGCTTG
>JBBAPK010000040.1:0-25602 GCA_040400875.1 Burkholderiaceae bacterium | reverse complement strand
TTGTTTCCGGACAGCTTCGAGGAGTCGGCGTTGGGGATGGTGCCGAAGGGGTGGAGCGTTGAAACGATCGATGGCTTGTGCGACGTCGTCACGAACGGGGGAACGCCAAGCCGGTCGAACGCCGCGTTTTGGACGGAAGGCACGACGCCTTGGTTCAAGACGGGTGACTTCGCGGATGGTTTTTTGCTGGCGCCAGCCGAACGCATCTCTGCGGCGGCCATAGACGGATCGAGCGTGAAGGTGCTTCCGGCGAACGCAATCCTGATGGCCATCTACGCTGCGCCGACCGTTGGCCGGCTAGGAATACTCACTGAGAACGCAACGTTCAACCAAGCGTGTACCGGCATGGTGGCCAAGGCATCTGTCGGCTCTTGGTACTTGTTCCTGACGCTCTTCTTTGGTCGGGCTTGGTTCAACAGCCGCGCGAATGGCGCAGCGCAACAGAATATTTCGAAGGCGATCGTTGCTTCACATCAGGTGGTCTTGCCATCGGCGCAGTTACTCGGCAGCTTTCACCAAATTGCGGATGGAATCTACTCGCGCATCCGGGCGAACAGCATGCAAGCCCAAACCCTCGCCACCCTGCGCGACACCCTGCTCCCCCGCCTGATCTCCGGCCAGCTGCGACTGCCCGAGGCGGCATCTGTCGCAGCGGAGGCCGTGACATGACCCCGCCTGGCACCCGGTACGCCCTCTTCGAGTCGGTCGAAGGCGCCCCAGTCGAGGTGCCGGGCGGGGTCGACACCATGGCAAGGCGCTTCAGCGACTACGTGGTCTATGTGGACGAGAGTGGCGACCATTCACTGGCCAGCGTCGACCCGGAGTACCCCGTGTTCGTGCTGGCGCTGTGCATCTTCCACAAGCGGCACTACAGCGAGCAGATCATTCCGGCCGTCGAGAAGCTGAAGTTCAACTACTTTGGCCACGACAGCGTGGTGCTGCATGAGAACGACATCCGCAAGCAAAAGAGGGCGTTCGCTTTTTTGGCCCAGCGCGCCGTGCGTGACGAGTTCATGTCCTATCTGTCATCGATCATGGACGCCAGCAACTTCATCCTGATCGCCGGCGTGGTGGACAAGGCAAGGCTGTCCAAAAGTGAAGGGGTCGCTTCCAACCCGTATCACATCGCTTTGGGCATGTGCCTTGAGGCGCTGCACTCGTTTCTTGCCGAGAAGCAGCAAAGCCAGCTCAAGACACACATGGTTGTGGAATGCCGAGGCAAGAAGGAAGACGCCGAGCTCGAGCTGGAATTTCGCCGCATCTGCGACGGCAGCATTTCTGGCGGCCAGCCCTTGCCGTTCGACATTGTTTTTGCCGAAAAGAAGACCAATCTGGCTGGGCTTCAGTTGGCAGACTTGGTGGCCCGCCCGGTGGGCATCAATTACCTCCGCCCTGCGCAGGACAACAAGGCGTTTGATCTCTTGAAGACCAAGTTCTACTGTGCCGGCGGGCGGCAGCGACTGGGGCGCGACTATGAGAACGTCGGACTCATCGTTCACCCACCCCAGAAAGCGAAAAGCCCCGGTGAACCCACCGAGGCTGTAGCGCCGACCAGGAACCCCCAATCCACTTAAGCAGAGAGTTTATGCACCCGTACAGCGATGACAAGCTCCCAAAACCCTAGGTGCGTGCCTTCAGTTGTCGTGTCGGCTCTGCTCCCCCGAGAGGGTGTGCGAAGTTCCGATCACATCTTGCTGCCGGCAACCGTGGTGGCCCGGCTTCGGGGGGCGCTGGGCGAGCGATTCGACGGGGCTTCGGCGCTGGAGCGTGATGGTCTGTTGAAGTCGCAGGGGCAGTACCGCGCAAAGGTTTATCACCTGCCCGGTGCCGCTCCGGTATCGCCGGAGCAGGTGTTCGCGGCTGGGGTCAGCTCCGTACTTGAAGGCAGCAGCTCCGTACCTAACAAGCCGAGCTCCGGACCTAACGTGGCAAGCCCCGGGCCTTCGGGAGCCGAAGCAGGGATGGAGGACGGGGCGGCTAGCGCGGACACCGGCTCGAGGCGCGACGCCATGGGATGCCTCTTGTCGCCGCACCTCAGTGCCCCCATCGTCGACAACTTGGCGGCACTCTCGTCGGCCTTGCGCCAAGAACTGGAGTTGCGTGCAGCCTTGCCGCGCCGAAGGGGCCGCCTGAACCCCGACGGGCTCGTCAAGACGCACCGCATCCGACGGGCGTTCTCGGCGACGCCGACCCACGAAATGCAGTCGTATCGGACCGAAGAGGCGAGCTGAGTGACGCCTCCACGCACGCAGGCTCGGCGGTGAGTCGCAAAGAAAACAGCGCATTCTTTACAACGCCAGCCAAACATGCATAGAAATTTGCGTTTTCTATGCATGTGCCGACTAACATGCACAGCAAACAGATATTTGTTGATCCTGTTTCGGGCCCGGAGACCTTCGCCATGCCATCGATCGCGCCGCTTGATGAGCTGAGAGCCGGGCGCTTCGATGTGCCTGCGATCCTGCGGAAGCTGGCCAGCAGCAGTCGCGCGCTGGCCGAGCTCAAGGGCGTCGCCGCGGCCATTCCCAACCAGGGCATCCTGATCAACACCCTGGGCCTGCAGGAGGCCAAAGACAGCTCGGAGATCGAGAACATCGTCACCACTCACGATGAGCTGTTCAAGGACGACGTGCTGCCCGAGTCCTTCGCCAACCCGGCCGCCAAGGAGGTGCTGCGTTACCGCCAGGCGCTGCGGGTCGGCTTTGATCAGGTGCGCGGCACGGGCTTGCTCACCACCAACCACATCGTCCAGATTCAGGGCGAACTGGAACGCAACAACGCCGGCCTGCGCCGGCTGCCGGGTACAGCGCTGAAGGACGGCGACGGGCAGACCGTGTACACGCCACCGCAGGACCCGGCCGAGATCGTGGCGCTGATGAGCGCTCTGGAACGCTTCATCAACACGCCCGAGCTGTTTCCAGCCGACCCACTGATCAAGATGGCGCTCATCCACCATCAGTTCGAGAGCATCCATCCCTTCTACGACGGCAACGGCCGCACCGGTCGCATCGTCAACGTGCTCTACCTGGTGAAGGAGGGGCTGCTTGATATCCCGGTGCTCTACCTCAGCAGCCACATCGTGCGCACCAAGGCCGACTACTACCGTTTGCTGCAGACGGTGCGCATCGACGATGCCTGGGAAGACTGGGTTCTTTACATGCTGGAGGCTGTGGAAACCACCGCACGCCAGGCGATTGGCACCATCCACGCCATCAAGACGGCGCTGTTCGACTACAAGCACCGCATCCGCGCCGGCCACCGCTTTTACAGCCAGGACCTGATCAACAACCTGTTCACGCACCCGTACACCAAGATCGATTTCGTGCAGCGCGACCTGAGCGTCTCGCGCGTGACGGCCACCAAGTACCTCGACGCGCTGGCAGAAGGCGGCTTCGTGCGCAAGCAGAAGATTGGCCGCTGCAACTACTACATCAACGTGGCCTTGAATGCGGTGCTGCAGGGCCAGGCCGTCCCGCCACCGTCGTCAAGGCCTGGAGCGCCCACCGCATGACCGAAGACCAGCTCGAACAAGAAGCCCTGGGCTGGCTGGCCGATGTGGGCTATGCCCATCGCTACGGGCCGGACATCGCGCCGGACGGCGCGGCCCCCGAGCGCGCCAGTTACCGGCAGGTGCTGCTGATCGAGCGGCTGCGTCAGGCCGTGGCCCGGCTGAACCCGGCGGTGCCGCAAGCCGCGCGCGACGATGCCGTGCAGCAGGTGGTCGAGCTGGGCACGCCGGCGCTGCTGGCGGCCAACCGGCACTTTCACCGACTGCTGGTGGCCGGCGTGCCGGTGCAGTACCAGCGTAACGGCGAAACCCGTGGCGACTTCGTGCGACTGATCGATTGGGCCGAGCCTGCGCGCAACGAATGGCTGGCGGTCAACCAGCACTCGATTCAGGGGCCGAACCACACCCGCCGACCCGACATTATCTTGTTCGTCAACGGCCTGCCACTGGTGCTCATCGAGCTGAAGAACCCGGCCGACCTGAATGCCGATGTCTGGAAGGCGTTTCAGCAGATCGAGACCTACAAGGAGCAGATCGCCGACGCGTTTCAGTACAACGAGGTGCTGGTGATCTCAGACGGCACCGATGCGTTGCTGGGCTCGCTGTCGGCCAATGCCGAGCGCTTCATGGCCTGGCGCACGATCGATGGCATCACGCTCGATCCGCTAAGGCGGTTCAACGAGCTGCAAACGCTGGTGCGCGGCGTGCTGGCACCGGCCTATTTGCTGGACTACCTGCGCTACTTCGTGCTGTTTGAAGACGACGGCACGCTGGTCAAGAAGATCGCCGGGTATCACCAGTTTCATGCGGTGCGCGCTGCCATCGCCCAGGTGATTGCGGCCTCGCGACCCGATGGTGCACCCAGCGTGCGCGGCAAGGGCGGCGTGGTGTGGCACACGCAGGGCAGCGGCAAGAGCATCACCATGACCTGCTTTGCGGCGCGCGTGATGCAAGAGCCGTTGATGGCCAACCCGACCATCGTGGTGATCACCGACCGCAACGACCTCGACGGCCAGTTGTTCGGCGTGTTCTCTCTGGCGCAAGACTTGTTGCGCGAGCAGCCGGTGCAAGCCGGCTCGCGCCAGGATCTGCGGGCCTTGCTGGCCAACCGACCCAGCGGCGGCATCGTGTTTGCCACCATCCAGAAGTTCATGCTGGGCGAGGACGAAGACACCTTCCCCACGCTCTCGCCGCGCCACAACATCGTGGTGATTGCCGACGAAGCGCACCGCACGCAGTACGGCTTCGAGGCCAAGCTGAAGACGGTCAAGCAACGCCCGGCGTCTGGCAGCGGGGCCACGGTGCTGACCACGGGCTCGGGCGCGCCGGCACCGAATCAGGTCGAATTTGCGCCCACGGTCGACCGCTACCAGGTGGGCTACGCGCAGCACCTGCGCGACGCGCTGCCCAACGCCACCTTCGTGGCGTTCACGGGCACGCCGGTGTCGGGCGAAGACCGCGACACGCGCTCGGTGTTTGGCGACTACATCAGCGTGTACGACATGCAGCAGGCCAAGGAAGACGGCGCCACCGTGGCCATCTACTACGAGAGCCGGCTGGCCAAGCTGGGCCTGAAGGCTGACGAGCTGGCCACCATCGACAGCGATGTGGACGAGCTCGCCGAAGACGAAGAAGAAAGCCAGCAGGCCAAGCTCAAGAGCCGCTGGGCGGCGCTGGAAAAGGTGGTCGGTGCCGAGCCACGCATCGCCAGCGTGGCGGCCGATCTGGTGGCGCACTTCGAGGAACGAAACAAGGCGCAAAGCGGCAAGGCCATGGTGGTGGGCATGAGCCGCGACATCTGCGTGCACCTTTACAACGAGATCACCAAACTGCGGCCCGACTGGCACAGCGACGACCCCGAGCTGGGCGCCATCAAGATCGTGATGACCGGCTCGGCCAGCGACAAGGCGCTGCTGCGTCCGCACATTTACAGCGCACAGGTCAAGAAGCGGCTGGAAAAGCGGTTCAAGAAGCCCGAGGACCCGCTGCGCCTGGTGATCGTGCGCGACATGTGGCTCACCGGCTTCGATGCGCCGTGCGTGCACACGCTGTACATCGACAAACCGATGAAGAGCCACAACCTGATGCAGGCCATTGCGCGGGTGAACCGGGTGTTCAAGGACAAGCAAGGTGGGCTGGTGGTCGACTACATCGGCATCGCCAACGAGTTGAAGTCAGCCCTGAAGGAGTACACCGCCAGCCAGGGCCGCGAACGGCCCACCGTCGACGCGCACGAGGCGTTCAGCGTGCTCGCCGAAAAGCTCGACGTGCTGCACGCGATGCTGCACGGCTTTGACTGGTCAGAGTTCTTGAAGGGCGGCCACAAGACGCTGGCTGGCGCGGCCAACCATGTGCTGGGCGTGACGGACGGCAAGAAGCGCTTTGCCGACACGGCGCTGGCGATGAGCAAGGCGTTCTCGCTGTGCTGCACGCTGGACGAGGCCAAGGCAGTGCGCGAGGAAGTGGCGTTTTTTCAGGCTGTGAAGGTCATCCTCACCAAGCGCGAGTTCAGCGCACAGAAAAAGACCGACGAGGCGCGCGAGCTGGCCATCCGCCAGATCATCAACTCGGCGGTGGTGTCCGATGAGGTGGTCGACATCTTTGATGCGGTGGGCCTCGACAAGCCCGACATCGGCATCCTCGATGACGCCTTCCTGGCCGAGGTGCGCAATCTGCCCGAGCGCAACCTTGCGGTCGAGCTGCTCGAGCGGCTGCTCGAAGGCGAGATCAAGTCACGTTTTGCGGGCAACGTGGTCCAGAACAAAAAGTTCTCGGACATGCTGAGCGACGTGGTCCAGCGCTACCAGAACCGATCCATTGAAGCCGCGCAGGTGATGGAAGAGCTGGTGCAAATGGCCAAGGATTTCCGCGTAGCGGCCAGCCGCGGCGAGCAGTTGGGTTTGACCGAAGACGAGGTGCGCTTTTATGACGCGCTGGCCCACAACGAATCGGCCGTGCGCGAGCTGACCGACGAGACGCTCAAAAAGATCGCGCATGAACTCGCCGAGAACCTGCGCAAGAACCTGACCGTGGCCTGGACACAGCGTGACAGTGTTCGGGCCAAGCTGCGCTTGATGGTCAAGCGCATCTTGCGCAAGTACAAGTACCCGCCGGATCTGGAAGTGGCGGCGGTGGAATTGGTGCTCAGGCAGGCCGAGGCACTGGGGGAGTCGTGGGCGTGAGCGCTGGTCGGCATTCACGCATGCAGGCGAAGTGCGAGGAGATCCGCCCCCACCCTCAGTGAATGAACTTCAACACGCTCAACACCGTGCGGTACACGCCCCAGGCCAGGGGCACGCCGACCGCCGTCCAGGCCAGCACGACCCACACGGTGTGGGTGGCGTGGTGGGTCTGGCTGCCCGTGCCGGCTTCGGTGGCGGCTGCGCGTTCGTGGGCGCGTCGGCGCTCTTCGGCCAGTTCGGCCTCGGTCATGAAGTGCTTGGCGTGGATCGGGCGGATCAGCAGGTTGCTGATGAGGCCGATCACCAGCATGCCCGCCAGGATGTACATCGTCTGGTTGTAGACCTGCTCGCGCGGCAGGCCCAGGCCGAGCTGGTAGTCGCGCATGTAGTTCACCACCACCGGTCCGAGCACGCCGGCCGTGGCCCAGGCGGTGAGCAGCCGGCCGTGAATGGCGCCCACCATCTGTGTGCCGAACAGGTCGGCCAGATAGGCCGGCACGGTGGCAAAGCCGCCGCCGTACATGCTCAAGATGATGCACAAGGCGCCCACGAAGGCCAGTTGGCTGCCGGCCGCCGCTGAGCTTGGCACGCTGGCGTACAGCAACCCGCCCAGCACGAAGAACACCACGTAAGTCATCTTGCGCCCGAGCTTGTCTGACAGGCTGGCCCAAAAAAAGCGCCCGCCGATGTTGAACAGGCTCAGCAGCGCGGTGAAGCCTGCGGCCACGCCGGCGATGGCGGTCAACTCAGTCTTGTCGAGCTCGCCGAACTTCTTGGTCAGGCCGATCAGGCTGCCGCCAAACACCTCTTGCAGCATCGGGCTGGCCATGCCGATCACGCCGATGCCCGCCGACACGTTCATGCACAGCACCACCCACACCAGCCAGAACTGCGGAATGCCCCAGACCTTGCTGACGTGCACATGGCGCCAGGTGATCATCGACTTTTGCGCCTGCGCTTGCGGTCGGGTCCAGCCCGCCGGCTGCCAGCCCGATGCAGGGATGCGGTACGACAGCGCCCCGCCCAACATGAAGACGAAGTAGACGGCCGCCATCACCACGAAGGTGGGCGCCACGCCCATCTGGTCCGGCGTGGCAAAGGCCTTCATGAGCTCGGCCGCCAGTGGCGAGCCGATCATGGCGCCGCCGCCGAAGCCCATGATCGCCATGCCGGTGGCCATGCCGCGACGGTCAGGAAACCACTTGATGAGGGTGCTGACCGGCGAGATGTAGCCCAGCCCCAGCCCGATGCCGCCGATCACGCCCGAGCCCAGCAGCATCATCCAGAACTGGTGCTGTTGCACGCCCAGCGCCGAGATCAGCATGCCGCCGCACCAGCACACGGCGCTCGCCACGCCGGCCTTGCGCGGTCCCACACGTTCGACCCAGCCGCCCCACAGCGCGGCAGAACCGCCCAGAAACACGAAGAACAGCGTGTACATCCAGCCCAGCGTCGAGATCTTCCAGTCGCAGCTGGTGATGAACAGCTCCTGAATGAAGCCCACCTCGGCGCCGCACGGGATGGCTTGCTTGATGCCCAGCGCCTTGGACAAGGGCAGCCAGAACACCGAAAAGCCGTAGGCCATGCCGATGCACAGATGAATGGCCAGCGCGGCCGGCGGCACCAGCCAGCGGTTGAAGCCGGGCGCAGCGATGGTGCGTTCCTTAGCCAGGAAGCCGTTGTGGCTGGGCCGTCCAGCGTCGGGGGTGGAAACCTGTGCCATCGTGAGTCCGATCGGTGATTGCGCTGCTGGTGGTGTGCCGTGCGGCGTCGCGCGCGATGCGCATTCTCTGCGGTGCGCCATCGAGCGCACGCGCTTCGGACGGTTTATCTCAAGGGCGTGAGCGGCCCGTGGGTCAGACTCGTCAGCGTGGCCTGGGTGCCAAGGCGCCCCATTCGTTGGCCCTCCTACACTCGAGATGCAATGAAAAACCTTTCCGTTTATGTCGCGTGTGGAGGGCGTCCACGGTGAGGCGCTCGTTCAAATTGGGGCTCTGGCTGGCGGTGTGAGCCGTGCTGGTGGCGATCGGTGTGGGCCGATGGGTGGCGTTCGATCGACCATTGCCGTCCGGCATGGTCAGCATCCCCAGCGGCGAGTTCACCATGGGCGCCACCGATGAGTACGCCTGGCCCGAAGAGCGGCCTGCGCACCGGGTGCGACTCGACGCCTTTGCGCTCGACGAAACCGAAGTCACCAACCAGGCCTTTGCTGCGTTTGTCAAGGCCACGCAACACCTCACCGCAGCCGAGCGCACCCCCGACCTCACGGGGTTTCTCGGGTCCGCCCCGCCTGACATGAATCCCGAGATCCTGGCGCGGCTGCAGCAGGCCGGCGGCATGGTGTTCAAGATGGCCTCGGGTCCGGTCGACCTGAGAGACCCGTCGCAGTGGTGGGACTGGGTGCCCGGCGCGCAGTGGCGGCACCCGCAGGGGCCTGCGTCCACCCTTGAAGGCCGCGACGACCATCCGGTGGTTCAGGTGTCGTGGGATGACGCAGCCGCGTTCTGTCGCTGGGCAGGCAAGCGGCTGCCGACCGAAGCCGAATGGGAGCGCGCGGCGCGCGGCGGGCTGGAGGGGCAATCCTTCGTCTGGGGCGATGCCAAACCCAAGGACAAGCACCCGCTGGCCAACATCTGGCAAGGCGTGTTCCCCAGCCGCAACACCGCAGACGATGGGTTTCAGACCACGGCACCGGTCAAGTCATTCCAGCCCAACGGCTATGGGCTGTACGACATGGTCGGCAACGCCTGGGAATGGACCGCCGACTGGTACGACCGCCGTGCCTATCAGCGAATCAAGACCGCAGTGACGCAAGACAACCCGACGGGTCCGTCCGAGGCGGTGGGCCCCGAGTCCCGACGCACCCAGCGCGGCGGCTCGTTCCTGTGTCACGAGTCGTATTGCGCGCGCTATCGGCCCAGCAGCCGCCAAGGCGCGCCGTCAGACATCGGCACATCGCATTCCGGGTTTCGCTGCGCGCAGTCGTCGCGTTGACGCATCCGGTACCTCTTCAAGGAAGAACCATGAAACTCAAACCTGATCTGATCGGTGCCCAAGGTGCTGGCGTGGGTCGCCGTTGGGGCTGGATCGCAGCGCTGCTGGTGCTGGCGATCAGCGGCTGTTTCGGTTCGGATTCGGGCAACGAGCCGCAGCCGCCCAACATCATCTTCTTCATCCTGGACGATGTGGGCATCGACCAGATCAGTGCATTCGGCTACGGCGGCACCGTTGACGTGCCGCAAACGCCCGTCATTGACACCCTGGTGAAAGGCGGCGTGATGTTCAGGAACACCTGGGCGATGGCCGAATGCTCGCCAAGTCGCGCCATGTTCTTCAATGGCCGCTACCCGATTCGCACCGGCACCACCGACGCCATCACCCCATCGGATCTGGCGAACTCGCAAATGTCGCCGTACGAGTCCACCACGCCGGCCATCTTGAAGACTGCGGGCTACGCCAGCGGTATCTTCGGCAAGACCCACTTCACCGGTTCGCCGACGAACCCGAGCACCAACCCCTATGGTGCGACCGCGCAGTTCCAGCTGGGGTGGGGCCAATTCAGCGGCTGGGGTGAAGGCGCCCCGCGCTCCATCGACACCACGGCAGGCGGTGTCGCGACCACGGGCATCTCCTATCCATGCGGCTATGTGCCCGGCACCACCAGCTCGAGCGGCGCCCCCATCGCGAACGGCGCCGATGCCGGGGCCTGCTACACCGTCGACAACCACTGCAGCCAGCTGAGCAGCACGAACAAACCGCCGGGCCGAACCTGCCTCGAACGCGGCGGCATCTTGGTGCCCAACGGCGTGTGCGCCTCCCCGCGCCCGGCCAATGTGGACTTCACCTTGCAAAACGGCTACTACGTGGGCGAGCTGCTGTTCAACGACTCGAACGGCCAGGCGACTTCAGCGCCGCCAGACGACCCCTCAGGCAAGGCCCGCGGCTATCGCTCGACGCTCGAGGCCAATCTGGCCATCGACTGGATCAAGTCCCGCCCCAAGAACCAGCCCTGGATGGCGACCGTCAGCTTTTCATCGGCACACACGCCCTACCAGCCGCCTCCGACCTCGCTGTTGCCCAGTGATGCCCGGGCGTTTGACGGCACCGATTGCACCAGCGCGTCCAGCGAGCGCACCTTGATGACACAGATGATCGAGGCCATGGACCGCGAGATCGGTCGCGTGCTGGTCGACAGCGGCGTGGCCAAGCGCAATGCCGACGGCTCCATCGCCTACGACCCGGCCCAATCGAACACCATGGTGGTCGTCATCGGTGACAACGGCAGCTATGTCTACACGGTCAAGGAGCCCTTCGACGCCAAGTACGCCAAGGGTTACGTGAACCAGACGGGCGTGTGGGTGCCGCTTGTGGTGGCCGGGCCGTTGGTGGTGCAACCGGGCCGCAGCGTGGATGCCATGGTCAACGTGGCCGATCTGTTCGAGCTGTTCGGCGAGATCGCCGGCATCAATGTGCGCGATGCCGTGCCAGCCACACACGCGCTCGACGCCGAGTCGATGCTGCCTTATCTGACAGACCCCGGTGCGTCGCCGATCCGCGACGTCAGCTTCACCCACCTCGAGTCCAATGCGCGCGCGCCCTCCACGGTCCAGGCGCCGTGCGTGATCGAGGCGGCGAATGTGTGCACCACGCTGTTTCCGCAAGTCGGTCTGTGCAAAGATGAAGGTGGAGTCTGGTACGGCAGTGGCAGCCCGGTGCTCGGCGTTCCCGAGGGGGGCTTCACCACCTGCTGCCAAGTCAACGAGTTCCGCCTGGCCCAAACGCCGCCCCTGTCGACGTACAGCATCCTGCCCGATCTGCAGCAGGCGGTGCGCAACAGCAACTACAAACTGCTGCGCATCGAAGGACCGGAGTGGGTGCCGGCCAACGGCGCGAGCCCCGGACAGTGCGTCACGAACGAGCAGTACCAGTTCTACCGAATCGATCAGGCCACGCCCATCCCTCGCCTCGATCGGCCCACCAACCCGGGCGCCAACAACCTGGGCACCACAGGACTCACCGGCGAAGACTTGTCGAACTACAACTGGCTGGTGTCCAAGCTGCAGTCCATCAACAACTCGGTGGTGGACTGCCCCGGTGATGGCAACCTGGATGGCGTCGTCAACGCCCAGGACGTCGAGGACTACAACACTTGGGCCACGCGTTCGGGCGGCACATCCACCTGGTTCGACTTCAACTTCGACGGCAAGACCGACAGCGTTGACCTCGCAACCATCCGGGCCAACCTGGGCAAGACCTGCGCCGGGTCGCGTTGAGGGCAAGGCCCGCGGACTCGAGCCGCGCCGCGCTCAGCGCCTTGAACGCAGCCGCACCGGCATCGCGCTGGGCATCATGGTGAAGGCCATCACTTCCCTGATCGACTCGCGCTCGGTGGCCAGTTCCATCGTGAAGTTGCGGCACAGCATCGACAGCAACAGCCGTATCTCGATGCCGGCGAGCTGACGGCCCGGGCACACGCGGGGGCCGGCGCCGAACTGCACATAGGCGCGGGCGTCGTGGGCCAGTGCGGCGTCGCGATCGTCGCCCCAGCGCTCGGGCATGAAGGTGCTGGCGTGGCCGAAGCGCTGCTCGTCAAGCATCGCCGGGCGCAGCACGAAAAACACCGGCGTACCGGCCGGCAGCGCGACACCGCCGAGCACCTTGTCGACAAGCGCTTCCTTGAAGAACACGGGCACGATGGGCTTGAGCCGCGTGGCCTCGGTGGCCAGCGCCTCGAAGGCATCAAGCCGCTTCAGATCATCGAGTTGCGCGCAAACAAGTGTGTCGCCCATCAGCGCGGCAGCCTGCTCGTGCAAGCGCGCTTGCAGCGCCGGCTCGGCCGACAAGAAGTACATCGTCCACGACAGCGTGTGCGCGGTGGTGTCTTCGCCGGCCATCAGCAAGGTGATCACGTTGGCAAAGATCGTCTCGTCGGTGATGCCCGAGCCGGGTTCGTTGCTGGCGATCAGCATGGCTTCGAGCAGGTTGCGCGGACGCTCGCCGGGCTGCTCGTGCAAGCGCGCTCGGGTGCGTTCGATCAGGCCATCGATGTGCGCGCGCACGAGCTTCATCGATCGGTCGAAGCGGCGGTCGCTGGGCAGCTTGATGTAGCGCCACCGCGGCAGCGGTGAGTTGATGCGCGACATCAGCATCGGGAATATCAGCGCCAGATGGTCCTGGATCACATCGCCTGATTGGTCGAGCGTGTTGGGGTCTTCGCCAAAGGCCAGCGCGGTGGTCACGTCCACCGTGTAGCGCACCAGATCGACCGTCATGTCCACCGTCTCGCCAGCATCGGCCGCGCGCTGCCAGCGCTGGCGCAGCCGCTCGGTGATGGCCTGCAGGGCAGGGTAGAACGCTCGGAAATGGGTGGCAGCCAGTGCTTGCATGACCAGCTTGCGCTGCGGCCGCCAGGCCTCGCCCTCGACCGAGAACAGCCCATTGGCGTGCTGCTCGGCGATCACCGATTCGATGGGCGAGTAGCGGCGATAGCCCTCGGGGCGGTCGCGCAGCACCGTGTGCGCCAGCTCCGGGTCGCAGCACACCAGCACGCGCTTTGTGCCCAGATCGATGGTGTACATCGACCCCAGCTCGCCGCTCCATTGCTCGAGCGTCAGGTGCAGCCGCTCGGGCGCTGCAGCAAGTTGCCCAGCAGTGGCAGGCCCTGGGGCGAAGGCAGGTCGGCCAGGCTTCGAATGCCGCTGTCGGTCGGGGTCTGCGACATCTTTTGCTTCTTCAGCGGCCGACCGTGAAGCCCCGGGAGCCGGTCTTGATGCGGATCGGCGGCGCGGTTCGGTCATAAGGCGCGAGGGACTCCCCGCGGATCGTCGCTGCAATGTGCCGCGCTTGCCTCGCAATCGGCTCGATGAAGCGCAGCGCCTCGCCGTCGATGCTGATGCAGTCACCCAGTGCATGGATCGTGGGCACGTTGGTGCGCAGCGTGAGCGGGTCGACCGCGATGCCGTTGTCCCAGCTCAATCCCGCCGACTGCGCCAGCCGCTGAGGCGTTTGCAGTCCGGTGGCCGCGATGAGGTGCTCGGCGTCAAAGCGGCGGCCGTCGGCGGCGTGCACGGTGCGTACGCCATCGTGATCGCTGACGCTGGTGATGCTCACCGCGCCGATGAACTCGAGCGGCAGGCCCTGCCAAGCGGCCAGCAGTTCGCGCGCGGTGTCCTCGCACAGCAGCTGCGCGAGTGGGCGATCGTTGATGTCGAGCAGCGTCACCGGGTGGCCGGCCAGCGCGAGGTCATTGGCCAGTTCACAGCCCACCAGACCGGCCCCTGCGATCAGCAAGCGCTGCACGGGTCGGGCGCCGGGCTCGCCGAGCTGCTCGCGAAATTTCAGGTACGCGTCGAGGTGGTTGATGCGCCAGCACAGCGCAGCGGGCAGCTGCGGCAGATCGAGCGGCTCGGCCCCGTGCGCCAGCACCAGATGGCGGTAGCGCAGCGTGCCGCGCGTGGTACGCAAGGCACGTGCGCCGGCCGACACGCTGATGGCCCGCGTGCGCGTGAGCAGCCGCACGCCGAGCCGCGCTGCGGCTTGATCCGCGGTCTGCTTCACCAGCGATGCCGGGGCGATGCCCTTGGCCAGTGCCACCGACAGCAGCGGCTTGTCGTACACGTGACCCGGGCAGGCGGTGACGATGGTGATCGGCAGGTCGGCGTCGTGCTCGCGCAGCGCCTGCGCCATTTGCCAGCCTGCGCAGCCGGCCCCGACGATGACCACGCCGGCATCGTGGCGAGCGCCCAGGCCTGGGCGTTGGGTGGACGTTGCGGCAGTGGCCGCGCGCCGCAGCGTGGGCAGCGGCTCATAAGGCTCGAAGTCGGCCTTGCTCACGCCACACAGCGGGCAGGCCCAGTCGTCGGGGATGTCTTCGAAGCGCGTGCCGGGCGGCAGCCCGCCATCGGCATCGCCCAACGACTCGTCGTAGATCCAGCCGCATGCGCGGCAGATGAAGCTGCGCCACGCTTGCGCGGTCACGCGGACCTCGTCATGCTGCCGCGCGGCTGGTCCGTGCGGGCTTTCAAGCCGGCGCCAGGGTGGCGCTGAGCCGGGCGATTTCCTTGCGCAGGTGCTTGACGGCCGGTGTGACGATGGCCACGAAGTGCGACTCGCGCACACGCCGCTGCACCGCCGAGCTCATCAGGTAGCCGCGCGCGCCGTGGTGCAGCAGCGCCGACTGCGCCGCACGCAGCGCCAGCTCGGAAGCGTGGGCACGCGTGTCGCACACGTTGATCAGGTACTCGGTGCTGGTGTCGAACGGCGTGCGGGCCAGGCGCATCGCGCGTTCGGTCAGCGCATCGAGCTCGGCCTGCAGCTCGTCGGGACGGTCGTCGAGAAACTCGTTGACGTGCCCGAGCGAGCGCTCGACGTCCCACATGGAGTCGATGGCGCCTTGCGTCACGCCCAGCCCCATGCCGCACTGCAGCAGCACAAACGAGGCGCGCACGCGGCCGATGAACGGCCGGGCCGGATCGGCGATGAGGGTGTCCGCGCCGATGAAGTGATCGGTCAACCGCACCGCCCAGGTGTTGGTGCCTTCCATGGCCGAGAACGACGGACAGTTGCGCAGCTCGACACCCTCGCCGTCGCAGCGCACGATGAACATCACCTCGTGGCCGCTCTCGGCGCCCTCGACCGCGGCCACCGCCCCGAAGTAGTGGTCGGGCCCGAGGTGGCTGACCCATGGCAGCGTGCCGTTGACCCGGTAGCCGCCTTCGACCCGTCGCGCGTGCAGCAAAAAGGTCTCGATGCCGGCGAAGGTCTTCATCGGGTTGCTCAGGCCGGTGGCGCCCAGCGTGTGCGCCGAGGCGTGGTCACGCAGCGCCTGACCGGCGAGCGCCGGGTTGCCCGACTCCTCCATGTACAAGCCGCACACGTCGTGGCACCACACCATGAAACCGGTGGCGCCGCACACCCGTGACACCTCGGCCATGGCCGCAATGGCCGCAGCGAAGTCTTGCTGGCCGTCGAGCCGCAGGTGGGCCCGCAAGGCGCCCACCGCACCGAGTTGCTGGAGCACCGCTCGCGGGTAGGTGCCTTGGCGGTCGATGGCATCGGCCATCGCCGCGAGCTCGCCGGTGGCGATGGCCCGCACGGCGTCGATCAGCGGCTGCCGGTCAGCGGCCCACTTCGGCGCCGGGGCGGTGGCGGTGGAGATTTTGAGTGCGGGATCGGCGAGAACGGCTGCCATGCGGGACTCCTTGAAGCTCGGGTGACTGTCGGTGATCAGGCCAGATCGATCTGGAAGCCGATCGGGTTGCGCATGCTGTTGGCCACCGGCGAATACAGGTTGGCGTGCTTCACGATCTCGTCGAGCACTTCGCGCGTGGCGTCGCCTTCGACGACCACCTTCACGCGGATGGCCTGAAAGCCCATGTCGGCTGGTGCCTTCAGTGCGCCGCCGGCGCCCCAGGCGGCCGGGTTGCCGATGTCGCCTTCAAGGAACAACTCGAGCTTGCTCAGCTTGACCTGCTTCAAGGTGGCCACGGCGGTGATGCCCACCGCGAGGCAGCCGCCCAGCGCCGACAGCACGATCTCGCCGGGCGCCGGTGCGGTGTCCTGGCCGAACAGGTGGGGCGGCTCGTCGACCACCACCGGCGCGTGGTTGCCCACGTAGCTCAGCGTGCGGTACTGGCCTTCGACGACGGTGTGGACTTTGTTGGTGCCGCGCGAGGCCGGGTTGTTGCGTCCCTTTTCGGCAAAGGCCAGCAAGCCGTCGCGGTCGATCGGGCGCAGGTAGGTCTTGACGGTGGTGGTCGTGTTGTCGGTCGATGACATGGTCTGGGTCTCCGGAAATGGTTGAGAGCGCCTTGAGGCGCCGCGGACGCGTCGATCCGGATGCACGAGGCCTGGGTGTCGACGCCGTCCATCTGGCGAGCCAGCGATTTTATGCACCGTGCTTGGGCATGTGGGCGTCAGGGCGATGGACGGTGGGCGGCGGGCGCCGATCGACATGTTTGCTCTATGGATAGTCGCAAAGATTCTTTGTCTGGCGCTTGCCGTGACGGCACAGTCCGGGGCCCCCGCAATGCCGTCTCTTCACGCCGCTCGTCGAGGGTGAAACAATCGCGGGCTTTGCTTTCCTTTCAAGACTCACCGATGACGCGCCTTTATTTCAGACTCCCGACGGCCCGAAGCGCCGGCTGCGCGCGGTGATGCACGCGGTGATGCACGCCGCAGCCGCTGAGGCATCGACCCTGCCGTTCGCGCTGATCGGTCGTGATCTGGCGTTTGCCTACGGCAAGGGTCAGCCTGTCTTCGAGGCGGTATCGCTCGACGTGCGCCCGCGCGAAATCGTGGCGCTGCTCGGCGGCAGCGGGTGTGGCAAGTCGTCGCTGCTGCGCGTGCTGGCCAAGCTCGCCGAGCCGACCCGTGGCGAGGTCGAGTTCCTGGGTCAGCCCTTGACCGCGCCGCACCCGCGGGCCGCGCTGGTGTTCCAGCAGCCCAGCTTGCTGCCGTGGCTCAACGTCGCGGGCAACGTGGGCTTCGGCCTTGATTTTTCGCACCAGCCCGAGATCGATCGTGCGGCCCTTGAAGCGCGTGTGCGCGAGGCGCTCGAGGCGGTGTCGCTGTCGGGCCACGACAAGCTGTACCCGGCGCAGTTGTCAGGTGGCATGGCGCAGCGCGTGTCGCTGGCCCGCGCGCTGGCGCGCGAGCCGCAGCTGCTGCTGGCCGACGAGCCTTTTTCGGCGCTCGATGCGATCACCCGCGCCGAAATGCAGACCCTGCTGGTCGAACTGGTGCACCGCTGGCACACCGCGGCGCTGCTGGTCACGCACGACATCGACGAGGCCATCCTGGTGGCCGATCGCGTCTTGCTGATGGGGCGCTCGCAGCCCACGCAGCCGGCGCGCGTGCTGCACGAATGGTCGGTGTCGATCGAACGCCCGCGCGAAAACCACGCCGCCGAAGTGACCGCGCTGCGGCTCGACATCCTGGCCGCCTTGGCCTCACTGCGCCACCCCTGATCCAACTGCCTCAAAGGAGCCTCCCATGACGATCATCGACACCTCCATGGCCTCGCGCTACACCCACATTTGTGTGTCGTCCGATTGCGGCTGCGGCCTGACTCGGCGCGACATGCTGCGCCTCGGTGCATTGGCCACCGCATCGGTCGCCGCACCGTTGCTCACCGCTGGCGATGCGCGGGCGCAGGCCTTCAAGGGCGACGACCAGCCGGTGAAGATCGGCTACCTGCCGATCACCGACGCGACGCCGCTGCTGGTCGCCCACGGCCGCAAGATGTACGAAGCCGAAGGCCTGCGCGCCGAAGTGCCGCGGCTGTTTCGAAGCTGGGCGCAGATCGTCGAGGCCTTCGTGTCGGGTCAGGTCAACGTGATCCACCTGCTGACCCCGGCTGCGCTGTGGGTGCGTTACGGCTCGAAGTTCCCGGCCAAGATCGTGGCCTGGAACCACGTCAACGGCTCGGCCTTGACGGTCGCACCGAGCATCAACAGCGTGGCCGATCTGGGGGGGCGCACGGTGGCCATTCCGTTTTGGTATTCCATCCACAACGTGCTGCTGCAACAGATCCTGAGTGCCAACAACCTGGTGGCAATAACGCGCTCGCGCGACGCGAAGCAAGCGCCCAACGAGGTCAACCTGATCGTGATGCCGCCGGCCGAAATGGTGTCGGCGCTGGCCGCCGGCTCGATCGCCGGGTTCATCGTGGCCGAGCCCTTCAACGCGGCGGCCGAGATCGCTGGCGTGGGCAAGGTGCTGCGCTTTTCGGGCGACGTCTGGAAGAACCACGCCTGCTGCGTGACCTTCCTGGCCGAGCGCGATCTGGTCGAGCGTCCCGAGTGGGCCCAGCGCGTGACCACCGCCATCGTCAAGGCGCAGTTGTGGACACGTGAGAACCAGACCGATGCCGCCCGACTGCTGTCCACCACGGGCGAGGGCCGCTACACGCCGCACCCGCTGCGCACGCTGACCAAGGTGCTCGCGGCCACCGACTACAACAGCTATGAGGCCAGCGGCGTGGTGCACCACAAGGGCTGGGCGCAGCGGCGCATCGACTTCCAGCCGTATCCGTTTGCCAGCTACACCGAAGAACTAGTGCGCGCGATCCGGCAGACCAAGGTCGAGGGCGACACCCGCTTTCTCGAAGCACTCGACCCGAAGTTCGTGGCCGGCGACCTGGTCGACGACCGCTTCGTGCGCAAGTCACTGACGGCCGTGGGCGGCCCGCAGGTGTTCGGCTTGCCGGCTGATCTGCTGCGCAAGGAAGTGGTGCAGGTGTGAGGATCGCCACGTGAGCGAGTTGACCAACGCAGTCACGGTCGATGCCGTGGAGTCGGCATCACCAGCGGTGCCGCACCGGCATCGGCTGCTGCCTTGGGTCGGGCTGGCGCTGGCCGTGGTCGTGTGGTGGATCGGTGCGCAGTTGCTCATCTTGCGCACGCCCATCGCGGCGTCCTTTGCGCCTTGGCCGGCATTGCAGGCGCTCGCGCGCTTGCTGGCCAGTGGCGAGCTGTGGCCGCACGTGGTCACCAGCTTGCAGCGTGTGGCAGTGGGTCTGGGTTTGGCGGTGTCCATCGGCGTGCCGCTCGGTGTGCTGACCGGCTTGTCGATGCGCTTTGCCAAGGGCACCACGCCCTTGTTTCAGTTTCTGCGCATGGTGTCGCCGCTGTCGTGGATGCCCATCGCCGTGATGGTGCTGGGCGTGGGCGATGCGCCGGTGTACTTTTTGCTCGCCTTCGCGGCGGTGTGGCCCATGCTCTTGAACACCGCCGCCGGCGTGGCGCAGCTCGATCCCAATTGGTTGCTGCTGGCGCGCAGCTTGTCGGCGACACGCCGCGAAACCGTGCTGCACGTGGTGCTGCCTGGCATCACCGCGCAGATCCTGACCGGCGTGCGGCTGGCCATCGGGATCATCTGGATCGTGCTGGTGCCGGCCGAGATGCTGGGCGTGTCGGCCGGCTTGGGCTACTTCATCCTCGACACCCGCGACCGGCTGGCCTACGACGAACTGATGGCCGCCATCGTGCTGATCGGTGCGCTGGGCTACGCGCTCGATGTGGCAGCCCGCTGGCTGCACGCGCGCTGGCTGCACCGCTGAGCCCACCCGCCGTGTGCCGCGCCCCGAGTTATCAGGGCGCGGTGCAAGCTCACAGCGTCATCGCCAGCTTGTAGGCACCGGTGGTGCCTGCCGAGCGCATCACCCGCATCACCACCGTGACTGCCATCGTGCCCGCATTGGTCAGCGCGATCTGTTGCTGCCTGCCGATCACGCCGCTGACCAGGATCAGCTGCTGGCCGTTCGTCAGGTAAACGCCCAGACCAAAGCCCGAGCCGCTGCCGGCGGTGAGCGTGCTCGTCATCTTCTTGCCAGCCGGCACCGTGACCTTGAAGTAGTCGTTGTCGGTGTTGCTGGTGATCGTGCCCGACACAGTCATCGGCAAGGTGGCCACGGCTTGGGCGGTGCCGATGCTGTCATTGGCAGCCGAGGTCTCGTTGATCGAAGAGCCTCCGCTCACAGGCGCTGGAGCTGGTGCTGGGGTAGGTGCGGGAGCGGGAGCCGGTGCGGGAGCCGGCGCTGGTGCCGGAGCAGGCGCGGGAGCTGGTGCCCCCAGCGCCATGGCCACGGCCGCGTTGGCATCGACGATGCCAGAGCCGCACTGGCTGCACGCGGCCGGGAAGGCGCGTGCGCTGCTCTTGAGGAAGCTGGCCACCTGATCTGGCGTGAGCTTGGGGTTGGCCGAGAACATCAGCGCCGCCACACCGCTGACCACCGGAGTGGCCATCGAGGTGCCCATATATGAGGCGTAGCTGTCGGCGCCCGGCGTGGTGGTGCCGGCATTCAGCGTCGACAAGATGGCACCGGTGGAGTCGCCACCCGGCGCGGCCACGGCCACGTTCGTGCCGAAGCTCGAGTAGCTGGCCTTGCCGCCCGTCTTGCTGGTGGCCGCCACCGTGATCACACCCGAGCAGTTGGCCGGCGTCTGCGTGGTCGATGTTGCGTTGTTGTTGCCTGCGGCCACCACCACCACGGCGCCCTTGGCGCGGGCCGCGTTGATGGCGTTTTGCGTGGTGATGTCGCACGCACCAGTGCCGCCGAGTGACAGGTTGATCACCTTGGCGGGGTTGGCGTTGGCTGGCACACCGGTGATGGTGTTGCCCGCGGCCCATGCGATCGCGTCGGCCATGTCCGAGCTGTAGCCGCCGCAGCGCCCGAGTGCGCGCACCGGCAGGATGCGTGCGCCAAAGGCCACACCGGCCACGCCCACGCCGTTGCCGCCTGCTGCCGCAGCGATGCCGGCCACGTGCGTACCGTGCCATGAACTGTTGCTGGCTGCCGAGCCCGCGCCGCAGCCGCCGGCCGGGGCGTAGTCACCCGGATCGGCCGGATCGGCATCGCGGCCGCCGCCATCGGCGCCTATGGTGGCGCTGGTCACGAAGTCATAGCCGGGCAACAGGTTGGCGGCCAGATCGGCATGCGGGCGCACGCCAGAGTCGACCACGGCAATCACCACGCCCGTGCCGGTGGCGCGGTTCCAGGCGTCTGGCGCACGGATGCCGCCGGTCACGTCCGACAGCGACCACTGCTGCGTGTACATCGCGTCGTTGGGCACGTACATCGTATGAACCCGGCGGTCCGGCTCGACGTATTCGATGTTGGGGTCGCTGTTGCGCAAGCTGGCCATCAGCGAGTTGAGCTCGCCCGATTTCATGTGCCGGCTGAGCTGCAGCACATGGGCGCCGCCGCTCATCGCGCGCAGCACGCGCACGCGAACGGCCTGGCCCGGAACGGCCTGATCGGCCGACATGCGCGAGCGCAGCGCTTCTTGTACGGGAGCGGTTTGGCGGTAACGCACGATCAGGCGGTCGGTCGTGTCGTTTTGAGCCGATGCCGCAGCAGCGGTTGCGCTGGCGTCAAACCGCGCGTGCGAGGCCAGTGGCAGCAGGCTTAGTGCGGCAGCCATCATCAACGGCGACAAGGGGAAACGGGTTTTCATGGCAGTGCCTCTTGGTGTAGAGGCCAGAGCGCTGATGCGAGCTGGCAACCCCGCTACCGTGGCGCTTGCGCGCTTTAGGCCGGAGGCTTTGCGTCCCGCGCTTTCGCGTGGTTTGCGGAAATGGACGAATTACCCGGTGTTATTCGACCGATCGCTGTGAGCACTTGAGTGCTATTTGCAAGCGATTGTTGTGACTTGTGAAGTTTTTCTCGAAATGGTTGAAAGGTCTATCGACCGCGCCGTCCGTCTTGTCCGCGCCCAACCAGATCGAGGTGCTTGCGATGGTGGCTCAGTTGCCTCAGGCGCCCTGAGCGCTTGCCGACGATCAGCCCTGAGCGTCCAGCCTGGCCTTGACGAAGCTGCTCGCCGCGTAGCGCGTGATCTGCGCGTAGTAGCGCTCGGCCAGCCGCTTGACCATGGCGCCGTACTCGTCAATGAGTTCGGGGCGGATGCTGAAGTGGTCGTAGTTGACGATCACATCAACCCGCTTGTCCATCGGCAAGACCTTGCTGGTGACTTCGCTCTCGATGTCGGCGATGTCTTGCGAGCTGGTGATGCTCAGGCCTTCGAAGTTGACGAACAGCATCTGACCGCGCTCGTCGAAGTCGATGCGCTGGGCCAGCGGCAGAGTGAGCATGCGTCGGCGCAGATTCATCGGAGCGTCGGCAAACAAGCTGGCGTCCATCAGCCGCAGCTCGGGGCTGATGGCCGGGTGGAAGTCCATCTGCGACAGGATGTGCCGCTGCAGATCAATGCCCGGGGCGATCTCGATGAGCTCGAGCCCGCCGGCGTCGGCCAGCCGAAACACGCAGCGCTCGGTCACGTAGAGCACGCGCTGGCCGTTCTTGCGGGCGCGCTCGCCGCTGAAGGTGCGGTGCTCGACGGCGCGCACGAACTTGCGCTGGCTGCCTTCGTGGTCGATGTGCACCCGGCCGTCTTCGATGCGCACTTGCAAGCCGCCGGCGGTGAAGGTGCCCACGAACACCACCGCGTGTGCCGACTGGCTGATGTTGATAAAGCCGCCGGCGCCGGCCAGCTTGGTGCCGAACTTGCTGACGTTCAGGTTGCCCTCGGCATCGGCCTGTGCCAGACCGAGCACCGCGATGTCGAGCCCGCCACCGTCGTAGAAGTCGAACTGGCTGGGCTGGTCGATCACCGCCTGGGTGTTCACCGCCGCGCCGAAGTTCAGCCCACTGGCAGGAATGCCGCCGATCACGCCCGGCTCGGCGGTGAGCGTGAGCAACTCGATCACCTCTTCTTCGGCGGCCACGTCGGCCACGCCTTCGGGCATACCGATGCCCAGGTTGACCACTGCGCCTTGCTTGAGCTCGAGCGCGGCACGGCGCGCCAGCACCTTGCGCTCGCTCATGGGCATGGGTGCGATGGTGTTGGCCGGCACCCGGATCTCGCCGGCATAGGCCGCGCTGTAGGGCGTGACGAAGGTCTGCATGTGGTGCTCGGGCTTTTCGGCCAGCACCACGCAGTCGACCAGCACGCCGGGGATCTTGACCTGGCGCGGGTTGAGCGAGCCGCGCTCGGCGATGCGTTCGACCTGCGCGATGACCAGCCCGCCGCTGTTGTGCGCGGCCATGGCGATGGCCAGCGCTTCGAGCGTGAGCGCCTCGCGCTCCATCGTGAGGTTGCCGTCGGGGTCGGCGGTGGTCGCGCGGATGATGCCCACGTGGATCGGAAATGCCTTGTAGAACAGCATTTCCTCGCCATCGATCTCCATCAGGCGCACCAGGTCTTGCGTGGTGGCCGCGTTGACCTTGCCGCCACCGTGACGCGGGTCGACGAAGGTGCCTAGGCCAATGGGCGTGAGCGTGCCGGGCTTGCCCGCGGCGATGTCGCGAAACAGGTGCGAGATGACGCCTTGCGGCAGGTTGTAGGCCTCGATCTCGCCGGCCAGCGCCATCGCCTGCAGCTTGGGCACCAGGCTCCAGTGACCGCCCACCACCCGCTTGATCAGACCCTTGTGTCCGAAGTGATTCAAGCCGCGGTCGCGCCCGTCGCCCTGGCCGGCCGCGTAGACCAGTGTGAGTTGCTGTGGTGTGCCGATGCCGGTTTCGCACTGCGTGTCGACGAAGCGCTTTTCCAGCGCGATCGCGATGCCCTCGGCAAAACCGATGCCCACGAAGCCGCTGGTGGCCACGGTGTCGCCATCACGGATCAGCCGCACCGCTTCAGCAGCGCTGACGAGCTTGTTGGGTCGGGTCGGGGAGTTGGCCCGGGATTTGGCGGTGTTCAGCAGCACGGTCAATCCTTATGAATGGCGCGTGGCAGTCTACGGGCGCGAGGCCTTGCCGGCGGTGGCGGTAATCCCCCCTTGACCGCGCGGCGGCACTCGGTCCGATGCCCCTCAAAATAGAGTACCTCACCCACCTGCGACGACCGTGCACTTGCGTGACGGCGTCTTTCCGGAGCCCGCACCATGATCGACCTGTACTACTGGACCACCCCCAACGGCCACAAGATCACGATGTTCCTCGAGGAGGCCGGTCTGCCCTACCGCATCGTGCCGGTCAACATCAGCCGCGGCGAGCAGTTCAAGCCTGACTTCCTGCGCATCTCGCCCAACAACCGCATGCCGGCCATCGTCGACCACGCGCCGGCCGATGGCGGCGAGCCGCTGGCGGTGTTCGAGTCGGGTGCCATTCTTTTGTACCTGGCCGACAAGATCGGTCGCCTCATCCCCGCCGACCTGCGCGGGCGCAACGTGGCGCTGCAGTGGTTGTTCTGGCAGATGGGCGGTCTGGGGCCGATGGCCGGCCAGAACCACCACTTCGTGCAGTACGCGCCCGAGAAGATTCCCTACGCGATGGAGCGCTACGTGAAGGAAACCGCGCGGCTGTACGCGGTACTCGACAAGCACCTGAGCGACGGTCGTGAATTCATCGCAGGCGCCGAGTACTCGATCGCCGACATGGCCAGCTATCCGTGGGTGGTGCTTTACGAGTGGCAAAGCCAGAAGATCGAGGACACGCCGCACGTGGCTGCGTGGTTCGAGCGCATCAAGCACCGCGCGGCCACCGAGCGCGCCTACGCCCGCGCCGCTGAAGTCAGCACCGCGCCGGTGGTCGATGAGGAATCCATGAAGGTGCTGTTCGGCCAGAGCGCGGCCACCGTGCGCAGCTGAATTCGACGATGCCGGCGGCGGGTGGCCGCCAGGGGTCAGCGGATGAACTTCAGCGCTTCGGGGTTGACCAGGTTGGTCGGCTCCCCGGCGATGAAGTTCACCACGTTGTCGAAGGCGGCGCTGAAGTCGTGTTCGTAGCTGTCTTGCTCCACGTAGCCGATGTGCGGCGTGCACACCGCGTTTTCGAGCCGCAGCAGCGGGTGGCCCTGCAAGGTGGGCTCGCTTTCGAACACATCGACGGCGGCCATGCCCGGACGGCCGCGGTTGAGGGCTGACACCAGCGCGCCTTCTTCAATGAGCTCGGCGCGCGAGGTGTTGACCAGCAACGAGGTGGGCTTCATCAGCGACAGATGTTCGCCCTTGACGGTGCCGCGGGTGGACTCGGCCAGCCGCAGGTGCAGCGTCAACACATCGCTCTCGCTGAAAAATTCCTCAATGGAAGACGCGCTTTGATGGCCATGCAGCTCGGCGCGCGTGCGTGAGGCTTCGCTGCCCCAGACCATGACCTTCATGCCGAAAGCGCGCGCATAGCCTGCCACCAGCTGGCCGATACGCCCATAGCCCCACACGCCCAGCGTCTTGCCGTGCAGCACCATGCCAAGGCCGAAGTTGGCCGGCATCGACGCGGCCTTCAGCCCTGACTGCTGCCAGGCGCCGTGCTTGAGGTTGCCGATGTACTGCGGCAGCCGGCGCATCGCCGCCATGATCAACGCCCAGGTGAGTTCGGCCGGCGCCACCGGCGAGCCGGCACCTTCGGCCACCGCGATGCCGAGCCGCGTGCAGGCTTCCACGTCCACGTGCGCGCCAACGCGCCCGGTC
>JBBAPK010000039.1:0-26940 GCA_040400875.1 Burkholderiaceae bacterium | reverse complement strand
GAGCTCGGCAGCCGCGGCATCACGGTGAATTGCGTGGCGCCGGGCTTCATCGCCACCGACATGACCGACGCTCTTGCCGATGACCAGAAGGCGGCCTTGTTGGGCCAGATTCCGTTGGGACGGCTCGGCAGCGCCGATGACGTGGCGCAGGCGGTTGCCTTCCTCGTGTCGGCGGGTGCTGGCTACATCACAGGCACCGAGTTGCATGTCAATGGCGGCATGTACATGAATTGATGGCGAGCATGCTCGTCTACCAACCCACCGGACCTGCCTGGCCGGCTGAAGGGCGCGTGATGCAGCCCTTAGAATCCCGGGCTGTTTCCATACAACACTCCTGGAGGAGTCATGAGCGATATCGAATCCCGTGTCAAGAAGATCGTTGCCGAGCAACTCGGCGTGCCTGAATCCGACGTGTCCAATGAGAAGGCTTTCGTCGCCGATCTGGGAGCAGACTCGCTTGACACCGTGGAACTGGTGATGGCACTCGAGGATGAATTCGGCATCGAAATCCCCGACGAAGAGGCCGAGAAAATCACCACGGTGCAACTGGCCATTGACTACGCTTTGAAGCATCAAAAGGCTTGATCCGCACCCACCACGGAATGTTTTTTTTGCCGCTTTCCGGGCCTGACATCGGCCCTGCGTTCATGCATCTTCAATTCCCCTTGAGGGCGCGCCAGTGAGCCGCAGGCGCGTCGTCGTCACTGGCATGGGTTTGATCAGCCCTGTCGGCAATAGCGTGGCGGAGGGCTGGGCCAACGTGATTGCCGGCCGCTCCGGCATTGCCAACATCACCCGCTTTGACGCCACCGATTTTTCCTGTCGCTTCGCCGGCGAGGTCAAGGGCTTCAATGTCGAGGATTACTTCCCCGCCAAGGAAGCCCGGCACATGGATGTGTTCATGCAGTACGGGCTGGCTGCATCGATCCAAGCCGTCAGGGATTCCGGGCTGAAGACCGGTGGCGAATTGACAGAGGAAGAAGCCGAACGCATCGGCTGCCTGGTGGGTTCAGGCATCGGCGGCTTGCCACTCATCGAGGAAACCCACGCCGAACTGGTGTCGCGTGGTCCGCGTCGGGTATCGCCCTTCTTCGTGCCGGCGTCGATCATCAACATGATCTCCGGCCATCTGTCCATCAAGTTCGGCTTCCAAGGCCCCAATCTCGCCATCGTCACTGCCTGCACCACGGGCTTGCATTGCATCGGACAGGCCGGCCGGATGATCGAGTACGGCGACGCCGATGTGATGGTGGCTGGCGGGGCTGAATCCACGGTATCTCCGCTGGGCGTGGGCGGCTTTGCGGCAGCGCGTGCCCTTTCCACGCGAAACGACGACCCGACCACGGCATCTCGTCCATGGGACAAGGATCGTGACGGGTTCGTGTTGGGCGAAGGCTCTGGCGTGATGGTGCTTGAAGAGTACGAGCACGCCAAACGTCGAGGAGCCAAGATCTATGCCGAACTGGTCGGCTTTGGGATGGGTGCTGATGCGTTTCACATGACTGCGCCCAGCGTGGACGGCCCGAAGCGTTCCATGCGAGCTGCCTTGCGCAATGCGCAGATTCCGGCCGATGCGGTTCAGTACCTCAACGCGCATGGCACGTCGACGCCCTTGGGCGATGTGAACGAGACCAATGCGATCAAGCTGGCTTTCGGCGATCACTCGCGCAAACTGGTGGTCAACTCCACCAAGTCCATGACCGGGCATCTTTTGGGTGGGGCAGGTGGCATTGAATCGGTTTTCACTGCGATGGCAGTTCTCCATCAGGTATCCCCACCGACCATCAACATCTTCAATCAGGATCCCGACTGCGATCTCGACTACTGTTCCAACACGGCACGTGACATGAAGATCGAATACGCAGCGAAGAACAATTTCGGCTTTGGCGGAACCAACGGCACGCTTGTTTTCAAGCGAGTCTGACCTTCGCATGGAGCGAATCGCATGCGTGCGGCGTCACCACTGAGCGTCACGATCGAGCGCTTTGGCGTATGGAATCGTTTTCTTGGTTGCCTGGGGACGCTCTTGTGCCTTTGTTGCGGCGCATGGTTCGCGCTCAGTCGCGATGGTTCTTCGCCTTGGGAATTCGCGCTGGTGGCATTTGCCGCATCGGGGTCGTTGCTCGGCTTGCTGACCAGTGCTCGCCGAGCTCCTGTCGTATTGCGGTGGGATTCCCAGTGCTGGCACAGCAGCCATGGCGTGGGCGCCGATCGAGAATGTGGCCCTTGGCGAGTGCGTGTCTTGCTTGATCTCGGGGGCTTCATGTTGCTGAGGCTCGAGGCTGACGGCTCAGCGATCCCGCTCAAGCCTTTGTGGTTGCCGCTTCAGCGACACGGCTTGCGTGCACACTGGCACGGGCTTCGTTGCGCCTTGCACATGCGCAGCGGTGCACCCGTTCCTGCAGACCCGCCTCAACTCGCAGACTTGATTTGACCGAGCCCACCCCATCGACCGATGCCGACGCGCCGCTGGTCGAGCGCGTCAAACAGGGCGACGTCAAGGCGTTCGAAATGCTCGTCGTCAAGTACCAACGGCGCATCGAGCGTCTGATTGGTCGCATGGTGCGCGATGTGGATCTGGTGCCCGACATCGCCCAGGAAACCTTCATTCGTGCTTACCGCGCCTTGCCCAAATTCAGGGGAGACAGCGCGTTTTACACATGGCTTTATCGAATTGCCGTGAACACGGCCAAGAAAGCCCTCGGTGAATTGAAGCGTGATCTCCTGGTGACCGAATCCTCGCGTGCATTGCGTGAGGCCGACGACGAAACTTCCAGGGCCGAGAACGAACTAACGACCGGCGAGACGCCCGAATCACTGCTGCAGAGCAAAGAGATTGCGATGACAGTGAACTCTGCGATCGAAGCGCTGTCAGAGGATTTACGCCAAGCCATCACCTTGCGGGAAATCGAAGGCTTGAGCTACGAAGAAATCGCTGAGCTGATGAACTGCCCCATCGGCACCGTGCGATCGAGAATTTTCAGAGCCCGCGAGGCGATCGCCTTGCGTTTGCGCCCTTTGCTGGGGACGCGTTCGGATGAACGGTGGTGATTGAATGAATACCCGAGTCACAGCATGGGGTGGTGGTGGCCAGCCAGGTGGAGGCAAGCATGTCTGATCAGTCCGATGGAAACGGCGGGGCGCAGATCAACCAGCGACAGGAGCTGTCCGCTGCGCTCGATGGCGAGTTGTCTGACGATGCGGTTCGACGCCTTTGTGTCTTGTGGCGCAACGACCCTGCCGTGCGCGAGACGTGGCACGCGTTCAGCCTGATTGGCGATGTGATGCGCTCCGAGGACCTGGCCAGCCCCGCCTCGCGAGATGAGCGTTTTCTGGTCGACTTGCGAGCCCGCTTGGCCGACGAGCCTGTGGTGCTCGCCCCGTCTGCGGCCCGAACGCCGCAGGCCGGTCCACACGACGCCGATGTCGCACCGGGCTTGGGCCAGCGCACCAGCAAGCGATCATGGTGGGCGGCGGCAGCTGTGGCGGCGGGTTTTGTGGCGGTCGTAGGCACCTTGGTGGTCGTTTCTCAGGCGCCGCAAAGAGCCGCAGCGGAGTCGGCGCAACTCGCGGCGGTCGCGCCCACAGCGTCAGCCGTGCGAGCGCCGTCGGCGGTTGTGGTCGCACGCGCTGAGAACCCAGCCTCATTTCCCGAATCCGTCGCCGCCGGCGAGTTGATCCGCGACCCACAGCTTGATCAATACCTGCTCGCCCACAAGCAGTTGTCAGGAAGTTCTGTTCTGGGGGCGCCCTCGGGCTTCCTGCGCAATGCGGCCGTTGAAGTCCCTGCTCGTTGACGCCGTGATGTTGCAGCTTCGATTGCGCTGCGGGCTGTCGGCACTGGCCTTGTGTGCCGCGGCATTGTTGCCGTGCCTGGTTCATGCCGAGCCAGGCGTGCCCATTGAGCCGCGCGAGGTTCGCCAATGGTTGATGCGCATTCATGACGCAGCCAGCCAACGCAACTTTCAGGGTACCTTTGTGGTCAGCGCTGCCGGAGCCGTTTCCAGCGCGCGCATCTTCCATTTCTTCGAAGGCACCGATCAGTTCGAGTGGATCGAGCCTCTCGATGGCCAGGTTCGCTATGTCTTGCGCCACAACAACGAGGTTCACACCGTGTGGCCCTCGATGCGTACGGTGCTGGTCGAACAAAGAAATTCGGCCATTTCGTTCCCCTCGCTCCTGGCTGGGCGCGACGACCGCATCTCCGAGGTCTATGACGTGCAAACGCTCAAGCCTGATCGTGCGGCAGGGCATGACGCCAACGTGCTGCTGCTCAAGCCCCGTGATGAATACCGCTATGGCTATCGTCTGTGGGCCGAGGCGCACACCGGTCTGCTGTTGCGCTCCGAGGTTTTCGACGAGCGCGGCGAAGTGCTCGAGGTCTCCGCGTTCTCAGATGTGCTGATCGGCGTGCGCTCCCAGCCCGAGCTCGTTTTGCAACCCATGCAAACACCCGCTGGCTACCGCGTCATCAAGCCGCAAATGCAGCCGACCCGACTGGACACCGAGGGTTGGGAGTTGCGCAATCCGGTGAACGGTTTCAGGTCCCTGAGCTGCTTTCGCCGGCCGATGGAGCTGCGTTTGAAAGCGGATGCGACGCGGCCCAAGACGTCGGCGCTGCATGCGGTGTTCTCTGATGGCATGACTTACGTGTCGGTGTTCATCGAGCCTTACAGCGAGGACAGGCACGCCCATCCGATGCTCAGCTCGAGTGGTGCAACGCACACCATGACGAGCCGTCGGGGGGATTACTGGCTCACGGTCGTGGGTGACGTTCCTGCCGTCACCTTGAAAGCCTTCATCCAGTCACTCGATCGCAGGAAATAGCCCTGCGACTGTTTTGTATGTTTCGTTCGGCAAGAGGAGTCCCTATGCAAGTTCAGCCACACACCGGCACCCGTCAATCTTTCCCTCGCGCGCCGCGTCGATCCCTGTCGGACCGGCTTCAATCTGGTCTGCTCACCCTGATCCTGACGGCGTTCGTGGCGCTGGGCTTGGCGCCTGGGGCTGTGCACGCGCAAACCCTGCCTGACTTTTCCACGCTGGTCGAAAACGTCGGGCCGGCGGTGGTCAACATCCGCACCACCGAAAAGGCGCGCTCGCCGCGCAGCAATGGCGGCCCTGAATTCGACGAGGACATGCTGGAGTTCTTCCGCCGCTTCGGCATGCCCATACCCAACCAGCAGCAGCAAAACCCCCGGCGTCCTGCGCCACAGCGGCCCCCTCAAGGCGAAGGCGAACCGCAACAGCGTGGCGTGGGCTCGGGATTCATCTTGAGTTCTGACGGCTACGTGATGACCAATGCCCACGTCGTCGAAGGCGCTGAGGAAGTCTTCGTGACGCTCACCGACAAGCGCGAGTTCAAGGCGCGGATCATTGGTGCGGACAAGCGCACCGACGTGGCGCTCGTCAAGATAGAGGCCAGCGGGCTGCCCGCTGTCCGTCTGGGTGACGTGAGCCGGCTGAAGGTGGGCGAATGGGTGATTGCCATCGGCTCTCCGTTCGGCCTCGAGAACACCGTGACTGCGGGCATCGTGAGCGCCAAGGCACGCGACACCGGCGATTTCCTGCCCTTTATCCAGACCGATGTCGCGATCAATCCCGGCAACTCGGGTGGCCCGCTGATTAACATGCGCGGCGAGGTGGTGGGCATCAACTCCCAGATCTACAGCCGCTCGGGCGGCTTCATGGGGATTTCGTTTGCCATTCCCATCGATGAAGCCACCCGCGTGGCCGATCAACTCAAGTCCAGTGGCCGCGTTGTGCGCGGGCGCATCGGTGTGCAGATCGACCAGGTGACCAAGGAGGTCGCCGAGTCGATCGGGCTGGGCAAGCCAGTCGGCGCGATGGTTCGCAGCGTCGAGGCTGGCGGCCCGGCCGACAAGGCGGGTATCGAGGCGGGCGACATCATCACCAAGTTCGATGGCCGCACGATCGAGAAAGCCGGCGACCTTCCCCGCATCGTGGGTGGCGTCAAACCTGGCACCCGCTCCACCGTGCAAGTGTTTCGCCGAGGCAGCAACCGTGACCTCAGCGTGACCGTGGTGGAACTGGAGGCTGATCGTGTCGCCACTCAGTCCGACCGTGGTGGTGCGAAGACGCCCGCATCGGCGGGCCCGCTGGGTCTGGCGGTGTCGGACCTCAGTGACGCGCAAAAGCGCGAACTGAAGGTCAAGGTCGGCGTGCGCGTCGAGACGGCCGAAGGGGTTGCCGCTCGGGCGGGCATTCGTGAGGGTGACGTGGTCTTGTCACTCGATAACACCGAAATCACCGGCGCCAAGCAGTTTGAATCCGTGGTGGGCAAGCTCGACAAGGACAAGCAGGTCACCGCACTGATCAAGCGCGGCGACTGGGTCAACTACATCGTGATTCGACCCCAGCGCTGAAAATTACCTCGCCTCAGCGAAGGGCAAGCCCCAAGTTGAAATCCTGTGCACAAGTTGTGAATAACTTCAGTCGCGGGGGCGCTCGAGCGGTGCGCACCGGACCCATCTGGGATTTCGCGGCGGGGCTTTTCGATACAATCAAGTCTCAACAAGCAGTTGCCAAACGTTTTTGTTGGAAGGCGCGTCAATCGTTCGACGTGCCTTTTTTTTAGCCCCAATTCCCCACGCGAATCGCCACCGCGTTGTATCTGAAGAGCATTCGCCACAGCGGCATCGCCGCTGAGTCTTTGGTGAGATGGCTCACTGAAAATGCACGGCAGTCCATGAACCACATTCGAAATTTTTCCATCATCGCGCACATCGATCACGGCAAGTCGACGCTGGCAGATCGGCTGATACAGCGCTGCGGCGGGTTGAGCGATCGCGAGATGGAGGCCCAGGTGCTCGACTCGATGGACATCGAACGCGAGCGCGGCATCACCATCAAGGCGCAAACCGCAGCGCTGACCTATCGGGCGCGCGACGGGCAGGACTACTACCTCAACCTGATCGACACGCCAGGGCACGTCGATTTCTCTTACGAGGTGAGCCGTTCGCTGTCGGCGTGCGAGGGCGCGCTGCTGGTGGTCGATGCCAGCCAGGGCGTCGAGGCGCAGACCGTGGCCAACTGCTACACCGCGCTTGAACTGGGCGTCGATGTGGTGCCGGTGCTCAACAAGATGGACCTGCCGCAAGCCGATCCCGAGCGGGCCAAGGAAGAAATCGAAGACGTCATCGGCATCGATGCCAGCGATGCCATTCCATGCAGCGCCAAGACGGGGCTGGGCATCGACGACATCCTCGAGGCCGTCATTGCCCGCATCCCGGCGCCCAAGGGCCAGCCCGAGGCGCCGCTGCGCGCCATGATTGTCGATTCGTGGTTCGACAACTACGTGGGCGTGGTGATGCTCGTGCGTGTGGTCGACGGCGAGCTGCGCCGTGGAGAGCGCTTCAAGATGATGGCCACCAACACGGTGTACGCCGCAGAAAGTCTGGGCGTGTTCACGCCGAAATCGATGCCGCGCGATGCGCTGCGTGCTGGCGAGGTGGGTTTCGTCATCGCCGGTATCAAGGAACTGCAGGCGGCCAAGGTCGGCGACACCATCACGATCGAGAAAAAGCTGCCCAACAACCGCGGCCCGGCCACCGAAGCCTTGCCCGGCTTCAAGGAAATCCAGCCTCAGGTTTTCGCCGGCCTGTACCCGACCGAAGCCAGCGAGTACGACCAGCTTCGCGACGCGCTCGAAAAGCTCAAGCTCAACGATTCGTCTCTGCGCTACGAGCCCGAGGTGAGCCAGGCGCTGGGGTTCGGCTTTCGGTGTGGATTTCTCGGCCTGCTGCACATGGAAATCGTGCAGGAGCGGCTTGAGCGCGAGTTCGATCAAGACCTCATCACCACCGCGCCCAGCGTGGTCTATCAGGTCGAACTGGGCAATCAGGAGGTGATCCAGGTCGACAACCCGTCCAAGATGCCCGACCTTGGACGCATCGCCGAGATCCGCGAGCCCATCGTCACCGTGCATCTGTACATGCCTCAGGACTACGTTGGCCCGGTCATGACGCTGGCCAATCAGAAGCGTGGCAACCAGCTCAACATGGCTTATCACGGCCGGCAGGTGATGCTGACCTACGAAATGCCGCTGGCCGAAATCGTGCTGGACTTCTTCGACAAGCTCAAGAGCGTGTCGCGCGGCTACGCGTCGATGGACTACGAGTTCAAGGAATACCGGGCCTCCGATGTGGTCAAGGTCGACATCTTGCTCAACGGCGACAAAGTCGACGCGCTGTCCATCATCGTGCACCGCGCCCAAAGCCAGTTCCGCAGCCGCGCCGTGGTGGCCAAGATGCGCGAGCTGATTTCTCGCCAGCAGTACGACGTTGCCATCCAGGCTGCCATCGGGGCCAACATCATTGCGCGTGAGACAATCAAAGCCCTCCGAAAGAACGTGATCGCCAAGTGCTACGGCGGTGATGTATCGCGCAAACGCAAGCTGCTTGACAAGCAGAAAGCGGGCAAGAAGCGCATGAAGCAGATCGGTTCCGTGGAAGTGCCGCAAGAGGCCTTCCTCGCCATTCTCCAAGTGGAAGATTGATGAGCAAGTTGACCGGTGTGCTCTATGCCTGCCTGATCGTTTTTCTGGGCGGATGGTTTTTTGGTGAGTGGGGCGGTAATTTTTCGGCGCTGCTGCTGGTGCTGACTTTGGTCACCCTGGTGTACTGGCTGCTTGAGCGGTACCGCTTTGCGCCCAAACGGCTTGCGGCCGTTGAGTCTTTTGAAGCGCAGGCGCTCGCGCGCAGGAAGCAACTGGCCGATCAGGGCATCGCCCGCGTCGATGAAGACTTTGGTCCGGCGCGTGAGCGCTTGTTGATGCAGCCTTGGTGGCTCGACTGGACGGCTGGACTCTTCCCCGTGATCCTGGCGGTGTTCTTGTTGCGATCTTTTTTGTTCGAGCCGTTCAAGATCCCCTCGGGTTCCATGATCCCGACCCTGCTGGTGGGCGACCTGATTCTGGTGAACAAGTTTCACTACGGCGTTCGCCTGCCGGTCATCAACAAGAAAATCATCGCCAACAATGACCCCATACGCGGCGACGTGATGGTGTTTCGCTACCCGAAGGACACCAGCATCGACTACATCAAGCGGGTGGTCGGCGTGCCCGGTGACGAGGTGTCCTATCGCAATCAGCAGCTGTATCTGAACGGCGCGCTGGTCCCCACTCAGGCCATCCCCGACTTCTACAACGAGGACACCCTGAGGTACTCGGCGCAGTTCACCGAAGACCTGGGCACCATGACACACCGCATGTTGGTCGATCGTTCGCGCGAGGTCTTCTTGCGCCCGATAGCCTCCTTTCCGCTCGGTGAGAACTGCCGCTACACGGCCGAGGGCGTGACCTGCAAGGTGCCGCCGGGTCAGTACTTCATGATGGGCGACAACCGGGACAATTCCGAGGACTCGCGCTTTTGGGGCTTCGTGCCCGATGAGAACATCGTCGGCAAGGCGTTCTTCGTGTGGATGAATTTCGGCAATCTCAAGCGCATCGGTTCATTCCAGTGAGCCTGATCTCGCGCAAAATCAACCAACCTCTTTGCCGTTAGTTTCTTTTTGGGTTGTGGGGCATGAAGCCATGACGAGAGTACTTGCTAGCGGCCTTCGCCATCAGCGGGGCTTCAGTCTGTTCAGCCTGTTGTTCTGGGCGATATTGGTGGGTTTCGTGGCCTTGATGGGCATGCGAGTGTTGCCGACCATCAACGAGTTCCTCACCATCCAGAAGGCTGTCAACAAGTCGGCCCTTGAAGGCGGCAACACGGTGCCAGGCATCCGGGCTGCTTTTGACAGGCAAAAGGACATCGAATACTCGATCAGCTCGATCAGTTCGAGGGATCTCGATATCACCAAGGAAAACGACCATATCGTGGTGCGCTTTGCCTACGAGAAGGAGATCGAGTTGATGAGTCCGGTGTTCCTGCTGATCAAGTACGAAGGGCGCTCGCCCTGATGATCGGCGAGCGCTCCTGGCAGACACGATCGCCCCCGATGGATCCCCGCCTCGACGCTCTGCAACGCCAGCTCGGCCACCAGTTTGTCGATCCCGGTCTGCTGGCTTTGGCGGTGACTCATCGCAGCTTTGGTGTCGAGCACAACGAGCGGCTTGAATTTCTGGGTGATGCGGTGCTGAGCCTGGCGGTTTCCAGCCTGCTTTACGAGCACTTTTCCGGCTGTGACGAGGGTGACCTGACACGCGTGCGAGCGCATCTGGTGCGCGAGGACAGCCTGCACAAGGTGGCCTTGCGACACGGCTTTCCCGAAGCCTTGCGATTGAGCGAGGGCGAAGCGCGCGGCGGCGGCGCGCAGCGCGCTTCCATCCTCGCCGATGCGCTCGAGGCCGTGATCGGTGCCGCCTTTGTCGATGGCGGCTTTCCTGCGGCCAAGACTTTGGTCGGGCGATTGTTTGGCGATGTGATCAACTCCACCGACATCGCTGCGTGGTCCAAGGACGCCAAGACCGAGTTGCAGGAGTGGTTGCAGGCACGGCGGCTGCCGGTGCCGGACTACCGCATCAGCGCCACGCGGGGTCAGGCCCATGCGCAGACCTTCGTGGTCGAGTGCGAGGTTCCCGCGCTGGGTTTGAAACACACTGGCGAGGGGCGTTCGCGCCGACTCGCCGAGCAAGAAGCGGCACGCCGCATGCTCGATGTCCTGCAGATCACCGACCAGCCGGGCAGTCCTTTGCGCGCCTGATGAACTTTTGCCCGCTTGCTCTTTTGGATTTCTCCATGAATGATGACCATGACCGACGCTGTTGAGACCTCTGCTGCTGCCGATCCCGCTGCGCAGCGATGCGGATTGGTGGCCATCGTCGGCAGACCCAATGTGGGCAAGAGCACCTTGCTCAATGCGCTGGTCGGGCAAAAGGTCAGCATCACCTCCAGCAAGGCGCAGACCACTCGGCACCGCATCACCGGCATTCGCACCACGGGCGCGACGCAGTTTGTCTTCGTGGACACGCCCGGTTTCCAGATGCGCTATGCCGCAGCCCTGAACCGCACGCTCAACAAGACGGTGCACAGCGTGCTGGCCGATGTGGACGTGGTGCTGTTTGTGGTCGAGGCGGGCCGTTTCGGTCTGGACGACGCCAAGGTGTTGTCGCTGATGCCCTCAGGCGAATGCGCCAAGCCGGTGTTTTTGATCGCCAACAAGCTCGATGCGGTGCATCGCCGCGCTGAACTCGCGCCCTGGCTCAAGGGCATGCAGGACCGCCACGCGTTTGCCGAGTTCGTGCCGCTGACGGCCAAGAAAGACGCTGACGTGCAAAGGCTGCTGGGCATTGTCGAGCCCTATCTGCCCACGCAACCCTGGTTCTACGAAGAAGACGCGCTGACCGATCGCAGCGACCGCTTCCTGGCCAGCGAAATCATCCGCGAAAAACTCTTCAGGCTGATGGGCGACGAGCTGCCCTACACCTCCACGGTGATCATCGACAAGTACGAGGAAGAAGGCGGGTTGCGCCGCATCGCCGCGAGCATCGTGGTCGAGCGCGACGCCCACAAGGGCATGGTCATCGGCGGCAACGGCGAGCGCCTCAAGCGCATCGGCAGCGAAGCCCGCCAGGAGCTCGAGAAGCTCCTGGACGCCAAGGTGTTCCTCGAGATCTGGGTCAAGGTGCGCTCAGGCTGGGCTGACGATGAAGAGCATTTGCGCAGCTACGGCTATGAGTGAAGCGCTCGGCGCGACCGCCTCGCCTGCGCGGTTGGTCTGAGTGCGCGCGGTGGCCACCTCCCGCCGCACGCCCGCGGTGCTCACGGCCTACGTGCTGCACCGCTACGACTGGAGCGAGTCGAGCCTGATCCTCGACGTGTTCACCCGCGAGCAGGGCCGCCTGATCGTGGCTGCCAAGGGCGCCAAGCGCCCCTATTCGCAACTGCGCTCGGTGCTGCTGCCGTTCCAGCGCCTGCATCTTTCGCTGGGCCGAGCGCCCAAGGCCGACGTCGTTGAGGGCGTCGGCTCCGAGCGCGAGGTGCAAACCCTGCGCAGCGCCGAGTGGGCCGGCGGTGCAGCCATGCTCACTGGTGCTGCGCTTTTCAGCGGGTTCTACCTCAACGAGTTGTTGATGAAATTGCTGGCCCGCCACGATGCCCATGCCGCTGTGTTCGACGCCTACACCGCCACGCTGCCGGTGCTGGCCAGTGGCGATGAGTCGTCGGCGCAGTCGGCTTTGCGTGCCTTCGAGATCACGCTGCTGCAGCAAACGGGCGTGCTGCCCGATCTGAGTCAGGTCACGACCACGCTCGAATCGCTGGCCGCCGACACCCGCTACGCCGTGCTGCCCGAGGCCGGCGTGGCACGGGTGCGTCCGGACGAGTCGGGTCTGCCCGGGGCGGCCTTGATCGGTGTGCAGGCCGCGCTGCTGCACGGCAGCCTGCAGGCCGTGGCTCACGCCGTTTCGACCCACCTGCCCGAATGGCGCCAGGTCCTGCGCGGCTTGCTTCACTATCATCTCGGAGGCCCGGCGCTGCGCACCCGCAAGGTGATGCTCGAGTTGCAAGGCCTGTCGACTCCGGGCCACCCCGCCCCCGCACCATGAACCCATTGCTCACCACCGGACTCGACGCGCACCGCGGCCACACCGCCCTGTCGGTCAACCTCAACAAGGTGGCGCTGCTGCGCAATCAGCGCACGCTGGGCATCCCCAGCGTCACCCGCGCGGCCACGCTGTCGCTCGAGGCCGGGGCCCATGGCATCACGGTGCACCCACGCCCCGACGAGCGTCACATCCGCGCTCACGACGTGTTCGATCTGGCTGCGCTGATGCAGGACTGGCCGCAAGCCGAGTTCAATGTCGAGGGCAACCCGCTGCACAACCTGATGGACTTCATCCGCGAGTTGAAGCGCCAGGGCCTGCCGCTGCACCAGTGCACCTTCGTGCCCGACGGGGTGGAACAGTCCACCTCCGACCATGGCTGGCAGCTGGCGCACGACGCCGCCACGCTGCGAGAGCTGATCGCCGAGGCACAGTCGCTGGGCGTGCGCGTGAGCTTGTTCATGGATCCCTTGCCGCAGGCGATGGCCGCGGTGCGCGAACTGGGCGCCGAGCGCGTCGAGCTCTACACCGAGAGTTATGCAAACGCTTGCGGCACCGCCGAGCTCGCCGCCGTGCTGGCGGGCTTCACCGCCACGGCCGAAGCCGGCTTGCGCGAGGGCTTGCAGATCAACGCCGGCCACGACCTCAACCGCGACAACCTCACCGACTTTCTGAGCGCGGTCCCTGGCGTGCAAGAGGTGTCGATCGGCCACGCGCTGATTGCCGATGCCCTCGAGCTGGGTTTGAGCCAGACGGTGCGCGATTACCTGCGCTGCATCCACCGCGCGGCGGGTGCGGCTGCGAGCACGCCGTGATCTACGGCGTTGGCACCGACATCTGCGACCTGCGTCGCATCGCGGCCACGCTGGAGCGACGCGGCGAGCGCTTCGCCGAAAAGGTGCTCGGCCCGCAGGAGATGGCGGTCTTTCGCGCTCGGCGTGCTCGTGTCGAAGCGCGGGGCATCAGCTATCTGGGTACGCGGTTTTCGGCCAAGGAAGCCTTCTCCAAGGCCATCGGCCTGGGGCTGCACATGCCCATGACCTGGCGCGACTGCGAAATCCTCAACCTGCCCAGCGGTCAGCCGCACATCTGCCTGCACGGCGCGCTCGCCGTGTGGTTCGATGAGCGACGGCTGCGCGCTCAGGTGAGCCTCACCGACGAAACCGACTACGCCACTAGCTTCGTGGTGGTTGAAAGCCTGCCATGACCAAAACCACATCCACCCGCGCACGCAAGAGCGCCAAACCAGCGGCACCCGTCGCCAGCGTGCACGCCCCGGTGGTGCTCGACATCGAAGGCCTCAGCCTCAATGCGGCCGATCGGTGTCGCCTGCGCCACCCGCTGACCGGCGGGCTGATCCTGTTCGCGCGCAACTGGCAAGACCGCCGGCAACTCACCGAACTCACCGCCGAGATCAAGTCGACCCGCCCCGATTTGCTGGTGTGCGTCGACCATGAAGGCGGACGCGTGCAGCGCTTTCGCACCGATGGCTTCACTCATCTGCCGACCATGCGCCGGCTTGGCGAGCAGTGGATGAAAGACCCGCTGACGGCCACCGATGCAGCCACCGCGTGCGGCTTCGTGCTCGCCAGCGAGTTGCGCGCGTGCGGTGTCGACATGAGCTTCACGCCGGTGCTCGACCTCGACTTCGGCGCCAGCAGCGTGATCGGTGATCGCGCGTTCCACAGCGATGCGCGCACGGTCACGATGCTCGCCAAGAGCCTCATGCACGGCTTGCTGCGCGCGGGCATGGCCAACTGCGGCAAGCATTTCCCCGGGCACGGCTTCGTCAAGGCCGACAGCCACCTCGAAATTCCTGTCGACAAGCGTTCGCTCAAGGCCATCCTGGCCGACGACGCGCGCCCCTACGAGTGGTTGAGCACCAGCTTGTCCAGCGTGATGCCCGCGCACGTGGTGTACCCCAAGGTCGATGCCAACCCGGCTGGCTTTTCGTCGCGCTGGCTCAATGACATCCTGCGTTCACAGCTCGGTTTCACTGGCGCGGTCTTCAGCGACGACCTGAGCATGGCCGGCGCGCGCCGCATCGGCGGTGTCGAGGTCAGCTACACCGCCGCGGCTGAAGGGGCGCTCAACGCGGGCTGCGATCTGGTGCTGCTGTGCAATCAATCCGGCGATGGCGGCGCTGCCGTGGATGAACTGCTCGAAGGCCTGCTCGCCTCACAGGCCGCCGGCCGCTGGCAGGCCAATGAGGACAGCGAGCAGCGCCGCTTGGCCATGCTGCCGCAAACGCAGCCGCTGACCTGGGATCAGCTGATGCACGACGCCGCCTACCAGCGCGCGCTCGAGCGGCTGCCCTGAGCAGCACGCGCTTCCTTTGGCGGCCACCATGAAAAACGGCGCACCCAGGTGCGCCGTTTTCGTTGATGAGCCGGTTTACCGGCTCAGCGGATCACGCTCAGGTTGATGACTTGCCGGCTTCGGACTCGAAGGGCAGGGTGACCTGCGACAGGTCCTTGCGCGTTTCCACCAGCATCAGCGGGCCTTCATCGATCGCCGCAGCCGGCTTGACCGCGCGTGGCACATGCATCGGCTTGGGTTCGTTGGCCATCGCCTCTTGTGCAGAGCGCATCTTGTCGGCATCGGAGTTGACCCACTGCAGACCTGCGGACTCGGCCACCGCCGCAAGGGCAGTGGTCTCGAGGACGAACGGTGCTGCAGTCGATGCGACAGCCGCCGTGGCTTCGATGACCGCAGGCGCTGGCGCTTGCTGCACCACCGGCTCAGCCACCGCAACCATCACGGGTGGTGCCACGATGACCGGGGCTTCGGGCTCAGCCTCAGCCTCGGCCTGTTCCACCGGTGCTGCTTGCGCGGGGATGAACTCGGCCACAGCATCCACGACCTCGGCTGCGACGATCGACGCCGCAGGGCGTGGGGCTTGGATCGTGCCGTTGTCAGATGCCTGCTCGTTGAGCGACGAGACGAAGGGCTCGGCACCCGAGTCAACGGCAGCGTCGCCATCGGTGCGCGCCTCGCCTCGATCGCCACGACCTCGGCCGCGACCGCCACGGCGGCGGGCGTCACGCTCGCTGGCTTCGCCGACCTCGCCGGCCTCGGCTGGCCAAGCGGTTTGAACGTCGCCCTCATCGTCGCCGGTCGCGGGCAGATCGGCGGCGAGTTCGCCGTCACCATCTGCCGGCCGCGCTGCATTGCGATCGCGACCACCGCGACCACCGCGGCGACGGCGACGGCTCTTGCCCTCGCCGGATTCGGAGCCTTCTGCACCGTCGGCTGTTTGCTCCGAGCCCTCGATGGCTGATGCCGTCAGGTTGCCCTCGGCATCGACATCAGGAGCGGGCAGGCCGTTTTCATCGACAACTGGCTCGCCGCTGCGGACGTCACGCTCGGCTCGATCGCCACGACCGCGGCCGCCGCGACCGCCACGCGAGCGACGGTTCTCGTCACCGGCTTCGGCAGTCACATCGCTGCGTGCGGGGCGTTCCTCGCGGGCAACGCCGGTGTCGGTGGCGGCCATCTCATCGGTGCGTGCGCCGCGGCCTGGGCGGGCGTCGCGGCGTTCGCCACCACGGCCTTCAGGACGGCTCTCGCCGGTGCGCTCCGGGCGCTTGCCGTCACGGCCACCGCGACCACCACGTCCGCCGCGGCCATTTCGATCACCACGACCAGCGTCGGTGGATGAAGGCAGTGGCGCGGCAACGGCCACGAGTGCCGCTGCAGGCGCGGCTTGCCCGCCACCAAACAGGCGACCCAGCCACCCGAAGAAGCCACCGGTGGCCGCTGGTGCGGGCGCCGGCACGGCCACCGAAGCCACTGGCGGCGAGGCTGGCCTGGGCACCGATGCCGGAGCCGGGGTCTCAGGCATGATGCCTTTGACCACGGGCTCTTGCTTGGGCGCAGTCTTCTCGCGACGGGTGACGCCGGTTTCCTCCGAGGCCTCTTCGATCATCGTGTAGCTGGCTTGCAGGTTTTCCAGCCGCGGATCGTCGTGACGCAGCCGTTCCAAGCGGTAGTTCGGCGTGTCGAGGTTCTTGTTGGGCACCAGCAGCACGGTCACGCGCTGCTTGAGCTCGATCTTGGTGATCTCGGTGCGCTTTTCGTTGAGCAGGAAGCTGGTCACTTCCACCGGCACTTGCACGTGCACGGCGGCGGTGTTTTCCTTCATCGACTCTTCTTGCACCATGCGCAGGATCTGCAGCGCGCTGGATTCGGTGTCGCGGATGTGGCCGGTGCCATTGCAGCGCGGGCAGGTGATGTGGCTGCCTTCGCTCAGTGCCGGGCGCAGGCGCTGACGGCTGAGTTCGAGCAGGCCGAACTTGCTGATGGCGCTGACCTGCACGCGGGCACGGTCGGGGCGCAGCGCTTCGCGCAGTCGGGTTTCGACCTCTCGGCGGTTCTTCGACTCGTCCATGTCGATGAAGTCGACCACGATCAGACCGCCCAGGTCGCGCAAGCGCATCTGGCGGGCGATCTCGTCGGCCGCTTCAAGGTTGGTGCGGGTGGCGGTTTCCTCGATGTCGCTGCCGCGGGTGGAGCGTGCGGAGTTGACGTCCACCGACACCAGCGCTTCGGTGTGGTCGATCACGATCGCGCCGCCCGAAGGCAGGTTGACGGTGCGCGAGAACGCGGTCTCGATCTGGTGCTCGATCTGGAAGCGGCTGAACAGCGGCGCGTCATCGCGGTAGCGCTTGACTTTGGGCGCCATCTCCGGCATCACGTGGGCCATGAACTGCTGGGCCTGTTCGTAGATGTCGTCGGTGTCGATGAGGATTTCGCCGACGTCAGAGGTGAAGTAGTCGCGGATCGCGCGGATCACCAGCGACGACTCCTGATAGATCAGGAACGCGCCCTTGCCGGCGTTGGAAGCGCCGTCGATGGCGTCCCACAGCTTGAGCATGTAGTTCAGGTCCCACTGCAGCTCGGGCGCAGTGCGTCCGATGCCGGCGGTGCGGGCGATCAGGCTCATGCCCTTGGGGTACTCGAGCTGGTCGAGGTTTTCCTTGAGCTCTTCGCGCTCTTCGCCCTCGACGCGACGGCTGACGCCACCGCCGCGGGGGTTGTTGGGCATCAGCACCAGGTAGCGGCCGGCCAGACTCACCATGGTGGTGAGTGCCGCGCCCTTGTTGCCGCGCTCTTCTTTTTCAACCTGAACCAGCAGGCTGTCGCCTTCGCGGATCGCGTCTTGGATGCGCGCGGTGCGCACATCGACGCCTTCGCGGAAGTAATTGCGCGAGATTTCCTTGAACGGCAGGAAGCCGTGGCGGTCTTCGCCGTAGTCAACAAAGCAGGCCTCGAGCGAGGGCTCGACGCGGGTGACTACTGCCTTGTAGATGTTTCCCTTGCGCTGTTCGCGCCCTTCGATTTCAGTCTCGAAGTCCAGCAGTTTCTGGCCATCGACGATGGCCAGGCGACGCTCTTCGGGCTGCGTCGCATTGATCAACATGCGTTTCATCTGTACTCCTGTACCGGGGCCATCTGGCCGCCGGATTCATCAAATTGCCCGCACCGAACATCGGCGCTGGCTCATCGATGCACGAGAAGTGCCCGCGAAGCCCGAAAGGAATCGCCCTGGACTGCACCGGTGCGACCCTGGGGGTCGGCGGCGCAGCGTTGGCGCTTGCGTGGTCGTGATGGAAGCGGATTCGCAAGCCTTGCCTCGGTCCGTCGCGCCACAGGGGCGTGAGGGCATGGGAGGTCGGGCAAGTGTCTTCAGTCGATGTCCCGGTCGGCCGCAGCCCGAACCGAAGCCCAGCGGCCGCAAAGGGCGCCGTGAGGGTCAGGCTCTGGCTGAGCGAGGGGATCGTGGAAGACGTCATCCGCGTGATCACTGGACGCTGGCAACAGCGGCCGGACAGCCAGCCCTGATGGGGGCCGTCTGTGCCGGTCTGTCACCGGAAAAACCTTGGTTGGTTTCGAAGCGTGGCTTCGAAGGGCTCGATGGACGATTTCTCTGCCGCCATCAACCTGGGGCCGCTGCAACTCTTGGGGTCGCAGCCCGCCGCACGCTGAGTGCGTTGCATCACCTGTGACCGGAACTTGCATCCCGGCCGCCACTTCACGTTGCAAGTGCGCGAGTAAACTCATGAAAATCAAACACTTACAGCGCAAACGTGGTGCACCAAATTATAGGGGCCAAAAGTTCCCGAGCGACCACGTTAGACGTCTCAGCGCCCGCAAAAACCGCGCCGCCGGCGGTGGTCAGGGTGCTCGTCGATGAGGGCTCCGAAGGCCAGCGACTCGACAACTTTCTGATGCGGCTGCTCAAGGGCGTGCCCAAGACGCACGTCTATCGGGTGATCCGTTCGGGCGAGGTGCGCGTCAACAAAGGCCGCGCTGCCGCCGACACCCGGCTGGTGCTTGGCGATGAAGTTCGCGTGCCACCGGTGCGCACCGGGCCCACCGCCGCCGAGCGCGGTGAAGCCCCCGCGCCGGCGCGGGAGTTCCCGGTGGTGTTTGAAGACGAGCACCTGATCGCCATCGACAAACCCGCCGGCGTGGCAGTTCACGGCGGCAGCGGGGTGAGCTTTGGCGTGATCGAGCAGTTGCGACAGGCGCGGCCCGAGGCGAAGTTTCTCGAACTGGTGCACCGGCTCGACAAGGAAACTTCGGGGTTGCTGCTGATCGCCAAGAAGCGCTCGGCGCTGCTCGCGATGCAAGAGCAGTTTCGCCAGCACGCGGGCCACAAGACCATCGCCAAGACCTACAGCGCGCTGGTGCTCGGTCGCTGGTCGCCGTCGAAGAAGGTCATCGATGTGGCGCTGCACAAGTACCTTTCGGCCGATGGCGAGCGCCGCGTGCGCGCCGTTGATGCCGACGATGCCGACGGCCGCCGCTCGATCACGCTGGTCAAGGTGGTCGGGTCGTTCGAGCGCTTTAGCTTGCTCAACGTGACCATCAAGACCGGGCGCACCCACCAGATCCGCGTGCATTTGCTGCACGAGGGGCACGCGATTGCCGGCGACGACAAGTACGGCGACTTTGCGGCCAACCGGGCGCTGGCGCGTGGTGAGTCGGTGCCGGGCGTGCGCTTCGACCGCATGTTCTTGCACGCGCGCAGCCTGCGGTTTGCTCACCCTTTGAGCGGTGAGACCATCGAGTTGCAGGCAGCGCTTCCGTCAGAATGCCTTGGATTGCTGCAGCAGCTGGCGCTGTGCGAGCGCCAGAGCACCCCCAGAGCCCCCTGACATGACCCGATCCACCCATTTCGATCTCATCGTTTTCGACTGGGACGGCACGCTGTTCGATTCGACGGCCTTGATCGCGCGCTGCATCCAGGCCGCGTGCGCCGATCTCGATCAGGCGGTGCCCAGCTTGCGCGATGCCAGCTACGTGATCGGCATGGGCCTGGTCGAGGCCTTGCAGCATGCAGCCCCCGGCCTTCCTGCCCACCGCTACGAGGAGTTGTCTGATCGCTATCGCCATCACTACACCGCCCGGCAAGGTGAACTCACGCTCTTCGACGGCGTTTTGCCCATGCTGGCGGCTTTGAAGGCGCGCCAGCACCGCCTTGGCGTGGCCACCGGCAAGTCGCGCCGTGGTTTGGACGAGGTGCTGGGCAGCGTGCAGCTTCGCGGCCTGTTCGACGCCACCCGGACCGCCGATGAAACCCGCTCCAAGCCGCATCCGCAGATGCTGCAAGAGCTCATGGCGCAACTGGCCGTGGACCCCGAGCGCACCTTGATGATTGGCGACACCATCCACGATCTGCAACTGGCCGGCAATGCGGGAGCGGCTTGCGTGGGCGTCAGCTACGGCGCGCACGATCATGAATCGTTTGCCGTATTCAGCCCGCGCTTCGTGGCCCATTCGGTCGGTGAACTCGACGCATGGCTGGCGCAGCATGGCTGAGCACGAAGCAGCCCCCGTGCGCCTGTGCGCTGCCGATGAACTCGTCGAGCGCGGCGATGCGGTGGTCTTTGATGTGGTTCAGTGGCGCGACAAGGCCACGGCCTTTGCCATGCGCTTCGACGGCGAGGTGGTGGCATATGTGAACCGCTGCGTGCACGTGCCCACCGAGATGGACTGGGAGTACGGCAAGTTTCTCGATTCCGGGCGCGACTTCATCATGTGCTCGATCCACGGCGCCAGCTACAACCCGAGCAACGGCCGCTGCGTGGGCGGGCCGTGCGGTCGCGGCAGCCTGACGAAGCTGCGTGTCGAGGAGCGAGACCAGCAGGTGTATTGGTATCCTTCTCTCGACACTCAACCCGCACCTCCCACCTCAGCGTCAGACGCTTGAGCACCGACGAAACCCATTGATGACCCCCGATAACGAACAGCCAGCACGCACACCCTCCGAGCGCGGCGGCTGGGACGAGACCGCGACACAGATTGCACAGCTTTACCTTCAGGAGCGGCGCAGCGACCGGCGCTGGCGGGTGTTTTTCAGGCTGGTGTGGCTGGCGGTGTTCGCGCTACTGGCGTGGACGGCGTACGCAGATCACCTGTTGCCCGCCCCGCCCATCGGTCCGCACACCGCGCTGGTGGAAGTCCGCGGCGAGATTGCCTCGGACAGTGAGGCCAGTGCCGACAACCTGATCGGCGCACTCAGGAGCGCCTTCGAAGACGAGGGCTCGCAGGCGGTGGTCTTGCGCATCAATTCGCCCGGGGGCAGCCCGGTGCAGGCGGGCCTCGTCTACGACGAGATCCGACGCTTGAAGGCGCTGCACAACAAGCGGGTGTTCGCGGTGGTCGAGGAGGAGTGCGCCTCGGGCGCCTATTACATCGCCGCGGCGGCCGACGAGATCTACACCGACAAGGCCAGCATCGTGGGCTCCATCGGCGTGCTGATGGACGGTTTCGGTTTCGCCAGCGCCATGGACAAGCTGGGCATCGAGCGGCGCTTGCTGACCGCTGGGGTGAACAAAGGCATCGGTGACCCGTTCTCGCCACTGAGCGACGAGCAGCGCGGCTACCTCAAGGCCACGCTCGATCAGGTTCACCAGCAGTTCATTGCTGTGGTGCGCGAAGGTCGTGGCGAGCGCCTGAAGGAAACGCCCGAGATCTTCTCCGGCCTGTTCTGGAACGGCGAGGAGGCCATCAAGCTGGGTCTCGCCGATCACCTCGGCAGCCTGGACTACGTGGCGCGCGAGGTGATCAAGGCCGAAGACATCATCGACTACACGCCCAAGGAAAACATCGCCGAGCGCATTGCCAACCGCTTCGGCGCGTCGATTGGTGCCGGCGCCGTGCGCGCGATGCGCAGCATGGGTGGGATGCGCTGAGCGCCGGACCCGGCCGGCGCTGACCCACGACTGCGGGTTGCAGCGGGCTTAGTGATCGTGGTTGCAGCCCGGGCCGTGCACATGAGGCTGATGGGCCGGCTTGATTTCCACTGCCGCATGACCGTGGTCGTGGCCGCAGTCCGGGCCGTGCACATGGCCATGGCCATGGTCGTGGCTGTGGTCGTGTGATGCGGCGGGCGCTGCCACGTCGGATTCAACGCGGATCAAGGAGCCGTCCTCGGCCACCAGCACATCGCCGTCGTGCACGGCGCTGCCATCCGGCAGCAGTACCTGCAGGCTGCGGCCTTGAGAGTCAATGGCCTCGAAGCGAGGGCCCGACTGGGTGGCGCCGTGCAGCCTGACAGTGGCCGCGCGATCGAGCAGCACGCGGCTCAGACCGCGACCTTGAGAGATGAGTTTGTTGGCATTGAGCATGGCTTGCGGCGCAAAGCGCGTGAGGTGGGAAGTGGGTGGTGGGAGACGAAGTCTGGCACGAAGCGCGTTTCATCAGGGAGTCGGCCCACCGATACCGCGAGAAACCCCTGATTCCAAATGCGAATGATTCTGATTAGTATGGGCTTGTGTTCAATCAATCCCAACACCAAGCCATGACAACCATGCTGTATTCCCCAAGATCCAGGCTCGCCGCTGCGGCCCTCGTTTGCTGCCTGTGGCTCGTGCTCTTCGCGCCCAGCGCGCACGCTCAGGCGGTGCTCAATCTCTACACCGCCCGCCACTACCAGACCGATGAGGCGCTCTACGCCAACTTCACCCGCCAGACGGGCATCAAGGTCAACCGGCTCGAAGGCAAAGAAGAAGAGCTCGTCGAGCGCATCAAGAATGAAGGCGCGAGCAGTCCGGCCGACGTGCTGATCACGGTCGACGCGGCGCGTCTGGAGATCGCGGACAAGGCGGGCTTGTTCCAGCCGCTGACTTCGGCTTTTCTGGAGTCGCGCATACTGGCGGCCATGCGCACGCCGAACTGGGCTGCCTTTTCCAGCCGCGCCCGGGTGATCGTCTACAACAAGTCTGCCGTGAACCCTGCCTGGCTTCAGACCTACGAAGATCTGGCCGCACCCCGATTGAAGGGCCAGCTGTGCGTGCGCTCCGGCGCCCACCCCTACAACCTGTCGCTGGGTGCGGCCCTGCTGGTGCACGACGGTGAGGCCGAAACCGAGGCTTGGGCCCGGGGTCTGGTGGCCAATTTCGCGCGGCCGCCCAAGGGGGGTGACACCGACCAGCTCAGGGCCGTGGCTGCCGGCGAATGTGGCGTGACGATTTCCAACAGCTACTACCTGGCGCGCCTGATGCGATCGACCAAGCCTGAGGATCAGCAGGTCATGCGCGCGCTCGGCGTGGTGTGGCCCAACCAGAAGACCTGGGGTGCGCACGTCAATGTGTCCGGCGGCGGCATCATCAAGACAGCGCCCAACCGCGAGTCGGCCGTGAAGTTTCTCGACTACCTGGCCAGCGACGAGGCACAGCTGTACTTTGCCGATGGCAACAACGAGTGGCCGGTGGTCAAGGGCCTGGTCGTCAAGAATCCCGCGCTTGAAGCGTTGGGTGCTTTCACTGCCGACACCCTGCCGATCGGACAGCTCGCTGGCCAGACCGCTGCGGCGCAGCGTGTGTTCGACCGCGCTGGCTGGCGCTGAAGGCGCGCGCGCTGCGGTGGCTCAGGGCCGCTCGCGGGCGATCTGCCGGCACAGCACGAGCAGCGGCAGCAGTCCCACGGCCACGATGGCCAGCGTGGCGGTTGAGGCTTCTGCCAGCCGTTCATCGGTGGCCAGCGTGTAGGCCTGCGTGGCCAGCGTGTCGAAGTTGAATGGCCGCATCACCAGCGTGGCGGGCAGTTCCTTCATCACGTCGATGAAGACCAGCAAGCCTGCGGTGAGCAGACCGCGCCGCAGCAGCGGCAGGTGCACTCGGCGCAGCGACTGTGCCGGTGTCAGACCCAAGCTGCGCGATGCGTCGTCCATGTGCGGAGTCACCCGGTGCAGCGCCGAATCCAACGTCTGCAGCGCCGAGGTCATGAAACGCACCAGGCAGGCGAACACCAGCGCGGCAATCGTGCCGGTGAAGATCAGCCCGGTGTGCCAGCCAAAGGTCGACAGCAGCCACTGCGCGAGCAGGTTGTCGGCGCGGGCCACCGGAATCAGCAGGCCCACCGCGATCACCGAGCCGGGCAGGGCATAACCCAGTTCGACCGCCCAGTGGGCGCCGCGGGTCAGGGGACGCGGATCGAGACGCCTGGCGTAGGCCACCAGCACCGCCAGCGCAACTGCCAGCGTGGCTGTCAGCCCCGACACCATCACGCTGTTGCCGGCCAGCGTGAAAAAGCGCATGCCGAACCGCGCGTCGCCATCGGTGAGCGCCAGGTGCAGCAGCAGGCCGGCTGGCACCACGAAGCCGATCAGCACCGGCAGCACGCATGCCGCGACCGACGCGAAGGCTGCCCACCCGGTCAGCGGCAGCCCCCTCGATGGCTTGGGCCGCAGCCCCGGGCCATGAAAGCGCGCGGCGCCACGTGATTTACGCTCGAGCGCCAGCACCAGCACGACAAAGCCCAGCAGACACATGGCCAACTGCGCTGCCGCCACACGGTCGCCCAGCGAAAACCATGCACGGTAGATGCCGGTGGTGAAGGTCTGCACCGCAAAGTAAGACACGGTGCCGTAGTCGGCCAGCGTTTCCATCAGCGCCAGGGCAACGCCTGCGGCGATCGCCGGGCGCGCCATCGGCAGCGAGATCCGCCTGAAGCCTTGCCATGGCGACAGCCCCAGCGACATGCCCGCCTCCAGCAGCGCGGCTCCGCGCTCCAGGAAGGCCGTTCGGGCCAGCATGAAAACGTAGGGATACAGCACGAAGGCAAACATCACCACCGCGCCACCCAGCGATCGCACCTCGGGAAACCAGTAGTCGGCACGCGTCCAGCCCATCGTCGCGCGCAGCCAACCCTGCACCGGCCCGGCGAACTGCAGCGCATCGGTATAGGCATAGGCCATCACGTAGGCCGGCATCGCCAGCGGCAGCACCAGCGCCCATTCAAGGCTGCGGCGCAGCGGGAACTCGAAGTGCGTCACCAGCCAGGCGGCACCCACGCCGATCAACGCCGCCAGGCCGCCCACGCCGAGGCACAGCCAGATCGTGGTGACGATGTAGCCCGGCAGCACCGTCGAGGCCAGATGCGGCCAGGTGCCGGGTGTGCCAGGCAGCAAGGTGTTGGTGGCCACCGACACGATAGGCAAGGCCATCAGGCAGGCCACCAGCACGGCGCTCACGCCCAACCAGCCCAGCGGTCGTCGATGCGGCCAGCCCGGGCCAGGCCTGAGGGCAGGGCTTTCGCGGGGGGAGGCGAGCGTCATTCGAGGGCTATCATGGAAATGAGAGTGATTCTTATGCAGACTCGAGTTTGCGTCATCCTGTCATGAACCCTGTGGCCGCCCCTGTTCTGGCGCTGAACGCCGTGTCTCACGCCTACGGAGCTCGTGCCACGGCCGTCGGTTTGAGCCTGACGCTTCCTGCCGGCAGCATCTGCTGCGTGCTGGGCCCGTCGGGTTGTGGCAAAACGACTGTGCTGCGCTGCATTGCGGGGTTCGAGCGCCTGACGGCAGGCGAAATCTCCATCGACGGCCAGATGGTCAGCGGCCCGCGAATCCATGTCTCACCCGAGCAGCGCCGCATCGGCATGGTGTTTCAGGACTACGCGCTGTTTCCGCACCTCAACGTCGAGCGCAACGTGTCGTTCGGAACCCACGGCAGCGTGGCCGATCGAGCGCGTGTGGCCGAGCTCATCGACATGGTCGGCCTGAGTGCCAAGACCCTGAGCTACCCGCACGAGTTGTCCGGCGGACAGCAGCAGCGCGTGGCATTGGCGCGTGCGCTGGCGCCACGACCGCGGCTGCTGCTGATGGACGAGCCGTTCTCCAACCTCGACGTCGAACTGCGCGAGCAGCTCGCGGCAGAGGTCAGAGCCGTGCTCAAGGCGACGCTCACGACGGCCGTGTTCGTGACCCACGATCAAAACGAAGCCTTCGCGATGGCAGACGAAGTGGCCGTGATGTCCGGGGGCCGTCTGGAGCAGATCGACTGCGCCTACAACCTGTACCACCGACCGACCAGTCGCTTCGTGGCCGATTTCATCGGGCAGGGCGTGTTCTTGCCGGGCGAGGTGGTGGCCGACCGCTGCGTGGCCATCGAGATCGGCGAGGTGCGATCTGCCGACCCGGTTTGCCATGCCCATGACCAAAGCGAATGCGGTTTGGGCAGCCGCATCGACGTGCTGCTGCGCCCGGATGACGTGGTGCACGACGACGCCAGCCCGGTGCAGGCCATCGTGCGACACAAGGCCTTTCGCGGCGCCGACTTTTTGTACACGCTCGAGCTGCCCAGCGGGGCGCGGGTGCTGTCGATGGTGCCGTCACACCACAACCACCGCATCGGCGAGCCGATCGGCATCCGGCTCGAGATGGATCACCTCATTGCATTTCCGCGCTTGAGCTGACGCCGTGCCCGCCGTGGGCTCAGGGGTGTTGCTTGCCGCCGCCACGGGCGGCTTTGGCGGCCTTCTTGCGCTCCTTGCCGCGCCAGAACCTGGGCAGCTCGATGAAGCGCTGCAGGTCGGGGCGACAGGCCCGCAGGGCCCGCTCGCGTTGCGCGGCAAGCCACCCCAGTGCGAACAAGGCTCGGGTGTCATGAGGTGCGGTGGCCGAATACAGCGCGATGCCCACGGCGATGTCATTGAGCGTGCCCAGCCGCTCCTGCAAGGCACGCAGGCCTTTCAGGTAGCCCTGCACCGCGGCATCGTCGAACACGCTGGCTGAAAACTCGGCCGCGTAGCGCAGCCGTTTGATGTGCTTGCGCAAGCGGTGGCGGCCTTCGTCGTCGAGCAGGTCGAACGACTGCGCATCGGTCACCACGCCGCGGTGCCAGCGGTTGAGCCGCTGGGCCAGCCGCTCGCGCAGCGGCAGCTCGGCAGGCGCATCGACCTGATCGAGCGGTGTGTGGCCCGAGTGCGTGACCGCTTCCATTGACGATCGCCACGCCGATACCTGCGGGCTGCGCGCCGGCACGCCGCCTTGCAAGCGGCCGATCAGCGCCAGCAGCAGGCGCTGCGTTTGCACGCGTCGCACCAGCAAGGCCGGCTGCGCAGCGGCCTCGCCGGCCGGCAGCGCAGGCGCTTCGCCCGGCTGGCCCACCGCCTCGAGCGCACGCTTGAGCGCCAGCAGC
>JBBAPK010000038.1:13686-27148 GCA_040400875.1 Burkholderiaceae bacterium | reverse complement strand
CGGGCATGTCGGTGGCGATGAAGCCCGGCGCCACGCAATTCGCCGTGATGCCGCGGCTGCCGAGCTCGCGCGCGAGCGAGCGGGTCAGACCGGCCACACCCGCCTTCGCCGCCGCATAGTTCGCTTGGCCGGCATTGCCGCTCGCACCCACCACCGACGTGATGTTGACGATGCGACCATGCCGCTGCTTGATCATCGGGCGCATCACAGCTCGGCTGAGTCTGAACACCGATTTGAGGTTGGTGTCGATCACTGCATCCCAGTCCGCGTCCTTCATGCGCATGGCCAGGTTGTCGCGGGTGATGCCGGCGTTGTTCACCAGCACGTGCAAGGCGCCATGTTCCTTAAGAAGCGCGTCCAGGGTCGCGTCGACGCCGGCCACGTCATTGACGTCCAGGCACGCTCCTCTGCAGCCAGGATGGCCCGCCAGGGCCTCATCGATGGCGCGAGCACCCGCCTCGGTCGTGGCGGTGCCGATCACGATCAGGCCACGGCGTGCGAGTTCGAGAGCAATGGCTCGGCCTATGCCTCGTGATGCGCCCGTCACGAGAGCGACTTCACGGGCGCTGTTTTCTGTTTTGTTCATGGCAGCAGGTTCCTGGTCTCAAGCAAGGAGGCTGGATCGAAGATCGCACCGGAGACGGCGTCGGCATCGATGCGTTTGATCATCCCGGCGAGAACCTTGCCCGGGCCGCATTCGATCAGATGCGAAACGCCCATGGCGCGAATGGCGAGAATTGTTTCAGACCAACGCACGGGCCCGAATGCCTGCCGATAAAGTGCATCGCGAATCTTGGCGGGGTCCGATTCGGCACGCACATCGATGTTATTGAGCACGCGAATGGCCGGCGGCTTCAACGCAACCGACGCCAGCTTGCCCTTCAAACGCTCGGCAGCCGGCTTCATCAGCGAGCAGTGGAACGGCGCTGACACTGGCAGCGGCAGCACCCGTTTGGCCCCGGCGGCCTTCAAGCGCTCACCAGCCGACTCGACGCCCGCCTTGGAACCAGAGATCACGACCTGCTTGGGATCGTTGAAGTTGGCGGCTTCGACCACCTCACCGGTTTCACTCGCCACTGCGGCACACACAACGCTCACGGCCTGTGGGTCCAGACCGAGCACGGCCGACATCGCGCCCACGCCCACCGGCACCGCTTCTTGCATCGCTTGAGCACGAAAACGCACGAGCGGCAAGGCATCAGCGAGCGTGAGCGAACCTGCGGCCACGAGGGCGCTGTACTCACCAAGGGAATGACCCGCCACCACGGCCGGGGACAGCCCCATGTCGGCCATCCAGGCGCGATAGCAGGCAATCGCAGCGGTCAGCATCGCAGGCTGCGTGTTGGTGGTCAGATCGAGTTGATCCTTGGGGCCCTCGCGCACGAGACGGCCGATGTCGCACGACAAGGCTTCGGAAGCCTCGGCCAGCGTATGGCGCACCGCGGGGTGCTCGCCCCAGCCGTCCAGCATGCCGACGGACTGCGAGCCTTGGCCAGGAAAAACAAAAGCAAATGATGTCATTGCAAGGTCTCAGGGTGTCAAAAGCGCGCGCCTGCGAGGCGGGCTCAGTAGTCGAGGAGCACCGCGCCCCATGTGAAGCCGCCGCCCACGCCTTCGAGCATCACGGTATCGCCGCGCGCGATCTGGCCGGATCGCACGGCCACATCCAGCGCCAGCGGAATCGAAGCAGCTGAGGTGTTGCCATGGTCGGCCACGGTGACGATCACTTTTTCCATCGGCAGCTTCAGCTTGCGTGCCGTGCTTTGCATGATGCGGATGTTGGCCTGGTGCGGAATCAGCCAGTCGATGTCGCCTTCGTTGCGGCCCGCCTTGATCAGCACCGAGCGAGCCACCTCTTCCAGCACCGTCACCGCCAGCTTGAACACCGCCTGGCCGTCCATCTTCAAGGTGGCATCACCGCGCAGCACCCCGCCGGACACGCCACCCGGCGTACACAGAATGCCCACGTGGCGGCCGTCGGCGTGCAGTTCGCTGGCCAGGATGCCGGGCTGGTCGCTGGCTTCGAGCACCACGGCACCCGCGCCGTCGCCGAACAAGACGCAGGTGGTGCGGTCACCGAAGTCGAGCAGACGCGAAAAGATCTCCGCGCCGATCACCAGCGCCCGCGAAGCCGCACCGGTGCGGATCATGGAATCGGCCAGCGTCAGCGCGTACACGAAGCCCGAGCAGACCGCCTGCACGTCGAAGGCCGGACAACCCGCGATGCCCAGCTTGTGCTGCACGATGCAAGCGGTCGAGGGAAACACCATGTCGGGCGTCGAAGTGGCCACGATGATGAGGTCGATCGATTGGGCACTGCATCCGGCAGCAGCCATCGCAGCCCGCGCGGCGGCTACCGCCAGATCGCTGCACAACTCGTCGTCATGCGCAAAGTGGCGTGACTTGATCCCGGTGCGTTCGGTGATCCAGTCGTCGGAAGTCTCCACACCCGCAGCCGCTAGCCGGTCAGCCAACTGCGCATTGGTAACACGGTTGTGAGGCAGATAGCCGCCGGTTCCGGCAATGCGAGAAAAGCGAGGCAAGGATGAGGCCGGCGTTGGGGCAGGGGCGTTCATTCGGTGGTGTGCGGGGCGCTCATCTTGGGTGGCTGTACAGCGCCGAAGGCGGGCATCGCCTCCAGCGTGTCGCGGATGCGCTCGTGTGCCTTTTCGAGCAGACCGTGGCGCGCGGCATCATAAGCGCGGTTCAATGCGTATTCGAATGCCACCGCATCCGCCGAACCGTGGCTCTTGAAAACCAGCCCGCGCAGCCCCAGCAACGCCGCACCGTTGTAGCGGCGGTAGTCCACCTGAGCCTTGAAGCGCTTGAGCACCGGCGATGCGACCAGGGCGGACAACCGGCTTAAGACACCACGGCCGAATTCCTGCCGTAGTGCGCCAGAAAACAGGGTGGCCAGGCCCTCGGCCGCCTTCAGCGCCACGTTGCCGACAAAGCCATCGCACACCACGATGTCGACCGTGCCCTTGAACAGGTCGTTACCTTCGACATTGCCGTAGAAATTGATGTGCCCGCCGGCAGCTGCCGCACGCAGCAATTCGGCAGCCTGCTTGATCACCTCGTTGCCCTTGATCGCCTCTTCGCCGATGTTGAGCAGGCCCACGGTGGGCTGGGGCTTGCCTTCGACAGCCGCCAACAGCGCGCTGCCCATCACCGCAAATTGCAGCATGTGTGCGGCCGTGCAGTCGACATTGGCACCCAGATCGAGCACCGTGGTGTGGCCGCCCTTCTGATTGGGCAAATCGCCTGAGATCGCCGGCCGGTCGATGCCATCCAGCGTCTTCAGCACGTAGCGGGACACGGCCATCAACGCGCCGGTGTTGCCCGCGGACACGCATACGTCGGCAGCAGTGGCCCCTAATTCATCGGGCTTGAGCAGTTCAATGGCCAGTCGCATCGACGACTGCTTCTTGCGTCGCAGGGCGACTTCGATCGAGTCGTCCATCTCGACCACCTCGGTGGCTTCCACGAAACTGCAACGAGGCCACTGGCTGGCGGGTTTCAAGGCATCGAGGCGACCGACGAGGATCAATTCGGCGTCGGGATGACGCGACAAAAAAGCCTGACAAGCCGGCAGCACGATCGAGGGACCATGGTCGCCGCCCATGCAGTCAACGGACAGCCTGACAGGGCTGCGCGCGGGGACGTTTGTCGGCTTCTCGTCGGCGAGATTCATTTCAACCCGTTCAGGCCTGTCATCGGCACGAACCAAACGAAAAAGCCCGGCGATGCTTTGGGGGCAGGGGCCGGGCCGTCTGGGGCTGCGGGGTTCGCCGGCCAGCGCAGCCGACAGGGCAGCGTGACCATCATGGCAGCGTCAAGAAATCAGGCGTCGGCCTTGGTCTTGAAAATCTTGCGGCCACGGTAAAAGCCGTTGGGGCTCACGTGATGACGCAGATGCAACTCACCGGTGGTCGGCTCGATGGCGGTCCCCGGGGTGGTGAGTGCGTTGTGTGAACGGTGCATGCCGCGTTTTGAAGGCGACTTCTTGTTTTGCTGAACGGCCATCTTTTTCTCCGCGAACGTTGGATTTGTGGCGCCGGGCGACGAAACTGAACACGTGCCCTTTGGGCGCTGGCAGCAGGAGCACGCCACAAAACTGCGGAATCCATCACTGCCAAAAAGGTGCGCGAGTGTATCAGGTCGGGCGATCAGTTCGACACCGGCTTGCGCTTGATTTTCAACCCGCTGAGCACATCAAATGGGTTGATCCGCTCGTCAAAGGCAACCGGATCGGTGGGGCCTGCCAGGGGCTGCGGGCAAATTTCGTGGCGCGGCACCAATGGCAAAGCCAACAGCAACTCGTCCTCGATGAGCTCCACGAGGTCAAAGTTTCTTGAAAGCACCAGCACGTCTTCTTCGATGTCGGCATCGATCGCCGCAGCCTGCTTCTCGTCGGGCACGAAGCGAAAGCTTCGATCGAACTGAAGTGAGGCGTCAACTGGTTGCAGGCAACGCTGGCACACCAGCGAAAGATGCGCCTGGGCATGCAGATGGACCCAGACCTCGCTGCCACCGGCGCGCACAGACCGCGCCTCTGCATCGGCTTTCCAATGCATCTGATCGGCGGGGTTGGGTCTGGCCTCGGGATGCGCTTCGCCGCAAAGCCGGCCAAAGCCTGTCAGTGCGAGCGCGCCGCTGGCGGCATCGCCTCGGCGCGCAAAAGCTGCGATGTCCACGCCGTGGGGATTGAAGTCAGAGGGGTCCATGCCGAGCCAGTTTACGGCCCGGCGGATCACCGAGGCGGCGCGCACCGGATGGGACAATCGCAGCGAATGTCCCAACAGCCATCCCTGCTTCTGGCCTCGACCTCGATCTACCGCCGAGAGCTGCTGAGCCGCCTTCGCCTTGCCTTCGATGTGGTGGCGCCAGACGTCGACGAGACGCCAAGCCCCCAGGAGCCTGCCGCTGAAGTCGCCCTTCGCTTGTCATTGGCCAAGGCGCGCGCTGTGGCACAACAGCACCCCGACGCGGTCGTCATCGGATCGGATCAGGTGCCCGAACTCGACGGTCTGCTGCTGGGCAAGCCCGGAAATCACGACAACGCCGTGCAGCAGCTTCGGGCCATGAGCGCGCAGCGAGTGGTGTTTCACACGGCGGTGTCGGTGGTGTGCATGCGCTCAGGGTTTGAGGCCAGCGACCTTGCGCGGGTCACGGTGACATTTCGATCGCTGGGCGACGACGAGATCGAGCGCTATTTGCTGGCCGAACGTCCCTATGACTGCGCTGGAAGCGCCAAGTCAGAAGCCTTGGGCATCGCCTTGCTGCAATCGGTGGAGTCTGACGACCCGACCGCGCTGATCGGCCTGCCCCTGATTCGCACCTGCGAGCTGCTGCGTCGAGCCGGAGTGGATCCGTTGAATCCGGGGCCACCGTGAGCGGCGTGCTCTACCTCGTACCCAACGCCTTGGACTTCGGTGTCGACTCGACCGAAACCGGGGCAGTCGATCTGCAAGAGGTGCTGCCCCTGGGCGTGATCCGAATTGCCGCCCGACTGCCCTGCTGGGTGGCCGAAAACGCCAAGACCACACGGGCATTTCTCAAGCGGGTCGACGAGATCGTGCCGCTCGCGCAGCCGCTGCAATCGATCGCCATCGTCGAGCTGCCGCGGCCACGCAAAGGTGCGCCGTCGGCGCCCGGTGGCGACCTCAGGGCCCTGCTCGAGCCGGCGCTTGCTGGCCAGGACATGGGGCTGATCTCGGAAGCCGGCATGCCCGCGATCGCCGACCCGGGTGCCGAACTGGTCTCAGCAGCACACGCCTTGAAGCTGCGTGTGCAGCCCTTGGCGGGGCCGAATTCACTGATGCTGGCACTTGCCGCAAGCGGGCTCAACGGACAAAGCTTTGCCTTTGTCGGCTACTTGCCGATCGACGCGGCGGCACGGGCGGCACGGCTTCGAGAGCTCGAGTCCTTGTCGCGAAAGATCGGGCAAACGCAGTTGATGATCGAAACGCCCTACCGCAACCCGGTGCTGCTCGGCGCCTTGCTGAGCACCCTGTCGGGCAACACGCGGCTGGCTATCAGTTGCGGCCTCACGCTGGAGTCAGGCTGGAGCCGAACCGACACCGTGGCCGGCTTTAAAGCATTGGGCGTCACCCTGCCCGGCGACATCCCGGCGGTTTTCGCGTTGCTGGCGTGAAGCCACAGCCCCAGCCGCTTACTCGCTTGGCTCGGTCGCCATGGGCGAGCCGAACAAGGCAGCCACACGGCGTTTTTGCTTGATGTTGGGCGACAGGCCGCGCGCTGCTGGGGCAGCTGAGGCACTTTTTGTTTCCCACGCAGGCGCTTGGCTGGCACTAACTTCGTAGGGTCGATCGAAAAATGGATCCTGCGACATCTTGCGCGGGCTGGAGTAGACGCGCTGCGCAGCGGCGGGTTCAACTGCAGGTACGCGACGCTCCTCGTCATCCACATCACGCCGAGGCCGATCCGGGCGCGGCTCGCGGCGTGCACGCGCGTCATCGAGTTCGATGGGCTCGAGTTCGATTTTCTTCTTGATCAGCTTTTCAATGTCGGCAATCAGCCGCGTGTCATCGCGCGACACCAGCGTCACCGCCAACCCCGAAGCCCCGGCGCGGCCCGTGCGGCCGATGCGGTGCACATAGTCTTCGGCGTTGAACGGCACGTCGAAATTGAAAACGGCAGGCAGGTCGGCGATGTCGAGGCCGCGTGCGGCCACGTCGGTGCACACCAGCACATCCACCTCGCCGCGCTTGAAGGATTCGAGCGCCTTCAGACGCTCGTCTTGCGACTTGTCGCCATGCAACGCGTTGGTGCGCAGGCCATCACGCTCAAACGAGCGAGCCAGACGGGCGCAGCCGAGCTTGGAGTTGACGAACACCAGCGCCTGCGTCAGCGCGCGCTCTTTGATGAGCTTCAACACCACGGCGCGCTTGTCGTCGTTGTCCACGCTGAAAAAGCGCTGCTCGACGTTGGTGGCGGTGGCGTTTGGGCGCGCCACCTCGACCAGGATCGGGTTTTGCAGATAACTCTCAGCCAGCCGCTTGATCTCGGGCGAGAACGTGGCTGAGAACAGCAGCGTCTGACGCTGCTTGGGCAGGTAACTCAGGATGCGCTGCAGGTCGGGCAGAAAGCCGATGTCCAGCATGCGGTCGGCTTCGTCGAGCACCACGTATTCGACCTGCCCGAGGTTGCAGTTCTTGGCCTCGATGTGGTCGAGCAGGCGGCCCGGGGTGGCGATCAGCACCTCGACGCCGGTCTTCAGCTCGGCCGTTTGCGGCTTCATGTCGATGCCGCCAAACACCACCATCGAGCGCAGCTTGCTGTGCTTGGCGTAGGTCTTGACGTTGTTGGCGACCTGATCGGCCAGCTCGCGGGTAGGCGCCAGAACCAGCGCGCGCACCGGATGGCGGGCGGGCGAGGCGCTGCTGTTCTCATGCTTGAGCATCTTTTGCAGCAGCGGCAACGTGAAAGCCGCCGTCTTGCCAGTGCCGGTTTGCGCCGCGCCCATCACATCACGGCCATCCAGCACGATAGGGATGGCCTTGGCCTGGATCGGCGTCATCTTGGTGTAGCCCGAATCGGCCACCGCGCGCAGCAACTTCGCATCAAGCGCCAGCGTGTCGAAACTCACCGGTGCCTCGACAGGTGCCTCAGCCGGTTCGACTGACAAGGGGATGGAGGTGTCTTCGGGGGTGGATTCGATCATCTTCTGATTATCGTCGCTGGGCCGCAGTGAGGGCGAACACCTAGAATTTGGAGCCGCCCGAGGTGTCAGCGGCGCCCCACCACTCAGCGCAAGCACCCCATGATCCTCGTCACAGGCGGAGCCGGCTTCATCGGCGCCAATTTCGTGCTCGACTGGCTGACCGAGTCCAGCGAGCCGGTGCTCAATCTCGATGCGCTGACCTACGCTGGCAATCTGGAAAGCCTGAGTTCGCTCGACGGCGATCCGCGCCATGTCTTCGTGCACGGCGACATCACCGACCGCGCGCTGCTTGATCAGTTGTTTGCCACCCACAAGCCGCGCGCCGTGGTGCACTTCGCGGCCGAGAGTCACGTCGACCGCAGCATCCACGGACCCGGCGCCTTCATCCACACCAATGTGCAGGGCACCTTCACCTTGCTGGAAGCCGCCCGAGCGTTCTGGTCCACGCTGGCCGGCTCCGAGCGCGAGCGGTTCCGCTTCCACCATGTGTCCACCGACGAGGTCTACGGATCACTCGGGCCCGGCGATGCGCCCTTCACCGAAACCCACCTGTACGAACCCAACAGCCCGTATTCGGCCAGCAAGGCAGCCAGCGATCACCTGGTGCGTGCCTGGCATCACACCTACGGGTTGCCGGTGCTGACCACCAACTGCAGCAACAACTACGGGCCGTTCCACTTTCCCGAAAAACTCATCCCGCTGATGATCGTCAACGCGCTGGCGGGCAAGCCGCTGCCGGTCTACGGCAACGGTCAGCAGGTGCGCGACTGGCTGTTCGTGAAAGACCACTGCGCTGCCATTCGGGTGGTGCTGGCAGGCGGGCGAGTCGGCGAGACCTACAACATCGGCGGCTGGAACGAAAAACCCAACCTCGACATCGTGCACACGGTGTGCGCGCTGCTCGACGAGATGCGGCCTGACCCCGCTGGCAGCCACCGCCGGCTCATCACCCACGTGACCGACCGGCCCGGCCACGATCGCCGCTACGCCATCGATGCGCGCAAGCTCGAGCGCGAGCTCGGCTGGAAGCCCGCCGAGACGTTTGAGACCGGCATTCGCAAGACCGTGCGCTGGTATCTGGACCACGCCGACTGGGTGGGGCGTGTGCAAAGCGGCGCCTACCGCGAGTGGGTACAAAAACAGTACGCCGCGGGTGGCACCGCATGAAGATCTTGCTGTTTGGCAAGAACGGGCAGGTCGGCTGGGAACTGCAGCGCGCGCTCGCCCCGCTGGGCGAGGTCATCGCGCTCGATGCCGACAGCACCGGGCTCAGCGCCGATTTTTCCAAACCCGAATCGTTGGTTGCCACGGTGCGCGAGGTGGCACCCCGCTGGATCGTCAATGCAGCGGCCCACACCGCCGTCGACAAGGCCGAGAGCGAACCCGACCTGGCACGCGCCATCAACGCGACCGCCCCTGGCGTGCTGGCGCGAGAAGCCGCGGCCCTGGGGGCCTGGCTGATGCACTACAGCACCGACTACGTCTTTGACGGCAGCGGCTCGACCGCGCGGGCCGAAGACGCGCCCACCGGTCCGCTGGGCGTGTACGGCGCGACCAAACTCGACGGCGAGGAGCTGATTCGCGCGAGCGGCTGCCAGCACCTGATCTTTCGCACCAGCTGGGTCTATGCGGCGCGCGGCGGCAATTTCGCGCGCACCATGCTCAAGCTCGCTCAGGAGCGCGACGCGCTCAAGGTGATCGACGACCAGATCGGCGCGCCGACCGGGGCTGACCTGCTGGCCGACCTGACCGCTCACGCCATGCGCAGCGTGGCGCTGCAGCCGCAGCACGGTGGCACCTATCACGCGGTGGCTTCGGGCCACACCAGCTGGCATGGTTACGCCACACACGTGATCGAAAATGCTCGCTCACGCGGTGTGCCCATCCGCGTGGCACGCGAAGCGATTGCCGCGGTGCCCACCAGCGCGTTTCCGACGCCGGCGCGGCGGCCGGCCAACTCACGGCTCAACACCGAAAAACTTCGCAACACCTTCGGCCTGCAGCTCCCGGATTGGCAAAGCGGCGTCGACCGCATGCTGGCCGAGGTGCTGGGCTGAGCCCTCACGAAACGACCCATGACCATTTCCCCACGCAAGGGCATCGTGCTGGCCGGCGGCTCCGGCACCCGGCTGCATCCGGCCACGCTGGCCGTCAGCAAGCAGTTGCTGCCGGTGTACGACAAGCCCATGGTCTATTACCCGCTGAGCACGCTGATGCTGGCCGGCATCCGCGACATCCTGCTGATCAGCACGCCGCAAGACACGCCGCGCTTTTCCGCCCTGCTGGGCGACGGCAGCCGCTGGGGCGTGAACATCAGCTACTGCGTGCAGCCCAGCCCTGACGGACTGGCGCAGGCCTTTATCCTTGGCAAGCAGTTCGTGGGCGGCGCCCCGAGTGCGTTGGTGCTGGGCGACAACGTCTACCACGGCCACGACCTGCAAGGGCTGCTGCACGCGGCCAACGCACGCGACAGTGGCGCCTCGGTGTTCGCTTATCACGTGCACGATCCCGAGCGCTACGGCGTGGTCGCTTTCGACGCCAACCGACGCGCGCTCAGCATCGAGGAAAAGCCCCTGGCGCCGCAAAGCAACTACGCTGTCACCGGGCTGTACTTCTACGACTCGCAGGTTTGCGACATCGCCGCTGACATCCGACCTTCGCCGCGCGGCGAGCTCGAAATCACCGACGTCAACGCGCGTTACCTCGAGCAAGGCCAGCTGAGCGTCGAGATCATGGGCCGCGGCTACGCCTGGCTCGACACCGGCACGCACGACAGCCTGCTCGAAGCCAGCCAGTTCATCGCCACGCTCGAAAAGCGCCAGGGTCTCAAGGTGGCCTGCCCCGAGGAGATCGCGTTTCGCTCGGGCTGGATCACTGCCGCCCAGCTCGAGGCGCTGGCTCGGCCCATGCTCAAGAACGGCTACGGCCAGTACCTCATGCAAATCGTCAAATCACAGGTATTCTGATGAAAGTCACCACCACGGCCATCGAAGGCGTTCTGATCATCGAGCCCAGGGTGTTCGGCGACGAGCGCGGCTTCTTCTTCGAAAGCTTCAACCAGCGCGCCTTCAACGAGGCCGTCGGCCACACGGTCGACTTCGTGCAGGACAACCACTCGCGTTCGGCCAAGGGCGTGCTGCGCGGGCTGCACTTCCAGCGGCCGCCCCATGCCCAAGGCAAGCTGGTGCGGGTCACGCAGGGCAGCGTGTTCGATGTGGCAGCCGACATCCGAGCCGACAGCCCCACCTTCGGCCGCTGGGTCGGTGTCGAGTTGAGTGGTGCGAACCACCGGCAGATGTGGATCCCGGCCGGGCTCGCGCACGGCTTTCTGGTCACCAGCGACAGCGCCGACTTTCTCTACAAGACCACCGACTACTACCGTCCCGAATCGGAAGGCAGCGTGCGCTGGGACGACCCCGACCTGGCGATCGCCTGGCCGCTCGACGGCATCACGCCAGCGCTGTCGGCCAAGGATGCCGCAGCGCCCCGAATGCGCGCATGAGTTTCCTGCTGCTGAGTTTCGTTGTCTCTTTGATCGCGACCTTGCTGGTGGTGCGCTCGAGCGATTGGCATGCGCATCTTTCGGCTGACCATGAATTGGATGGGCCGCAGAAGTTCCACCGCCGGCCCGTGCCCCGCGTGGGCGGCGTGGGCATCCTGGCAGCGATGCTGTCCGGCGCGCTGCTGGCGCAGTTGATGAACAGCCCGCTGAGCGCGTCGATCTGGTTGTTTCTGGCGTGTGCGCTGCCGGCCTTTGGGGCGGGGCTGGCCGAAGACCTGACCAAGAAGGTCTCGCCCGCCAAGCGACTGTGGGCCACGGCCGCGTCGGCAGCGCTGGGGGCTTGGTGTCTGGACGCCGTGATTCGCCGCACCGACATCCCCGGCGTGGACCTGCTGGTGAGCATGCCGATCGGCGCCATCGCGCTGACGCTGCTGGTGGTTTCGGGCGTGGCCAATGCGGTGAACATCATCGACGGCTTCAACGGGCTGGCCTCGATGTGCGCGCTGATCATGCTGCTGGCGCTGGCCTATGTGGGCTTGCAATTGAACGACCGGCTGGTGGTCACCGTGGCGTTGATCGCCGCCGGTGCCACGCTGGGATTTTTCGTGTGGAACTTTCCGGCGGGCCTGATTTTTCTGGGCGATGGCGGGGCCTACCTGCTGGGTTTCGTGATCGCCGAGCTGGGTGTGCTCACGATTGCGCGCCACCCGACGGTCTCGCCGCTGTTTCCCTTGTTGCTGTGCGCTTACCCGATCTTCGAAACCCTCTTCTCGATTTATAGGAAGAAATATCTTCGGCACATGTCGCCCGGTCTTCCTGACGGCGTGCACCTGCACCAGCTGGTACACCGCCGTTTGATCAGGCCGCTGATTGGTGAGTCGCCAGAGTCCAGCCTGCGCGCCCGCAACTCCATGACCTCGCCCTACCTGTGGCTGCTGTGCAGCCTGTCGGTGATCCCGGCGATGCTGTGGTTCAGCAGCACTGCGGTGCTGGCGTGCTGCCTCGTGGTGTTCATGGTGTCGTACACCGCGCTGTACTGGAGCATCGTGCGCTTCAAGGTGCCGCGCTGGGCGGTCGTTCGGCACTGAACGGCCCGCCAGCGCGGCTCAACGCGGCTGGTATTCCGGGATGAATCGCGCCAGCCGCGCGCGCCAGGCGGCAGGCTGCACCTGGGGCTGCGGTGTGTTCAGCCAGCCCAGCAATTCGGCCATCCACGCCGCGGTGGCCTGCTCGTTCAAGCGCGCGATGCGCAAGCTGGGATGCTTGGACGGCTGCGTGGTGTCGGCATCGGCCAGCAGTTCCTCGTAGAGCTTTTCGCCCGGCCGCAGCCCGCTGAAAACGATCGCGATCTCGTTGTCGCGGTGGCCGCTCAGGCGGATCAGCTGACGCGCGAGCTCAACGATCCTCACCGGCTCGCCCATGTCGAGCACATGGACCTGGCCACTTTGCGCCAGTGCGGCGGCCTGCAGCACCAGCCGCACCGCCTCGGGGATGGTCATGAAATAACGGGTGATGTCGGGGTGGGTGACCGTCACCGGCCCGCCGCGCGCGATCTGTTCCTTGAACTTCGGGATCACGCTGCCGCTCGAGCCCAGCACATTGCCAAAGCGCACCGCCGAAAACACCGTGCCCGCATACTGCGTGGCCAGGTGCGACAGCACCCGCTCGGCTGCGCGCTTGCTGGCACCCATCACGTTGGTGGGGTTGACCGCCTTGTCGGTGCTGATCATCACGAAGCGCTCGGCGCCGCATTCGGCCGCCGCCAGCGCCGCGTGATATGTGCCCAGCGTGTTGTTTTGCAGCGCCGCCCAGGCGTTGTCGTCTTCCATCAACGGCACATGCTTGAAGGCGGCGGCATGGAACACCAATTGCGCTCGCTGCGCGCTGAAGGTGGCGCGCAGGTGCGCCAGATCTTTCACGTCGCCCATGAGCCGCACCAAGGGCAAACCGGGGTGCAGCTCGCCCAGTTGCTGCTCGATTTGATACAGCGCGAATTCGCTCAGCTCGTAGAGCACCAGCCGAGCCGGGCCGTAGCGCGCCAGCTGCCGACACAGCTCGCTGCCGATGGACCCACCCGCACCGGTGACCAGCACCGTCTTGCCCGACACGATGCTGGCAATGCCCGCCTCGTCAAGCACCACCGGCTCGCGACCCAGCAGGTCTTCGGGCTCGACGGCACGAATGCGCTCGATGCGCGCAGCACCCGACTGCAACTCGCTGATCGACGGCACGGTGAGCACCGGCAGCGCGGTGGCCGCGGCCAGCTCGATGGC
>JBBAPK010000038.1:0-13586 GCA_040400875.1 Burkholderiaceae bacterium | reverse complement strand
CGGGTGTGTTCATAGAGCATGCGGTAGGCCATGCGCGTCATGCACAGCCCCATCAGCGTGATGACGGGGTGCAGCGCCAGCACCGCGCGCGGCACCTCGTAGAGCTGCATCATCAGCACCGCCACCGCGCTGATGGCACCTGCCACGGTGCACGACACCGTCAGCCGCTGCACCTCGCCAAAGCCCGAAAAGCGCCACATGCCCTCAGGCACGCGCGCCAGCTTGAAAACCACCAGATAGACCGCCACCACACCCAGCATCACCGCGATGTCGTAATCGGGGCGAGCACTCCACCAGCGTTCGAAACCCAGGCGAAACAGATAGGTGGCGTTCCAGCACAGCGCGATCGTCAGGCCGTCCAGCAGCAGCGTGAGCGGTTGCCGGTGCGGGCGCCAGTGGGCCAAAAAACGATCAATTCGGTGCCAGATCATGGAGAGTGAGGAATTATCTGGGGGTCCACAGTGCGCGCACGGTGGCTGCGATGCAGCGCAGATCGCTCAAGGCGTTGGCCTCATCGATGTACTTCGCCGAGATGGCGAGCTTGGCGGGCATCACCACCTCGAGGTACTCGCGCTGCGGATCGGCGGCCCGCGTGAGCCGCTCGCTCTCGTCACGAAATGCGAGCGAGGCCGGATCGGTGATGCCCGGACGCACGCCGAGCAGCTTGTCGCGCAAGGCCTGCGGATACGCCGCCACATAACGCGGCACCTCGGGGCGCGGGCCGACCAAGCTCATGTGGCCGAGGCACACATCGATCAGCTGGGCCAGCTCATCGAGCTTGGTGCGACGCAGCAGCGCGCCGACGCGGGTGATGCGCGGGTCGTCGCCCACGGTAATTTGCATCGCCGAGCCCGCCTCAGCGGCATCGGCCTGGCGCATGGTGCGCAGCTTGTGAATGCGAAATTCAACGCCGTGGCGCCCGACGCGAACCTGCCTGAAGAACACCGGCCCCGGCGAGTCGAGCTTGATGGCGATCGCTGCCACCAGCAGCAGCGGCGCCAGCAGCAGCAGCCCGCACACCGAGGCCAGCACATCGATCAGTCGTTTGGTCATCCGCTGTGATCGGCCACGAGCTCAGCCCAGCAGCGCGCGCACGGCGGCCATCACGCGCTCGATTTGAGAGTCGTCCATGCGCGTGTAGAGCGGCAGGCTGAGCATGCGCTCGTAGGCGTGCTGGCTGTGGGGAAAGCGCTCGGGCGTGAGTGCATAGCGCTCGCGCCAGTAGGGCTGCAGGTGCAGCGGGATGTAGTGCACGCTGCAGCCGATGCCCGCGGCGTACAGCCCATCGATGAGGCCGTCGCGCGTGAGCTTCGCGCCATCGGCCAGCCGCAACACATACAAGTGCCAAGCGTGCGTGTCGCCGCCTGCGGGCTGTGGTGGCGTGATCACCGGCAAGTCGGCAAAGGCCGCGTCGTAGCGTGCGGCAATGGCAGCCCGGGTGGCCTGGAATCCGCGCGAGCGGCGCAGCTGGTGGATGCCCATCGCCGAGGCGATGTCGGTCAGGTTGTACTTGAAGCCCGGCGCCACGATCTCGTAGTACCAGCTCGGCGCCTTGGCCGTGAAGCGGTCGAACGCATCGCGGTTGATGCCGTGCAGCCGCATCACTTGCACACGCTTGGCGATGGCCGCATCGCGCGTGACCACCATGCCGCCCTCGCCGGTGGTCATGGTCTTGTTGGCGTAAAAGCTGAACACCGTGACGTCGCTGCCCAGCGTGCCCACGAGCTGGCCGCCGCAGGTGGTCGGCAGCGCATGCGCCGCGTCTTCGACCACCTTCAGGCCATGGCGGCGAGCCAGCGGCAGCAGCGTGGCCATGTCGGCGGCCAGGCCCGCGTAGTGCACCGGAATGACCGCCTTGGTGCGCGGCGTGATGGCGGCTTCGACCGCGGCCACGTCAATGCACAGCGTGGCCGGGTCGATGTCGACCAGCACCACGTCGGCGCCGAGATAGCGCACCACCTCGGCGGTGGAGGTGAAGGTGTGGGTGGTGGTGATGACCTCGTCGCCCGGCCCGATGCCCAGTGCCTCGAGCGCGAGGTGCAGCCCCGCGGTGGCCGAGTTGACGGCCATCGAATGCAGCCCCGGGTCGCCCAGGTAGGCGGTGAAGTCTTCCTCGAAACGCCGCGTCTTCGGGCCGGTGGTGATCCAGCCCGAACGCAGCGTGTCGACCACTTCGGCGATCTCGTCGTCACCGATGTCGGGCAGCGCGAAGGGGATGAAGGGAAAGGCGGTTTCAGGCATGGCGCAGTGTGCCGGCTCAGCCCAGTGTGACAAGGTGTTTTCTGGCCGCAGTGGGCACCGCATCGACCGAGATGCCGCCGTCGAAGGTCACCAGCCGGCCCCCTTGGGCCACCGCGAGCGCGAGCAGGTAGGCATCAGTGACCTGGCGCGAGGTGAGCACCCGATCCCATCGCAAGACGCCGGCATCGAGCAGGCTCACCGAATCGGGCCAGAACGCGTGGCGGCCATTGGCCATGGCCAGCGCGAGCCGCTGCGCGACCTGAGCCGTCGGCTGCGCGTTGGGATAGCTGGCGAGCGACAGGATGCGCAGGCAGCCGTTTTGGGTGATCGGGCAAGACGCCCAGCCGGATCTGGCGTTGTCGGCCATCCATGCGGTGGCGCTGGCGTGATGCAGGTGACCGGCGTCCAGCAAGGCCACCAGCACGTTCACGTCGAGCAGGGCTCGCAAGCTCATGATCGTGGCTCACACGCCTTCGGCGTCGCGCAAGGCATTGACCAGATCGTTGGTGATCACCACGCCGGCCTTGGCAGGAAACGGCTCGAAACCCGCCGCCGACTTGCGTTTCCCGCCCGTGGCCGCATGCTGACCGGTGAGCGACCGGCGCAACAGACGCGACACCACCTGCCCCGCGGTGGAGCCTTCCTTGCGCGCGAGCTCCTTGGCTGCGGCCAGCAGATCTTCGTCAATGTCGAGCGTGGTTCTCATGAGCAAACCTCAGTCAAGGCGGCCAGATGATTCATTGATGCGCTGATGCAGTGATGCACATCTGCAGGAGACTTTAACAACTTTCATTGCTCGCTCGCTCATGCGGCCGATCACGGCTTGGCGATCCAGCACAGCACATGCGTGCGCAGCCACGGCAGCGTGTTGAACAGGCCATAGGCCGCAGGATGCACGCCGCACACGAGGCGGCTGATGGGTGGCGTCAGCGTGACGCGGCGCGTGGTGATGCGACCGTGCGGGAACAGCTCGTGCACCCGTGCGAGCGGCACGCCGCGCACGTCGGCATTGCGCGGGTTGTTCACGGTGAAGTCGTACCAGAGCACCGCACCGCCCGGCTTGGTCCAGCGCCACATCGCGTCGGCCAGGCTCTGCTGAAAGGCGTCGTCGAGCAGCGAGCTGAACACCGTGGACTGCATCACCACGTCTTGGCTGGACGGCTCGATGTCGGCCTGCAAGGCATCGCCTTCGATCAGCGTGGCGGCGGCGGGAAGCGCCAAGCGCGCTTGCGCCAGCCGCTCGCTCAGCAGCTCGATGCCGCTGAGATGCTCAGGTGACACGCCCAGCCGCAGCCACTCGAGCAGGTTGCCGCCGCTGCCGCAGCCGACTTCGAGCACGCGGCGCTGCGACAGATCGCCCCAGCCCTGCGCGGCCAGCAACTGCAGTAGTGCGCGCTCGCGCTCAAGCCGGGCGCACCACACCGAGGGCTCGAGCGGGTGGTAGCGCCGGTCGGTGACCTGGCGGCGGGCGTAGCGTTCACGCACGGCGTCGACTTCGTCGTCGCGGCCCGTCGCCGGGTTGTCGGGCCGGTCGCTCATCGCGTGAGCCTGGCAAAACTGTCGCGCCCGCGCCCGTGCCGCCAGGCGTCCCACGCGCCGATCAGCGTGCCCACGCCGTAGCCGATCTGCTGCGCGGCCACCACCAGCGGCAGCCGCCACAGCAAGGCCCAAGACGACACGCTGGCCACCGCCAGCGACAAGCCGGCCAGCACCAGCGCATACACACCCAGCAGCGCGAGCAACGGCGCTGCGCCGACGCCGGCCACAGCGAGCAGCCCCGCCAGCGCGAGAACAGCGACGAACAGCCCCGGCACCCAGTGCCGCCAGGCCGCGGCCTGTCCGTGCTTTTTCATCACGAAGGGCTTCCAGTAGCCGTACTGCAGCCACTGCCGCCACAGCGCGGCCAGCGAATCCCGCGGGCTGTACACCGATCGGATGGCAGGGCTTTGCCAGATGCGAGCACCACCCAGCACGATGCGCAGGTTGTGCTCGTCGTCCTGATTGCGAACCAGGGCCTCGTCGAAGCCACCGAAGCGCTCAAAAGTGGCGCGCGGCCAGCAGCCCAGATAGACAGTGTCGACCTCGCCTTCGTAGACCAGCGAACGAGAGCGCGCACCGCCGGCCACCCAGCGCGACTGAAAGGCCGCAGCGATCGCGCCCGGCCAGCCGTCACGCCCCTCGGCGCGCCACGGGCCGCCCACGTTGTCGGCACCGCTGCGCTCGAGCGCGTGCAGGCACTGCGCCACGTAGTCGGCGGCGTAGCGCGTGTGCACATCCATGCGAACGATGACATCGCCGCTGGCGACCGCGATCGCCCGATTGAGGCCTGCCGACACGATGCGCTGCGGGTTGTCGATCACGACCATTCGCGCATCGCCGCTCAGCACGCGCTGCAAGCGCTCGAGCGTGCCGTCGTCGCTGGCGCCATCGGCGACGATCAGCTGCAGCTGCCAGCCCTCGGGCAGTTGCTGAGCCAGCGCATCGGCGCAAAACGCCTCGATGTGATGGCACTCGTTGCGGCACGGCACCACCAGGCTCACGGCGCGGATGTTGCCCATCACACCTGCCTCGACGCAGCGACCGGCGCCAGCAACTCGCGATAGAGACCGGCCATCGCGTCCATCTGCGCGGCGCGCTGACCGTCGCGCGTGATGCGCTCGAGGTTGATCGCACCGAGCTGCTGCGCGCGCACATCGTCTTGCAGCAAGGTTTGCAGCGCGCGCGCCAGCGCGGTGGCGTCGCCGGCGCTCACCAGCAGGTCGTCCGCACCCGACAACCATTCGCGATTGGCCGGCAGGTCGCTGGCCACCACCGCCAAGCCGCAGGCCATGCTTTCAAGCAACGCCACCGAGGTCGCATCGCTTGCCGGCACCGACACCGACACCTTGCAGCGCGACAACACCGCCAGCATGCCGGCGTCGTCCACTCGGCCATGGAACGTCACCCGATCGCTCAGCCCGAGCGATCGCACCTGTTCGCGCAACGCAGCCTCGCCGCTGCCGCCACCGAGCAAGTGCAGATGCACCGGCGCTTCAGGCTGCATCTGGCGCAACAGGCCCACGGCGCCGACCAGCGTGTCGATGCGGTAGTTGGGCTCCCACGAGCGCAGGCTGGCGATGTCGAAGGCCGGCTTGTCGGCCCACGGCGCAGGTTTGAACTTCGCGGTGTCGGCACCCCAGTGGATGCAATGCACCGGCGCTCGCGGCCGATACGCCCGCGCGGCGGCGACCAGATCTAGCGAGTCGCCGGTGATCAGATCCGCGCGGCGCAGCGTCCAGCCCGTAAGCCAGCGCATGAGCGTGCTGTGGCGGGGCGTGAGCAGCAAGTCGCTGCCCCAGGCCGTCATCACCAGCGGGTGACGGCCGCAGCGCGCCGCGAGGTAGCCGTAGCTGCTGATGTAGTGCGCGTGCACGATGTCGGGCGCCAGATGCTCGACGAAGCGGCGCGCCTCGCCCACGCGGCGCAGCCAGTCGACCGAGCGGCGCACCGGCGACAGCACACACTGCTTGACGCCGGGGATGGGATGCGGACGTGCCGTGACCACCGAGACGCGAAAGCCACGCACGATCATCTCGCGCGCCCAGCGCTGCAGGTGCACGCTGTTGGCGTCGCCGAGCAGGCACAGGTGGGGCAGGCTCACGGCTTGAGCGCCTGCGCTGCGGACGTGGCCTTGGCCGTGCCCCTGACCCAGGCCTCGTGGTGCTCTCGCAGCTCGGGGTGCCGCTGCAGCCAGGGCTCGTCGATCTCACGCGTGTCGCCCACCACCTGCGCCGGGTTGCCGGCCAGAAAGGCGAAGTCCGGGAACTCGCCCTTGACCACCGACTGCGCGACCACCAGGCTGCCGCGCCCGATCACCGCGCCGGGCAGCACCACGCAGTGCGTGCCCACAAAGCTGTACGCACCGATGCGCACCGGCGCTTCGAAGTACGCCTGCTTGTGTTCGGTGCGGGCGTATTCGCGGCCGTACAAGCGGATGGCCACGTGGCTCGAGTGCGTGTAGATGCCGCTGAAGCCGGCGATCTGGCAGCCCTCGCCGATGTGCAGACCGCCCGAGGCATCGAGCACGCTGAAGTGGCCGATGTAGACGTGGTCTCCGATGTCGAGCCGCTCGGGCGCGACGATCTGGCTGTGGTTGCTGATGCGGGTGTCGGGCAGATAAACACCATCGCTGCGCACGTAGCCCCACACCGTGTGCGGCCCAAACAGCCTCGACAACAACGTCTTCAGCGGCTGCCAGATGCGGCGAAAAAGCGATGCGCAAGTCGTCATGACGTCAGGTCTGATTCGTCGATGCATTCGGCGCGGACTCGGACTCAGGCAGCGGCCAGCGAGCCAGCGACCAGAAGTAGAACCCGAAATACGGCAGCATCGCCGCCGACACCGCCCAGGCCGCACCCTGCAAACCGCCGAAGTGCAGCCCGATGGCCACCGCCGCCAGAAACATCACCTGGCCGACCAACGCCACACGCAACGCCCAGCCCTGGGCTTTCCAGGCCAGCGTGACCACCGCCAGCGGAGAGGCCACGAAGTGCATGGCGATGTAAGGCGCCAGTGCACGCGAGAGCTCGCCCGCCTCGCGCCACGGCTCGCCGAACAGCGCTGCAAACAGCGCGGGCCCGGCCACCATCAGCAGCACCGCCAGCGCCATGCCGATCAGCAGCAGCATCGCCATCACCTGCCGCACGGCGCGGCGCGACTCGGCGGGCCCGCTGCTCGCAAGCCGGGGATAAAGCACCTGCGACACCGCACCGCCCACCAGCGTGGCGGGTGCTTTCAGGCAACGCATGGCCAGACCCCAGTAGCCCACTGCCGCATCGCCCGACCACCAGGTCAGCAGCAGCACCGTGAGGGTGTCTTGCAGCGCGCCATTGAAAGCATGCGGCGCATTGAGCAGCGGAAAGCTGCGCTGCTCGCGCGCGGCCGCCAGCCACTCGGCGCGCGGCAAGCGCCACAGCGATCGCCAGCCGCCGTCGGGCGCCGGCCGGTGCAAAAAGGCGAGCGTGGCCAGGTTGGCCAGCACTGGCGCGGCGATCAGGCCTTGCCCGCTCAGCGCGGCCGCCGGCGCGCTGAACCCGGCGCCGGCTTGTGCCAACGCCGCGCCGCCGTACTGCAAGACGCGTGCACCCGCCAAGGCGCCAAAGCGCTGGGCCCGAGTGGCCCACATCGTCAGGCATTGGGCCGCGCCGGCAGTCGCCACCACCGCAGGCAGCCACAGCCAGCCCGACGCCGGCTGGCCCCAGCTCAGCGCCCAGGCCACCGGCACGCACAGCAGGCTCACCACCAGCAACACCCGCAAGCACAGGGCGAGCAGCGCTCGCGCGCGTTGAGCGTCGGCTTCCAGCGGCAGCGCATATTCATAACGAGCGCAGGCGATCACGCCTACATTGACCGCCACCGCCGCGATCAGGGTGTAGTGGCCGAACTGCTCGGGCGTATAAAGCCGCGTGAGCAGCGGCGCGAGCAGCAGCGGCAGGGCCTGGGCCAGCGCCCCGCCGGCCAGCAGCGTCAATGTCGGCTTGAAGATCCCGGGGTCAGGCGCCACGGCAACTCAAGCCGTGATCTCGCTGGCCAGAACGCACATCCCATCGCGCAGCAAGTAGCGCTCGCCGCTCACCGAGCACAACGCCTCGCCCTGCCCCTTGATCGGCAGCGTGAGCGGCTCGCCCTGACGGCTGACCCAGCCGATCTGCCGCGCCGGCACGCCCACCACCAGCGCAAAGTCGGGCACATCGCGGCTGACCACCGCACCCGCGCCGACGAAGGCGTGGCGCCCGACGGTGGTGCCGCACAGCACGGTGCTGTTGGCACCCAACGTGGCGCCGTGGCGGATCAAGGTCGCGCGCACATCAGGCCGTTGCTCTGAGGTGGCACGGGGGTTGAATACGTTGGTGAAGACCACGCTCGGCCCGCAAAAGACCTCGTCTTCGAGCGTCACCGTGTCGTGCATCGACACGTTGTTCTGGATGCGCACACGGCGGCCGATGCGCACACGGTCCCCGATGTAGACACCCTGGCCCACCGAGCAATCGCTGCCGACGCGCGCGCCAGAACAGACCCGGGCAAAGTGCAAGACTTGGGTACCAGCGCCCAGTTGCGCACCATCGTCGATGACGGCCGTTGGATGAATCAGCATGACCCGGATTCTAGGCACGCCACCCCCGGGTCGCCACCTAGAATCCGAAACGCCACCAGACGACCCGATCATGACCGCCCCCCACGCACCGCACCCCGCAGATTCCAACCCCAGCGCGGTCGACGAAAACCAGCTGATCACCGAACGCCGCGAAAAACTCGCTGCGATCCGACAGCGCGGCGTGGCCTTTCCCAACGACTTCAAACCCGCGCACCGTGCGGCCGAACTCGTGCAGTTGCATGGCGAACGCACGAACGAAGAGCTCGAGCCGCTGGGCCTGCACGTCAGCGTGGGCGGGCGCATGATGCTCAAGCGGGTGATGGGCAAGGCGAGTTTTTGCACGCTGCAAGATGGCTCGCTGGGTGCTACCGGCGGGCGCATCCAGCTGTTCATCACCAAGGACGGCATCGGCGAAGACGGCTACGAGTCGTTCAAGCACCTCGATCTGGGCGACATCCTCGGCGCCGAAGGCACGCTGTTCAAGACCAAGACCGGCGAGCTGTCGGTGCGCGTGTCCAGCCTGCGCCTGCTGACCAAGAGCTTGCGCCCGCTGCCCGACAAGTTCCACGGCATGGCCGACCAGGAGCAGAAGTACCGCCAGCGCTACGTCGACCTGATCACCGACGCCGAGGCGCGCACGCGCTTCACCGCGCGCAGCAAGGCGCTGTCGTCGATCCGGCAGTTCATGGTCGACAACGGCTTCATGGAAGTCGAAACGCCCATGCTGCACCCCATTCCCGGCGGTGCCAACGCCAAGCCTTTCGTGACCCACCACAACGCGCTCGATCAGGAAATGTTCCTGCGCATCGCGCCCGAGCTGTACCTCAAGCGCCTGATCGTCGGCGGCTTCGAGCGGGTGTTCGAGATCAACCGCAGCTTCCGCAACGAAGGCATCAGCGTTCGGCACAACCCCGAATTCACGATGATGGAGTTCTACGCCGCGTACTGGAACCACCATGACCTGATGGACTACACCGAGCAGGTGCTGCGTCATGCGGCGCGCGGTGCGACCGGCTCGGCCACGCTCCAGTACGGTGGCAAGACGGTGAATCTGGAGTCGCCGTTCACGCGCATGACGGTGCGCGAGTCGCTCGTCGCGCACGCCGGCCTGACGGTGGCTGAAGCCGACGATGTGCAGCTGCTGCACGCCAAGCTGAAGTCACTCGGCGAGGAACCACCCGCGCACTGGAAACTGCCCGAGTTGCAGTTCGGCTTGTTCGAAGCCGCGGTCGAATCACAGCTGTGGGCGCCCACCTTCATCATTGATTACCCGGTGGAAGTGAGCCCGCTGGCGCGCGCGTCCGACAGCAACCCGGCCATCACCGAGCGCTTCGAGCTGTTCATCACCGGGCGCGAATACGCCAACGGCTTCAGCGAGCTCAACGACGCCGAGGACCAGGCCGCGCGCTTCCATGCTCAGGCGGCCAACAAGGACGCCGGCGACGAAGAGGCCATGTTCTACGACGCCGATTTCATCCGTGCGCTCGAATACGGCATGCCGCCCACCGGCGGCTGCGGCATCGGCCTCGACCGGCTGATGATGCTGATCACCGACAGCCCAAGCATCCGCGACGTGATCCTGTTCCCGTCGCTGCGCAAAGAGGGCTGAAGCCAGCCCGCGCCCCACCATCCGCCCATGAAAGCCCTCTTCGCCTTTGTCAGACCGCTGCTGCTGGGCATCGCGCTGATCGTGCTGGTCAGCGTCGGCCTGCTGGCACTCGACGACAGCGGCCGCAAGTCGGTGTCGGCCATGCCGCGGGTGGCCATCGTGCAGCACGTGTCGCAAGCCGTGATGGACGATGCCGTTCGCGGTTACGTGGAAGGCATGGCCAGCCAGGGCTTCGTTGACGGCAAGACCGTCAGCTTGAAGTTCTACAACGCGCAAGGCGACCTGCCCACGGCCAACGACATCGCCAAGCAGGTCACCAATGGATCGTTCGACCTGGTGCTGTCAGCCAGCACGGTGTCGCTGCAGGCGGTGGCCAATGCCAACAAGCAAAGCAAGGTCAAGCATGTGTACGGCACGGTGGCCAATGCGGCTTCGTCGGGTGTGGGCGTGAGCGCCACCGATCCGCTCGATCACCCGCCTTACATGACCGGCATCAGCACCTTCTTCCCGGTGGCCGATGCATTGCGGCTGGCACGCGAGATCAACCCCGGGCTGCGCCGCGTCGGCATGGTCTGGCACAGCGCCGAGATCAACTCGCAGCTCTACACCGCCGATGCGCGTAAGGCCTGCCAGGAGCTCGGCATCGAGCTGCTCGAGGCCGATGCCGAGAACTCATCGGCCGTGGGCATGGCCGCCAAGTCGCTGATCGCCCGCGGCATCGATGCTTTCCTGATCACCGGGGATCAGGTGGTGCTGGTGGCCATAGACACCATGGTGTCGGTGGCCCGGGCCGATCGCATTCCGGTGTTCACCATCATCCCGCCGAATGTGCGCAAGGGCAGCTTGTTCGATCTGGGCGCCAATTTTTCCGAGGTGGGTCATGACGTGGGCGTGCTCGCTGGCCAGGTGCTCTCCGGGGCCGACATCGCCAAGACCCCGGTGTCCAACCATGTGCCCGAAACACTGTCGCTCAACCTCACCGCCTTGAAGGGTCTGCGCGGTAACTGGCAAGTCTCGCCCGAGTTGCTCGCGCGCGCCGGCCGGTGGATCGACGATGCCGGCGAGCACCGCAAGGGCGGCGCGCTCGTCGCGCCGGTCACTAGCGCGGCGGCACCCGCGGCCAGCCGCTGAACCTCGGGCACCCACAGACCATGGACATCACCTCGGAACAACTCGGCGAACGCACCATCGTGCGGCTGGCAGGCCGGCTCGATGGCCGCTGGGCCGATCACCTCAGCCGCGAGCTCGACTCACGGCTGAGACTGGGCCAGCATCACATCACGCTGGACATGGCCGCCACCGTCTTCCTGAGCTCGGTGGGCATCCGTGTGCTGATGAACTTTCACAAGAAGTTCAAGGCGCTGGACGGCAGCTTCGCCATCCAGAACCCGTCGCCGCAGGTGGGCGACATCCTTAGGCTGGCGGGCCTGCTGAAATTTTTCACGCCTGCGCCCGCGCCGTCTGCCAACGCTGACGCAAGCCGCGCACCGAATGGGGGGCGCAAGCATGCCAGCGCAACGACGCGCTTTGAGGTCTTCGATCTGGGCGGTGGCGGCATGGTGTGCCGCACCCAGGGCGACCCGGCCCGGCTCGACGGCTGTCAGTTCACGGCCGACGATTGCCAGCGCCTGAGCCTGCCGCCGTCAACGCTCGCGATCGGCCTGGGCGCGTTGGGCGGCAGCTTCGACGAATGCCGCAACGATTTCGGCGAGTTCATGGCGCTGGGCGGATCGGCCGTGTGTCTGCCTGGCAATGGCTCGACCCAATGCGATTTTCTGATGGCCGAAGGCGGCTACGTGCCTGAGATCCAGTCGTTGTACAGCTTGGCGTGCGATGGGCAGTTCGGCCATCTGGTGCGTTTCGAGTGCATTGACGCGCAACAGCCCACCGGGCTGACCGAACTGACGCAAGCCGCACTCGCGCTGGTGGATGCGCCTGCCGCGTGCATCGCCATCGCGGCCGAATCGGGCGGCCTGATCGGCGCGGCGCTGCGCCGGTCGCCGGCCGCCGGCGCGCAAGCCGATGCGCCCTGGGGTTTCCCGGCCATGCGCCAGTGGCTGTCGTTTTCCACCGAACGGCTCGATGCCGGCTCGATGGTGATCGCCGCCGGGGTGGTCGCCCACGAGGCCCGTTGCCCCGCAGCCTTGTCACCGTTTCTGCGCGCGACGGGGTTGGCGGGCAGCCCGCTCGGTCATGTCCACGCGGTGCCGTTTCGCTACAAGCCGCTGCCCGAAGGACTGATCGAACTGCAGCGCGCCATCAAGCCCTTCATCGGCAGCGAATCGGCGCAAACCGTGCTGCACCTGCTGTGTGATGACCGGGATGCGCAAGCGCCCGAGGAAAGCCGCTTCATCCGGGGTGCCCTGTGGGTCGCGCCTCTCACTTTCGGGGCATCACCACCATGAGCCTGCTGCTGGGAGCGCTGACGATCGGCGTGCTGTTGTCGCTGCTCGGCCTGAGCGTGTTCATCAGCTTTCGGGTGTTCAACTTTCCCGACCTGACCTGCGAGGGCAGCTTCACCCTGGGCGCGGCGGTCGCGGCGATCCTCATCATTGGCGGCAGCAGCCCGCTGACCGCCACGCTGGCGGCGGTGCTGGCCGGTGCGGTGGCCGGCACGGTCACCGGTATCACCCACAACCGCTTCAAGATCAACGACCTGCTGGCGGGCATTCTCGTGATGACGGCGCTGTATTCGATCAATCTGCGCGTGATGGGCGGCAGCAACCTGTCGCTGTCGAACTCGCACACCTTCGCCACCGAGGCCAATGCACTGGGCAGCAGCCTGGCCGGCGGCGCGGAAACGCTGCTGGTGTTCGGCTGGAAGGTGCCAGTGCACGATCTGTCCATCCTGCTGGCCTCCATCGTGATCGTGGCGCTGCTGGTGGTGGTGCTGCTGGCGTTCTTCGGCACCCACATCGGCCTGGCGATGCGTGCCACCGGCGACAACAGCCAGATGATTCGCGCGCTCGGCGTCAACGACGGCACGATGAAGACGCTGGGCCTGGCGCTTGCCAATGCGGTAGCCGCGCTGTCAGGTGCGCTGCTGGCCCAGTGTCAGGGCTTTGCCGATGTCCAGATGGGCATCGGCATGATCGTCACCGGACTGGCCAGCGTGATTCTGGGTGAAGCGCTCACCGGCTCGCGACGGCTGAGTCATCTGGTGATCGGCACCATCCTCGGCGCGGTGCTGTTTCGTCTGCTGGTGGCCGTGGCACTGCGCATGGGCCTGGAGCCCAATGACCTCAAGCTGATCACAGCAGCCTTCGTGCTGATCGCACTGGTATCGCCCGTGTTGATCGTCAAGCTGCGCCGCAAGCCGTCGCCGGGAGCTGCCCGTGCTTGAGCTGCGCGACATCCGCAAGACCTTCAACCCGGGCACGGTCAATGAGGTCCGCTCGCTGCAGGGCGTGAGCCTCACGCTCGAAGAAGGCTCCTTCATGATCGTGCTGGGCACCAACGGCTCGGGCAAGTCGACGCTGCTCAACGCGGTGGCAGGCAGCTTCGCGGTGGACGAGGGCTCGATCCACATCGACGGCACCAACGTCACGCGCTTTGAAGAGCACCAGCGCGCGCGCTACATCGGGCGGGTGTTCCAGAACCCGT
>JBBAPK010000037.1:0-28319 GCA_040400875.1 Burkholderiaceae bacterium | reverse complement strand
CTTGCGCCGCTCCATCGAGGCCTCGGAGGTGCGGTCGTCCATGCGGGTGGCGCCGCGTTCGCTGACGGTGACCTGCAGCGTTTCTGCCACGATCTCGGTGGCGTTGGTGGCTGGGCTTTCGACCGGGCAGGTGCAGGTCATATCGCCCACGGTGCGAAAGCGCACCTGAGCGGTCTCAATGGTTTCGCCGGCTTCGGGAGGTGTCACTTCAGTCAGCGGCACCAGCAGGCCCTTGCGACGGATCACCTGACGGTCGTGCGCGAAGTACAAGCTGGGCAGCGGGATGTTCTCGCGGGCGAGGTACAGCCACACGTCGAGCTCGGTCCAGTTGCTGATCGGAAAGGCGCGCATGTGCTCGCCCGGCTTGATGCGCGTGTTGAACAGCGTCCACAGCTCGGGGCGCTGCTCCTTGGGCTGCCACTGGCCGAAGCTGTCGCGGTGGCTGAAGATGCGTTCTTTCGCGCGCGCTTTTTCCTCGTCGCGCCGCGCGCCGCCCATCAGCACATCGAAGCGGTGCTCCTCGATGGCCTCGAGCAGTGCCACCGTCTGGTGGCCGTTGCGCGATTCAAGCGGATGGCTCAGACGCACCGTGCCGCGCTGGATGGAGTCTTCGAGGTGGCCGACCACCAGGCGCTCGCCCATCTCGGCCACGCGGCGATCGCGAAACTCGATCACCTCGGGAAAGTTGTGGCCGGTGTCCACGTGCAGCAGCGGAAAGGGCAGCCGGCCCTTGAACTCGCCGCTGGTGCCGGCCACGCGCGTCTTGAAGGCTTTTTCGGCCAGCCGCAGCACCACGCACGAATCCTTGCCGCCCGAAAACAGCAGGGCAGGGCGCTCGAACGCGGCGACGGTTTCGCGCAGGATGAAGATGGCTTCTTCTTCAAGCCAGTCGAGGTGGGTCTGGTCGAGTTCGGGCAGCAGTTGCTGCACGCTCACGGGGGCGTTCATGGTTGATTTCCGATCATTGATACGGCGCTCTCGCTCGCCTGCTCATTCACATGCAAGCCGCATTCCTTGGCTTTTTCGTCTTCCCACCACCAGCGTCCGGCGCGAAAGTCTTCGCCCACGGCGATGGCCCGCGTGCAAGGCGCGCAGCCGATGCTGGGCATGAACTCGTCGTGCAGCGGGTTATAGGGCACGTGGTTGCTGGCGATGTGGTGCCACACGTCGTTCCAACTCCAGTCGGCCAGCGGGTTGAACTTGGTGCGGCTCTGGCCGTCGATCTCGCTGAACGGCACCACCGCGCGGGTGTTCGATTGCTCGCGGCGCAACCCGGTGACCCAGGCGGTGCGTGCGGCCATCATGCGCGCGAGCGGCTCCATCTTGCGCAGGTTGCAGCAGGCCTTGCGCAACTCGAGACTGCGGTACATCGCCTCGTTGCCGTGGGTCGCGACGAAGTGCACCACCGACTTGGCCACCGGCTTGAACATCTCGACGTCCAGACCGTAGCGTTGCTCGATGCGAGGGATCAAATCCAGCGTTTGCGCGTGCAGCATGCCGGTGTCGAGCGTGGCGATGGCAATGCCTTGCCCGCCGCCCAGACCATGGCGCGCGATCAGGTCGGTGATGACCATGTCTTCGACACCCAGGCTGGTCGACTGCACGATGCGGCCGCCGTGCGTGGCTGCGGCGTCCTTGAGCACATGCACGGTGTGCGCCAGGCGATCTTCAAAGCCTGGCGTGTGGCGCGCGTAGAGGTCGATGGCGCTCATATGGAAGCCCCCGCGTTGATGAACTCTTGGCTGGCGAGCTCGTCGGCCGGACGCGCAAAGATCGGGCGGTGCTCGCGCACGTCGCCTTGGTAGTGGCCGGGGAAGAAGTTGAGCGCGCGTTCGGCCGCTTCGCGCGATTGATCGGCGCGCAGCACCACCGCATCAAAGCCGGTGCGCTGCAGCAGCGGCAGCATGTCGACCAGCACTTGGCCGATGGCGCGGATCTCGCCCGCGAACCGGTAGCGCGAGCGCAGCAGGTGCGCCTGGCTGTAGGCGCGGCCGTCAACCCACTTCGGGAACTGCAGCACGACCAGCCTGAGGCGCGGCAGGTCGGCTTCGAGCTCGAGCGTGTCCTGGGTGTTGTCGGCGATCACGCCCACGGGCATGCCGGCGGGCCAGTGGTGGCGCACGCTCATCCATTGCAGCCAGGTCAGCAGCTGGTGGGGCGCCGGGGTGATGGTGACCATCGGGCCGTCGTCACCCTGAACGGTGTGCCAGCGGTCTTGGTGGGACTGGATGAATTTCATCGCGGTCATTCGGCGGTGGCGGCGTCAGACGCAGCGTGCCGGGCGGTCGAGCGGCGCACCGCGTTGGTCGATGCCTTGAAGGGGTCGAGCCCGATGCGCTTGATGGTGTCGATGAAGCGCTCGCCGCTTTGGCGTTGCGCCTGATAGGTGTCGATCACGGCTTCGACTGCATCGGCGGCTTCATCGGCCGCGAACGACGGTCCGACCACCTTGCCGGCCACCGGCCCGCCGCTGAGCGTCGATCCGTCAGACCCGCCCAGGGTGATCTGGTACCACTCGGCTCCGTCCTTGTCGACGCCCAGGATGCCGATGTGACCGCTGTGGTGGTGGCCGCACGAGTTGATGCACCCGCTGATGTGCAGGTCGATGTCGCCGATGTCCCACAACTCGTCGAGGTCTTGATAGCGCTCGGTGATCTCGGCGGCCAGCGGGATCGAGCGCGCATTGGCCAGCGCGCAGAAGTCGCCGCCCGGGCAGGCGATCATGTCGGTGAGCAGCCCGATGTTGGGCGTGGCAAAGCTCGCGCTGCGCGCGGCTTCCCACAAGGCGGGCAGATCGCTTTCCAGCACCCAGGGCAGCACCAGGTTCTGGTCGTGCGACACGCGCAACTCACCGTGGCTGTAGCGGTCGGACAAGTCGGCGGCCAGCTCCATCTGCGTGTCGGTGATGTCGCCGGGCGCCTGACCGGTGCGCTTGAGCGACAGCGTCACCGCGCGGTAGCCGCTCATCCGGTGGCCGTGCACATTGCGCTCGAGCCAGCGGCCGTAGCCTGCGGGCGCATCGGCTGGCGTGGGTATGCCAGAAGAGGCCCGCTCCGCCACACCTGCGGGGATCACGAAGTTCGCGCTCACGCGGTCGAACTCGGACTGCGGAATCAGGTGCGCCGAGCCGTCGACATCGCGCTCGAGGATCTCGCGGAACTCGGCTTCGACGTCATCAAAGAAGCGCTGGCCTTCTGCCTTGACGAGGATCTTGATGCGCGCCTTGTAGATGTTGTCGCGCCGGCCGTAGCGGTTGTAAACGCGCACCACGGCTTCGATGAACACGAGGATCTGCTGCCACGGCAAGAACTCGCGCGCCACCGTGCCGATCACCGGCGTGCGGCCCATGCCGCCGCCCACCAGCACCTTGAAGCCGACCTCGCCGGCGTCGTTCTTGAGCAGGTGCAGCCCGATGTCGTGCCAGCCGATGGCCGCGCGGTCTTCACCAGCGCCGGTGACGGCAATCTTGAACTTGCGCGGCAAAAACGCGAACTCCGGGTGCAGCGTGCTCCACTGCCGCATGATTTCGGCATAGGGGCGCGGGTCGACCAACTCGTCGGGCGCGATGCCGGCAAAGCAGTCGCTGGTGATGTTGCGGATGCAGTTGCCGCTGGTCTGAATGCCGTGCATGTGCACTGCGGCCAGCCTGTCCATGACCTCGGCGCTCTTGTCGAGCGGGATCCAGTTGTATTGCAGGTTCTGTCGCGTGGTGAAGTGGGCGTAGCCGCGGTCGAAGTCGCGTGCGATGCCGGCCAGTGCGCGCAACTGCGCCGAGTTCAGTTCGCCATAAGGCACGGCCACGCGCAGCATCGGCGCATGGCGCTGGATGTACCAGCCGTTTTGCAGCCGCAGCGCGCGGAATTCATCGTCAGGCAGATGACCCGCCAGATGGCGATCGAGCTGATCGCGGTATTGCGCCGCGCGCTGGCGAACGAAGTGCTTGTCGAAATCGGTGTAGGTGTACATCGTGAGACTCAGTGCAGAAGTCAGTGAAGCAGAACCTTTTGTGCGGCCACCACCAGCGACAGACACAGCAGTGAACGAACGACCCGCTCGGGCATTTTGCGGGTCAGCTGGGCGCCCAGCCAGATGCCGGGGATGGAGCCAATCAGCAGCGAGCCGAGCAACGGCCAATCGACATGTCCCAGCAAGGCGTAGCCGATGCCGGCCACCAAAGTCAGCGGCACCGCATGGGCGATGTCGCTGCCCACGATCTGGTGCGAGCTCATCCGGGGGTAGAGCAGACGGATCATGGTGGCGCCCACCGCGCCGGCGCCGATCGAGCTGACCGACACCAGCACACCCAGGATCAGCCCGCACGCGACCGTGAGTGCGGGCTGGTTGCCCTCGTTGATCCAACGCTCCAGCCAGTGAGCCACTTTGGTCCAGGTGTGCTTGAAAGCCACCGTCACCGCGGTCAGCAGCAAGGCAATGCCCAGCGAGAACGTCAGGGCGCTGGACCAGTTCTTGGTCATCCCGGTGTAGTACATCACGGCGATGGTGGCGACCGCAGCCGGAAGGCTGCCGGCCAGCAACCGACGGGTGACACGCCAGTCCACATGACCGGCCTGGTTGTGCGACACCGAGCCGGCCGTCTTGGTGATGGCGGCAAACCACAGGTCGGTGCCCACCGCCACCGCCGGGTTGAGCTTGAACACCGTCAGCAGCAGCGGTGTCATCAACGAGCCACCGCCCACGCCGGTCATGCCCACGATGGCGCCAATGCCAAAGCCGCTGAGAGGCGCGATCAAATCCATGGAGAAACCTTCATTCGCAGCACCATCGGGAGCCAGACTCAAAAGACGAAGTGTGCGACTTTAGGGCGGCCCGTTAGATTCTCAAACTATAGATTTATGAGTCAATGATTCTAAAAAAGCATAAAGAGGCGTCGCTGGCACCCTTCGGCCGACCAAAAAAAAGCCCGGCGATGAGCCGGGCTTGGTGTTGAGCCGGAAGGATTCGCCTGGGTCAGGCGGTCCTGCCGTCAACGCAGATCACGATGCGCGCTTTGGCTTGGTGGCAGCCGTTGCCTTGACGGCGGTGCTGGTCAGCGCCTGAAAGTTGGCTTCGGCCACTTCGGTGGCTTGCTTGGAAGCCTTGTGCACGCTTTCATAGGCGTTGTTGGCAGCAGCCACGGCTGTCTTGACCAGGGCGACAACGTTTTCGCTGCCAGCAGGTGCGTTCTTGACGGCGGTGTCAACCAACGTCGTGAACTTCTTCTGGGCATCGGCTGCGGTGGCTTCGGCCGATTTCGTGATCTCCGACGTGGTGGCGGTGGTGATGTCGTACAGGTGACGACTGTAGGCAGCGGCCTTTTCAGCGGCAGGTTGCATCATGGCGGCTTGCAACGCCAGCAGTTCCTGAGCGTCCTTGACAGCCATGGCAGCTTGGGCGCTGTCAGCGGCTTCGGCCATGGCGGCCTTGGCCACTTGCATGTTCAGTTCAATCAGCTTTTCCATGCCTTCGAAGGCCTTTGTGGACAAGCCGAAAAGGGTTTCCATACTGGACTTCTGGGCGGCGACGATTTGTTCTGCGGTCAGCATGAGATTCTCCTGAGAGGTTGATGAAAGACGTAACAACTGGGAACGGACAACAACAGTGAGGCACAAAAATCCGTTACCGAACCACACACCACAGCTGCAGCGCCGTTTTTGTTGCAGTGCAGCATTTAGCGAAGTATACGGTCGCGAATTGCATTTGCAAGCATTTTTGTTGCAATGCAGCAAAAGTTTCTGGTGCGGCTTGCCCAAGGGTGCCAAAGCGGTCTTGGCGCGCTCGGCACAATTGTCTTGATGCAGGCCTTTCACTCAGACCAGTTCGTGCTGCCGCTGCCTGAAGGGCACCGGTTTCCGATGGTCAAGTACCGCTTGCTGCGCGAGCGCGTGGCAGCCGAAATTGCCGGCATCGAGATCGCCGAGGCGCCGTTGGCCAGCTTGGGCGAACTGGCGTTGGCTCACACATCAGGCTACGTGAGTGCGGTGGTGGACGGCACGCTCAGCCCGGCGCAGCAGCGCGAGATCGGTTTTCCATGGTCGACCCAGATGGTCGAGCGTTCGCGCCGTTCGGTGGGCGCGAGCGTGGCGGCCGCGCGCGCTGCGCTGGCCAGCGGTGTGTCGGTCAATCTCGCCGGAGGCACGCACCACGCCTTCGCGGATCGGGGCAGCGGGTTTTGCGTGTTCAACGATGTGGTGGTGGCCGCGCGCGCCATGCAGTCTGAACGGCGGGGCTCGAACCCCACTGCGCTGCGGGTGGCGGTGGTGGACCTCGATGTGCATCAGGGCAATGGAACCGCCGCCATCTGCCGCGACGATCCTTCGATCTACACGCTGTCGATTCATGGCGAGAAGAACTTTCCCTTTCGCAAGGAGCCGAGCGATCTGGATGTGGAGCTTGCTGACGGCAGCGGTGATGACGTCTATCTGGCGGCGCTCGACGGTGCGCTTGATCGCCTGTGGCAACACCATGCGGGCGGGCCCGACGGCGATGCGCCGGGATTGATCTTTTTTCTGGCCGGAGCCGATCCGCATGAAGCCGATCGCCTCGGTCGATTGAAGCTCACCGCCGCGGGATTGGCCGAGCGCGACCGACGCGTTTTCAGCGCCGCCTTGCAGCGCCGCGTGCCGGTGGCGGTGTCCATGGCCGGAGGCTACGGACGGGTCATCGAAGACACCGTGGCCTTGCAGGTCAACACCTTGCGACTGGCGTTCGAGCACTGGCAGCAGTGGTCGCCAGCCGCGCACCTTGGCGCTGTGGCATCGCCAAGCGCCTGAGAGAATCTTCGAATGAGTGAAGCCCTGCTGTGGACTGTGCTGGCGCTGACGATCCTGTCGGTGCTGTTGATGCTGTGGCTGGGCCTGCGAAAGCGCAGCGATGCTGACGCCGGCGCCGACGCGCGCCAGCAAGCGCTCATCGACACGCTCGGCAGCAGTTCGCAGCGCCTCGAGCGCGAGCTGCGCGATGAGCTTGGCCGCAGCGCGCAAGGCACGCGAGTCGAACTGGGTTCTTCTCTGGGCACGTTTCAGCAGACGCTGCTCGCCCAGCAAGGTGATGTGGCCCGCACCCAAAACGAGCAGATCGACAGCTTTCGCGTCCAGTTGGCTGCGATGCAGACCACTGTTGGCGATGCGCTGCAGTCCAGCAGCGTGGCTCAGACCGCGCAGGCGCAGGCCTCGCGCGAGTCGCAGGATCTGGCGCTCCAGCGTTTTTCAGATGCGCTGGGCGTGCAGTTGCGCGAAATGGCCGAGGCCAACGAGCGGCGCCTTGGCGAAGTCAAGGCCAGCGTCGAGCAGCGGCTGTCCGCCTTGCAGCAGGGCAACGAGCTCAAGCTCGAGCAAATGCGCGCCACTGTGGACGAAAAGCTCCACGCCACGCTGGAAGCGCGGCTGGGCGAGAGCTTCAAGCAGGTGGCCGACCGGCTCGAGCAGGTGCACCGCGGGCTGGGCGAAATGCAGGGCTTGGCCAAGGACGTCGGCTCGCTCAACCGGGTGCTGACCAATGTGAAGACGCGCGGCATCTTTGGCGAGGTGCAATTGGCCGGTCTGCTCGAACAGGTGTTCACGCCCGAGCAGTACGCGACCAATGTCGAGACGGTGCCGGGCAGCGGTGCTCGCGTGGAGTTCGCGATCAAGCTGCCGGGTCGGCGCGACGACGGTGCACCGCTGTGGCTGCCCATCGACGCGAAATTTCCGCGCGAGGACTACGAGCGGCTGCTCGATGCCCAAGAGCGCGCCGACAAGCCCGAAGCCGAGGCCGCCGGCCGCGCGATCGAGATGCGATTGCGCGCCGAGGCCAAGACCATCCGCGACAAGTACGTGGCACCGCCGCACACCACCGAGTTCGCGATTTTGTTCGTGCCCACCGAGGGGCTGTACGCCGAGGCGCTGCGACGTCCGGGCCTGATGGAAGCGTTGCAGCGCGAGTACCGCGTCACGCTGGCCGGTCCGACCACGCTGCTGGCCACGCTCAACAGCTTGCAGATGGGCTTTCGCACGCTGGCGCTCGAAAAGCGATCGACCGAGGTTTGGGAGGTGCTAGGCGCGGTGAAGACCGAGTTCTCCAAGTTCGGCGAGGTGCTGGCCAAGACCAAGAAGAAGCTCGACGAGGCGAGCAACACCATCGACCAGGCGCAAACGCGCACCAACGCGATGACGCGCAAGCTCAAGTCGGTCGAGGCGCTGTCCGAGCTGCGCACGCAGGACTTGCTGCCGGGCGCGCCAGCCGATGATGAGTCGCCCGCCGCCGCACCCGACGAGACGACTGCGGCAACCGATTGATGACCGGCTGGCAGTTGTCCGCGTGCAAGCACGGTCCCGAGCCTGCTGCGGTCTGACGGCCGCATGAGAGGTTTCTCTCCGGCCTTGCTTGCGTTGATCCTGGGCCAGGTCTGTTTGCACTCGTGCATGGCCGGCGTGCGCGTGGCCGCGCCCTTGCTGATGCTGAATCAGGGGCATCCTGCCTGGGTGGTCGGCCTGCTGCTCGGGCTGTTTGCGGCGGCGCCGGTAGCCACCTCATTGCGCGTCGGGCGCGTGGCCGATCGGCTGGGCTACCACCGGCCCATGCATCTGGCGGTGGCACTCACCGCCAGTGGCGGGCTGCTGGCGGGTGCGTCGGTGTGGCTCACGTCTGCCGCGCCCCACAGCGCTTGGGCCGCGCTCAATGCGCTGCGTTCGCTGCCAGAGTGGTGCGCCTTTGCCAGCCTGAGCGTGGCTGCGATGCTGTGTGGCGTGGGCGCCAACATGGGCCTGATCACGATTCAGCGCACCGCCGGAAGACTCGCCGCGGGCGACAGCACCCAGATCACGCGGGTGTTCAGCTGGCTCGGTCTGGCGCCCGCGCTGTCCAACATGATCGGCCCGGTGCTCGCGGGCACCGCGATCGACGCGGCTGGTTTCGCCAGCGCCTTCGTCGCGCTGAGTTGCCTGCCACTGCTCGCGCTGGCCGGGATGCGCTGGGTGGCCCGTGAGGCGCCTGCAGCCCGCGCCGCAAGCGGCGCCCGACAGGGCATCTGGAGCCTGCTGAAGTTGCCCGGTCTCGGGCGGCTTTTGGTGGTGAACTGGCTGCTCTCGGCGAGTTGGGACCTGCACTCGTTTTTGGTACCGGTGCTGGGCCATGAGCGCGGCCTGAGCGCCTCGGCCATCGGGCTGATCCTGGGCAGTTTTGCGGCGGCGGTGACCTGCGTGCGCTTGGTGATTCCGTTGTTGGCGCACCGACTGCGCGAGGCGCAGGTGCTGGTGGGGGCCATGCTGACCACCGCGTTGGCCTTTGGCGTGTACTCGCTGGCCGGCTCGGCGCTGGCCATGGCCGCTTGCAGCGCGCTGCTGGGCGTGGCGCTGGGTTGTGTTCAGCCCATGGTGATGACGGTGCTGCACCACATCGCACCGCCCGAGCGCCAGGGTGAAGCGCTGGCCGTGCGCTCGATGACCATCAATGCCGCCAGCGCCGTGATGCCGCTGATGTATGGGCTGATCGGGGGCGCGCTGGGCGCATCAGTGGTGCTGTGGATGATGGCCGCTGCGGTCGCCTCAGGCAGTTTGGCCGCCCGAGGCTTCGGCCGAGGCGCTCAGCTCAAAACCTGATGCCCGAGTTGTCCGGCGGCGCGGGTGGCCGGGTTGACGGGCGCACCTCGCGGGCACTGTCCAGAACGGCCGGTGGACGCGCCGTGGCCGGAGCACGCGGCGCCTCGGTGCGCTGGCTGAGCGGCACCGCTGGCGGAAATTGGTATCCGGGCGGCAGCTTCGACGCCTTGGGGTAGCCCGCAGCATCGAGGTACGAGCCCCAGGTCTCGCCCGAGAAGCCGCGCACCACCTGCGCGCCGATGGTGGCCGATGGCAGATCGCGCGCACCGGTCAGGCGCTGCAGGCTGTCGCCGTCATCGGCTGTGGTCACCACCCGCTCAACGTAGGGAATGCCACGCTGCCTAAGGTACTGCCGAGCCGTGTCGCAGGGGTCGCAGTTGGTCGAGGTGTACAGCGTGACCGGGTAGCGCCGACCCACTTGCCGCAAATCCGCAGGCAGCGATGCATCCGACGGTGCCAGCATTTCGGGTGTTTTCAGCTGGGACATGCGGTCACCGGGATCCAGTGGTGGCTGGTCGGTGTAGGTGATGCGACCGTCGGCGCCGATGACCTTGTACTGCGCCTGGCTGGGCATGGAAAGCGCCGTGCCAAGCACTGCCAGCAAAACCAACGCCGACATTCGGTGCACCGGGGTGCGGGGTATCTGGAGATTTTTCGCATTCATGGTCAGGTCTCCTGTCCTTCAGGCTCGGTGTCTTCAACTCATGCCTTGGTGCCGCAGCAAGGCGTCTATCTGGGGTTCGCGCCCGCGAAACGCCTTGAAGCTGTCCATGGCCGGGCGGCTGCCGCCCACTTCGAGCACGGTGCGCAGATAACGGCGGCCGGTGTCCGCATTGAGCACTCCGGACTCACCCGCAGTTTCCTCGAAAGCGCCCCAGGCGTCAGCCGAAAGCACCTCGGCCCACTTGTAGCTGTAGTAGCCCGCCGAGTAGCCGCCCGCGAAGATGTGCGAAAAACTGTGCTGGAAGCGGTTGAAGGTCGGCGGCTTGAACACCGAGACCTCGTCGCGCACCTCGTCGATGAGTGCTGCGATGCGGTCTTCGCTGCCCGGCTCGGCATGCAGCCGCATGTCGAACAGCGAAAACTCCACCTGCCGCAGCGTTTGCAGCCCGCTCTGGAAATTCTTGGCCGCCAGCATGCGATCAAACAACTCGCGCGGCAGCGGCTCGCCGGTGTCGACATGTGCAGTCAGGCGCCTGACCACGTCCCACTCCCAGCAGAAGTTTTCCATGAACTGGCTGGGCAGCTCGACCGCGTCCCATTCGACGCCCGAGATGCCGGACACGCCGATGTCGTCGACGCGTGTCAGCAGGTGATGCAGGCCATGTCCGAACTCATGGAACAGCGTGGTCACGTCGTCATGGCTGAGCACTGCCGCTCGGCCCGGCGCCGGTGGCGTGAAATTGCACACCAGCTGGGCCACCGGTTTTTGCAGCCAGCCTTCGGGGCGCGCCCAGCGGCCGCACACATCGTCCATCCAGGCGCCGGGGCGCTTGCCGGGTCGTGCATACGGATCGAGGTAGAACTGGCCCACCAGCTGCGGCTCGCCATCGGCTGAACTGCCAGCCCGCTCGATACGGAAAAAGCGCACGCTCGGATGCCACACCGGCGCGGTGTCGGCGCGGATCGACACCTCGAACAGCGTCTCGATGATGTGGAACAGGCCTTCGAGCACCTTGGGCTCGGTGAAGTACTGCTTGACCTCTTGATCGCTGAAGGCGTAGCGCGCTTCCTTGAGCTTTTCGCTAGCGTAGGGCACGTCCCAGGTCTGCAGGTCGGGCAGACCGAGCTGCTCGCGCGCAAAGTCGCGCAGCTCGCCCAGGTCTTTTTCGGCGTAGGGGCGAGCGCGCCTTGCCAGATCGCGCAGGAAGTCCATCACCTGCTGCGCCGAGGTCGCCATCTTGGGCACCAGCGACACCTCGGCGTAGTTCTGGTAGCCCAGCAGTGCTGCTTCTTCCTGGCGCAGGCGCAACAACTCGCGCATCACCTCGGTGTTGTCTTGCTCGGCAGCCCCGAACTCGCTGGCGCGTGTGGCGTTGGCGGTGTAAAGCCGCTCGCGCAAGGCGCGGTCGTCGCCGTACTGCATGACCGGAAAGTAGCTCGGGAAATGCAGCGTGATCTTGTGCCCCGGCTTGCCTTCGGCCTGCGCTGCGGCCAAGGCGGCCTCACGTGCGTCATCGGGCACGCCGCGCATTTCTTCATCGCTGGCGAAGTACGCATAACCGTCGGTGGCGTCGAGCACGTGCTCGGAGAACTTTTGCGACAGGTCGGCCTGCAGTTCCTGCAGCCGCTGGAAGCGCTGCTTGGCCTCGCCTTGCAGTTCGGCGCCAGCCAGCACGAAGTCGCGCATGGCGTTGCCCAGTGCCTTGGCGCGTGACGGGCTGAGCCCGCTGCTTGCGGCACCTTGCGCGACGGCCTTGTACTTGGCATACAGCCGCTCGTCGGCCGCGTGTCGGCTGGACTGTTCGCTGACCTTGGGCAGCGCTGCGGTGTAGGCCGCGCGCAATTCGGGCGTGTCGGCCACCGCATTGAGATGCCCGACGGCACCCCATGCGCGCCCGAGCCGCTCGTTGGCGGTGTCGAGCACGGCAGACACCGCGTCGTAATCGGCGCTCACATCGGGGCCGATGGCCCGCTCGAGGGCCTCGTCGCTGGCTTTGAGCAGTTCATCGATGGCCGGGCCGACATGCTCCGGGCGGATCTGGTCGAAGGCTGGCAGGCCGTCGGTTTCAAGCAGGGGATTGGTCATGACGTGAGCCTCTCATGAAAACGACAAAGGCCGCTGTGTGCGGCCTTTGCAGTGCTGGTACCGATGGTTCGCCTCAGGCCTTGGGATGAGCGCTCAGTGCGGTTTTGAGCAAGTCGGCCACCGTGTTGGCATTGAGCTTTTCCATGATGTTGGCGCGGTGGGCCTCGACCGTCTTGATACTGATGCCCAGGTCGTCGGCGATCTGCTTGTTGAGCCGGCCGGCCACGATGCGCTCGAGCACCTGGGCTTCGCGGGCGGTCAGGCGCGACAGCAAGGCGTCGCGGCTGGCGGCCTCAAGTTGCTGCGAGAAAGCCACCCGAGCTTTTTCGAGCATGCGCTCGACCAGGCTGACGAGTTCTTCTTCCTTGAACGGCTTTTCGATGAAGTCCATCGCGCCTTTTTTCATCGAAGACACCGCCATCGGAACGTCGCCGTGGCCGGTGATGAACACGATGGGCAGCGGGCTTTTGCGCTCGATCAGCTTGTCTTGCAGTTCCAGGCCGCTCATGCCGTTCATGCGGATGTCGGCCAGCACGCAGGCCACCTCGCGAGCATCAAAACGCGACAGGAACGATTCGGCCGAATCAAAGCACCTGACCCGGTAGTCCTTGCCTTCGAGCAACCACTGCAAAGAGTCGCGAACGGCTTCGTCGTCGTCGACCACATGGACCGTACCTTTTTTCGGGATCAAGCTCATGTAGTCAGCGCCGTGTTGGGTTCTGGGGGGGATTTGATCGGGTCGATTTCAACAGGCAAGGTGAAAACGAAACTGCAGCCCGAAACCTGAAGGTCAGTGTAAAGGTTCTCCGCGCGGATTCTCCCTCGGTGAGACTCGATGATCGAGCGGCACAGGCTCAAGCCGATGCCCAGTCCTTCGGGCTTGGTCGAAAAGAAGGCTTCGTACAACCGAGCCAGCACTTCCGGTCGAATGCCCGGGCCCATGTCGGTGACGCTGAACTCGATCACTGCTCCGTCGTCAGGCAACTGTCTGGGCACCACGCGCAGGTTGACGATGCGTCTGGCCGCAGGCAGCCCGGCGGAGTCAATCGCCTCGGCCGCGTTCTTCAGCAAATTCAATAGCACCTGTTCGATCAAGATGGGGTCGACCCACAGCGGGGGCAGGCGGCTGGCCACATAGAAGTGCACCACGACCTTGCGCCGGCCGAGCTCAATGCTGGCGAGTTCGACAACTTCTTCGACGATCGTCCTGGCCTGCGTGGCCTGGCGCTGCGGCTCGCTGCGTTTGACGAAGGCGCGAATGCGGTGAATGATCTGACCGGCCCGCTGCGCTTGCTTCGAGGTCTTCTCGAGCGCGGTGATCAGGTCGTCCTTTTCGATCGACTCGGCCTTGACCCGCGACACCATGCCGTTGCAGTAGTTGGTGATCGCGGTCAGCGGCTGGTTCAGTTCATGGGCGACCGACGAGGCCATCTCGCCCATGGTCATCAGCCGGCTGGTGACCTGCGCTTTTTCGGCTTGATTGGCGGCCAGCGTCTCGGCGTTGCGGCGCGCGGTCACGTCGGTGGCGATCAGCATTTGCGCCAGGCGCCCGTCAGTCCATTGCAGATAGCGTGCCCGCACATCGAACCACTTGTTCAGCGGCTCGATGTGGATTTCGTGCGGGTCGGACCCGCTTTCAGTGAGTTCCTGCGTGGGCAGTCCACCTAGGTCCTCGACCGAGTCTTCGCCAGCGCTCACGGGCATGGCGTTGATGTCATCGCCGGCCAGCAAGGAGTGACCCAGCGCATCGGCGCCAAACCACAAGCGGTAGGAGCGGTTGGCGAACAGTAACTCGCCTTGCTGCACCGACAGCACCGACACCGAAGCGTCCAGGCTTTCGAGCACGGTGGTGAAGCGCTCGTGCGAGGCGCTGAGCTGATCACGGATGCGCTTGGATTCGGTGATGTTCGTCATCGAGGTCATCCAGCCGGTTTGCACCCCCTTGGGGTCGACCAGCGGCGACACATACATGCGCGCGTCAAACAGGTTGCCACCCTTGTGCTTTACCTTGACCTCAAAGCCGCCGGCTGGCGTGAGCCCTTGCAGCTCCTGCTGCAAAAGACGATGGCTTTCTTCGGTCCGGTCGCGCAGCCAGTAGGGGAACGGCGGCAACAGGCCGATGAGCTCGCTTTCGCTGAAGCCTGTCATCAGACAGAACGCCGGGTTCACGTAGGTGATGCGTCCGGCCATGTCCATCGCCCGCATGCCGGTCAGCATGGAGTTTTCCATCGCCCGCCGGAAGTTGGCCTCGGTGACCAAGGCGCGTTGCATCTTTGACTGGCTGCGCACATGGCGCCAGGTGCCAAACAGCATCCACACCGTCAGTGCGCTGAGTGCCACCACCATCCAGAACAGCGTGTTGCCGATCAGGCCTGCCGACGTTCGCTGTGCCTCGCCGCGCAGGATCAGCCCGTTGCCGCTCGGCAGCACCGGGACTTCGTACATCAGGGCCGAGTGGACCTGTTTCTTGCCTGACAAGGAAACGACGGTGCTGGCCAGGACTTGTCCGCTCGCATCGATCACGCTGATGGTGTGGCGGTTGCTGATGTCGGGTGCCACCAGATAGCGAATCAGGCCGTCGGTCGAATACTGGGCCACCAGCATGCCGAGGAAGTTCTTGCGCGCAGCCAGCGGCACGTGCACCTCAAACACCTGTGCAGCCGAGCTGTTGACGAACGGCTTCGAGTAAGCCGCAGACAGCGCGTGGCGCGCGTCGTCGAAGGTGCCTTGCTGAAAGTCGGGGTGGCGCTTCGGGGCGGCGGCAAGCTGCGCGTCGTCTTCTTCTTGCGAGCCGTTGGCTGCCACCGTTGCGACGGGGCTGCCATCCGGTGCGAGCCACCACAGCCGGCTGATTTCGGGGCGCTCACGCAGCAGTTCGGTGCCACGGCCGATGAATGCCTCTCGTGGCTTGCGGCGCACGCCGACATCCTGAGCCAAGTGAACCAGCCGTTCTTCGTTCTCGGTGAAGCGCAGACGTATCTGCTGCTGAGCGATCTCGGTATCTCGCCGCAACGATTCGGCTTCGCGTTGCGACTCTTCGGTGTGCAAGTACCACGACGCCGAACTGATGACCGCCAGGAACAGCAGCACCGAAGCCAGCGGTGCCAGCGTGGCCCGACGGTCCTGCGCCTCAACCGACTGCCCCCACCACCATGGACCGAAGAAACGCTGTGCTGGTGCGGCAGATGGCGTGGGCGGGTCGGTCCTGGGGTCCATCCACAAATTATCGGGCTCGGTGCGCGCGCGTCAGTTCAGGAATGCGAGCGCATGCCTTTGTTTCATATGGCGAACTGTCGGCTCACGATAAGGAATACCAATGGGCTGTGAGAGACTTTGTCGGTTACCAGCCACGATCTTCGGAGCCTTCATGTCGAGCCTGCCTGAGCCTTTTCCTGGCGCATCTGACGCCCTTGCCGATCCTGACGCGCAGGAGACGCGCGAGTGGATCGATGCCCTGTCGGCGGTCATCGAAGCCGAAGGCCCTCAGCGCGCCCACGACCTGCTCGAGACCTTGCTCGAGCACGCCCGACAAAGCAGCATCGATCTGCCTTTTTCGGCCAAGACGGGCTACGTCAACACCATCGAGCCCGACGAGGAGGAGCGCGACCCCGGCAACCCCGAACTCGAAGGCCGCCTGCGTGCCTACATGCGCTGGAACGCGATGGCCATGGTGGTCAAGGCCAACCGACTGCACCCGAGCGATGGCGGCGATCTGGGGGGGCACATCAGCAGCTTCGCCTCGGTGGCGCACATGTTCTCGGCCGGTTTCAATCACTTCTGGCATGCGGCGAATGCCGAGCATGGAGGCGATCTGCTCTACATCCAGGGCCACAGCGCGCCGGGTGTCTACGCCCGAGCCTTTCTTGAGGGCCGCTTGAGCGAAGAGCAATTGATCAATTTCCGTCAGGAAGTGGCGGGCAAGGGTTTGAGCAGTTATCCGCACCCCAAGCTGATGCCTGATTTCTGGCAGTTCCCAACGGTGTCGATGGGCCTCGGGCCGTTGATGGCCATCTATCAGGCGCGCTTCTTGAAATACCTGCACGCCCGGGGCATCGCCGACACCGCCAAACGCAAGGTGTGGGTGTTTTGCGGCGACGGCGAGATGGACGAGCCCGAAAGCCTGGGCGCCATCGGTCTGGCGGCTCGCGAGAAGCTCGACAACCTGATCTTCGTGGTCAATTGCAACTTGCAGCGGCTGGACGGCCCGGTGCGTGGCAACGGCAAGATCATCCAGGAACTCGAAGGTGAATTCCGCGGCTCGGGCTGGAGCGTGATCAAGCTGATCTGGGGCAGCAACTGGGATCCGCTGCTGGCGCGCGACAAGGACGGCGCGCTGCGCAAGATCATGCTCGACACCCTGGACGGCGACTACCAGGCCTTCAAGGCCAACGATGGCGCTTTCGTGCGCAAGAACTTCTTCGGCCGTGATCCGCGCACCGCCGAGCTGGTCGCGAAGATGAGCGACCGCGACATCTGGAATCTGCGCCGCGGAGGCCACGACGCACAGAAGGTCTATGCCGCCTTCCACAAGGCCAGCCACACCCAGGGTCAGCCAACCGTGCTGCTGGTCAAAACCGTCAAGGGCTGGGGCATGGGGGCTGCCGCCGAAGGCAAGAACACCGCGCACCAGGCCAAGAAGCTGAGCGACGAGGATCTGAAGTTTTTCCGCGACCGCTTCAACCTCCCCATCCCCGACAGCGAACTGCCCAACATCCCGTTCTACCGACCGGCCGAAGACACGCCAGAGATGAAGTACCTGCGCGAGAGGCGCGCAGCCATGGGCGGCTACCTGCCGCAGCGCCGCGTGAAGGCCGACGAGCAGTTCACCGTGCCGGCCATCGAGACCTTCGCGCCCGTGTTCGAGGCCACCGTCGAGGGCCGCGAGATCAGCACCACGCAAGCCTTCGTGCGTTTTCTGGGCATCTTGCTGCGTGATCAGGCGCTCGGCCCGCGCGTGGTGCCTATCCTGGTGGACGAGGCACGCACCTTCGGCATGGAAGGCTTGTTTCGCCAGATCGGCATCTACAACCCTGAAGGCCAAAAGTACACGCCGGTCGACAAGGACCAGGTCATGTATTACCGCGAGGACAAGGCTGGCCAGATCCTGCAAGAAGGCATCAACGAGGCCGGCGGCATGGCCAGCTGGATCGCCGCGGCCACCTCGTACTCGACCAACAACCGCATCATGGTGCCGTTCTACGTGTACTACTCGATGTTCGGCTTTCAGCGTGTGGGCGATCTGGCCTGGGCTGCGGGCGACATGCAAGCGCGCGGCTTTTTGCTGGGCGGCACGTCGGGGCGTACCACGCTCAATGGCGAAGGTCTGCAGCACGAAGATGGCCACAGCCACATCCTGGCGGGCACCATCCCCAACTGCATCAGCTACGACCCGACCTTTGCGTACGAGGTGGGGATGATCCTGCACCATGGACTCAAGCGCATGGTCGAGAAGCAGGACAACGTTTACTTCTACCTGACGCTGCTCAACGAGAACTACCCGATGCCGGGCATGAGGCCCGGCATCGAAGAGCAGATCATCAAGGGCATGTACCTGCTCGAGGACACACCTGCGGTGATGGCCGACAGCGCGCCGTGCGTCAACCTCCTGGGCAGCGGCAGCATCTTGCGCGAGTCGCAGTTCGCCCGCGAACTGCTGCAGATCGACTGGGGCGTGGCCGCTCGCGTGTGGAGCTGCCCGAGCTTCAACGAGCTGGCCCGCGACGGCCAGGACGCCGAGCGCTGGAACCTGCTGCACCCCACCGATGCGCCGCGCGTGCCGTTCGTGACGCAGCAGCTCGCACCGCACGCCGGTCCGGTGGTGGCCTCGACCGACTACATGAAGAACTACGCCGACCAAATCCGCGCGTTCATTCCGAAGGGTCGCGGCTACTGCGTGTTGGGCACCGACGGTTTCGGGCGCAGCGATTTCCGCAGCAAGCTGCGCACGCACTTCGAGATCAACCGCCATTACATCGTCGTGGCGGCTCTCAAATCGCTGGCCGATGAGGGCAAGCTGCCCGCCGAGCGCGTGGCCGAGGCGCTGCGCAAGTACGACATCGCCGTCGACAAGATCAACCCGCTGTACGCCTGATCAGGCAAGAGGAAAAAGACATGGCCACGGTGGAAGTGAAGGTTCCGGACATCGGCGACTTCGAGTCGGTCGACGTCATCGAGCTGCTGGTGCAAGTGGGCGACGCGATCAAGGTCGAGCAAAGCCTGATCACGGTGGAAAGCGACAAGGCGTCGATGGAGATCCCGTCGTCGCACGCTGGCGTGATCAAGGAGATGCGCGTCAAGCTCGGCGACAAGGTGGCCGAGGGCTCGCTGCTGCTGGTGCTGGAAACGTCGGATGCGCCTGCGGCCGCTGCGCCGCCTGTGGTGCCCGCACCGCCACCTGCTGAGGCTGCACCAGCAGTTGCTGCACCGCCAGCCGTGGAGGCCAGCGCACCCTCGGTGGCCGTGGAGAGCGTTGCTGCGCCGGCGCCTGCCGCGCCACCGGCTGCGCAGCCTGCGCATGAGCCGACCGCACCCACGGCGGCCTTGCCACACGCATCGCCGGCGATTCGCAAGATGGCGCGCGAACTCGGTGTGCCGCTGGGTGAAGTCACCGGCAGCGCGCCCAAGGGCCGCATCACGCAAAAGGATCTTCAGGGCTTTGTCGCCCGCGTGATGGCCGGCACCGCGACCACCCGGGCGGCCGCTGCGGCCCCGTCGTCTGGCGGCGCCATGCCCGGACTGCTGCCGTGGCCGCAGGTGGACTTCGCCAAGTTCGGTGCGATCGAGCGCCGCGATCTCACGCGCATCCAGAAGATCAGCGGCGCCAACCTGCACCGCAACTGGGTGGTCATTCCGCACGTCACTAACCACGAAGATGCCGACATCACCGAGCTCGAGGCTTTCCGAGTGCAGCTCAACCGCGAGAACGAAAAGGCTGGCATCAAGATCACGATGCTCGCCTTCCTGATCAAGGCCTGCGTGGCCGCGCTCAAGCAGTTTCCCAACTTCAATTCATCGCTCGATGGCGAGCAGTTGGTGCTCAAGCAGTACTTCCACATCGGATTTGCCGCCGACACGCCGCACGGGCTGATGGTGCCGGTGATCAAGGACGCCGACCGCAAGGGCATCGTGCAGATTTCGCAGGAGATGGCCGAGCTGGCGCGCAAGGCGCGCGAAGGCAAGCTGAGCCCTACCGAAATGACCGGTGGCTGCTTTTCGATCAGCTCGCTCGGCGGCATAGGCGGGCGCTACTTCACGCCCATCATCAATGCGCCCGAAGTGGCGATCCTGGGCGTGTGCAAGAGCGCGATGCAGCCGGTGTGGGACGGCAAGGCCTTCGAGCCGCGGCTGATCCTGCCGCTCAGCCTGAGCTGGGATCACCGCGTGATCGATGGCGCCTCGGCGGCGCGCTTCAACGCCTGTCTGGCGCAAATCCTTGGCGATTTCCGCCGGGTCTTGCTGTGATCGGGCGCTGAGCATGGAACACGAACTCGATTGCGATGTGCTGGTGCTGGGCGCCGGGCCTGGCGGCTATTCGGCGGCGTTTCGCGCGGCCGATCTGGGCCTGAAAGTGGTGCTGGTCGAGCGTTTCCCGACGCTGGGCGGCGTGTGCCTGAATGTGGGCTGCATTCCATCGAAGGCGCTGCTGCACGTGGCCGCCGTGATGGACGAGGTCTCACACTTCGAAGCGCTGGGCATCACCTTCGCGCCGCCCACCATCGATTTGGCGCGGCTCAAGTCGCACAAGGACAAGGTCATCGGCCGCCTCACGGGCGGTCTGGCCGCGATGGCGAAGATGCGGCAGGTGACGGTGGTGCAAGGGCGCGGCGAGTTCGTTGATGCGAACCAGCTCACGGTCGAGCACGCCGATGGGCAGATGCAGTCTGTGAATTTCAAGCGCGCCGTTATCGCCGCCGGCTCCGAGGCGGTGAAGCTGCCGTTCCTGCCCAAGGACGATCCACGCGTGGTCACCTCGACCGGTGCGCTCGAGCTGCGGCAGATTCCGCAGCGCATGCTGATCATCGGCGGCGGGATCATCGGCCTGGAAATGGGCACGGTGTACTCCACGCTCGGCGCGCGGCTCGACGTGGTCGAGATGCAGGACGGCTTGATGCAAGGCGCCGACCGCGATCTGGTCAAGGTCTGGCAAAAGATGAACGCGCCGCGCTTCGATCACATCTTGCTCAAGACAAAAACCGTGAGCGCCGAGGCCACGCCCGAGGGCATCAAGGTGAAGTTCGAGTCGGCCGGTGGCAAGCCCGCCGCGCTGCCCGAGCAGACCTATGACCTGGTGCTGCAGGCCGTGGGCCGAGCGCCCAATGGCAAGAAGATTGCAGCCGACAAGGCCGGCGTGGCAGTGAGTGAGCGCGGCTTCATCAGCGTCGACATCCAGATGCGCACCAACGTGCCGCACATCTTTGCGATCGGCGACATCGTCGGCCAGCCCATGCTCGCGCACAAGGCCGTGCACGAGGCCCATGTGGCCGCCGAAGTCATCGCCGGCGAACTGCTCGGCGACGCCAAGCTGAGCCAGTCGGCCTTCGACGCCCGCGTGATCCCGAGCGTGGCTTACACCGACCCCGAGATCGCTTGGGTCGGCCTGACCGAAGACGACGCGAAGGCACGCGGCATCAAGGTGAAGAAGGGCCTGTTCCCGTGGAGTGCTTCAGGCCGCGCGATCGCCAACGGCCGCGACGAGGGTTTCACCAAGCTGCTGTTCGACGACAGCGATGAAGCCCACGGCCACGGCCGCATCCTGGGTGGCGGCATCGTGGGCACCCATGCCGGCGACATGATCGGCGAGATCGCTCTGGCCATCGAGATGGGCGCCGACGCGGTGGACATCGGCAAGACCATCCACCCGCATCCCACGCTGGGCGAGTCCATCGGCCTGGCCGCCGAAGCCTTCGAAGGCGCCTGCACCGACTTGCCGCCGGCGCGCAGGTAGCGGGGTATCTGCTGTCGTGCGGGTTTCGAAATCAAATCAACCCGCGAATGGAATGACAAAAGGCACACCAATTCGCAAGGCAACTCGAGACCACTTGAATCAAGGTGAACACGATGCCGAAGACTGACCCATACGAAGCCGAACTGCTCGGCGCCTACGACGGGGGATTGCTCAAGTCCGTCGCGACGAAGTCAGAACTCTCCAAGTTCAGGGCGGCCGCGCGCGCCACCGCAGTCAAAGACCGGCGCGTGAACATCCGTCTGTCATCGGGTGACCTTCAAGACATTCAAGTCAAGGCGCTGGAACAGGGGCTGCTATATCAGACCCTGATCGCCAGCGTGCTTCACAAATACGTGACGGGCAGGCTGTCTGAGCGAGAGGGCGAGCCGAAAGCCGTTGCTGCTGCGCAAAATTCACCGCGGCGCCCCGCGAGCAAGAGCGACGCTTGACCCCTTCAACGACACAGCAGCCCTTGGCCATCGGGATGGATGCCGCAGCCCGGGCAGGGGGCCGCATTCTGCAGCCCGAGTTCAGCGTAGGGGCTTGGCCGGTTCAGACAGCGCAGACGCGCGGTTGGCCAGCGCCTCGATATCGATCGTGGGCAGCGAGACGGCCTCGGCAGGGCAGCGGCGCGGGCCGTCGTCACCCACCGACCAGGCGTTGCCATCGTCGTCCAGCCCCACCGGCTTGCTGATGCCCAGCCGTGCGGTGAGTTGATTCATGCTGGCGTGGGTTCGGGCGAAGGCGAGGGCACGGTCGTACTCGGCGTTGGCGTAGGAACGGCGCGCGGTGTAAACCTCGTTTTCCGAGTTCAGCAAATCCAGCAGGCTGCGCTGGCCGATGTCGAACTGCTGGCGATAGGCGTCGCGGGCTTTCTCGATGGCCACGGTGTTGCGGTCCAGCAGCACCAGCTGGTCGGTCAGCTTACGGGTGTCGTTGTAGGCGATGTCAGCCGTCTGACGCACATCGCGGCAGGCCTTGTCTCGCAGATCCTGGGCCTGATTGATGAGGTTGGCCGCTTCGCGAACACGGGCCTGATCGGAGCCGCCGTTGTAGAGGTTCCAGTTCAGGACGATCTCGGCCGTGGAGTCACGCCGTTGGTCCTGAGTGCCTTCATAGTTGTTGCCGAAGCCGCTGCGCACTCGCGCTTCTATCCGGGGCTGAAACGCTCCGTCACGCACCTTGGCGGCCATCTGGGCCGCGCGAACTGACTCGACCGCAGCGCTGATGCTGGGGCTTTGGGTCAGGGCGCGCTTGACAGTCTCTGTCTTGTTGTCGGGAAGGCCCACGTGCAGAACCGTCAGTGGCGCCAGCAAGGCCGGTGGCGGCTCGCCGACCACGCGCAGGTAGCGCGCCATGACGTCGTTGAGGTTGGCCGTTTCGGTGGTCAGGTTGGATTCGGCCAGCGCCAGTCGCGCATTGACCTGCTCGAAGTCGACACCGCGACCCACACCGGCGCTGAAGCGCGCCTGGGTCTGCTTCGAGACATATCGGTGCTGCACGTAGTTGTCTTCGGCCAGCGTCACGAGACGGCGAAAGCGCAACACGTCGTAATAGGCCCGCGCTGCCTCGAGCGAGGTTTGTTCGGTCGATTCCAGCAGATCGAAATAGCGGCTGTAGCGCTCGTGGCTGACGCGGTCCACGTCGCGCTGGGTGCCCATGCCGTCCCACAGCAGTTGCGTCACGCTCAGGCCCAGACCGGTGCGGTGCAGGGTCTGGTTTTCTGGGGCGCGCGAGGTGATGCGGTCGTCTTCGATGCCGACGTTCGAAAACAGATCCACCCTGGGCCGCAGCGCGCCGGCCACTGCGCTGACCGAGTCGGCAGACGCGCGGTAGGCGCTGAAGCGCGAGGCCACCTCGGGATTCGACGTCAGGGCCTTTTCAACGACCTGTCTGAGCTGTGCGTCACCGTCTGATGGCGATTGCGCTCGCGACTCGACAGCAAAGACGAGTACGGCCAGCGCGATGAGGGTCAATTGACGGGATAAGCTCATGGTGTGTGAAAACGGATTAGTTGGTTCAGGGTTACTCGTTCGATGCATGAATCAGTATTTATCGGTCCGATTTGTACGAAGTGTAGGGAGGGATTTTTCTGGGCTGCTCCCTATCGTCGACTCAAGTTGCGGCCGGCCCGGACGACATCGAATCAAGCCCCTCAACACCATGCCCGCACCTGGCCGGCCGTTGACCTCGTGATCCGGAGCACTCTCGAACCGCCTTCGCTGGTGTGCCCTGCGCCAAAGTCGCACCGCTGGCGCGGCTGCAAGCGCAAGGGGTCTGCGCTTGCCTGTGCGGCGTTGCTGTTGGGCCTGCTGCTTGCGGCCACGGCGCCATTGGCCTGGGACGTGCAGCGCATGACGGTGGCGGCACAGCTTCGCGGACCCAAAGCCGCTGCCGGGTTGAAGGCACTTCAGTCGGTCATGCTCTCTGCAATCGACACCGAAGAAGAAGCCCGCGTCGGGGCGATCAATGAGTTCTTCAACCGCCGCGTTGTGTTTCGCCCTGATTCCGAGGTGTGGGCACAGGCGGATTACTGGGCCAGCCCGTTTGAATTTCTTGAAAAAGGCGAGGGCGATTGCGAGGACTTCGCCATCGCCAAGTACTTCGGCTTGCTGATCAGCGGTGTGCCCACGCAAAAGCTGCGGCTGGTTTACGTCAGAGCTCAGCTCGGTGGCCCTGACGGCCCCGCCCTGGCCCACATGGTGCTGGCCTACTACCCCAAGCTCGGCGTCGAACCCTTGATCCTCGACAACCTGATCACCGACGTGCGACCGGCTTCGCGCCGGCCCGATCTTTCGCCGGTGTTCAGTTTCAACGCCGAGGGCTTGTGGGAGGGCACGGGGTCGCAGAATTCGGGGGACCCGGTGGCTCGTCTTTCACGCTGGCGCGATGTGATTATCAAGGCGCGCGCCGAGGGTTTCTTGCCATGACGACGAATCACGAATACTTCAGTTCAAAGGAGCGCCCATGTCGCTGATCCGCCAAGTCTGGCTGCTGCTGCTGGCCACCGTGCTGCTGGCTTTTGTCGGCAGCGTTCTGATCGTCACCACCTCGGCGCGTGACCTGCTGCAAACGCAACTGCGGTTGAAGAACAGCGACAACGCGACCTCGCTGGCGCTGGCGCTGTCGCAGCAAAAAGGCGATCCCGAGTTGATGGCCTTGTTGATGGCCGCACAGTTCGACACCGGCTACTACCGCAGCGTGCAATGGGTGTCGTCTGATGGCCAAGTGATGTTCGGGCGCGAGGCGCAGGCTCAGAGCACCCAGGCTCCCGGCTGGTTCGTGGCGGCCGTTCCTATTGAATCCATGCCTGGCACCGCCCAGGTGTCTGACGGTTGGCGCGCGCTCGGACAGGTGGTGGTGGAAAGTCACGTGTCTTATGCACACGATGCCTTGTGGTCGAGCAGCCTGCGCTCGGCGCTGGCCATGGCGCTGGTGGGTCTGATTGCCGGGGGCGCGGCCACGCTGGTCATTCGCCGTATCAGCCGCTCGCTTAACGCGGCAGTCGATCAGGCCCGAGCTCTCGAGCACGGTGAGTTCAGGCAAGTCAGCGAGCCCGGCGAGCCCGAGCTCAGGCGACTGACCCGTGCGATGAATTCCATGGTCGATCGGCTGCGCGTGACCGCGAGCGCGCAGGCCGAACAGATTGCCGCCTTGCACCGGCAGGCCAATGGCGATGCGCTGACCGGGCTGTCCAATCGCAACCACTTCCTGATCCAGTTGAGCAGCGCGCTGCAGCGAGAAGACGGCCCCGCTGAAGGCGGGCTGGTGCTGCTGCGGGTGATGGATCTGGCCGGCCTGAACCGCCAGCTCGGTCACGCCACCGTAGACCGCATGCTGCTGACCATCGCGCAGTCCTTGCGCCCCTACGCCGATCAGGTTCGAGGCTGCTTCTTGGGGCGGCTCAATGGCTCTGACTTCGCCTTGTGCCTGCCCGCAGCGGGTGTGGCTCATGAAACCGCGCATGCGCTGTCTGAAGCGTTGCGGCTGGTGTTGCCGAGTTTTGGCATTCAAGCCGCCGTGTGTATCGGCGCGATCGAGATCAACCGCGAGCTGCCGCCCGGACAGGTCATGGCCCGGGCCGACACCGCATTGGCGCGCGCTGAACTCAAGGGTGCGTTTGCCGTTGAGGTGGGCAGCGGCCCGCTCGGAGCGATGGCCTCGCTGGGCGAGGGCGCGTGGCGCCAGCGCATCCGCCAGGCGCTCGACCGGCAGCGTTTGCAACTGATGGAGTTCAGGGTGCTCAACGAACGGCGTCAGTTGCTGCACCTTGAGTGCCCGCTGCGCCTGCAACTTGACCCCGATGGCCCCTTCGAGCCGGCCGCGCGCTGGTTGCCGCTGGCCGTGCGCAGCCGGCTGACCGCCGACATCGACGAGTGCGCGCTGGCACTGGCCATCAAGGCGAGCGATCACGATGGCCAGGCACGCTGCGTCAACCTGTCGCCGGCATCGCTGACCGATGGCGGCTTTGCGGCCCGACTGCGCGCGCTGCTGTGGACATCACCGCAAACGGCCAAGCTGATCTGGCTTGAGGTGTCCGAGACGGCCGCGGTCGGCCATTTCGACTTGCTGCAAGAACTCGGCCGCCAGTTGCGGCCCACCGGTGTGCGCTTCGGCATCGAGCACGCCGGCGAGCGTCTGGGACAGATCCCACGTCTGTTCGAGTCGGGGCTGGACTATGTGAAGCTCGACGCGTCGATGGTCTCGGGCGTGGGCAGCGACGAGCAACGCGCGGTGTTCGTGCGCAGCACCGTCACGCTGCTGCACGGCATGTCGATTCAAGTCTTTGCCGAGGGCGTGGCCGATGCCGCCGACGCCGCCAAGCTGTGGGAGTGCGGCGTCGACGGTGCCACTGGCCCGTGGATCAGTTCACTGGAGGTCGTGGCGGGGTGATCGGTGCCGCCGATCAAGCCACATCGGTGATGAGTTTGCCGCGCGCCAGAAGGTCGTTGATGACTTGGTTGTCGTCGGTAAAGCTGCCTACCAGGTTGATTCCAGTCAGCGTGATCACCTGATCGACGGCGGCATGGCTGCCCGCCGTGAATTTGCCCTCTGAACTGATCTCGATCACGGTGTCGCTACCGACCTTGGTGAAGTGCAGGTAGTCCGCCAGATTGCCGTCGTTTGTCGTGATCTTCAGCGCGTTGGTCAGGCCGATGGGGTCGGGCAAGGTCGTGGTGTTGGCCGCATGCGTCTCGCCGATTAGCAGGTCGCGCAGGTCCAGCACATCGCCCGCGTAACTCGTGTTGTCAAAGTCGCTGATCACGTCGTGGGCGGGCGTTGCAGTGCTGCTGGCATCTCCCAGCGACCAGCGGAACACGTCGCTGCTCAGGCCGCCAGTCAAATCGCCAGTCAAATGGTCGTCACCCTGGCCGCCTTCGATCACATCAGACGCGGCGCCACCGGCGAGCACGTCGCGGCCGTCGCCGCCGATCAGGTGGTCGCGAGCATCGCCGCCGGTCAGGTGATCATCGCCCGCACCGCCTTGAAGTAGCGAGCCCGTGCGTACCGCATAGCTACCTGGCGTTGGCCCGGCGACGAGGTCCTGCAGCTCAGTCAACACGGGCGCGTGCACGTTGCTGTACAGCGGCAGCGCGTCCGACCCCAGCACCTTGTAGGTGGTGTCGGTGCTGAGCTTGAACTCCACGCGCAGAACTGCGCTGCCACCCTCGTCCCAGTAGAGCAACTCGAGCGGTGTCAGACCGCCTTCAACCGCCACGCCCGAATAGACCCGCGTGGTCGCTGTCTGAACTCCGTCAAAGATGGCGACCGTCTGGTTATCAAGCTGCAGCCTGAATCCGGCGTCGGCCGTCACGCGGATGTCGTACAGCCCGGCTTCCAGATAGGCCTGACCCGTGAAGCGCATCGCCGCATCGCTGGGCTTGCCCAGGCCGCTGGTCGGGCCGGTGCCCAGGTTGTCGTTGTCTTCGGTGCCCTTAGTCACGGTCACTTTCACACCAGTGGTGTCAGCGGTCTTGCTGATGAACTTGAACAGCGCGCTGGTTCCGAATCTGATGTTCCCCCCAACAGGCACCGTGATGTTGGTGCCCAACGAGTTATTTACCGGATTTATCCGGCCGTAATCCAGCGAGCTGGCGGTGAACCGCACGTCGGGTGCGTTGTACTCGGCGGCAACAGTGGATCCCACGACATCGCCGCCTTTGTAGTCCGCGTTGCGTCCGTTGATGAGCGCCGTCACCTTCGCCACGCTGTCGAGGTTGTCAAAGGTGCCATCGTCGCTGTGCTGGCGATTGGCGTTGCCGCTGGTCGGGTTGAAGTCGTTGTAGCCGTAGTACTCGACGCTCAGGCCCAGTGGGTTGGTGATTGGCGTGACCACCGGGATGTCCACCGAAATAACCAGCGGCGCGACCACCGTGTCCTCGGTGTTCAAGGCCTCGAAGTTACCGCCCTCGGCAGATGTCACGCTGACGATCAATTCGGGGCTGTCAGCCGGCACCTTGGGGACCGCCACAGCCGTCGAATCTGCTGTGGTTTGCCCAACGCCGAACGTCAGGCTGGCGCCATTCGAAAGCCGCAAGACCAGCGGCGTGTTTTGAGGCGCGTTGTCGATCGACGCGATAACGACATAGTTGCCCGAACCGTCCTGGCGGGAGCTCAGGAGTTGGACCGTGGTGGTGTCGATGGTGTCGGTGATGTGCGCGGTGGCTGAGGCGTTGGTGCCGACCACCAGGTTTTCGAAGTTGCCGCCGGTGGCTGAGGTGATGGTGGCGGTGAGGCTCGTTGCATCGAGGTAGACGTCCTCGCCGTTGGAGGCGGGCAGTGTCAGCGTGCCGGTGGTGTCGCCGTTGGCGATGGTGATGACGCCTTGGTCGGTGGTGACGGTGGTCACGCCCTCGGAGGGCTGGCTCAAGGTGGCGGTGAAGACGTAGCTGACGCTTGGGCCTTCGGTGACGCTGGAGCTGTCGACGCAGTTCGTGGGCGGCGGCGATCCTGCCCGCCCGCTCGACGCGGTGACCGAGATCGTGCGCGAGACCGGCAAGCTGGTGTTCGTGCGCGGGATGGTGGAGCAGGAGGCCGATGTCGTCGCCAG
>JBBAPK010000036.1:22726-28482 GCA_040400875.1 Burkholderiaceae bacterium | reverse complement strand
CTGGGCTTGCTGGCGTTCAACATGAGCATGGGGCAGTGGCTGTGCGTGCCCATGGTGGCCTTCGGGTGCTGGCTGTGGTGGCGCTCGCAGGCTGCCAATCCCTTTGATCCATCGACAAACCGGAGTGCACAGCGATGAGGATCGTGTTTCTTGACACCGAGACCACTGGGCTCAGCCCCGCCTCAGGCGATCGCATCATCGAGGTGGGTTGCATCGAGATGGTCGACCGGGCGCTCACCGGCCGCCACCTGCATCTTTACGTGAACCCGCAACGCTCGAGCCATCCTGATGCCCTGAGGGTTCACGGTCTGACCGACGAGTTCCTGAGCGACAAGCCGGTGTTTGCTGCGGTGGCAGAAGAACTTCTCGCCTTCGTCGAAGGCGCCGAGGTGGTGATCCACAACGCTGCCTTCGACCTTGGGTTTCTCGACGAAGAACTGCGACGTCTGGAGCGACCGGCCTTTCGCGAGTCGGCCGCCGGCATCACCGACAGCTTGCTGATGGCGCGCGAAACCTATCCCGGCAAGTCGAACTCGCTCGATGCGCTGTGCAAGCGGCTCGAGGTCGACAACCGCCACCGCACCGCCCACGGCGCGCTGCTTGATGCGGGCCTGCTGGCTCAGGTTTACCTGCGCATGACCCGCGGGCAAAAGACCTTCGCGGTCGAGTCTGAAGAGTCATCGGCGCTGGGCACGGTGGAACAGGCGCGAAACCTGCGCGAGCACGTGCTGCCCGTGCCAACAGCCAGCGAGGTCGAACTTGCCGAGCATGAGCAGTTGATGGCCGAGTTGCGAAGTGAGTGCAAGAAAGGCGCCATCTGGGAGCAGCCTGTGGCACACTCCTAAGCCCGAATTCGGGCGGTTAACTCAGCGGTAGAGTGCCACCTTCACACGGTGGAAGTCGCAGGTTCGAACCCTGCACCGCCCACCACTTCACGCTCCGCAAGGGGCCGAAAAAGACCAAACCCTCAAGTACATCGACGACTTGGGGGTTTTTTCTTGGCTGAATGCAAGCTGCTGGTGGTCGGAGCTGTCGGTGCAAACGCTCAAGCCGCCATGTCCAAGTGTCGACAACACGTTCACACACAAAGGGGGGGATGCCCGTGGGAATGATTTTTCTGGTGGTGCTGGGTGTGGCGCTGGTCTACGGCGTCATCGTCTTCAACGGTCTGGTCGGCGTGAAGAACGCGGTGCCCAAGGCCTGGTCCAACATCGACGTGCTGCTCAAGCAGCGTCACGACGAGCTGCCCAAGCTGGTCGACACCTGCCGGCAGTACATGCAACACGAGCAGGACACGCTCGAGAAAGTCACGCTCGCCCGGGCGCAGGTCTCGCAGGCGCGCGAGTCGGTGAACATCGGCGCGCTCGGTGCGGCCGAAGGCGCATTGCGCAGCGGGCTGGGCAGCTTGTTCGCGCTGGCCGAGTCCTACCCCGAGCTCAAGGCCAACGAGCAGTTCTTGCACCTGCAGTCGCGCATCAGCGGGCTGGAAAACGCGATCGCCGATCGGCGCGAGTTCTACAACGAGAGCGTGAACATCAACAACGTGAAGATCCAGCAGTTTCCTGAGCTGATGGTGGCGCGGCTTTTCTCGTTCAAGGCCTTCGAGCTGCTGCAGTTCGCGGCTGAAGAATTGAAGGACGTCGACATCGGCCAGCGCTTCAAGTCCTGAAGGCCATGGCTGCGACAGGCCCGGTCGAGCTGCCCACCCTGGCCGATCTGCGGCAGGGCTACCGTCAGCAATTGACCTCTGCCAGCTATCTGGGTCTTCTGTTCGCCGGCCTGAATCTTCGGCAGTCGATCGGCGGGCTGGTCTGCCTAGGTCTGATGGCAGCGGTCGCGCTGGTCGCCTGGGTCTTGACCTACCAGCGCGCGCGCGCCGTGGCCGACGTGGCCACTTCCCGCATCGGCTCTGCCGCGCAAGGCTATGTCGAACTGACGGGCCGCGCCAGCGGCAGTGCCAGCGAGCTGCTGCGCAGCCCCTTCAGCGCCACCGAGTGCGTCTGGTACCGCTACCGCGTCCTGGAGCGCGATGGCGACAACGATTGGTGCGAGGTGGAACGCGGCGCCAGCACCACCACCTTCGAGCTCTCCGACGGCAGCGGTGTGTGCCGTGTGGATCCGGAGCATGCCGAGTTGCTGGGCGCGCATCGCCGGGAAACCATCCACGATCACCAAAAGCAAGTCGAGGAAATGCTGCTGCGAGGCAGCTCGATCTACGTGCTTGGAGAGTTCCGCACCCTGGGCTCGACAGATACGGCGCTGAGCGCCAGTGCCGATGTCAGCGCGCTGCTGAACGACTGGAAAAAAGACCGAGCCGAACTGCTGCGCCGCTTTGATGTCGATGGCAACGGCGAGATCGACCTGCAGGAATGGGAGGCCGCCAGGCGTCAGGCCATCCAGACTGTCGAGCAGCAGCACCACGAGATGCGCCAGACCAGCGAGCTCAGCGTGGTGCGCGCACCGGCCGACGGACGCATGTTCCTGATCTCGACCCTGCCGCCCCACCAGTTGCGGCGGCGCTATTTCTGGTGGAGCTTGTTCCATCTGGGTGTGGCCTTGCTGGGGGCCGGCGGCCTGATCTGGTAGAGCTCTTAGCCGCAAAGTTCGGGCCGATCCAGCCTCAGGGTAAAGCGCACAACGGGTATCCTCCAAAGTCTCGTTTTCCCGCCACACCTATCGTGACTGAAGCCGCCAGACTCAACGAGCCCGCCCCATCCACTGCGCCTGCTGCTGCCAGCGATTCCGCATGGCACGACCAAGCTCGCGAGCTGATCAGCGACCTGTTCGGCCGATCGCCCGCCGTCTACTGGGCTGACTTGCTGTTGAGTGGCGGCGCCGCATGGGCGCTGACGGTCGTCTACTTCACCGCCCCGGCATGGAGCGCGCTGCAGATGGCCGCGTTTGTCATCGCCAGCGTGCTGTTTTTCCGCGTGGGCACCTTTATTCACGAGATCGTGCACATGCCCAGCGGCCAGATGGACGGCTTCAAGCGCGTGTGGACCGTGATGGTGGGCGTGCCCCTGCTGATGCCTTGGGTCATCTACCGCAACCACATCGAGCACCACAACCAGCACAAATTCGGAACGCCCGCGGACGGCGAGTACCTGCCGCTGGCTTCGTCACCGCTGGCCGAGACCCTGAAATACCTGGTGCAAGCGCCGCTGCTGCCGCTGTTCATGCTGGCGCGTTTCGGCGTGCTGGGCCCGCTGTCGTGGTTGCACGGCACTCTGCGTGAATGGGTGCTCACCAGCGCGTCGGCGGCTGTGTCCAACCCCCACTATCGCAAGCGCTTTCCCAAGCGCGATGAATCGCGCCTGGTGCTGGTTGAAGCGCTTTGTTTTGCGTATCTGGCCACCATCGCCGTGCTGCTGTGTCTGGGCGCGATCAGCGGCTGGGATTTCCTCATGGGCTACGCGCTGCTGGCCTTTCCGCTGGCGCTGAACTGGTTGCGCAATCTGGCGTCGCACCGCTATGGCAACCGGGGCGAGCGCATGACGCTGGCCGAACAGGTGGCCGATTCGATCAATATCACCGGCCAGACTTGGTTGACCGTGGCGCTGTTCCCTGTGGGCTTGCGCTATCACGCCTTGCACCACATGTTTCCCGGGCTGCCTTACCACCGCATGGGCCAGGCCCATCGCCGCCTGATGCAGGGTCTGCCGGCCGATTCGCCTTATCGGTGCAGCAACCGCGACAGTTACTTCGGGGCCGTGCGTGAGCTGTGGCAGTCGGCCAAGAAGACGCCTGTTGAAGATTCGGCGATGCGGGCGTGGGCCCCGAGCTCCGGCCGCTCTTGAACGTGCCCCTGTCCGAGTTGGCGCCGACGGCCCCAGCGATCGCTGCCCACACTTCGGCGCCTGCCTGCCTGATCGTCAACCCGCGCAGCTTCAGCGCGTCGCGCGGCCTGGCTGAAAAGGCCGTTGCGCTGGCGCGTTCGCATCACGCCGAGGTGGTGGTGGTCACCGCTCCGTCCGAGCTGACCGCAGCCATCGAATCCATCCTGGCGCGCCGCCAGCAGCAGGTCATGGTGCTCGCTGGTGACGGCACGGTGTGTGCCGTTGTTGATCAGTTGGCCAACCTGCCGCCGGGATCGTGGATACCCGATCTGCTGGTGTTGCCCGGTGGCCGCTCCAATCTGACGGCGCAAGACATGGTGCCCGGCGGACAGGCGCTGGCCACGATGGAGCTGGCGCTGGTGCGCGCACGCGAGCAGCGCTGGGATGTGGCGGTCGAAGAACGCTGCCCGCTGCGCATCGAGCAGTCGCCCGCGCCACCGCGCCACGGCTTCTTCATGGCCGCAGCCGTCATCGACAGCGCGATACGCCAGTGCCACCAGGACCGCTTCGATCGCAGCACGCTGCGCGCCGGCGTGACCACGCTGAGTTATGTGCTGGGGCTAGCGGTGCGCGCCTTGTTCGGCCGCTCTGGCATTGCCTGCCCGACGCTGCAAATCGATGCCGGCGCCTGCGGCACGCAACATGGATTTGTGCGATTGCTGCTGGCGACCACGCTGCTGCACCGAACCGGCTTGCTCAACCCCTACGCCACGCGCGGCGACGGCGAGGTGCGCGTGACCTCCGTCAGCCGTGATGCCCGCAGCTTCTGGCGCTTGCTGCCCAGGCTGCTGACCGGGCGCTATCTGAAGTCGATGAGCGCCGACAAGGGCTACCTGAGCGGCCGGTGCGACAGCGTGCGGGTCGACGGTCTGACCGGCTACTCGCTGGACGGCGAGGCGTTCGATACCGACCCGAGCCGCCCGGTTGTCATCAGCGCCGGGCCGCGCCTGCGCTTCATCAGGCCATGACAGCACCTGCGGCGTCTGACGCGAAGGCGACACGCAGCCGGGCGCTGCCGATGATCGCCGCGCTGGTGCGCGCCTATCCCCGCAGAAGCGCGGCCGGGCTGGCGGCGGTGTTTGCGGCGGGCTTGATGGACGGGCTGGGTCTGTCGATGCTGCTGTCCATGCTGTCGCTGGCCACGCGCACCAGCGACAAGGCGCCTTCGATGCCTGAACAGATCGCGCTGCGGGTGGCCGAGTTCCTGGGTCTGCAGCCCACCGCGCCGGTGCTGCTGGTGCTCGCCACCACGCTCATCGGCTTCAAGGCGGCGCTGTCCTTGCTGGCCAATCGTCAGGTGGGCTACACCGTGGCCAACATCGCCACCGACATGCGGCTGGCGCTGATCCGCTCGGTGATTTCGGCGCGCTGGTCGCATTACCTGCAGCAGTCGGTCGGGCGGCTGTCCAACGCGGTGGCCACCGAGGCGCAGCGCGCGTCTGAAGCCTTCCAGTACAGCGCCGAGATGGCGGCGATGCTGCTCAATTCGCTGATCTATCTGTGCATCGCGCTGGCGATTTCCTGGCAGGCCGGCGTCGCTGCTGCGATCGCCGGCAGCGTGCTGCTGGCGGTGCTGCACCGGCTGGTTCGTGCCTCGCGCAATGCCGGCCAGCAGCAAACCGAGCTGCTGAGGTCGCTGCTGTCGGTGCTGGGCGGACAGCTGGCCGCTGCCAAGGCCCTCAAGGCCATGGCGCGCGAGGACCATGTCGACGCCTTGCTGTCTGATCAGACGCGCGCGCTGCGGCGATCGCTGCGGCGCCAGGTGGTCAGCAAGGAGGCGATGGGCGCCTTGCAAGAGCCGCTGCTGGCGATCCTGGTCGGCGTGGGTTTCTTCCTCAGCCTGGTCGTGCTCGAGATGCCGCTGGCCTCGGTGCTGGTGATGCTGTTTTTGCTGGCTCGCACGGTGAGCTACCTGTCCAA
>JBBAPK010000036.1:0-22626 GCA_040400875.1 Burkholderiaceae bacterium | reverse complement strand
GTGCCGCAGGAGTCGGTGATGGTCGACGAATCGGTGGCCTACAACGTGACGCTGGGCGAGGTGGGGCTGGACGAAGACCGCATCCGCGCGGCCTTGCGCGCTGCCGATGCGCTTGATTTCGTCGAGGCCATGCCCGAGGGCCTGAACACACGCGTTGGTGAGGGCGGCTCGCGCCTGTCGGGCGGCCAGCGACAACGCCTGGCGATCGCGCGCGCGCTGGTGCACGAGCCGCGGCTGCTCATCCTGGACGAAGCCACCAGCCACCTCGACCCCGAGGCCCAGATGGCCGTGATCGAGACCGTCAAGCACCTCAAGGGCCGCCTGACCATCCTGGCCGTTGCCCACCAGGACCTGCTGATGCAAGCGGCTGATCGCATCTATCGGCTCGCCGACGGTCACGTCACCCAGATGCCCACGCGTGAAGAGGCCGTCAGCCTCGACCAGCAGGGATGAAGCTGGGTCTGCGATATCGGCGCGCGCGGCGTCGGTTCACGTTTTTGAGCCTGCGCTGGCTGCTGCGGATGGTTGGCCTGGCGCGCGCTCGCACGATAGGCAACGTGCTGGGCGAACTGCAGTTTCATCTGGCCCGGCCGCAGCGGCTGCGCATGCAGCGCGAAGTGGCTGTCGCGCTGGGCCGCAGCAGCGACGACCCTGGCGTGCCGGCGCTGCTGCGCGAGGCCTATCGGGTCAATAACGGCGCGGTGCTCGAGATCGTGTCGATGTTCGACCACCGACACGATGATGACGAGCTGGCCGCCATGTGCGAGCTCGACGGCCTAGAGCATCTGCGCGCAGCGATGACGGCGGGGCGCGGTGCCATCTTGCTGGCCACCCACATGGGCAATGCGGCGCTGGTGCCGGTGCGGCTGGCCAAGGCCGGCTGGGCGGTCAGCGTCGTCTACCGCGAGGCACGCATGATGTCGGCCGGCTTTTTGCAAAGTGGCTTCGAGCTGTATGGCATCCAGGGCATCCTGGCCAATGCCGGCATTCGCGCCTATGCGCAAATGCTGTCGGCGCTCAAGCAAGGTCGCGTCGTCTTCGTGATGCTCGACCAAGGCGTCAAGCGCGCCGAAGACGGCCAGATGCAACGCTTTCTCGGCAAGGACATGGCCATGCCCGCCGGCCCGGCCCAACTGGCCCGGGCATCGCGAGCGCCAGTGCTGCCGCTGGTCACGACCGCCGCCTCACCGAAGTGGAAGTTCAGCATCGAGCCACCGGTGCCGCTCGGCCAGGGATCGCTGGAGGCCGACGTGCAAACGCTGGTGGCCCTCACCGAGCGACAGATCTTGCAGGCACCGCAGCTGTGGAGCTGGCATCACCGGCGGTGGTGCAAGCGGCCTTTGGCGCCGGACTTGGTGGCGTGATGCCCGACGGCCAGCCCATGCAAAGCGACGCGAGTCCTGAGGCGCTTTGGGTGTTGCTGGGCACGCGTCACGGCGACAACCAGCAGTTGCTGTCCATCGCCGGCGCGCTGAACGTGCCGTTTCGAAAGATCCCGTTGAGCTTCAACCTCGCTGCAACGCTGGCGCCCGCAATCCTCGGCGCGGGCCGTCTGAGCTGGACAAGCCAGGCGCCGCTGGCAGCGCCCTGGCCCCGCATGGTGCTGGCTGCCGGGCGCAAGAGCGTGCCAGCAGCGCGGTGGATACGCCGGCAGTCGCTCGGCCGCACTCGGCTGGTCCATGTCAACCGGCCGTGGGCTCCGCTGTCCTGGTTCGATCTGGTCATCACCACGCCGCAATATGCGCTGCCGCAGCGGCCCAACGTCGTGTGCAACCTGATGCCCCTGTTGCCGCCTGTGAGCGAACGGCCTCCCGGCAACGCGCTGCCAGAAGGCACGGCGCAACTACCTCGGCCTTGGACGGTGGTGCTGGTCGGTGGCAGCAGCCGACCGTATGAATTCAGCCAGGCCGCAGCCGCCTCATTGGCCAGCGTCGTGAATGCGCGGGTGCGTGAGCTCGGTGGCACGGCCTGGGTGCTCGACAGCCCGCGCACGCCCGATGCGGCGATGACGGCCCTAGAGCAAGCAATCGAGGTGCCCTCGCGCATCTCCCGCTGGCGCGACGGCCAAAGGCACTACGCCACGCTGCTGGGCGAGGCCGATGGCTTCATCGTCACCGCCGACAGCGCGTCGATGCTGACTGAAGCGCTGCTCACGGGTCGGCCGGTCACGCCGTTCAAGCTGCCCGTGAAGCCCGATTGGCGATGGCGGTTGGCAGCAGCCTGGCGTGCTGCGGCCGATCGAAACCCCTCGGCACTGTTGGCGCGAAGCTTCGAGGCGGCGGTCGATCTGGGGCTGCTGTCGTCGGTGCGCGATCTCGGGCTCTTGCACCGGGCTTTAGAAGACGCGGGCGTCTTTGGCCCATCTGGTCGCGCGCTGGAGTTGGCTGCGCGCGAACGCCAGGCAACGCTGGCGCGTGTGGCCGGGTTACTCGGCAACGACCCGCGAGCGGCATGAACATGGCCTCGGACCTGGACCGCACGCCGCTGGTCGCAGTGACCGGTGCCACCGGCTTCATCGGCCGTCATCTCGTGGTCGCGCTGGCGCGCGCCGGCTGGCGCATTCGACTGCTGCTGCGGCGCGAACCCGACGTGCCGCAGTGGCGCGGCCTCAGGCTGCAGGTGGTGTCCGGAGCGCTGGCCGACGAAGCCGCCATGTCGCGTCTGGTCGAAGGCGTGGACGCGGTGATTCACGTGGCCGGGCTGATCAAGGCAGCGCGGCGGGAGCAGTTCTTCAGCGTCAACTGCGAGGCCTCTGCCACCTTGGCGCGCACCGTCGCGCGCATCGCGCCACAAGCGCACTTCATGCTGGTGTCGAGTCTGGCTGCACGTGAACCCTCGCTGTCCGACTACGCGGCCAGCAAGCGAGCCGCCGAGGCCGCGGTGCTCGATACGCTGGGCCCGCGCGTGACCGTGTTGCGACCGCCGGCGGTCTACGGGCCGGGCGATCGCGAGACGCTGCTTTTCTTTCAGCTCGCGCGTGGCGCCAGGGTGCCGCTGCTCGGTGGGCCCGAGGCGCGACTGGCGATGATGCATGTGCACGATCTGTCGCGGTTGATCGTGGCGCTGGCGGCCAGCACTCCGCGTGGCGCGGTGCTGGCGGGTGCCGATGGCCGCCCTGAGGGTTACCGCTGGGACGAATTGCTGGGCACCGCGGCTCGCGCTGTCGGCAACCTCGAGCCGCGCTTCTTCAAGGTGCCGCAGCCCTTGCTCGGTGGTGTCGCGCTCGTCGGAGATCTCGCGCGCGCGATGGGTGTGGCCAGCATGCTCAGCTCGCAAAAGCTGCGTGAATTGCGTCATGCCGACTGGTCGGTGTCGCCCGCCGAACTCGCGCAGCCGCCCGGCTGGAGTGCACAACTCGATCTGGATGCGGGCTTTGCGGATGCGGTGGCGTGGTATCGGTCGGCGAAGTGGTTGCCGCGCTGATCACGCTGCTGCTCGCACGAGCAGGTCCGCGAGGCAGCCAGCCTTTGCAGCGTGCTAAAACCTCGCCCCTGCCGCAGATACCGGTCACGCCTGAACATCGAGGCCCTCTGGCCAGGTCAGCCGGTCACTTTCTTGAACGAGCCGTGAGATGAAGCGAGAACACCCATGAGCTATGGAGACCGCCTGATGGCGCTCGGAGATGCATGGGCAGTGCACTTGTCCGACCCCCGCAAGCGGCGGGTGGCGATCGGCGATGGCCGCCGTGTGGACGACAGCCAGCCCGATCTCTCCTGGGGCCTCGACTTTCTCGCAAGCTCTGCAGACGTCGCCCGCGGCGAGGATGTGGCCTGGGTGTACAGCCATCTGCATCACCGGCCCTACATCGACTACGCCGGGATTCGTGCTGAACTGGGATGGCGCTGGTATCTGAAGTATCTGGGCGTCAAGCCCACCCGGCTGCTCGGTCGCTACCTGTACGACCTCAGCTACCGCGCCAAACCGGCACCCATCAAGCTCAAGCCTGAGGAAGATGCCCTGGCGGCGCAGTGGGCTGCCACACCCTTTGTCGCGATCGAGCCTTTCATCAAGCCGAGCGCACCGGCCTCCAAGCAGTGGCCAGTGGAGCGCTTCGCTGAATTGGCCCAGCGGCTGTCTAAGGACATGGCGGTTTATCAGATCAGCGCGCCCAACAGTCCTGTGCTGGAAGGGGTGCAACAGATTCGCCCGCGGTCGTTTCGCGAATCGATGGCTTACTTGAAGGCAGCGCGCCTGTATGTTGGTCCGGAAGGCGGGTTGCATCATGCGGCGGCTGCCGTCGGTACGCGTGCGGTGGTGGTTTATGGCGGGTTCACTTCACCGTTGATCACCGGCTATGACTTCCACACACAGTTGACCGGCGGAGCAACTTATGCCTGCGGCACTCGCTTTGGAATGTGCCCGCACTGCCTGGAACATCTGAGCCGAATCACCGTCGACGAAGTGATGGCTGCTGCGCGTTCGCAGTTGGCGCAGTCGCAGCCCTGACCAAGGAGTTTTCAAGCATGTCTGAACAGATCGAAAAAATGACAGCGGCAACGCCGATGGCTTTGGATGAGGCCGGCTTCATCGCACGCATAGACGCCAGCCCGCTTGAAACCCACCCGTTCGATCACGTCTGCCTTCGCGATCTTTTTCCGGCGGACTTTTATCGGCAACTGCTGGCCAATCTGCCGGCCGTCGAGCGGTTTCATGAACTGCGCCATCGAGATGCGTTGCGCCCCGATGGCAGCAGCACCCGTGTGCGCTTTTACCTGTATCCCGAGCAACTGCGGTCGTTGCCGACCAAGGTGCGTCAATGCTGGTTGCCAGTGGCGCGGCTGCTGTCTTCGCGTGAACTGCAGGAGGTCTTCAAGCGCAAATTTCAGCGGGCTCTGGAAGCACGGTTCGGCTGCCCCATCGATCAGCTGAATTTCTATCCGATTCCCATCATCGTGCGCGACATGCCCGGCTACCGCATTGGCATTCACAGCGATGTGCTGAAGAAAGCCATCACCGTGCAGTTCTATCTGCCCGAAGACGAGTCGCAAAAGGGCATTGGCACCATCTTTCATGAGGGCCGGGATGGCGAGGCGGCCTTGCGCACGCGTCAGATGGAGTTCTTGCCTGCCAGTGGTTATGCGTTTCCGGTTCAGGAACTGGAAAGCTGGCACAGCGCCGCACAAACCACGCAGGCCGATGGCGAGCGCCGCTCCATCATGCTGACCTATTACGTGCAGAACACGCCCAAGACTTGGCTGCTCAGGCGCACCGACCGGCTTCGCAGCTTCTTCGGGATGCACCCCAATCCAAAGATCTAAGGCGTGGTCTGCCGAGCCTCAGTTCAACACCTTGAGCTTGCGCAGCCGCCAGTAAAGCCCCGGTGCGGCCAGCAATGGGTGGCGACGCTGCCAGTCGGTGATTTCGGGCCGCACGCCTGAGTGCCGCTCGACCTTCCACACCACGTAGTCCATGGCGCCATCGAAGGTGAAGGCGGCCTTGATCAGCCGAGCGATGTTCAGCGGTTTGCCCAGCCGCACGCGCACAGCCCAGCGGCGTGTGGCGTTCTCGCGTGAAGACGGCGTGATGCGTGGTGCGAGCAGCGCGTCGTCGGTGCGATCGAATTCAATCCCGGCGGCGCGCCAGGCCTCGGGCAGCAGTTGCGCGTAACGGTCGGCGTCGCGTGCGACCAGATCGTGGCCGCGGCCGCCTTTTTCCACCCTGAGCTCGGCGCCATAGGTGCTGGCAAACAGCGCCCTCCAGTAGGCGAGTGCCTCGCCACGCTCGGGGCCCAGGCCCGCGGCCCAGCGCGCGGCTGTCATCACGGCCTCACGCACCGAGTCGACCGCGGCCACACGGTCATCCTCGCTGCGTACCCAAGCGAGGCAGCAAGGCTGCGAAAAGCGCGCCCACAGCGTGGTGTCGAGCGAGCCGTGCGACATGCCACGGCGGAACTGCGACGCGCTCAACAGCGCGTACTTGGCACGCAGCGTCTGGCTGGCGACCCCGCCTTCGAAATACCCGACGTTGGGCGGCAGCATCTGGTTGGCCAGCGCAGCCAGTCGTGAGCCGGGCCAGGCACCGACGTGGTCGAGCAGGATGTAGAAATCGAGCACGCCATCGAGCTTGGCATCACGCAGATTCGATCCGTAGAACAGCACCGCAGCCGCTTGGCCCTGGGCGCGGGCCGCGAGTTGCTCGGCGAGCGCACTGACCGCGGCCGGCACGCTGCGCTGCATCTCCTCGTCGACGATGCGGCGCAGCGGCTCGTCACTCATGTCGCCAGCCAGGACCGCAGCGGACCATGGCGGCGTGCGAACGCCGCCTGCACGATGCGCAGCGCGTGCAGCACCAGACACACCGCCGTCCAGATCGCGACCACGCTGATGCCCACATCGGGTCGGCCGACGAGCAACGATGCGCTGAGGATCAGCAGGTTGGGGTTGCGCCTTGCAGTGATCAGACGCAGGCGGCTGTCAAAGCGCTGCCACACGTGCATGTCCATCTTGAAGCAGGCCATGAAGATGCCTTCTTCGATGCGCTGCAGCACGTAACCGGCGACGATCACCGTCAGGGCCACCGACGCATGTTCGTAGGCGAAGCCGGCCGCCGGCAGGCCGACGATCCAGGCCCACCACCAGAACGGTGGGTGGATCAGATCGATCGAGTGGTCGAACACATTGCCCCATGGCGACGACTGCAGCGTGACCCGAGCCAGCTTGCCGTCGACGGTGTCGAGGAAGGTCATCACCCACGCTGCCAGCATGCCCCAGCCGAAGTGGCCGGTCCAGAACAGCCACATCGCCGCGAACACCAGCACCAGGCTGGCCGAGGTGACCTGATTGGGCGTGATGCCGTTGTTGGCGCACACGCGGGTGACCCAGCGCGCTGGCGCAGGCCACACATACAGCGTGACCAGATCCGTCACGCCCTTGTACGAGCCGGCAAAGATGCGTCGCTCGATGGCCGGCAGATCGGCTTCGTTGAGCGGCATCAGGTAAGGCGGCTCGCGCTTGCGCAGCGCGTCGTTGTAGCCGTCTGCCAATTGCGCGGCCGTGACGCGGCGCGACTGATCGGGGGCCTGGCCGTCGGCGAGCAGCGCTGCGGCGTTCGTCGCGCGTGCAGCAGGTGCCGCCATGCCGATCGCAACCACCGCGCCATCGTCGGCCACCAGCGCCACGTCGTCGTGTGAGCGAGCCAGAGCGCGCACCAGCGCATCGTCATAGACCCAGTCGGCACGCAACAGCACCAGCCGTTGCGTTGCCGAGTTGTCATCCACCGCGCCGACCCGGGTCAGCTGTCTTTGCAGCCGCAACTCCGAAGGCAGCGACCACACCCGCAAAGGCGAGTGGCCCACGATGACGCCTGACAACTGCCCCTGGGGCACTTCTGTGGCGCTCATGGGCACCGCCCGCAGCCCGCAGGCAAAGGTTTCTTTGGCATCATCGAAGGGTGGTTATCCAAGGCACTGGCGTCAAAACAGCAGCGAGTCATTATCGATGGCCGTCTTGACGCTCGCCCACGTCTCGGACCTGCATCTGCCCTTCGAGCCGCAGTTGTCGCTGAGGCAGCATTTTTCGAAGCGACAGCTGAGCGTGTGGTCGTGGCGGCGTCGGCGTCATCTGCAAAGCGGCGACATCCTCGCGGCACTCAGCCAGGATCTGCGCGATCACGCCGTGGACCATGTGCTGCTCACCGGTGACATCACCAACTTTTCCTTGCCCGATGAATTTCGGCAGGCGGCCCACTGGCTCGCCGCACTGGCACCGGCCGAGCGCATCAGTCTGGTGCCGGGCAACCACGACGCGCTGGTGAGCGTGCCTGCCGGTGAAGGCAGCGACCTGTGGGCCCCTTGGACCCGGTTGAACGACGAGGGCTGGCCCTATGTTCATCGCGTGGGCGACATGGCCGTCATCGGACTGAATTCGGCGCTGCCCACCGCGCCGCTGCTCGCGCGGGGCCGGCTGGGGCCGCAACAGCTCGCGCGGCTCGAGCAAGTGCTGATGGCCGAAGGCCAGGCCGCTCGCGTGCGCATCGTCTTGCTCCACCACCCGGCCGCCGCGGGTGCCATCGGCTGGCGCAAGGCACTGGCCGATGGCCCTGCGCTGCGTGCCGTGCTCCAACGCGCGGGCGCCGAACTCGTGCTGCACGGGCACGCACGCGATGCGCGGCTGGATGCGATCGCCGGGCCGCTCGAGCCCATCCCGTGCATCTGCGTGCCATCGTCGTCTGCGTTGCCCAATCCCAAGGATCAGGGCGCGCGCTGGCATCGCCTGCGGCTGATCGACGTCGACGGTGACCGCCGCATGGAAGTCAAGGTGCGGCGCTGGTCGATAGCGTCGCATTCCTTCGAGGACGACGTGGTCTACGAACTGTGTCTGCCCAGGGGCACGGCCAAGTCCGACGGGGATAATCCACCGGCTAGAAACACCACGGGATAGCCCATGTCCAACGCGACCGAGATCAAGTTTGGCGATCCCGCGCAGCGTGTGGCGCAAACCGACTGCTGGACCGTGCTGCTCAGGCCCAGGCAGCCCACCTTCGGCTCGCTGGTGCTGGTGTGCCGCGAGCCGGTGCGCTCCTTTGCTGAGGTGAGCGCGCAGGGCTTTGCCGAAATGCGCAGCCTCGTTGGCCTGATCGAGGCGACCTTGCGCGAGGTCGTGGCCTTCGAGCGCATCAATTACCTGATGCTGATGATGGTCGACCCCGACGTCCACATGCACGTGATTCCGCGCTATCAGTCCACGCGCAGTTTTGCCGGTGTCGAGTTTGCCGATGCGGGATGGCCCGGCCCGCCGGTGCTCGATGCGGCTGTTTTGCTGGATGACGCCACGGGCGCTGCGCTGCTTGCGCGGTTGCGCGATGCGTGGGCTGGGTGCGCTGCCGAGGGCCGCGCGCCTTGATTCCCGGGTTCTCGCTGGATCGACTCGATCGCTACGCCTTGCGCCTGGTCGCTGGCCCGCTGGCGCTGTCGCTGCTGGCGCTGCTGATGGCACAACTGCTCGAGCGCTTGCTGCGCTTGTTCGATCTGGCCGCTGCGGCCGGCGCTCCGCCATCGAGCGTGTTGTTCATGGCGTCCATGCTGGTGCCGCACTACCTGGGCCTGGCGCTGCCGATGGCGTTCACCGCCGCGATGTTCATGGCGGCAGCGCGCATGTGCGACGACAACGAGCTTGACGTGATGCTGGTGTCCGGAAGATCGATCGCCCGCATCGCCGCGCCTTACTTCATGCTGGCGATCATGCTGGGCACGTTCAGCGTCTACCTGTACGGGCAGTTGCAGCCGCTCGCGCGCTACGGCTATCACGTGGCGGTGAACCGGGTGGCGCAAACCGGCTGGGATGCCCGGGTTGAAGAAAACCATTTCATCGACATCGGCCAGGGCTTGACCTTCACCGCCGATGTGATCGAAGGCGATGGCCGTGATTTGCGGGGCGTGTTCGTCGAACACCGAGGCGCGGGCCGAGAGGAAATCCTGACCGCAGCCAAGGGCCGCATCGTGCCGACGCCCGAGGGGCTGCAATTGCATCTCGAAGACGGCCAGATCGTGAAGGTTCGCGAGGCCACGGCGTCCAGCGGCGCGTCGGTCACGGTCTCGCGGTTCGAGACTGGATTTTCCGGGCGCGATCTGGCGCCTGCTTCAACGCCGCTGGCCGACCGGGGTGAATCGGTGCGGGAAAGAACCTTGTCCGAGCTCTGGCAAAACATGCAGACAGAAGACGGTCAGACCAAGCCGGCAGCCGAGTTTCATGGCCGGCTGGCCAGGGCGCTGATATTTCCTTTCTTGCCGTTGCTGGCCTTGCCGCTGGGCATGGCGTCCAAGCGCGGGCGGCGCACGCCCGGGGTGGTCTTTGGCGTGCTGGCCTTGCTGGCCATCGATCACTCGCTGCAGTTTGGCGAGAGCCTGGCAGACACCGGTCGCCTGCCGGCCGCCTTGGCGGTCTGGACACCCTTTGTGGCGTTTGCCACCCTCAGCATCTGGATCTTCCGCAGCAGCCTGGCCTGGCCGGGTGACAACCCCGTCTTGCGCGCGGTGGTGGCCATTGAGAACTGGATAGATCGCACGCGCTCAAAGCAGCGTGCACGGAGCGCGCCATGAACGGGCGGCTGGCCATCTACCTGCGTCGCCGCGTCGCGATGCAGGTCCTGGCCTTGCTGGCGGTGCTCACCGCCATGATGCAGATGCTCGAGTTGCTCGATGTCACCACCGAAATTCTGGAGCGCGGGCAGGGCATTGGCGGCCTGCTTTACTACGCCGTGCTGCGCTTGCCGGCCGAACTGGGGCTGGCGCTGCCGCTGGCGGTGCTGCTCGGGTCGATGACCGTGTTGAACACCATGGCGCGCGGGCTCGAGATCACGGCCATGCGCGCGAGCGGCGTGAGCCTGATGCGCGTGCTCGGCTATGTGCTGCCCGTGCTGATCGCTTTTGCGGGCTTGCAGGTGGTCTTGCAGCAGTGGGTCTTGCCACGCGTCGAGATCGAGTTCAAGCAATGGTGGAGCGCCAACGCGCCGGCTGAGGACGAACGCAAACCGCTGTGGGCGAACACCAATGGCGGGCCGGTGTTGATCGAGGCCTTCAGCCCCGATGGCCGCGAGTTGCGCGGCGTGCGCCTGTACGAAAAGCGCGATGGGCAGTTGAGCACGCGGCTGCGCGCCGCTGTGGCTCGCTGGGACGGTCAGGCATGGCAACTCGAGGACGTGACCGAGCTGCACTTCGAGGCCGGCGGATTGCGTCAGGCCCACGAGGAGGCGCGCACCTGGCAGAACAATTTGCAGCCCGATGAGGTGCTGCGCCTGAGCCTCGCGCGGCCCTACCTGTCTACTATGATGATTGCCGAGGTGATCGCCGGCGCCCGCCCCGGATCGCAACCGCTGAGTTACTACCAAACCGCTTTGTACCGTTCCTTCACGGCGCCGCTGGGCGTGTTCATCATGCTGCTGCTGGCGTTGCCCACAGCCTCCACGCTCTCGCGAGGCGGGGGTGGCGGGGGCGGCATGGTGGTCGCGCTGATGCTGGGGCTGGCATTCTTGCTGTGCGATGGCATCGTGGCCGCGCTGGGCTCGAGCGGTCAGTTCCCTCCACTGGCCACGGCGATTGCAGCGCCCTTGTTGTTTGCCACGATCGGTCTGGCCAGAGTGGTCTGGTGCGAGCGCCCATGAAGCTGTGGATCGACACGGCGGGCGCGCAAGCCCAGAGCCTTTTCAGCCTGCCGCCCATTGAACGCCTGCGACGCAGCGCGCGCAAGTTCATCGCCGACACGCCGGTCGTCTTGTCGGGGCCTGACGCGACACCCCGGGTCTGGCCCGGTGCGAGCACCGATGCCAACGTCGCGACGGTGGGCGTGCGGCTGCGCAAGGCGCTGGCCGAGGGCGCGCTGGTGGCGGTGGACGGTGGCAACGTGATCGATCCGCGGCTGATCGGCTTTCTCAAGAGCCGCACCGCATCGTGTGTGGCCGAGCGCGGCGAAGGCGCGCAGCGCGCGGTGGCCTTGAGCCTGCAGAGCGACCTCGTCGGCGCCATCCCAGAGGACGCCGACAGCCTGTGCGAAGTGGCCGATGCGCTGATCGCCGCAGGGCGCATCTCGCGGGTCGATGAGCAGGAGTTTCCGGCCTTCATGGACAAGCTGCGGCGCTCGATTCCGTACTGGATCTTTGCCGTCAACGATGTCGCCGAGCGCCGCCGCCTCGAGCGTCAGATGTTCTGGGACAACTACAAGGGCTCGACGGACCTGCTCACGCGCTACGTGTATCCGCCGCTGGTGTGGCCGCTGGTGCAGCTTTGCACGCGTTGGGGCATTCACCCCAATGCAGTGACCATATTGTCGATCGTGCTGACGTTTGCCGCGGTGCCGCTGTTCGCGAATGGTGAGTTTCTGGCCGGCTTCATCTGCGCCTACGCCATGAGCGTGCTCGACAGCGTCGACGGCAAGGTGGCCCGGCTGACGCTGACCGACTCGAAGATCGGCAACGTGCTCGACCACGGGCTCGACATCGTGCATCCGCCGTTTTGGTACTTCGCTTTTGCGTGGGGTCTGGGCGCGCGCAGCTTTGAAGACCCGCTGTACCAGGCGGCGGTGTGGCTGATTGTTTTTTACGTGGCCGATCGCATCGTGCTGGGCATTGCCAAGTACCGCTTGGGCTTCGGGCTGCATGCCGCGACCCGGCTCGACGGCACCGTGCGCAGCTTCATCGCCAGGCGCAACATCACCATGACCATCATGGCCGTGGGCGTGCTGTTGGGCTTTGGTGCGGCCGGGCTTTACGTCATCACCGCCTGGCAGGGCGTCACCTTCGCCTGGCACAGCGTGCGCACCTTTTGGCTGGGGTTTTGGGTTCGCGAACGCGTTCAACCGGTGGCCTGATGAGCAACATCGAAATCATCGCGGTCTCAACGCCTGCCGAACTGGACCGCTTCATCGAACTGCCGGTGCGGCTTTACAAGGCCGATGCGAACTACGTCGCACCGCTCATGCTGGAACGCCGCGAAGCGCTGTCTCCAGCAAAGAACCCGTATTTCCAGCACGCCACGACGCAGTTCTGGCTGGCGCGTCGAGACGGTCGCGACGTCGGGCGCATCAGCGCGCAGATCGACTCGCTGGTGACCGACCCCGACGTGGGCCACTTCGGGATGATTGCCGCCGAAGACGATGGCGAGGTGTTTTCAGCCCTGTTCGCTGCCGCCGAGGGCTGGCTCGCGGCTCGTGGCAAACGACGCATCCTCGGCCCGTTCAACCTGTCGATCAACGAAGAGACGGGTCTGCTGATCGATGGCTTTGACACGCCGCCGGTGATGATGATGGGTCACGATCCGAGCTACGCCGCACGGCGCGTCGAGGCACTCGGCTACGCCAAGGCCAAGGACCTGATCGCCTATCTCTACGACACCGAGCACGAGTTGCCGGCTGCGGCGCGCCGCAAGATCGCCAATCGCAAACCGGCCACGCTGACGGTGCGCACGCTGGACAAGCAGCGCTATCTCGAGGAATTCGACACCGTCACCTCGATCTTCAATGACGCCTGGTCGCTCAACTGGGGCTTCATCGCCTTCACGCCTGCCGAGATCGCCCACATGGCCAAGAGCCTGAAGATGCTGATCGACCCGCAGTGCGTGGCGATCGTCGAACTCAATGGCGAGCCTGTGGGCTTTGGCATCGCGCTGCCCAACCTCAATGAGTTGATCGCCGATTTCGGTGGCCGCTTGCTGCCGTTCAACTGGCTGAAGCTGCTGTGGCGCCTGCGGCGCGGCGCTCGCACGGCCCGCGTGCCTTTGATGGGGATCCGACGCAGCGTGAGCGGCAGCCTGGTCGGTGGGCTGGCGCCGTTTCTGATCATCGACGCCTTGCGCAACGGGCTGCGCAACAAGGGCGTGCAACAAGTCGAGCTGTCCTGGATCCTTGAGGACAACCGGTCGATGCGCCACGTCATCGAGTCGCTGGGCGCGCGTGCCTACAAGACCTACCGCGTCTACGAAAAGGAACTGACGCAGTGAGCGCGAACCACCCGCGAGCCTGCGCGCTGGCGCAGCGGCGCTGACATGCAGACGCTGACCGCACTGGTTCTCGCGGGCACACGGGCCGGCGGCGACCCGTTGTCCGATTACGCAGGCGTCAGCCATAAAGCCTTGATCGAGGTGGGCGGGCGCACGATGATCGAGCGCGTGGTGGAGGCACTGTCGGCCGTGCCCGAGGTGGCGCGCATCGTGGTGGCCATCGAGCGGCCCGAGGTCTTGAACGGTCTGCCCGGACTGCAAGGGGCGAATGTCAAACCCTGGACCACCATGCTGACCGCCTCTGGACCCAGCGCCACCGTGGCCGCGGCACTGGCCAGCGAAGGCTCGCCGCTGCTGGTCACCACGGCCGATCACGCGCTGTTGCAAACCGGTTGGGTGCAGGAGTTTCTGGCAGCCTGCCGCGCAGACGTCGACGTGACGGTGGCGCTGGCCAAGCGCGACGTGGTTGAGGCAGCAGCACCGGATACGAAACGCACCTGGCTGCGTTTTGCCGACGGTGATTTTTCAGGCTGCAACCTGTTCCTGATGGCCAACCCCGCCTCAGCAGGAGCCGTCGCGCTGTGGCGTGAACTCGAGCTTTATCGCAAGGATCCGCTGCGCATGATGGGTCGCCTGGGGTGGACTTTTGCTGCGCGCTATCGGTTGGGTCAGCTGAGCTCGTACGCTGCCATGGCCCAACTGGGTTCGCTGGCAGGGGGCGCGCGGGTGGCCATCGCGCAGCTGAGCGACGGCCGCGCAGCCATCGATGTGGACAAGCCCGCAGATCTGGATCTGGTGCGCAGGCTGGTGGCCGCAAAGACCTGAGCGCAGTGACCACTAGAGCCAGTTTGCAGCCAATGACCGCACGTGGATCAGGTCATCGGGAAAGTCGAGTTCGCCCCATTGCAGGCCTTCGATCGAGACGGTGCGGATGTCAGCGCCGCCCTGGGCCAGACGGTTGATCGCCGAGAGATACCAAAGGGCCGGGCCCTCGGGCGTGCGCATCGTGCGTTCGAGCTCTGCGACGAAAAGCGCCGCGCCAGCTGCTTCAAAGCGCAGAAAGCCGATGGATTCGCCGTTGACGGTTTCGGCGGGCAGTTTCTTGCCGATGGCTCGCAGGCGGTTGCCTGCGGTCTCGACCTTCATGTCGTCGGAGTCGTAGTCGGGCTTGCGGTCTATGGTCACGGTGATCGGCGCCGTCTCGGCGTCCAGCAGCCGGCTGGCGATGGCCGGCTCGAACAGCGTGTCTCCGTTGAGGATGAGGCAGGGGCCTTGCAATTCGGCTCGTGCCATCCAGCAACTCGCCAGGTTGTCAGCGAGCTTGTAGAACGGGTTGTAGAGCGTGCGCACGGTCATGTTCTTTGGCGTGACCCGCTGCAGTTCGGCTTCCACCAGTTCGGGATGAAAACCGGTCACGACCACGGCCTCGCCGACGCCTGCATCGCTCAGGCCGCGCAACTGCCACTTGAGCATGCTGCGCCCGCAAATATCAAGGAGGCACTTGGGCATGCGCTCGGTCAGCGGCAAAAGCCGGCTGCCTTGGCCAGCGCCGAGGATCAAGGCGCGTTGGGGTCTGGACATGTGAGCTTTCAGGACAGGTTAAGAGAGGCGCGAACAACGACGGGCACGGGGCAGGGCGCTGGGGGGTGAGTGCGCTCGGTGGGCAGATCGGCACCTTCAAGAGTCTGCGCGCTGATGTGATCGATGCAAAGGCTGGCGGCCACGTCGGCCAGCGCCAGATGGGCCATGTGGCCTCGCCCCACAGGTACCCTGGACGTGCGCCAGAGGCGACCATTGAACATGGCTCGGTGTCTTGCTGATGTGGTGTCGACGCCAGCCAGATCGCGCAGGCCTCCTGAGCCCGCGGCCTTGGCGACCGCCTCCTTGCGCGTCCACACCGAATAAAAGCGCCGCACGCTGTGGCCGGCCCACGCGCGTTCGGCCTCATTGAGGTAAAGCTGGAATTCTCCAGCCTTCACGCCATCCACCTTCTCGGCATCGATACCGACGGGGCCGGCCGTGGAAAGGGCACACAGGATCAGGCCCTCGCAGTGCGACACGCTGAAATCGACCGGCAGATCCATCGTCGGACGACCAAGACGGGGGTGACGCAGCGATGACAGTGGGTTGCCCGTGTATCCCAGTCGCCGCAGCCCTTCTGCCAGCAGTCTGCTGCCCAAAAGTGTGTGCCGACGTGCACTCGCATCTGGCCAGCCAGCGATTTCGGCTTGCCGCACGTCAGGAAGCTGAGCAAGCCATTGGGCTTCGAGCACCGGCGATGGAACGAGGTCGGAGGTGATCAAAACCGTGACGGTCATGGAGGCGACGCGTGACTTGCGCGTGACACAATTTGAGGTTCGAAATCAGACCGAAGATTATGGTTCACGATCTGCTGGCCCCCGGCCCACAGGAGCGCTACGACCTCGACGCCAACGACGAAAGTCTGCCGCGGCTGCAGGGATGGTTGAAGCAGCACGGAGACATCTGCCGCGTGCCATCCGAGAGCCGGCCCGGTGACGGTCTGGTGATTCACAACGCCGACGACCTTCGGCATGTCTTGCTCACCAATCGGGCCAACTACGTCAAGGGCGTGGGTTTGGAGCGGGTCCGCTTGCTGCTGGGCAACGGCTTGATCGTGAGCGAAGGCGAATTCTGGTCACGTCAGCGGCGCATGACTCAGCCGGCTTTCCAGGGCCAGGTCATACGCAGCTTCTCGGCATTGATACTGCGGGCCAACCAAGATTTGTTGGAGCGCTGGTCCGGTCACGCCAGCCGCGGCGATCCGATCAACCTCACGCGCGATCTCAGCGAAGTGACGCTGAACGTCGTTTTGCGGGCCTTGTTCAGCACCGACTTTGATCGACTGGTTGATGCCGACGGCGCGAGCCCGTTTGATCTCTTGACACGCGAGACCCGAAGGGATCTCCCGTTTGCCGCGAAATTTCGGGGCTTGACGCATTTGGTGCGAGCGATGATCGACGCGCGACGCGCCGAGCAACGCATCGAGATGGACATCTTGTCGACCCTGATGGAAGCGCGCGACCGCGACACCGGCGAGGCGATGCCCGAGCGGGCGCTGCTTGACGAGATCATGACCCTGATCGTGGCCGGTCACGAAACCACCGCCAGCGCGCTCAACTGGACTTGGTATCTCTTGTCTCAAAACGTCGAGATCGAGGAGCGTTTGCATCAGGCCATCGTCGGTGCGACGTCGGCCAAGGCCGGCAGCGAGGAGCCGCCCGAGAACGACCCCTACGTGGAGCAGGTGTTGCTCGAAGCGTTACGCATGTACCCCCCAGTGTGGCTGTTCAGTCGAAGGGCCTTGGGCGACGATGAACTGAGCGGGTACCACGTGGCGGCCGGAACGGACATCTTCATCTGTCCGTATCTGCTGCACCGGCACCCTGCGCACTGGGATCGACCCGAGATGTTCGACCCCAGTCGTTTCGCGCCGGAGGCTGTCGAAGCCCGTCACCGGTTTGCATTTCTGCCTTTTTCAGCCGGCCCCAGGTACTGCATTGGCGCCTCGTTCGCGATGGCCGAGATGAAAACGCATCTGAGTTTGATAGCCCGAGAGTTCCGCCTGAGCTACGTGGGAGCCGACCTGCCCAATCCAGAATTCCAGATCAACTTGCGCACGCAGCGCGACTTGCTCATGCGCGTGGCCGCGCGCTGAGCCCGTCATGCCGAAATTCGAAACCTTGCGCTCCCTGCTGAACGAGGGCGCCCGCGAAGACCGCCACATCACCTTCATCGACGGCGATGACGAGCAACGCGTTCTGAGCTTCGCTCGGTTGCGCCAGCGTGCACTGAGCCTCTTGGGCGCGTTGCAGTGCCGCGGCCTTCGTCCCGGCGATGCGATGGTCTTGTGCGTGGCGGACAACGAGCGCTTCCTTGAAATGTTCTGGGCCTGCGTGCTCGGGGGCATGGTGCCGGTGCCGCTCGCTCCTATCAGTAGCGATGAGCAACGGCGCAAGTTGTTTCGAGTGTTTGCGCAATTCGACAGTGCTTCTGTCTACATCGACGCTGCTGCGCTGGAGCGGCTCGACGGATTCATCGAAGCGCACGGGCTTGGTGCCGAAGGGCAGCGACTGCGCGAGTGCGCGATGATCCCCGGCAGCCTGGACCTCGGTGCGCAGCCCGGGCGGCCATGGGAGTCTCAGGCCGAGGATCTGGCCTTTATCCAGTATTCATCGGGCTCGACCGGCGACCCCAAGGGCGTGCTGTTGACCCACCAAAATCTGGCAGCGAACATCCGCTCGATCCGACAAGCGGCGGCCTTTTCGGACCGCGATGTGGCGCTGAGCTGGATGCCGCTCTCGCACGACATGGGGCTGATTGGTTTTCATCTCAACATGGTCGCCTGCGGCGTGAGCCATCTGCTCATGCGAACCGATTTGTTCGCACGGCGCCCCTTGATGTGGCTGGAACAAGCCAGCCGGCGAAAAGCCACGGTGCTTTGTTCTCCCAACTTTGGTTATCAGCACTACCTGAAGCAGTACGCGCTGAAGCGGCCAGAAGGACTGGACCTTTCCTGCGTCAGGCTGATATTCAACGGGGCTGAACCCATCTCTGCCGATTTGGCCCGTCGATTTGTGAAGGCGATGGAGCCTCACGGGCTGAAGCCGAATTGCATGTTCGCGGTGTACGGTTTGGCCGAGGCCAGCCTTGCAGTCAGTTTTCCTCTCCCTGGAAGTGCCCTGGAGACCCTTCATTTGCCGCGTTCTGGCTCGAGCGTGGGCGCGCGGGTGACGGCAGTTCCATCCGAAGCTGAAGATGCGGCCGAATTCGTGAAACTGGGCTGGCCGGTGCCGGGCACCGAAGTGCGGATATCCGACGAGAGCGGTGAGGATCTTGGTCAACAAGCGCTCGGTCGCGTACAGATACGTGGCGAAAACGTCACACGCGGCTATTACCGCGACGAAACAAAAACCGGCGAGTGCATTTCCCCCGAAGGCTGGTTGGATACAGGCGATCTGGGTCTGATGTGGGGCGGGCAGTTGGTTGTCACCGGCCGCGCCAAGGACCTGGTGATCGTCAATGGCCAGAACCACTACCCGCAAGATCTGGAGCGCGTTGCCGAACAAGTGGCCGGTATCGAAGCTAATCGCGTGGCAGCAGCCAGCGTGTGCGCCTTGGCAGCAGATGCTGAAGAACTGGCGCTGTTCGTCATTCACCGCGGCGATCTCAACGATTTCGTTCCGAAGGTGCTCGAGCTTCGCCGAAAGATCCTTCATCACACGGGCTTGCAGGCCACGCATGTGGTCCCGGTCAGGCAAATTCCCAAGACCAGCAGCGGCAAGGTGCAGCGTTATGTGCTCGCTCAAGCCTTCGAACAGGGCGAATTTGAAGATGTGCTGGCCGAGTTGGAGCCTTTGCTTCGATCGGATGGCGCTGAGCAGCCGCGCCAAGGCGAGGCGACCACGACGGTACGGCGCCTACTGGAGGCCTGTGCCGTGTTTGTCACGGACCGAGAACTGACGCCCCAGACCAATTTGCTCGAGATCAATCTGAACTCGCTGACCCTGGCTCGCATCCACGAAGCCATAGAGCGCGAATTTCCACAACGCGTTGATGTGGCTGATCTTTTTGATTACCCGACCCTTGAGCAGCTGGCCGAGTTTCTGAACCGTTCCTCGTGAACAACACGCCAGCGCGTTTTCAGGGCGCGGTTGGTAGACTCCAGCCCTAATTTTTACGTGACAGTTCTGTTGCAGTGCGCGGGCACACAAATTACATTTTGGGATGGTGTCTGTTTTGCAAAAGGTCCAGTGTGGGTGAAAAACTTGTTTGTGATCTCAGCACGGTTGAAGGGACCCTCGCCTTGAGTGAGGAGGCGTCGTTGGTGGCCTGTCCGACTCCAAGCCTGAGCGGGATTGCACTGCGAAGCGCAGACTTTGAGACCCTGGCCGATGCTTTGGATTACGCCGCCCAAGGCGAATCGGGGTTCAACTACTACGACGGCAGAGGCAAGCTGGTTGCTTCGCTGCCCTACCGAGATTTGCGGTCGCGCGCGCTCGAGATGGCTTTGCATCTGGCCCCTCTGGGCCACGGGCAGCGCTTGGCACTGGTCGCTCACACTCATCCGGATTTTGTGGTGATGTTCTACGCCTGCCAGTACGCCGGACTGGTTCCGGTGCCGCTGCCTGCATCTGTCCACTTGGGTGGGCGGGAAGCCTACATCCGCCATCTGCGGCAGCTGTTGCGAGACTGCGTGGCAGTGGCCGCATTTGCTCCTGCGGAGTTTGTCAGTTTCCTTCGCGAGGCCAGCGATGGATTGCCTATGGCTTTGGCCGGCACCCTCGAAGAGTTCTTGGAACTCGACAGCGTCAGCGAGTTGTCATCTTCGCCTTTGCCCAGCGAATTGGCCTACCTTCAGTACACCTCCGGAAGCACGCGGTTTCCACGAGGAACCATGATTTCGCAATCAGCGGTCATGGCCAACCTGAATGCGATCTTCAACCATGGTTTCTGCTTGACACCCGAAGATCGCTTCTGCTCCTGGCTGCCGTTTTACCATGACATGGGGCTGGTCGGAATAGTGTTGGGTTGCGTGGCTACCCAACGCTCAGTCGACTACCTTCCGACGAGGGATTTCGCGATGCGGCCGCGGCTTTGGCTCAAGCTGATGTCGATGAATCGCGCCACGGTCTCGTTCAGTCCGCCCTTTGGCTACACCCTGTGTTCTAGGCGGTTGCGAGCTTCGGACTCGCAAGATCTGGATCTCTCGGCCTGGCGTGTTGCCGGTGTCGGGGCTGAAATGATTCATCCTGAAGCCTTGGCTGAGTTCGCCGCCGCTCTCGCGCCCGCCGGTTTCAATCCAAAAGCCTTTCTTCCTTGCTACGGCATGGCGGAATGTTCGTTGGCTGTCAGCTTCGCGCAGGTGGGTGGCGGGGCTGCAATTGATGTCGTCGACATCGACAAGTTGGCCCGCGACGGGCAGGCCACCCCGCTCATTGAGAGCGCCTTGGCGACGAAGGGCAGAGCGTTTGTTGGCTGCGGGCGTCCGTTGCCAGGCTATGAAATGGAAATCCTTGACGGGGGCGGGCTGCCCTTGCCAGATCGGCACTGCGGTCGAATTCACTTGCGCGGGCCCAGCATCATGTCCGGCTACTTCGGCAATGTGGTGGCGTCCCGCGAGGTGCTTTCGGCTGATGGATGGCTCGACACGGGTGATATCGGCTACAGGGTTGATGGTGTCGTTTACATCACCGGGCGAGCCAAGGACCTGATGATCATTAAGGGCCGAAACATCTGGCCGCAGGACCTTGAGTACCTAGCAGAGCAGGAACCTGAGGTGCGCCCCACTGACGCCTCTGCATTTTCGATCATCGATGAACATGGCGAAGAGGTTGCGGTACTGGTCGTCCAGTGCCGTGAGCCAGACCCGCGCAAACTGCTCAGGCTGTCCGAGAGACTGCACCAAGTGATCCTCGCTGAGTTCGGGATTCATTGCCTGGTCGAACTGGTGGCCCCACACACCTTGCCTCGAACTTCCTCAGGAAAACTTTCCCGCAGTGCGGCGCGCAAGGAGTACATCGAGCGAGTAGGATCGCAAGCCGCAGAGGCCGTGAAGGGTCGTTTCGCCAGCCAAGGCAGGCGCGAACGGGTGGAGGCCGTGAGAGTCGCCTCGTGAGTGCAGGGCCCAAACTGTCCGTTGTGGGTGCTGACTTGATCGGCTCGAGTGAGTCGATCGAGTCAGTGATTCGCGAGGCCCTTGCGACGATCCGCCCCAGTGCAGTTGGCCTGGACGGGAATGCAGACCTCGCTCAAGAAGCTGACCTTGACTCTGCTGAAGTCATGGACTTGGTCATGGAGATCGAAGACCGGCTGGACCTTTCCATTCCTGTCGAGACTACAGCTCATGCGAGGACGATCAACGAGCTCACCGCGGGGATTGCGGTTTTGAAGCAAGGCCTGAGATGAGTCTTCTCGACAAGTTCGCCGTGCAAAGAGCGCGTCAAGCGGGTCTTGCCGGCAGTGGGCGGGTCGCGCCCATTGCCACGCCGATGGATGAAATCCATTCCGCCACCTCTGCCTCCATCGATGGTCGGCGAATGATCCTTGCTGGCACCAACAACTATCTGGGCCTGACCTATGACCCGGGCTGCTGTGCGGCTGCGATTTCTGCGATCGAGGCTCTGGGCACCGGAACCACAGGCTCTCGAATGGCCAGCGGTAACTACGCTGGCCACCGCGCGCTCGAGCAAGAACTTGCCGATGCGTTTGCGTGGCCAGCCTGCATCGTTTTTTCTACCGGCTACCAAGCCAACCTTGGCGCCATTTCCGCATTGGCCGCAGAGGGCGACTATCTTCTGATTGACGCCGACAGCCACGCTTGCATTCACGACGGTTGCCGGCTGAGTGACGCGACCACGATCCGTTTTCGTCACAACGACCCAGAAAATCTGGACCGACGCCTATCGCGCTTAGGAGAAGATGCAAGCCGCGCCCTGATCGTCGTCGAAAGCCTTTACAGCACGCTGGGCGACCGTGCGCCACTGCGTGAAATTGTCGAAATAAAAAAACGGCATGGCGCTTGGTTACTGGTTGATGAAGCGCACTCTTTTGGTCTTTTCGGTCCGCGGGGGCTGGGGCTATGCGAAGAATTGGGTTTACTAGACGACGTCGACTTCATCGTAGGCACCTTCTCGAAGAGCTTGGGCGGGGTTGGGGGCTTTTGCATTGGCCGCCACGTTGAGATGGACCTGCTGCGCATGGTGAGCCGCCCCTACATATTTACCGCGTCTCCTGCGCCGTCTGTGATTGCGGCCACGCATCAGGCTTTACGTCGGGTTCTTCAAGGAGGTGACCTGCGAGCCCAGCTGTGGCGTCATGCTGAGCGCTTGTACGGCGAAATGGCATCGCTGGGCTATCGGCTCGGAACGCCCACGCCTGCACCTGTCATGGCGTTGGTTTTTGATTCGATCGCAGGTGCGCAGTCGCTCTGGCAAGACTTGTTCGATGCGGGCATCTACACCAATTTGATGATTCCACCCGCAACTCCGTCAGGCTTGAGTCTGGTACGCATCAGTCTCAGTGCCGCTCATAGCGAGGGCGACATAGGTCATGTCATTGCCGCACTCGCTTCGCATGCTCGTGGTCTGCAGTCCCCCATTGCCGCCTGATCAAGCCAGAAAAACGTTTGACATCTCTTCCGATTCCGATGTATATTCGCACTCCGCTGTTCGTAGCGGAAG
>JBBAPK010000035.1:0-31040 GCA_040400875.1 Burkholderiaceae bacterium | reverse complement strand
CCCGGGGTGAGCACATGGCCGTGCTCGGCGATTTCGGCGAGCTTGACGCTGCGGCAGTAGCCGGGGGTGTCGGCGTAGGGCTGCGGGTTGGGGGAGCCCTCACCCCGGCCCTCTCCCGGAGGGAGAGGGAGTGAAGAGGGCTCGCCGCGCCAGGCGGCGACGGTGGTGGCGATGCGCTCGATGACGGCGTCGGTCAGCTCGCATTGCACGCGGCTGATCATGGTGGCGAGCTTGCGCGCGTCGATGAACAGCACCTCGCCGGACCGTGAGCGTTTGCCTTCCCTCCCTTTCGCCAGAAACCACAGGCACGCCGGGATCTGGGTGTTGAAGAACAACTGGCCGGGCAGCGCGATCATGACTTCGACCACGTCGGCATCGACCATGGCGGCGCGGATTTGGCCCTCGTTGTTCTGGCTGGAGCTCATGGAGCCGTTGGCCAGCACGATGCCCGCGCGCCCGTGCGGTGCCAGGTGGTGCAGCATGTGTTGCAGCCAGGCTTAGTTGGCGTTGCCCTGCGGCGGGTCGCCGTACTGCCAGCGCGCATCGCCGGTCAAACTGGCGTGCCACCAGTCGCTGATGTTGAACGGCGGGTTGGCCAGGATGAAGTCGGCGCGCAGGTCGGGAAACTGATCGCGGCTGAAGGTGTCGGCCGGCTCGCGGCCGAGGTTGAAGTCGATGCCGCGAATGGCCAGGTTCATCGCGGCCAAGCGCCAGGTGGTGGGGTTGGCCTCCTGGCCGTAGATGGCCACATCACCGATCTTGCCGCCGTGGGCTTCGATGAATTCTTCGCTCTGCACGAACATGCCGCCCGAGCCGCAGCACGGGTCGTAAACCTCGCCGTGGTGCGGCGCCAGCACGGCCACCAGCGTCTTGACGATGCTGCGGGGCGTGTAGAACTGCCCGCCTCGCTTGCCTTCGGCGCTGGCGAACATGCCCAGAAAGTATTCGTAGACCTGGCCGAGCACATCGCGCGCTTCGCCGGCCGTGGCCCCAAAGCCGATGGTGGACACCAGATCGACGAGCTCACCGAGCTTGCCATCGGGCAATTGCGCGCGGGCATAGCGTTTGTCGAGGATGCCCTTGAGCTTGGGGTTTTCGGTTTCGATGAGCGACAGCGCGTCGTCAATGCGCCGACCGATGTCGGGCTGCTTGGCCGCGGCGCGCAGGGTTTCCCAGCGGGCCGGCTCGGGCACCCAGAAGACGTTGGCCTCTCGGTAGTAGTCGCGGTCTTCCAGCTCGGCGGCGATGTCGGCGGCATCGACTTGGCCGTAGAAGTATTCGTCTTGCGGATCGGCCAGCCGCAGCGTGAGTTCAGCGTGCTTGGCGCTGAAGGTGTCGGAGATGTACTTGACGAAGATGAGGCCGAGCACCAGGTGCTTGTACTCGGCGGCGTCCATGTTGGCGCGCAGCTTGTCGGCCGTGGCCCAGAGGGTTTTCTTGAGGTCGTCGAGCATGGGGCCTCGGGGGTTCGTGGATAGGGAGCCACGCGGTGCGGGTCAGTATAGAAAGCAGCTCGTCAGCCGCGATGAGCGACGAATAGCGCGCAACACGGGTCTGAAGGCCAACGGAGCTTATCCGTGGTGGGGCTCATCTGGTGAGCCTGGGGTGGATCGACTGGCGCAGCAGTGCCTTGGGCACCTCGTGGGTGATCCAAGCAAAGACCGCCTGGCGCTGGTTGGCCAGACGGCGCCTTGTGGGAGAGTCACGGCACGCACAATTCGCCGACGCGTCGTCCGAATGCGTCGCCAGACGGGTCGCCAGAAGTGCACACCTGTTTCAAAGTCATCCATCAACAACGGCTCCCCACAGAAATGCGCATCGCCACCTGGAACGTCAACTCCCTCGCCGTGCGGCTGCCGCAGGTGCTCGACTGGCTGGGCGCGCATCGGCCCGATGCGCTGTGCCTGCAGGAAACCAAGCTCACCGACGACAAGTTTCCACGCGCGGCGCTGGCCGAGGCGGGGTATGCGGCGCAGTGGTTCGGGCAAAAAACCTACAACGGCGTGGCTTTGCTCACGCCGACGGGCACGCTGGCCGCCGAGGGCGTGGTGAAAAACATCCCCGGCTTCTTCGATGAGCAATCGCGGGTGATCGCGGCCACGCTGGGCGACACGCGGGTGATCGGCGCGTACTTTCCCAACGGGCAGTCGGTCGACAGCGACAAGTTTCAGTACAAGCTGGCATGGCTGGAGGCCCTGCAGACCTGGATGGCCGATGAGCTGCAAGCGCACCGTCGGCTGGTGCTGGTGGGCGACTTCAACATCGCGCCCGAAGACCGCGACGTGCACGACCCGGTAGCCTGGGCCGGCCAGGTGCTGTGCACGCCGCAAGAGCGCGCGCACTTCCAGCGGCTGCTCTCACTCGGCCTGCACGATGCGTATCGGCTGTTCGAGCAGGCGCCTAGGTCATGGAGCTGGTGGGATTACCGCAACCTGGCGTTTCGCAAGAACCAGGGTCTGCGCATCGACCACATTCTGGTGAGCGATGCGCTCAAGCCCGCGGTGAGCGCGTGCACGATCGACAAGCTGCCGCGCAAGCACGAGCGGCCCAGCGATCACGCGCCGGTGATGGTCACGCTCAACGACTGAGCCAGACCACCCGTTCGGTGGCTCAGTCGTCGAGCCCGAGCTCCTGGATCTTGCGGGTGATGGTGTTGCGGCCGATGCCAAGCTTTTGCGCGGCCTCGATGCGCCGCCCGCGCGTGATATCGAGCGCGGTGTGGATGAGCTGGGCTTCGAACTGCCGCGTGAGCGTGTCCCACACGCCCGACTCGCCAGCCAGCAACAAGCGGCGCGATTCGGCTTCCAGATCGGCCAGCCAGCCGGCGGGTGTCGCCGTTGTGGCCACGGGCGCCAACTCAGCCTCCGCAGCGCTCGCCAGCGCGACCGAACCCGACAGCACCGGCAGTTCTGATGAAGCCTCGGTCGATGATTCGACCACCGCCTGCGCTGCCACCGCCACAGGCGCGGACGGTGGGGTTGAGATCGACTGCAGCTCGGGCGGCAAGTCCTTGGCTTCGATGGTTTGCGCCGGGGCCATCACGGTCAGCCAGTGGCAGATGTTTTCAAGCTGGCGCACGTTGCCGGGAAAGTCGAAGTGCGTCATGCGAGCCAGCGCGGCATCGGTGATGCGCTTGGCCTCGACGCCGAGTTCCTTGGCGCTTTTCTGCAGGAAAAAGCGCGCCAGCGCCGGCACGTCTTCCTGACGCTCGCGCAGCGCGGGCAGGCGCAGGCGGATCACGTTGAGGCGGTGAAACAGGTCTTCGCGAAACACGCCCTGCTTGACGCGGTCTTCGAGGTTCTGGTGGGTGGCGGCGATCACACGCACATTGCTGCGCATCGGGTTGTGGCCGCCCACGCGGTAGAACTGGCCGTCGCTGAGCACCCGCAGCAATCGGGTTTGCAAGTCGAAGGGCATGTCGCCGATCTCGTCAAGAAACAACGTGCCTCCATCGGCCTGCTCGAAGCGCCCGCGCCGCGTGGTCTGCGCGCCGGTGAAGGCGCCGCGCTCGTGGCCGAACAGCTCGCTCTCCAACAGGTCTTTCGGGATGGCTGCGGTGTTGATGGCCACAAAGGGCCCGGTGGCGCGCGGGCTGTGCTTGTGCAGCGCGTGGGCCACGAGCTCCTTGCCCGAGCCCGACTCACCGGTGATCAGAACGGTGACGATGCTCTGGCTCAAGCGGCCGATGGCGCGAAACACATCCTGCATGGCCGGCGCCTGGCCGAGCATCTCGGGCACCTCGGCCAGCCGCTCGTCGAGCACCGATTCGCGCAGGCTCTCGTCGAGTGCGCGACGGATCAGCTCGACCGCCTTGGGCACGTCGAACGGCTTGGGCAGGTACTCGAACGCGCCGCCCTGGAAGGCGCTGACAGCGCTGTCGAGGTCGGAGAAGGCGGTCATGATGATGACCTGCATCTGCGGGTGGCTTTGCTTGACCTTGGCCAGCAGATCGATGCCCGAGCCGCCCGGCATGCGGATGTCAGACACCAGCACCTGAGGCACATCGTCGGCCAGTGCGGCCAGCACATCGCGCGGGTTGGTGAAGCTGCGCACGGCCAGCCCTTCGCGGGCCAGCGCCTTTTCGAGCACGAAGCGAATGGACTGGTCGTCGTCAACAATCCATATGGGTTTCATGCACTGCCTCTTGAAAGGAAAACGGCCAAGGCCGGTGGCGAGCGCCGATCAGGGCAGAGGAATCAAGATCTTGAACCGGGTTTTTCCAGGCTCGCTCTCGCATTCAATCGTGCCGTGGTGCTGCTGCACAAAGGTTTGCGCCAGCGTCAGCCCCAGCCCTGACCCGCCATCTCGCCCCGACACCAGCGGGTAAAAGATCCGGTCACGTATCGATTCCGCAATACCGGGACCGTTGTCGTCTACCTGCAATTCCAGTGCCAGTCGATATCGCTGCTTGCCCAGCGTGACCTGGCGGGCGATTCGGGTGCGCAGCGTGATCCGCGCATCGCCGTCGATGATGCGCTCGGCCAGCGCATGGGCAGCGTTGTGGCCGATGTTGAGCACCGCCTGAATGAGCTGCTCGCGGTCGCCGCGAAAGTCGGGGATCGAGGTGTCGTAGTCACGCTCGACGCGCAGCCCGCGCGGGAATTCGGCCAGGATCAGCGAGCGAACACGCTCGCAGACCTCGTGCACGTTCACGTCGCTGACCACATGCGGCTTGCGGTGCGGCGCCAGCAAGCGATCCACCAGTGCTTGCAGCCGGTCGGCCTCTTGAATGATGACCTGCGTGTATTCGGTGAGCGCGCGCGACTCGACTTCCATCTCGAGCAGTTGCGCCGCACCGCGGATGCCGCCCAGCGGGTTCTTGATCTCGTGGGCCAGGTTGCGAATCAGCTCCTTGGTCACCTGCGCCTGATCGAGCGCGCGCTCTTCGCGCTCTTGACGGGACTGCTGCTCAACCTCGACCAGTTCAATCAGCACATCGGTCGTGCCGTCCATCTGCGTGACGATCACATGCACCGGCAGCGCGTCGCCGTGGTTGTGCACCGGCCGACGCAACATCGCCTCGAAGCGGCTGGTCGAAAAATCATTGCGCACGACCGCGGCGATGGTGTCTCGCACGACGCTGGAATCGACGAACCAGTCGTAGAGCAATTCGCGCAAACGGCTGCGGCTTGACCACCCTAGCACATGCCCAAAGGCGGCGTTGGCAAACACGCACCTGCCGTCCGGGCGCACCACCGCCACCAGCGTGGCCAGGTGGTCAAAAGCCCGGTAGGGTGAGTTCACCACCCCGTCCATCAGACGCGGCCTGTTCGCGCTGCCAGCGCTGCGGCGCGGCTCATGGCGGCACCTTGGACAACTCGCGCTTGATGGCAGCGACATCACTTTCCTTGCGGGCGATCGATGCCTTCAAGTCGGCGGTGCGGTCGATGTACTTCTGGTAGTTGCGCTCGTTGCCCAGTCGTTCGGGCTCGCCGCTGTTGTATTCCTTGCGCAGCTCGGTCAGGCGATCTTCCTCGCGGCGCAATTCAGCCTCAAGGATGCGCCGTGCATCGCTGTCGCGGGCGCGCTGCAACTGAGGGTCGATCCTGTTGGCCGACGCACTCGGCGACGGCGCAGCAGAACCCGCGCGCTTGGGCGAAGCAATCACCGTGATGGGCGCGCCTTCGAGCGTGCGGCAGCCTTTGTCGCGCGCCTCTTTGGCCGACAGCGCGTTGGTGTACAGATCGCCAGGACAGCGGTACATCTGGGACTCAGTCTCGGCCGATGCGAGACCTGCCGAACACAGCAAGAAGGCCGCGCCAAAGCGCATGGCGATCTGAGCGACGTTGCAACGATTCATCTGGGGGACCTTGTCACTGATGCGCCGGCTTGCTCACGGGTGAGGCTGCGAGCACTGCAAACTGCCCGGGCAGGATGGATTGTCGGCCATCGATCAAGGCATCACCGCCAACAAAAAAGGGACGGCCAAAGCCGTCCCTTCGATGGCAAGCCTGGGGAAATCAGAGGCTGTAGTACATGTCGAACTCGACCGGATGGGTCGCCATGCGAAAGCGCGTGACTTCCTGCATCTTCAGATCGATGTAGGCATCGATGTAGGCATCGGTGAACACACCGCCCTTGGTCAGGAAAGCGCGATCCTTGTCGAGATACTCCAGCGCCTGGTCGAGGCTGTGGCACACGGTGGGGATAAGCTTGTCTTCTTCTGGGGGCAGGTGGTACAGGTCCTTGCTGGCAGCTTCGCCCGGATGGATCTTGTTTTCCACGCCGTCCAGACCGGCCATCAGCATGGCCGAAAAACCGAGGTACGGGTTCATCAGTGGATCTGGGAAACGCGCTTCGATGCGACGGCCCTTGGGGTTGGCCACATACGGAATGCGGATCGAAGCCGAGCGGTTCTTGGCCGAATAAGCCAGCTTGACCGGGGCCTCGAAGCCAGGCACCAGACGCTTGTAGCTGTTGGTGCCGGGGTTGGTGATGGCGTTGAGCGCGCGAGCGTGCTTGATGATGCCGCCGATATAAAACAGCGCGAATTCGCTCAGGCCGGCATAGCCGTCACCGGCGAACAGGTTCTTGCCGTCTTTCCAGACCGACTGGTGAACGTGCATGCCTGAGCCGTTGTCGCCAACGATGGGCTTGGGCATGAAGGTGGCGGTCTTGCCGTACGAATGGGCCACGTTGTGGATCACGTACTTTTGCAGCTGGATCCAGTCGGCGCGCTGGATCAGTGTGCTGAACCTGGTGCCGATTTCCATCTGGCCTGCGTTGGCCACTTCGTGGTGGTGAACCTCGACAGGAATGCCCAGCGACTCGAGCACCAGACACATCTCGGAGCGCATGTCTTGCGCGCTGTCGACCGGGGGCACGGGAAAGTAGCCGCCCTTGACCGCAGGGCGGTGGCCGGAATTGCCGTGCTCGTATTCCTTGCCGGTGTTCCAGGCGGCTTCTTCGGACTCGATCTTCGAGAAGCAGCCCGACATGTCGTTGGACCAGCGCACGCTGTCGAACACGAAGAATTCAGGCTCGGGGCCGAAGTAGGCGGTGTCGCCCAGGCCAGAAGCTTTCATGTAAGCCTCAGCGCGCTTGGCCAGCGAACGCGGGTCGCGCTCATAGGCCTTGCCGTCGGCCGGATCGACCACGTCGCAAGTGAGGATCAGCGTCGGCTCTTCAAAAAACGGGTCGATGTTGGCGGTATTGGCATCCGGCATGAGCAGCATGTCGGAGGCTTCGATGCCCTTCCAGCCAGCAATCGACGAGCCGTCGAAAGCGTGACCTGACGAGAACTTGTCTTCGTCAAAGTGGGACACGGGCACGGTGACGTGCTGCTCTTTGCCGCGGGTGTCTGTGAAGCGGAAATCAACGAACTTGATTTCGTTGTCCTTCACCATCTTGATCACGTCGGCAACGGTCTTGGCCATCAGGAATCTCCTAGCGGTAACTCATTCGGTGGAAGGGAAGGCGTCAGAGTGACGCCTCAAAAATGCGCACGGGAATGTAGCAGAAAGCGTGCCTAGAAAGACGTTCGACGCGCATGTCAGCCCTGGGTGCATCGTCACTGTGCAAAGTGCCGGCCGGGCGCATCGCCGAGACGGCCAAGACTCCCCGCGCGCATCGATTCGGTGCGCGCAGGCCGGCGCTATCGCACCAACTCGGGGCCCAGCTTGGCGCCCAGGTCACGCAGGCCCGCCATCAAGCGTGCATAGGCGAGGTCCACCTCGGCGCCCTCGCCCTTGACGCCCAGCTCGATGTGCGCGCCCCATTGGATGTGATCCACGCTGGGCAGGCTGAACACACGGGTGCTGGGGTGATGCGCCTCGATCGCCTCCATCAGCGGCGTCAGCAAGGACTCCATGTTGCCCTTGACGATGACCGACAACTCGCGCGTGGCGGCAACCCGGTGCAAATGAGCCAGGTGGTGATCGAGCACCCACTCGATCATCGGCCAGGCCATCACCGGAAAGCCCGGCACGAAATAGACGCTGCCCAGCTGAAAGCCCGGGATCTTGTTGTAGGGGTTGGGGATGATCTCGGCACCCTCGGGAAACCATCCCATTTGCAGCCGATGCACGTTGTCAGGGCGATCGGGCTCGAAGGGCTCGCCTTTTTCGGCAGCCACGTCGCGCATGCGCTCGATGATCAGTTCACGGGCACGCGGATGCAGCGCCAGCGGCCGACCCAGCGCGTCGGCAGCGCACCGGCGGGTGTGATCGTCGGGTGTGGCACCAATGCCGCCGCACGAAAAGACCACATCGCCGCCGGCAAAAGCATCTTTCAGATCGGCGGTGATGCGCGATGGCTCATCGCCGACGCAGCGCATCCAGCTGAGCGCCAATCCGCGCGCAGCCAGCAACTCGATCACCTTGGAGAAATGCTTGTCTGATCGTTTGCCCGAGAGGATTTCATCGCCGACGATCAACAAACCGAATGCCATGCCAGCCACTCAGACGGGCGGCAGCAGCGCAGTGACCGGCGCCGGCGACACCTCAAGCGGCGTGGCTGGTACCGCTGCGGCAGATTCACGTTGGGCGCGCAAGCCGGCCAGTGAGGACAGCGCGAAATGGGCAAACCACAGCGCAGAAAAAGCGAACACCAGCGTGTAGATCCAGATGGCCAGCGGCAGCAGCACCGGCGCCAAGGTGATGAACAGCGCCCCGGACGCCCACACCAGCGAAGGTGCGGCGCCCAGGTAGCCGCTGATCACACCGATCACCAGCAGCGCGCTGCGGTGGCGCCGGGACAACTCGAGCCGCTCCTCGGCGCTGGCATGTTCGGCCAGCACGTCATAGGTCATCACCTTGCAGGTCAGCCAGCCCCAAATCAAGGGCGGCACGATCAACACCAGCGGCGGTATGAACCACAGCGGGATCGACACCAGCAGCACCAGCACGGCCACCAGCGTGAAGAAAAAAGCGGCGAGAGCGCCTGCGATGGCCGAGCCGCCGTGCTTGAGCTCCAGCGTCGCGAAGCGGCGCTTGGCCACCAGCGTGACCATGGCCGGCGTCATCAGCGCGGCCACCACCAGCAAAGAGACCACCACGATCACCGGAGTCGCCACCGTCACCAGCAGCAAGGGCGCGAGCATCGCCTTCAGGCCGACCAGACCCCAGCCTTCGAGCCAGCCCAGCAGCGTGGACACGCCAGCCATCGTCCCCAGGCTGGACTCCACCGCAGCCACCGCAGGCGCCCAGAACCAGTAGGCCAGACCCAGCGCCACCAGGCCCATCAAGACCAGCGGCAGCAGTGACACGAAGATCACCCGCGGATGCAGGCAGTAGGCCGCAGCCCGCCACGCCGCATCGACGACCGGGCTCATCGGGCGGTCACTCGTCATCACCCCCGAAGGCGCCACCCAGCAGCCCGCCACCGAGCAGGCCAGCGCCGAGCAGCGAGCCCTCTTCCCGCGAACCACCACGCTGGGGTGCTGCGGCGAACACTCGCGAGGCGAGCCTGGAGAACGGCAGGCTTTGCAGCCACACGGTGCCCGGGCCGGTCACCTTGGCAAAGAACAGGCCCTCGCCGCCGAACATGGCCGTCTTGATCTTGCCCACGTACTGGATCTCGAAATTGATGTTGGGCGTGAAAGCGACCACGCAGCCTGTGTCGATGAGCAGGGTCTGCCCAGGCTTCAGCTCACGCTTGACGACCGTGCCGCCCGCGTGCACGAAGGCCAGCCCGTCGCCTTCGAGTTTTTGCATGATGAAACCCTCGCCACCGAAGAAGCCGGTGGACATCTTTTGCTGCAGGTACAGGCCCAGCGACACGCCCTTGGCCGCGCACAGGAAGGCGTCTTTCTGGCACACCAGCATGCCGCCGAGCTGGCGCAAGTCCATGGGAATGATCTTGCCGGGGTAAGGCGCAGCAAACGCGATGCGCAGCTTGCTTTGGCCCTGGTTGGTGAACACGGTGGTGAACAGCGACTCACCCGTGATCAGGCGCTTGCCCGCGCCGAGCAGCTTGCCAAACAGGCCGGAAGTGCTGGCCGAGCCGTCGCCAAACACGGTGTCCATCGCGATGCCCGCATCCATGAACATCATGCTGCCGGCTTCGCCCACCGCTGCCTCGCCGGGGTCGAGCTCGACCTCGACGAACTGCATTTCGGAACCCTTGATCTCGTAGTCAACGACGTCCATGGCCATGCTGATTGCTCCTGAATGGGTAGAGGCGCGGCGATGTTATCGCCGCGATGTTGCCCCCGTGGCGTTTAAGGAGGCTGTGCATACACTTGATTCCCAACCAGCCCACAGGCCGCACGGCCCCCTGCCATGAACCGACAAGTCCAGCTACTGTCACGCCCCAACGGCATCCCGCAAGCCGAGAACTTCCAAGTCGTCGATGCGCCGATGCCCGAGCTGCGCGACGGCCAGGTGCTGGTGCGCAACATCTATCTGTCGGTCGAGCCGGCCATGCGCGGCTGGGTGAGTGCCGCGGCCAACTACTCGGAGCCGGTGGCCATCGGCGGGGTGATGCGCAGTTTCGCGGTGGGCCGCGTGGTGGCCTCAAAGCACTCCGACCACGCCGCGGGCGAGTACGTGACCGGCCTGTTCGGCTGGCAGGACCATGCAGCGGTCGACGCGGCCACCATCCAGCGCAAGGTGCCATCCGACGGCGCGCCGCTTTCGACCGCCCTGGGCGTGTTGGGCATCAACGGCCTGACCGCTTACTTCGCGCTGCTCGACATCGGCCAGCCCAAGCCGGGCGAGACGGTGGTGGTCTCAACCGCCGCCGGCTCGGTGGGTTCGTGCGCGGGGCAGATCGCCAACATCCACGGCTGCCGCACGGTGGGCATCACCGGCGGGCCTGACAAGGTCAAGCTGTGCCGCGACACCTTTGGCTACGAAGTGGCCATCGACTACCGCAGCGGCGACCTCGACGCGCAACTGGCCGCCGCCTGCCCGAAGGGCATCGACATCTATTACGACAACACCGGTGGCGCCATCAGCGATGCGGTGCTCAAGCAATTGGCGGTGGGTGCGCGCGTGGTGATCTGCGGCACGGCCTCGGTGGCCAGCTGGGATCCGGTGCCGCAGGGCCCGCGCGTCGAGCGCTACATCCTGGTCAAGCGCGCCCGCATGCAAGGCTTCCTGGTGTTTGACCACGTGGCGCGCTATCCGCAAGCGCTCAAGCAGCTCGGCGAGTGGATCGCCTCGGGCCAGCTTCGCTACCTTGAAGACGTGCTCGAAGGCCTGGAGCAAGCGCCCGATTCGATCGCCGGTCTGTACCGCGGCGACAACCTCGGCAAGCGGCTGATCCGCATCGCGAAGGACGACGGCAGCGCGCTGTAAACACCGCGCGCCGACGGGCGCTTCAGCCCAGGCGTTCGCGGTGGCGTGCGATCTGCAAGCGCACCTGCGCCGGCGCGGTGCCACCCAGCACATTGCGTGCATTGAGCGAGCCGCGCAGCGTGAGCACCTCGTGCACCGTAGCGTCGATGCCGGGGTGGAAGCCTTGCAGCGTTTCGAGCGAGAGTTCACTCAAATCGACGCCCTGACCGATCGCGGTCTTGACCGCGTGCGCCACCGTCTCGTGGGCATCGCGAAACGGCACGCCTTTTTTGACCAGGTAGTCGGCCAGATCGGTCGCCGTGGCGTAGCCCTTGAGCGCGGCGCGCTCCATCGCCTCGGGCTTGACGATGATGCCGGCGACCATCTCGGCCATGATGCGCAGCGTGTCGCGCACGGTGTCCACCGTGTCGAACAGCGGCTCCTTGTCTTCCTGGTTGTCCTTGTTGTAGGTCAGCGGCTGACCCTTCATCAGCGTGATCAGACCCATCAGGTGGCCGACCACGCGGCCGCTCTTGCCGCGCGCCAGCTCGGCCACGTCGGGGTTGCGCTTTTGCGGCATGATCGATGAGCCGGTGCAGTAGCGATCGGCCAGATCGATGAAGCTGAAGTTCTGGCTCATCCACAGCACCAGCTCTTCGGCCAGACGCGAGATGTGCACCATCGTGATCGAGGCGAAGGCGCTGAACTCGAGCGCGAAATCGCGGTCGCTCACCGCATCAAGGCTGTTCTGACACACGCCGTCAAAGCCCAGCGTGCGCGCCACACGCTCGCGATCGAGCGGGTAGCTCGTGCCGGCCAAGGCGGCCGCACCCAGCGGCAGGCGGTTGACGCGTCGGCGCAGATCGACCAGCCGCTCGGCATCGCGCGCGAACATTTCCACATAGGCCAGCATGTGGTGCCCGAAGCTCACCGGTTGAGCCACTTGCATGTGGGTGAAGCCCGGCAAGATGGTCTCGACGTTCTTGTCGGCCACATCGACCAGCGCGCACTGCATGGCGCCCAGCAGCGGCAAGATGGTGTCGATCTCGCCGCGCAGCCACAGCCGCACGTCGGTGGCCACCTGGTCGTTGCGCGAACGTCCGGTGTGCAGCCGCTTGCCGGCATCGCCCACGAGCTGCGTCAGGCGCGCTTCGATGTTGAGGTGCACGTCTTCGAGGTCAAGCTTCCATTCAAAGCGCCCGGCCTCGATGTCCTGAGTGATCTGCGCCATGCCGCGCTCGATGCTGGCGGCGTCGTCAGCGCTGATGATCCCCTGCGCGCACAGCATCTCGGCGTGCGCGAGCGAGCCGGCAATGTCGGCTCGCCACAGACGCTGGTCGAAGAACACGCTGGCGGTGTAGCGCTTGACCAGCTCACTCATCGGCTCTGAAAAGAGCGCCGACCAGGCCTCGGACTTCTTGTCGAGCTGGTTGACCGGCGCGCCTGCGTCAGGTGCAAAAGGGGTTGCTGACATGGCGTCTCGCCGACCGGTGAGAAAGCCGTCGGCGGTGTTGTGGAGGGAGTTGTTGACAATCCGTCTAACCAGTAGGAATTCTATCGACGCCCTCCCCGCCCCATGAAGTCGACACGCCCCGACAGCGCCGCTCGCACCGCAGGCGTCGAGCTCTTCGACGTGTGCCATGTCGGGGTGGTGCTGCGTGCGGCCTTGTTCGTGCATGCCGCGCTGGCCGTGGGGGTGCTGTTCGAGGTGCAGACCCTGAGGGGTTTCGCCCTGCAGTTCTCGCTGGCCACGGCCATCGCCCTGCCGGCGGTGCTGGCCTGGCTGATCGCGATTTGCCTGCTCAAAGACCTGATGGCGGACATTGCAGCGTCGGCGCAAGCAGCCATATCAGCAACGCTGGGCGCGCTATGCGCACTGGGCGGCCGCGCACTGGTGATGCAGGCCAACCCCGCCGGGCTTGAACAGTTGACGCTACTGGCGACAGCCGCCGCCGGTGCTGCACTCGCCCTGGTGATGCACCATTGGCTGCGCATGCAAGCGCTGGCGCGCACGCCAGCCGACACCGCTGCGCAGCTGGCCGAGCTGCAGTCGCGCATCCGGCCGCACTTTCTGTTCAACACGCTGAACTCGGCGCTGGCGCTGGTGCGGCTCGACCCGCAACGTGCCGAGTCGGTGCTCGAAGACCTGGCCGAGCTGTTTCGGGTGGCGCTCAACAGCACCGATGTCGATGTGAGCCTTGCCGATGAAGTGGCACTGGCGCAGCGCTATCTGGCCATCGAGCAAATTCGCTTTGGCAGCCGACTGCGCGTGAGCTGGGATCTGGATGAATCGGCCGCCGCGGCGCGCGTGCCGCCGCTGCTGCTGCAGCCGTTGGTCGAAAACGCGGTGCGCCACGGGGTGGAGCCGTCGCCCGATGGCGCAGACATTCACGTCAGCACGCAATTCAAGCGCGGGCTGGCGGTGATCTCCATCGTCAACAGCGTGGCAGCACAGTCATCGCAGCCGGGTCATGGCATGGCGCTGGCCAATGTGCGCGAACGTCTGCGCTTGATGCATGACGTCACCGCTCAGTTCGACGCGCAGCTTGAAGGCGACCGATTCGTGGTGCGCATCGTGGTGCCGGCATGAACACGCCCGGCGAGCCGCTTCGGGTCTTGCTCGTCGATGACGAAGACCTGGCGCGGCTTCGGCTACGCGCGCTGATCGACGCCTGCGCTGAACCGCGCGCCACAGTGGTCGGCGAGGCGGCCAATGCGGCACAGGCGATGGTGTGGCTGCAGCAGCAAGGCCAAGGCGCCAACGAGCCGACGCCGCGCATGGCCTGCCACGTGGTGCTGCTCGACATCCACATGCCCGGGCACGGCGGCATGGAACTCGCCGCGCAACTGAGCCGACTGCCGCAACCGCCCGCGGTGGTGTTCGTGACCGCACACGCCGAGCACGCGCTCAAGGCCTTCGACCTCGAAGCCGTCGACTACCTGACCAAGCCGGTGCGGCTGGAGCGGCTGCAGCAGGCGCTGCAAAGAGCGGCGAGCCGGCTGGGTTCGTCGGCGCCGATCACTTTGCCGGCGGGCGCAGGTGCTGCGGTTGAACCCGTGCTGGTGGTCACCGAGCGCGGTCGCGTGATCCGAGTGCCGCTGGCTGAGGTGCTTTATCTGAGGGCCGAACTGAAGTACGTGACGCTGCGCACCGAGCACCACACCCATGTGCTCGATGACGCGCTGAGCGACCTCGAGCAGCGGCTCGGGCCGCGCTTTTTGCGGGTGCATCGCAACGCGCTGGTGGCCCGTTCGGCTGTGATGGCGCTGGAGCGCAGGCCCATGGGCGACGACGAAGAACCAGGCGACTCCTGGGCCGTGCTCGTCGGGCCTGTAGATGAGTGGCTGGCGGTATCACGCCGGCAGGTCGCTGCCGTGCGCGAGGCGCTGGAAGCCAGCGGTCTTTGACACCCGAGTGGCGGCTTGTTGCCTGCATGCATGAACAGGTTCAACCCAACCAGTTTTTCGCGGGCTGCGGATCGGGGATTTCGCAAGCACTCGGCCGCTAGCTCGCCTGCTAGCATTTGGAAATGAGCTCACACATCACCATCGCCACCCGCGAAAGCCGACTCGCGCTGTGGCAGGCCGAACATGTTCGCGACCTGCTGCAAAGCCGCTTCGGCCTTCAAGTTGAACTGCTCGGCATGACCACGCGAGGCGACGAGATTCTTGACCGCACGCTGTCCAAGGTCGGCGGCAAGGGTCTGTTCGTGAAAGAGCTTGAAACCGCTCTCGAAGAAGGCCGCGCGCAGCTCGCCGTGCACTCGCTCAAGGACGTGCCCATGGACCTGCCCGCAGGCTTCGAGCTCGCAGCGGTGATGGAGCGCGAAGACCCACGAGACGCCTTCGTGTCCAATGATTTCGCCTCGCTCGCCGATTTACCCTTGGGCGCGCGCGTGGGCACCTCGAGCCTGCGTCGGGTGGTGCAGCTGCGCGCGCTGCGCCCCGACCTGCTGATCGAGCCGCTGCGCGGCAATCTCGACACCCGACTGCGCAAGCTCGACGAGGGCCAGTACCACGCCATCGTGCTGGCCGCGGCCGGCCTCAAGCGTCTGGGGCTGGCCGGCCGCATTCGCAGCGAATTCCCCACCGATCAGATGCTGCCGTGTGCAGGACAAGGCGCACTCGGACTTGAGGTGCGCAGCGATGCGACCGCGCTGCGCGCGACCCTGTCCGCGCTGATTCACCAGCCGACTTTCCTGGCCGTGCATGCCGAACGCGCCGTCTCGCGCGCACTCGGCGGCAGCTGCAGCATGCCGCTGGCCGCGCACGCGGTGTGGCAAGGCAGCGAGCTGAGCCTGCGCGCTTCGGTGGGCCACCCCGAGGATGCCTCTGCCCCACTGCTGTCGGCGCATGTGGTTGCTGCGGTCACGAGCGAAGCCGAGGCACGCGCCTTGGGTGAGCGAGCCGCTGCCACGCTGCGTGACGCGGGCGCCAGCGCCTACCTGTCCTGCGTCTGATCGCGGCACGCATGTCACGGCTGGCGTTGCAATTCATGCAGCGCACGGAGGATTGATCGATGCGCGTCATCGTCACCCGCCCCGCCGCGCAGGCCGACTCATTTGTCGACGCGCTTGAAGAACTTGGCGTCAAAGCGGTGGCGTTGCCTCTGATGCGCATCTGTGCGGTGTCCGACAGCGCTCCCGTGATCGAAGCCTGGCGGCAGCTCGCAGCGAGCCGGCTGGTCTTTTTCGTGAGCGCCAATGCGGCAGCGCACTTCTTTGCGCAGCGTCCTGCCGATGTCCAGTGGCCTGCCAACGTGTGGGCAGGGTCCACCGGGCCGGGCACCACCGCAGCGCTACAAGCCTGCGGCCTGACCGCAGCACAGATCGTCGAGCCGATTGGCGACAGCGCGCAGTTCGATTCCGAATCGCTGTGGCAGCAGCGGCTGTGCCCACTCGACTGGCAAGGTGCCAGCGTGCAGATCGTGCGCGGAGATGGCGGTCGCGAGTGGCTGGCCGACACCCTGCGCGATCGGGGTGCCAGCGTGAACTTCGTGGCGGCCTACCGGCGCAGCGAGCCTGAATGGGACGAGCGCACCAAAGCGCTCGTGGCCGTGGCGCTGGCCCAGCCCGCGGCCCACCTGTGGTTGTTCAGCAGCTCTGAGGCCATCGACAACCTGATGCTTCATCTCGGGCGTGCCGCTCAGCCTTCGCCGCTGCCCCCAGGCTGTCGTGCGATGGCCACCCACCCGCGCATTGCGAGCGCCGCGCAGCGCGCCGGTTTCTCGCAGGTGTGGCAGTCCAGACCCGGCGTGGCTGAAGTGGTGGCCTCCCTACAATCTGCGGCATCGTGAACGACACCTCCAGAGCCGAAGAATCCGCCCAGCCGGCACTGCTTCCAGCGCCCAGCGCCACGGCCCAGCCTTCGGTGCGACCTGAAGCGCAGGGCAGCGACATTCGTTGGTGGTATTCGCTGGCGGCGGTGCTCGCAGTGGTGGCCGGTGTCAGCCTGGTCATCGCCTGGAAAACCAGCCAGCGCGTCGAGGCCATCGAAAAGGAGCTCGTGCTGCGCCTTGACGAGGGACAAAAGCAGTCCAGCCAGGCGCGGATGCTGGCCAAGCAGTCGCAAGACAGCGTGCTGGCGGCGTCCGCCAAGGTGGCGCTGCTCGAAGCGCGACTGGCCGAGGTGGCCATCCAGCGCACCCAACTTGAAGATCTGATGCGCTCGATGTCGCGCTCGCGTGACGAGAACCTGCTGGTCGACATCGACACTGGCTTGCGCGTGGCGATGCAGCAAACCGCCATCACTGGCAGCGCGGAGCCGCTGGTGGCCATGCTCAAGCAGGCCGATGAGCGCCTGGCCCGCTACGACCAGCCACGGCTCGAAGGCGTGCGCCGTGCCATCGCGCGCGACCTTGACCGGGTCAAGTCGGTGAGCGCGCCCGACATTCCCAGCCTGAGCATCAAGCTCGACGAGGCGGTGCGCCTGATCGACGAGCTTCCGCTGTTGTCCAACGCGCAAGCGCCAGCGACTGTCCCCGTGGCGCCTGTGCTGCCCAGCTGGTGGCCCGACTGGAATGCCAGCTGGAAGGCCGCCTCCGAACGGGTGTGGCTGGAGGTCAAATCGCTGGTGCGCGTCACCCGCATCGACCACCCCGAAGCCATGCTGCTTGCGCCGGACAACGCCTTTTTCGTGCGCGAAAACGTCAAGCTGCGTTTGCTCAACGCGCGGCTGGCCTTGCTGAGTCGACAATTCGACACCGCGCAGAGCGACCTGCAGGTGGTGCAAGCTGCGCTCGAGCGCTACTTCGACCGCAGCTCGCGGCGCACCGTGCTGACCATCGACCTGGTGCGTCAGGTCTCGGCCATGGCACGACAGGTCACCACCCCCAAGCCCGACGACACCCTGGTCGCGCTGGCGGCCGTCTCGGCAGGTCGCTGAGCCCCAGCCGACACGATGCGCGCCGTCATCTGGTTCATATTGCTGTTCGGCGCGGCCGTGGTGGCGTCGGCGACGCTGGGTGCCAACGACGGTCTGGTCAGCATGTACGCCGGCACCTGGCGGTTTGACATCTCGCTCAACCTGTTCCTGTTGATTCTGGTGGGCAGCTGCTTCGTGCTGGTGTCGCTGATCGATGCGATCAACTCGCTCACAGGGCTGCCCAAGCGCGCCCGTCTGTGGCGCGTCGCACGTCGCGAGAGAACCGCGCAGGCGGCCTTGCGCGAGTCGCTATCGCAGTATTTCTGCGGCCGCTTCAGCCGCTCGAAAGCCGCCGCGCAGCGCGCACTGTCCATTCAGGACGGCACGCCCGAGCTGCAGCAAGACGCCGAATTCAGCGCGCTCGGCATGCTGCTGGCCGCGGGCAGCGCACATCGACTGCAAGACCGCGCCACACGCGACGACATGCTGTCGCGCGTGTACGACCGCGCAAGGGGCAATGCAGGCGCACGCGCCGCCGAGGAAGGTGCTCGACTGCTCGAGGCCGAATGGGCCATCGACGACCGCGACGCGCCGCGCAGCCTGAGCCTGCTCAACGATTTGCCGCAAGGCCTGTCGCGCCGCACCCAGGCACTGCGCCTGAGGTTGAAGGCATCGAGGCTGGCCAGGCAGCCGCAAGAGGGCCTGAAGACCGCGCGTCAGTTGATCAAGCACCAGGGACTGTCCAAAGAAGTCGGGCTGGGCATGCTGCGCTCGCTGGCCATCGAGTGTCTGGAGTCTGCACACGACATTGACCAGCTGCGCCGCATGTGGAACTCGCTGGACGCCGCCGATCGCCGCGATGTCTTTGTGGCTTCTCGTGCCGCAGTGCGGGCGGCCAAGCTGGGTTGCCCAGAAGATGGCCGCACCTGGCTGCGCCCGGGCTGGAACCGCATCGAAACCACTGCCGCAGATGAACGCGAAGCGCTGTCGCACGCGCTGGCCTGCTCGGTCAGCGGCATCGGCGCCGACTGGCTGCCACGGCTCGAATCGGCGCGTCTGGCCTTCCCACGCGATCCGGCCGTGGCGCATGCCGTCGGTGCGGTGCTGGCCGAGCGCCAACTGTGGGGCAAGGCACGCGAGCCGCTCGAAGCCGCCGCCAAGCACCCTGATCTGCCGATCGCCTCACGCCGCATGGCCTGGCTCACGCTGGCCCAGCTCGCGCAATCAGAAGGCCAGCCCGAACGCATGGCCGAGTGCTATCGGCAAGCCGCGATCCTGGGCTGATGCCGCCGTGAACCCAGGAGACCGCTGACATGAACAGCAGCCGAATGGCCGTGATCGTGCGCGCCTTCCAGCGCTACAAGAACCTGCCTGTGCTCATCCACTCTTTCCTGGCGCAGAGCGATCCGCGCTGGACGCTCTATGTGGTGCACGACGGCCCCGATGAGCCACATGCCGCGCTGATGCAGCCCTTTTTGCGCGAGCACCCGAACATCCGCTATCAGCAAACGCCCACGCGCCACAACGACTACGGCCACACGCCCACCTCGTGGGCCTTGCAAAACTTCGTGGGCGACGAAAGCCACGTGCTGTTCACCAACGACGACAACTACTACATGCCGGTGTTCGTCGAGTACGTGCTGAGAACCTTCGAGCGCAAGCCCGAGACCATCATGGTGGCCAGCCACTGCGTGCACAACGAGGCTGTCCATCACAACGGCAACCGCGACACCTACGGCCTGTTCCGCACGCACTTTCGACCCGGCTACATCGATCTGGGCGCCTACGTGACGAACGCGCGTGTGGCCAAGGCGGTGGGCTACAACTCGACGGCCTTCGAGGCTGATGCCGTGTTTGTGCAGGAAGTGCGCGCAAAGCACCCCGACCCTTCGGGCTATGTGGTGCTGGACCACGCGCTGTTCGTGCACAACTGAGGCGGTTGTGACCCAAACCCTGGAGAGCGTCATCCAAGAAGCCGAGGCCTTGCAAAAGGCCAAGCGGCCGGCCGACGCCATCGCGCTGTACGAATCTGCGCTGACGCGCTGGCCTGACCAGCCCGGGCTGCTTTACAACCTCGGCAACCTTCAGTTGCAAACCCAGGATTTCACCTCGGCCGCGAAGCACTTTGGCCGGGTGACCGAACTGGCGCCGCAGTTTTCCTGGGCGCACCACAACCTCGGCCAGTGGCTGCTCAACACCCGGCGCGAGAGCGAGGCTTCCTTGGCCTTTCAAAAGGCGCTCTCGCTGGATCCGCAGCTGAGCATGAGCCGCATCGCGCTGGCCACGCTGCTGATCAAGAGTGATCGGCACGGCCAGGCCCTGCTGCTGCTCGAAGAAGGCGCGCGGCTGCAGCCTTCAAGCGTTGAGCTCCAGATCGAGCTGGGCAATGTGCTGCGAGTCGAAGCCACACCGCAAGCTGCGCTGGCCGCCCACCAGCGTGCTCTGGCATTGGCGCCCGCTTCGTTTGCCGCCCACTTCAACATCGGCACCACCCTGCACGCCCAAGGGGACACCGACCTGGCCCTGACCTACGCGCAGCGCGCGCTCGAGCTGCGGCCCGACTCCGGCGTGGCCCATGAAGGTCTGGCCAACATCCTGGCCCACCAAGGCGAGATTGCCGCGGCCCAGACCGCCTATGCCGCAGCAGCCCGCCTCAAACCCAGCGACGCGCGGCGCAACGTCGGCCAGGAGGTTCGCGCCGGCTTGCTGCTGCCGCCTATACCGCAGTCAACCGATGACATTCGCGAGGCCCGCTCGCGCTTCGCCCGCTCGATCGAAGCACTGCGGCAAACCGATGGCAGCTTGGTTGACCCCATTCAGGAAGTGGGCGCGGTCACGCCCTTCTATCTGGCCTATCACGGCCTGAACAACCGCCGGCTGCTCAGCGATCTGGCCGCGATGTACCGCGACATCTGCCCCGCGCTCAACTTCGTGGCTGGCCATTGCGAGCAGCCGCCGCCCAAGACCGGACGCCCGATTCGCGTGGGCATCGTGTCGACCTACCTGCGCGACCACACGGTGGGCCGCTATGTGCTGGGGCTGGTGAAAGAGCTCGCGCGCCCTGAGTTTGAGGTCTTCGTCTTCACCACCCGCCAGCCGCCCGATGCCACTTCAGAGGCATTCAGGCGCGCAGCAGACCACCACGCCGTGCTGTCCGGTGGGCTAGGACCGATGCAAAAGCAGCTCGGCGACGCGCAGCTTGACGTGCTGCTCTACGCCGACATCGGCATCGAGCCAACCACCTACTTCCTGGCGTTTTCGCGGCTGGCGCCGGTGCAGTGCGCCTTTTACGGCCACCCCGACACCAGCGGCGTGGGCACCATCGATCACTACCTGTCGTGGGCCAGGGCCGAGTCCGACGACGCGGCCGACTGGTACAGCGAGCGGCTGGCTTTGCTGTCGCCCGCGGTCACCTACGCCCACTTGCCCAAGGTCGAATGGGCAGGCCGCCCGGCAGACCGCAGCGCGCTCGGCGTGGCGTTGGGTGAGCGGCTGTACACCTGCGTGCAAACGCCCTACAAGCTGCACCCGGACTTTGACGATTTGCTCGCAGGCATCCTCGAGTCCGACCCGCAGGCCCGCATCCGGTTGGTGCAAGCGCCGGTCAAGGCCTGGGGCGTCGCGCTGACCCAGCGGCTGACCCGTCGTCTCGGGCCCCTCATGAGTCGGGTGGCTTTCCTGCCCTTCATGGCGCGGGCCGATTACATGGCGCTGCTGGCCGCGTCTGACGTCATCCTCGACACACCGCACTTCAGCGGCGGCGGCACCACGCTCGATGCGATTGCCACGGCCACCCCGGTCGTTACGCTGGCCGGCCCCACGCTCAGGTCATCACAGACCCGCGCGCTGTTCGAGCGCATGGGCGTGCGCGACGGCATTTCCATCGATGGCGCCGATTACGTTCGGCGGGCGGTCGACATGGCCTCGCGCAGCGACCTGCGCGCCGACATGGCTCAGCGAATTCGCCAATCCAGCGGGCTGCTTTTCGAGGACGTCGGGATGGTCCGCGAGGCCGAGGCCTTGTTTCGCCAATGGGTGGCCCGCGCGCCGCGCTGAGGCTTGCGCGACCAGCGCACAAACTGCCGCTGCGACCCTGGAGAAGCTGGTTTGCCGGTGTATATTCGCGGCTCGCTGCGGCTGTAGCTCAGCTGGATAGAGTACTTGGCTACGAACCAAGGGGTCGTGGGTTCGATTCCTGCCAGCCGCACCAGTGAATCAAGGGGTTAGCCTTCACAAGGGGCTAACCCTTTTTGATTTGTGGCGTCGATTTGGCTTCTGGTGCCCGTTCAGTGCCCGTTATTCAAACGCTTGCCCTGACTCCATCACTGGCCTCGCCAGCATGAGAGCAGTCGCATCCGCCCTCACTGCCTGAGTGCGTCACGCTCGATCACCCGCATAGGCGTCGCATTTCGTAAACGGGCATGTTGCGACCCCACCCCCGGGGCACCCCCCCTTTTTTGGGTTGATGGAACCACGCTCCCGATACGCTCGAATCTGCTCAGGCGATCACCATCGGCGGCAGGTTCAACGACTTTCGCAACGCGATGGGCATCGAGTCGGAGAGCAAACTCTCTGGGGTGATCGAGCCGCAAGTGCATGGCAGCCTCGACTTTCAAGCCCAGTCGCTGGAGGTGGATACACCCGAGTGGCTGGATGCCATCGCTGAGACCGTTGGAAAGGCCGCTAGGCCCGTTCTGGTGGCGACGACCTCACATGACCTGTCAGTGCAACTCGGTGCGCGTATAGCGGGTTCTACGGTGCGCGGCGAGGACGAGACAGCAGCACAGGCGGCTGCTCGGTGCGACGGTGTGCTGATCGCAGCGGGTGCATGGGCGGGGCTGGATACCCCACTGCGCTGGCGATCTATCGTCGTCCCACGGGTGCCCTACAAGAAACTTGATGTGGTCGACGGGGAGGCCACAAGCAGTTACCTCGATGCCCGAAACACAGCCGTTCGGCGACTGCGTCAAGTGATCGGCAGAGGTCTGCGCTCGCCCGATGCGGTGTGCTCGGTCTACGTTCTTGACGGGCGTGTGGACAGGCTGACAGGCTTCATCCCCGAACGCTTTGCAAGCCAGTGGGCTGATCGTCGTGTTTTCCTAGAAGGTGAGCGCGAGGAAACGGTGGAAGTTAAAGCCGAGCGAGACCCGGCACTTAGAAAGGCCGCGCTGCGCCACTACGGCACGAAATGCATGGCCTGTGCCTTCACCCCGAGGGTGGACAGCCAACTCGAAGTGCATCACCTCAACCCGGTCTCGGCGGGTGTCCGCAAGACGCGCCTTGAGGATGTGGTGGTGCTCTGTGCAAACTGCCATCGGTTGGCGCATTCGACGGTGCCGCCGATGGTGGTGCATTTGACGACTTGAATCTAGGACAGGAACATGAACCCGACCCCCAAAGAAATTCTGATCGCCAAACTCATGGCTATGAGCCCCGGGGCTCGAATTGCGGTGCTTGAGTTGGCAGCCCAAAGGAGGGCAGAAAATCTTCTTGAACAGAAGCCTGATAACGACGCTGCAGGCCCTGCACTTAACCTTCCGCAGCGCGACTAGAGCCAAGCGGCGTGTTCAACCGCTTCATTTGCGGCAGGTACTGGCCTCTCAAGGGTTACGTGTCCTGCTTGCCGAAGGCTGAGTCGGTGACTAGGCAGATCAAGCCCGTGCTGACCTGATCGGGGAGAAACTGCCCGATTCGGAGACATTCATGTCTCCAATTGGTTTGGAGAGCCCTGAGGAGCCGCTTTCTGTTTAAGCGGTGACAGAGTATCCCCGTTTCCGCATCCAGTCCCACCGTGTCAAGTGGCTCATTACTGCGGTCGCTGACACAACTGCTCAGATGCTTCCTTACAGCCCCCAGTGCACACAACAGTGCCTAAGGCGGTAACGGTCGTATAGCCGCCCGGCAGCGGGCCCCTGACGAACAACATCGGAAACTTGCGCGAGTCGGCCCACCGTTTCAATTGCAGGACTTCTTGACATAACCTCCACGAATGGGTCAGGAGTTGCGGATTGTTCTATTAATCTCAAGCATTCTTCTGATCTCTGATTTCGAGCAAGAGGAAGCAATCTCTGGAGCGCAGAAAATATGTCGTTTAGAGTTATATTCCCTAGAATGAATCCGCCCCAAATCTTTCCAATCACAATAAACTAAAATAGAGGCTAGAATCTTCGCGTTAAAAGGAATCTCTCGCCCAACAGAAAGGCTCATACAAATCTTTTCGAGAGGCGACCCCACGATTCCATCTGCGAAAATCCCGAGCCTGCCTTTAACCATATCAACAATCGCGCCATAGTTTTTCATGTTAGAACCGTTGCGACGATGTTCAGTATCTCGACTTGCCAGCGGTCAACATCGTTGACCCGCTCAAAGTGTTTCATTCGTTCCGGCACACCGTGGTTACCGCATTGACTGACAAGGGCGTGAATGATGGATTGAAGCGGGCGATGGTGGGGCACGACATCGACACGCGGCTGTCCTCGCATGATGACTACATCCATGCCAGCGCCCTGACGGTGCCCAACCTGCATGCGGCCATCAATCTGCTTGACTACGAGGACATTGATTTTGCAAAGCTGAAAGTCCCGCAGGAGTCGTTTATCCCCGTCATTGCCAAGCGCATCGTTCAGCAGGCCGAGCAAAAGAAATTGAAAGCGGAGAAGCCGGCGGCCAAGGCCAAGGCCGATGCCGAAGCGAAGGCCAAAGCTGAGGCGAAGGCGGCGACAAAAAACTGAAAATCGCGCCGCCCATTTATTTTTGTTTATGCAAGCGCCCTGCTCTGGTGGTGTTGCATGCGCTGCTCAGTGGGTTGCATAAGCTTTCACGTTGATGCTGATGGCATCACCACTTATTTGCAAACTCAACCCTCCGCCCCCCAATAGAAGAAGGCCCCTTCGGGGCCTTCTTCCCGGCCCTTCCCGGGCCGGGTTCCGCTCCTACACCGGAGCGGGCACGGCACAACCTTAGGACTATTGGAAGTCCTTGGTGCCATGCCCGCTCAACACCATATGCGGGGCGATGCACCAACCAAACTGGCATCGCTTTTTAGGGGGGTTCAGAGCGTTGGCGCTCCCTCGGGCCGGTCCCCTTCGGCTTCGGTGCAGCTTCCCCGAGTTCCCATCCTCGCTGCTTGTGCCCGGCCCCCTGACCCTCGGCAGGCTGGTGGATCGAGAACCTTTCGGTTGACGCGTGCCCAGCCCGACACCTGTATTACCAAATCCCCAGCGAATAGCAAGCCCCCGCCGAAAGGCTCTTGATCGGCTGCGCCGCTGGCGCCATGGTGGAGGCATAAACAGAGAGGCACGCAATGACCACCAGCCCCATGCTTCACGCCATTGACCTCACCCGCGTCAATGTTGACTCGATGACCCTTGAAGAGCTGCAAGCCCACGCCAACGACGTGCTGGACACCATTGGCGCCCTGAACGAATACCTGAATAGCCCGGCACCCAAGTCAGCCAATGCAAAGCTAAACGGGCTGAGGTTGGCGAAAAAACTGAGCCTGCATATGGCGCACGTTCGGGATTTGATTAATGCCCACAAAGCGGCGGTGGCGCTGGTGGGTGCCGCACAAGCGGCAGGCTCCGCGAATCTGGCGCAGGGTGCCAAGGTCTTTGGCCCCTGAAAACTCGAGTTTTCCCGCGCGCCAGAGTGCGCGCGCGCGCGTGCTCGCGCGAAGCCGCAGTATAGCCGGGGCCTGACAGGATCGATTTCGATGCTGTGGCCCGGCGCACCAGCGTGCCCCCAATGCCCGGACGATGCCCCGAGCCGTAGGCCGGGGGATGGTCTGGGCATGGCACGCTCTGACTTGCTCCCCGCCCTTGCAGGGCGGGGCCGGGGGTGGGTCGAACAGAACCGAGCTTGCTCGGTGTAGTGAGTAGACCGGGCATCTGATGGCCGGGCGTGCTATCTCGGGCGGGGCGCGATATGCGTAGAGCATGAGCACCTCGCACCCTGCCGCTGCCCCATACGCCGTGCTGCGCGTGGATCGACGCAAGGCCAAGGCCATGGCGGCGATTGCGGCTTCATCGGCGCACACAATGCGCGAGAAGCCCACACCCAACGCGGACCCCGATGGCGCGGCACCGCTGGTGCTCTACCTGGCAGATGGCAAAACGCCCTACCAAGCGGCCCGCCATCTGCTCGAAGGTGCTGAGCGGCGCAACCGGGACACGGTGCTATGCCGGGAGATCGTGCTCTCCGCCAGCCCGAGCTATTTCCGGCCCGGGCGGGAGAGCATGGGCGGCGTGTTTGATCTGGACAAGGTAAAGGCGTGGGCGGTTGCGTCGCTGGCATGGGCCAAGCGGCAATGGCCGGATCAGTTGGCCTCGTTTGTTGTCCATACCGATGAAATGAACATTCACGGGCATTTGCTGGTGATTCCGCGTGTGAAGTCTGCGGCGGGGGTGTGGAAGCTCAACAGCAAAGCCCTGTTTGATCGGGAGCGGCTGCGCGAGCTGCAAACCGGATACGGGGAAGCGTTGGCGCCGCTGGGCGTCCGGCGTGGTGAGCCGGGCAGTCAAGCGGTGCATTCGGAAGTGCGCCAGTTTTACGGCGCCGTCAATGCGTCCAAAAGCCTGCCTGAGCGGGTCAAGCTGCCACCGGCACCCAAGGCACCAGAGCCGCCCAGCGGCATGGCTACGGGGGCTGCGGATGCTTTGCGTTCGGCGTTCGGAATTGAGACCGCACACCAGCGAGCGGCGAAGGCGCACGCGGAGGAGGTGAAGCGATGGCGGGAGGCTTGTAAGGATTTACGCCAAAAAGATGCAACTGCGTGGGAAAAATTGCGAGCATGTAGTGCAATGGCGCCACTGAGGCAGCGGTGTTCGGCGGCCTCCCTCGCCTCGACAACGCCTATGCTCGCACAAAAACATACGTCGAGGCCTAAACCAGGCTAGATGCGGCTCACTGACCAATCTCCAAGAATCTTTGGCTGAACCGTCAGTCAACGGTTATGCTCCGGCCAAGGACACGGATGCCACGTGACACTGTTCGTTAGAACGACTCATGCAGTAACATCATGGTTTGTCTGATCGGGGTGTCACATGGCAACAGGTATGGAAAGCGCATTGGTTAAACCAGTAGTGGACGGATTCTTGTCCTTGCTAAGAATGGCGAAGGGGATGAAACTAAAAGCTAATGCCGAAAAAGCTTTGACTGAAGCAATACGCGAGTTGTTGCTAGCGCCGTCTGACCTGAAGTCCGCGGAAGTGAAGATCGCCATTGCTAAGGCTGCGGGCATCATAAATACGGACTTGATACTCGCAGAAGAACTTCTGAGCAAGAGCAAGACGCTAGCCAAGAAGGCTGCACCGGCGAAGCGGGCGGTAAGCGCTAAGGCGAAAATATTGGCGCCGAAAAAAGTTTCCGCTGGTGCTAAGTCAACAACACCCCGAAAACTAAAATCAACCCAATAACGATTTCTGCAACATTAAAGGGGAGCGAGCATATGGCGATCATTCAATGTCACGAGTGCCAAAAAGATATATCCGATACGGCCGAAAAGTGCCCTAGTTGTGGATCAAAGACGAAGTTTCTTCTCGCAAAAGAAGCCTCCAAATCAAGCCGCAATACAACGATGATGATTGTCGCTGGGGCTGTGGTTGCACTAATCGTGGGGAGGGTTCTTTATGTGCAAAAACAAGAGCGTGATTGGGTTGAGTCAGGAGGCGCAGCTGCGGCGCAAGATGCATTAGAAAGTATCAACGATTCCGTCAGACAACTGGAAGATGCTAGACGTCGGGAGTGCGAAGCAAGAGGCGGCAGATGGAGTCATCCATTGCTTGAATGCAAGTAATTCACGGATATTGCTGTCGCGAGTGCAGCACCCGCAAAATGTCTATCACATCGCTGCCGATTTGGTAGACCACGATATAGTTTGGGTGCACAACGTGCTCACGCGTTCCAGCGATGCGCCCGGGCCGGAATAAATACGGCATGAGCGGGAGGTTCTCGGCAGATTGGACGATGGCAGCGTAAAGGCTTTGCGCCGCAGCAGCATTGCGCTGCTCGATGTAATCTAAGATTTCCACCAAGTCGGTGGTTGCCTCGTCAGACCAGCGAACGGTCTGCACGGGCTTTGCGGCGCTCTTCGAGCATGGCTTGAACCTTGGCCATGGCGACATCGTGTGGCAGCCGGGGCTTTTTGCTGAGCAAGGCCTCCTCAACCTTGGCGCGAAACCAGTGGTTGTAGCTTGATTCCTGTTCTTCGGTCTCGAACTCGGAAACGATGGGGGAGAGCACAGCATTCATGGGGCAAAGGTTAGCACAATGGGCGCGCGCTGCCAAACATTGCTCGCCCACCCCCGGTTACACTTGGCACCGGATGTCATCCACTTGGGTCATCCACTTTTGAGAGTTTTTTAACCGCTGGTTTTTGCGAAGTCCAATGCTGGCGCGGGTTGCGAAGGGTCTAAACCACGAAAGTGGGTTCGATTCCTGCCAGCCGCACCAGTGAATCAGGGGGTCAGTTCTCAAAAGGGACTGACCCTTTTTGATTTGTGGGTCTGGCTTCGCTTTTGCCCATACGTTCGCCCGCATGCAAGCCATGATCAGCACATCGCCGCTTGCCTTGCACCTGACCATGAACCGACTGCTGATCGTGCTGACCTTGCTGGCCTGGCCACTCCTGAGTCATGCCACCGCCGAGCCCGGCTACAAGGTGGTGCGCCAACTGGGCGAGATCGAGATCCGCCAGTACGAGCCTTACGCCGTGGCCGAGGTGCTCATCAACGCACCCTCCGAAGACGCCGGCAACGAGGGTTTTCGCATTCTGGCGGCCTACATCTTTGGCAAGAACAAGGGCGAGCGGAAACTGGAGATGACCGCGCCGGTCACCCAGACCCCGGTGCCGGTGAAGCTCGAGATGACCGCACCCGTCACCATGACGCCAGCGACGGGCGGCTACCTCGTGCAGTTCGTGCTGCCCAAGGGCGTGAGCGCCGAATCGGCGCCTGCGCCACTCGACCCGCGCGTGCAACTTCGTGATGTGCCGTCAGTGAAGATGGCGGTCATTCGGTACACCGGCTTTTGGTCGGATGCCAACTACAACGAGCACCTGAATTTGCTGAAAGAGGCGTTGCGATCAGCCGATTTGCATGCTTCCGGGCCGCCGCTCTACTCACGCTACGACCCGCCGTGGACCTTGTGGTTCATGCGCCGCAACGAGATCTGGCTGCCGCTCGATCAACCTTGACGGGCGCAGCGACGCTGATGCACCCAAGACGGCATCAGCACCGTCAAGGTCTGCTTCACGCTGGTCACCCCGACTACCGCCCGGCACCATCGCTGGCCATGCGCAAGGTCTGGCCATCAACGACCACCTTGGTGCCCACGGCAAACGACTGGCTCTGCTGGAAGGTGCCGACGCTGCCATCTTGCATGCGCACGCTGACCCGGTAGACCGTTTCGCTGCGCGCCTTCTTTTCCATCTGGTTGCCCGCCAGGCCGCCGCCGACGGCACCGAGCACCGTCATGGCGGTCTTGCCCTTGCCGCTGCCGAACTGGTTGCCCAGCAGGCCCCCCGCCACGCCACCGGCCACCGCACCCAGCCCGGTGCCTTGACCTTCTTGTTCCACCTGCCTGACCGACTCCACCGTGCCGCAATTCGTGCAGATGGGCGCCACGGCCTGGGTGGCGTGGTTCTTCTGTGCAAACTGCGCAGCCCTGTCGGCGGTGGCGTGGGTTGGTGCTGGTGCTGGTGCTGGTGCTTGGATCGGTGCGGATGTGGTTGCGGGGTCCACTTGCGCGCCGGGTGTCGACGCGGCATCCATCGAACGCATGATCAGCGCACCGGCCAGTGCGGCAGCCACCAGGCCGAGCAGACCGCCGCCAATCCACAGAGCGCGGGGCACGCCGCGCTTGGGCGAGGACACCGTGGGGATCAGAACAGAGGAGTTGCGCATGAGAAATTTCCTGAAACAGCGTGGGGGTGCTAGGTATAACGCCGCGAACCCCGTCTGAGCGACAACAACTCCCTCAGACTTGTTACGGCATGTGCGCTGCGGCAAGGTGCTCAGCGACTTCAACTTCGGTACGGGAAGTGCCACACACCCAAGCGGCTCAGGGTTACCACAACTTACACCTACAGTCCGACCATGACAGCCGAACTCCACAACTTCTCGCTTTTTGGTCTTTTCCTGGATGTGGTGGTCGGCTTGATTGGCTTGACGGGCATCCTGATATTTCATGGCCTGTCGATCAATTCGATTCTGGTTCGATTTGATTTGTACGCAGACAAGGCCTTGCTGCTCAAGCGCTACAGCAAGGTGTTTTTCTGGTTTTATCTCAGCTTGATCCTCATTGCCCTGATACACGTCGCCGAGATTTTCTTCTGGGCTTTGGGTCTTCTGGGGCTGGGTCTGGTTCCCAGTTTGATGATGGGCCTGCTGTTTTCCGGCAGTTGCTACACCACCGTCGGGTTTGTGGATGACTTGTTACCCGTAGGGTGGAAAAGTCTGGCCTTCTTCATATCTTTTTCTGGCGTGTTTTCATTGGCGTGGACCACCTCGGTCATGATCCACATGACCACCCTGCACAAGGCCGCGTGGCGAGCCAAACACCGGCACACCAGATCCGAATAGTCCGGGCTGTGCCTGAGCTGTTTGGATACGTCGCGGCCTGGCACCGCGCCCGCTTTGACAACAAGCGCCTCAAGCGACCCCGAACTTGGCACGCATCGAAAACTCGCCTTTCATCGTCGGACTCGGTTTCGTCGCCGGTTTCATCGACGTGTTCGGTTATCTCACTTTCAACGGACTGCTTGCCGCGCATGTGACGGGCAACGTGGTCTTCACTGCCATCGATCTGGCCAGCGGTCACGACCTCGTCTTCATGAAGATCGCGGCATTGCCAATCTTCTGCGCCGCCGTGGTGATGTCGGCGTGGTTCATCGGGTCTCTGATGGAGCGCAAGCGTAACCCGCTGGTGCCTGCACTCGCGCTGCAGGCGGGGTTGATCGCCGCTTGCATGGCGTGCGTGCTGCTGATCCCTGCAGGCGCCCTGCCGAACGATGCGGCCGTGCTCGCCGGCAGCGTCCTGGCGCTGATCGCCATGGCGCTGCACAACACCTTCATGCGACTCGTGCTCAACGATCTTCCGCCGACGACGGTCCTCACGGGCAACATCACCCATGTGCTGAGCCACACCGCTGCGATCATGTTCGGCCTGTCATCGATCAGGCATTCCGACATCAGGTCGCATGGCCTCGGGCAGCAGGCGCGGCGCATGCTGCTGACCATCGTGAGCTTCGTTGCGGGAACCCTCGCGGCGGCGTTCGGCACGCGCTGGCTTGGCGCGGCGGCGCTGCTGATGCCCATTGCCGCATTGATTGGCCTGATCCCGTTCAGCCGCGAGGCGACCCGAAACGCCCCACCGCACGGCTGAGGCACTTTGACCAGCCGTCAGCCGATGCGGCGCAGCAGCTTGGCCATCAAGCGAAAGACGCGCCCGTAGGGTGGGTGC
>JBBAPK010000034.1:1461-32660 GCA_040400875.1 Burkholderiaceae bacterium | reverse complement strand
CTTTCATTTGGGCCAGCAAATGAAAGTTACTCGGCAGCCGGGCCGAGACCCGGCGGGCTCTCGCCAAGAGAACAACCCACGCGGGAAGCGAACCAGCCCAACTCCCCGCCCGCCGGGGCGGAACCCGGCGCGCTGCAGCGCACTGCACCAACCACCGCCGGGCGCAGCCACAAACGAACCCCCTCGCTGGGGAGCGAGAAGACAACCCGTTCATGCGCGGCCTCCCCGCATCAGTTGCCGACTCTCGATGTCGACACGGGCCACGATCGCCAACGCAATCATGTTCATCAGAATCGCCGACCCCCCATAGCTCATGAGCGGCAGCGTCAGCCCCTTGGTGGGCAGCACGCCCAGGTTCACGCCGATGTTGATGAAGGCCTGGCCGCCCATCCACAGCCCGACGCCCTGGGCGTAGAGGCCGGAAAACACGCGGTCGAGCGCGATGGCCTGGCGGCCGATGTGGAAGGCGCGCCGCGACATCCAGAAGAAGGCGGCGATGACGCAGGCCACACCGGCCAGACCGAGTTCTTCGCCGATCACGGCCAGCAGGAAGTCGGTGTGCGCCTCGGGCAGGTAGTGCAACTTCTCGACGCTCGAGCCCAGCCCCTGGCCGAACCACCCGCCTCGGCCGAAGGCGATCAGCGAATGCGTCAGCTGATAGGCCTTGCCCATCGAGTACTTCACGTCCCACGGGCTCAGGTAGGCAAAGATGCGCTCGCGGCGCCACTCGCTCAGGGTGATCATCAGCACGAAAGCGCCGACCAACACCGCGGTGATGGCCAGGATCATGCGGCCGTTGACGCCGCCCAGAAACAAGATGCCCATGGCGATCAGGGCGATCACCATGAAGGCACCCATGTCGGGCTCGGCGAGCAGCAGCACGCCGACCACGCCCACGGCAACGCCCATGGGCAACACGGCCCGGAAGAAGTTCTCGCGCGCGGCCATCTTGCGCACCATGTAGCCGGCGGCATACATGACCATGGCCAGCTTGGCGAGTTCGGACGGCTGGAAGTTCAGGATGCCCAGCGGAATCCAGCGGCGCGCGCCATTGATGCGGTGCACCCCCGGAATCGGAATCAGCACCACCACCAGCGCCACCAGTGCCAGCGCAAAAAGGTAAGGGCTGGCCTTTTCCCAGAACGCCATCGGAATTTGCACCGTCAGCACCGCGGCCACGCAGGCCAGACCCAGCGAAAACAAATGGCGAGTCAGGAAGTGGGTGGGCGTGTAGCTGGCGAACTTGGGGTTGTCGGGCATCGCGATGGACGCGCTGAACACCATCACCGTGCCCAGTGCCAGCAGCGCCAGCACCACGCACACCAGGCCCTGATCAAAGCCGATCAGCCGAGCCGGCGCGGCAGTGGACACATGGATCCAGTCGCGCACCGGAATCGCGCCACTCGGCTCGGATCCGTCGCCGCGGCGCAGCGCGCCCAGCCGCGCCAGCCACGCCGGCAGCCCGATGGATGCGAGCGCCTTCATGCCGCCACCCCGGCATCAGCGGCAATCGCTTGCACCTCGGCGACGAACACCTCGGCGCGGTGGGCGTAGTTGCGGAACATGTCGAGGCTGGCGCATGCCGGACTGAGCAGCACCGCATCGCCCGATCGCGCCTGCGCAAAGGCCCAGCGCGTGGCCGCTTCGAGCGTGGCGTGGCGCTGCAGCGGCAGGCCTTCGATGCTGGTCAGCGCGGCTTCGATGAGTGGCGCATCACGACCCAGCGTGGCCACAGCACGGGCGTGGCGCTGCACGGGTGCGGCCAGCGGGGCAAAGTCCTGCCCCTTGCCATCGCCGCCCAGAATCACCACCAGCCGGCTGGGTGCGCGATCGGCGCCCAGGCCTTCAAGCGCGGCCACGGTGGCGCCCACATTGGTGCCCTTGCTGTCGTCGAAGGCATCCACGCCATTGATGGTGGTCACGTGCTCCACGCGGTGCGGCTCGCCGGCGTATTCGCGCAGCCCGTGCAGCATGGGCGCGAGCGGGCAGCCGATGGCCGTGGTCAGCGCCAGCGAAGCCAGCGCGTTGGCCGCGTTGTGGCGGCCACGCACGCGCAGCGCATCCACAGGCATCAGGTGCTGGATGTGCAGCACCTCAGGCTCGACCGCTTCTCCGGCGCGCGCACGCTTGGGCGCCACGCCGTCTTCGCCCGGCAGCGCGCGCACCAGCCAGGTCATGCCGTTTTCGGTGACCAGCCCGAAGTCGCCGCCGGCGCGTGGCGCGTCGGTGCCAAAGCGCAACGCGGCTCGCGTCATCAGGCCCGCTGCGCGCGTGGCAGCACCCGGCTTGGCCGCGGCCACCGATGCCGCCTTGGCCACGGCCTGTGCGGCAGCGGCCAGTGCCTCGACCTGTGCGTCGTCGCGGTTGATCACCATCACCGCCTCGCGGCCCCACACCCGCGCCTTGGCCGCGGCGTAAGACGCCATCGACCCATGCCAGTCGAGGTGGTCGTCGGTGACGTTGAGCACCGCCGCGGCATCGGGCTCGAAACCCTGCACCTCATCGAGCTGAAAGCTCGAAAGCTCGAGCACCCACACCTCGGGCAACGCTTGGAACTGCGGCGTGTCGACAGCGGCCGCGCGTTGCAACGCCTCGGTCAGCGTGTGCAGCATCGTGGGGCCGATGTTGCCGGCCACCGCCACGCGGCGTCCGCTGCGCTCCACCAGCAGCGCGGTCATCGCGGTGGTGGTGGTCTTGCCATTGGTGCCGGTGATGGCCAGCAGCCGAGGCGCGTAGCCGCGATCGGCTTTCAGCTCGGCCAGCGCGGCGGCAAACAGGCCCAGTTCGCCTTGCACCGGCACGCCGCGCTGAGCCGCCAGCGCCAGGGTGGGCGCAATGCGGGCATCGGCGGGTGCGAGACCGGGGCTTTTCAGCAGCAGACGCACGCCATCGAGCGCAGCGTCGCTCAGCTCGCCCGCCAGCAGTTGCGTGTCAGGGTGTTCGGCCAGCAAGGTGGCGGCGTTGGGCAGCGCGCTGCTGTCGACGCCGCCGGCGGCGGCCGCCAGACGCGTGTCCCACACCCGCACCGTGGCGCCAGCGCGCGCGCACCAGCGTGCCATGGCCAGCCCGGACTCGCCCAGACCGAGCACCAGCACCGTGTTTCCTGCGAGGGCGTTCATGTTCATGGCCGGGTCAGCGCCGTTTCAGCGCAGCTTCAGGCTGGCCAGGCCGATCAGGCACAGCAGCATGGTGATGATCCAAAAACGCACCACCACCTGCGTTTCCTTCCAGCCGGACTTTTCGAAGTGGTGGTGCAGCGGCGCCATCTTGAGAATGCGCTGGCCGATGCCGTAGCGCTTGCGGGTGTACTTGAACCAGCCCACCTGCAGCATCACCGACAGCGCCTCGACCACGAAGATGCCACCCATGATCCCGAGCACGATTTCCTGCCGGGTGATGACCGCCAGCGTGCCGAGTGCGCCGCCCAGCGACAGCGCGCCCACATCGCCCATGAAGACCTGCGCCGGATGGGTGTTGAACCACAAAAAGGCCAGCCCCGCGCCGGCCATCGCGGCGCAAAAGATCAGCAACTCGCCCGAGCCCGGGATGTAGGGAAACAGCAGGTACTTGCTGTAGATCGAACTGCCGGTGACATAGGCGAACACCCCGAGCGCCGAAGCCACCATCACCACCGGCATGATGGCCAGCCCGTCCAGGCCGTCGGTGAAGTTGACCGCGTTGCTCGCACCGACGATCACGAACCAGGTCAGCGCGATGAAGCCGTACACGCCCAGCGGGTAGCTCACTGTCTTGAAGAACGGCACGATCAGGTCGGCCGTGGGGGGCAGGTCGTTGGAAAAGCCGCTTTGCAGCCAGCGCACGAACAACTCGAGCACGCGCAGGTTCGAGCTTTCACTCACGCTGAAGGCGAGATAGAAGGCCGCCACCAGCCCAATCAGCGTTTGCCAGAAAAACTTGTCGCGCGAGCGCATGCCCTCGGGGTTCTTGTCGACCACTTTGCGCCAGTCGTCGGCCCAGCCGATGGCGCCAAACCCCAGCGTCACGAGCAGCGTGATCCACACGAAGCGGTTGCTCCAGTCGAACCACAGCAGCGTCGACACCGTCATGCTGATGAGGATGAGCACGCCGCCCATGGTGGGCGTGCCGGCTTTGGCCAGGTGGGCCTGGATGCCGTACTCGCGGATGGGCTGGCCGATCTTCAGCGCGGCCAGGCGACGGATCACCATCGGCCCGAAGGCCAGCCCAATGAGCAGCGCGGTCATCGCCGCCATTACCGCACGGAAGGTGAGGTACTGGAAGACGCGGAAAAAGCCCAGCTCGGGCGACAGCGTTTGCAGCCACTGGGCCAGGCTAAGCAGCATGGGCCACCTCGCGGGTCGCGTCAGGCGCGCTCGACAGCGCGGCCACCACCCGCTCCATCTTCATGAAGCGCGAGCCCTTGACCAGCACCGACGCAGCACTCGGCGCGTCGCACAGCGCGGCCAGCAGCGACTCGACGCTGTCGAAGTGGCGGCCGCTGCCGTAGGCCTTTGCCGAATGGGCGCACAGCGCACCGGTGGTCCACAACATCTCGATGCCCGAGCGCTGCGCGGCCTCGCCCACCTCGCGGTGAAAGGCCGGGCCCTGGTCGCCCACCTCGCCCATGTCGCCCAGCACCAGCCAGCGCGGGCCAGGCAACGCGGCCAGCACGCCTATGGCGGCCAACACCGAATCGGGGTTGGCGTTGTAGCTGTCGTCGATCAGCGTGATGCGCTGTCCTGAGCGCTCGATCAACTTCGCCTGCGAGCGGCCCTTGACCGCGCTGAAGGCTTCGAGGCCGCTGGCCACCACACTCAGCGGCGCACCTGCGGCGATCGCGCCGGCGGCCGCAGCGGCGGCGTTCTTCACGTTGTGCAGACCGGCCACGCGCAGCACGAAGGCGCTGGGGCCCAGCGGCGTGTGCAAGCGCACTGCCCAGTGGTCGGCGTGCCAGTCGGCAGCGGCGGTGACATCGGCAGCAGCCGACGACCCCAGCGCAAACGTGAGCACCCGACGCGCGCCGGCCAGTTCACGCCACAGCGGCGTGTGCGGCTCGTCGGCAGGAAACACCGCCACGCCATCGGCGCCGAGTGAGGTGATGACCGCGCCGTTCTCGCGCGCCACGGCCTCGACGCTGGCCATGAATTCCTGGTGCTCGCGCTGCGCGTTGTTGACCAGCGCCACCGTGGGTGCGGCCATGGCGGCAAGCTGGGCGATCTCGCCCGGGTGGTTCATGCCGAGCTCGACCACCGCCGAGCCATGCTCGCGGCGCAGCCGCAGCAGCGTGAGCGGCACGCCGATGTGGTTGTTGAAGTTGCCTTCGGTCGAAAACGCCGCATCGCCGTGCCGGGCGCGCAGGATCGACGCCACCATCTGCGTCACCGTGGTCTTGCCGTTGCTGCCGGTCACCGCGATCAGCGGCAGCGTGAACTGGCCACGCCAGCCTGACGCCAGCGCGCCCATGGCCTGCAGGCTGTCAGCCACCTGCAGCCCGGGCAGACCGCATTCGGCCACGCCACGCTCGGCCAGCACGGCCGCAGCCCCTGCAGCACGCGCACCGCTCAGAAAGTCGTGGGCATCGAAGCGCTCACCGCGCAGGGCCACGAACAGATCGCCCTCGCGCAGGCTGCGGCTGTCGCTGTGCACGCGCTGCACCGCAGTGGCACCGTCGCCGTACAACTGCGAGCCGGGCAAGAAGGCCTGAGCCTGGGCCAGCGTCATCATGCGCACACCCCTGCTGCCGCGCGCTCGGCAAGCGCTGCACGCGCTTCGTCGACGTCGCAAAACGGGTGCTTCACGCCAGCAATGTCTTGATTGGTCTCGTGGCCCTTGCCGGCGATCAGCACCACATCGTTCGCACCGGCATGGCTGAGGGCATGGGCAATCGCTTCGCGCCTGTCCTCGATCACGGTGGGCGCGCCCATGCCGGCGCTCATGCCAGCGGTGATGTGGGCCATGATGGCCGCAGGCGCCTCATGGCGCGGGTTGTCGCTGGTCACCACCACGTGTGCGGCCAGCCGCTCGGCGATGGCGCCCATCAACGGACGTTTGTCGGCGTCGCGGTTGCCGCCGCAGCCGAACACGCACCACAGCGCGCCGCCGCGTGCAGCGGCCAGCGGCTGCAGCGCGAGCAGCGCCTTTTCGAGCGCGTCGGGGGTGTGGGCGTAGTCGACCAGCACCTCGGGCAAGTCCGCAGACCCCGGCGATGCGAGCCGCACGCGCTGCATGCGCCCGGGCACCGGCGTGAGCGAGCCGCAGGCACGCACCACGTCTTCAAGCGACACCCCCAGCACGCGCAACGAGGCCACCACGCCCAGCAAATTGGCCACGTTGTAGTCACCGATCAGCCGGGTGCGCAGCGCCACCGGCGGCAGCCCGAGTTCAACCAGGGTGAAGCACAAACCGCCATCGATGTAGCTCACGTCACGGGCCATCAGCCGCGCCGGCTTGCTCGATGAGCAGGTCCACACCCGCACGTCGCTGGTGGCCAGCACGTGCTGCAGCGCTTCGCCGCGCGGGTCGTCGATGTTGAGTACCGCAGCCCGCAGCCCAGGCCAGGCAAACAGATCGGCCTTGGCCCGCCAGTAGCTTTCCATCGAGCCGTGGAAGTCGAGGTGGTCCTGCGTGAAGTTGGTGAACACCGCAATATCGATGTGCGTGCCCCACAGGCGCCGCTCGGCCAGACCGATCGACGACGCCTCGATGGCCACCGTGCGCAGGCCTTCGCCCAGGAAGCGCTTGAACTCGCGGTGCAGCGTCAGCGGGTCGGGTGTGGTCAGACCCGTGGGCGCCAGCGCGCACGGCGCGTCGCCCAGCGGTACCGCGCCCGCGCCCAGCGTGCCGATCACGCCGCAGCGACGCCCCAGCGCCGACAGCGCCTGCGCCACCCACCAGGTGCTCGAGGTCTTGCCGTTGGTGCCGGTGACGGCGATCACCGCGAGGCGGTCGCTCGGCGAGCCGAAGAAGGCACTGGCCAGCGGGCCGGCAGCGGCCTTGAGGCCTTGCATGACGGCGATGCGGTCGTCGTCGAAACCGAATGCGGCGGCGCCCTCGGCCTCGACCACGCAGGCCCGCGCGCCGGCCTCGAGCGCCTGGCGCACGTGCTGGCGCGCGTCGTGCGCCTGCCCCGGCCAGGCGATGAAGGCCTCGTCGGGCTGCAAGGCGCGGCTGTCGATGGCCAGACCGCGCACGCCGCGCTGGGTCAGCCAGGTGAGCGCGGTGGGCACCGAAGTGAGCAGCCGGGTGGTCATCAGAAGTTCTCTTCGGCCGCGTCCAGGGGCTGCGTCTGGATCTGCGCGCGCACCTCGATGTCAGGGGCCACGTTGAGCGTGCGCAGGGTCTGCTGAACCACGTCGCTGAACACCGGTGCGGCCACGTCGCCGCCGTAGTACTTGCCGGCGGTGGGCTCGTCGACCATCACTGCCACGATGATGCGCGGGTCGTTGATGGGCGACATGCCGACAAACCACGAACGGTATTTCTTGACGCTGCCGCTGGCGTAGCCCTTGCCTTCTTGCTTGTAGGCGGTGCCCGACTTGCCGCCCACCGAATAGCCGATGGTTTGCGCCTTCTGCGCGGTGCCGCCGGGGCCGGCGGCCATCTGCAGCATGTGGCGAACCAGCTGCGCGGTCTTGGGCGACAGCACTCGCATGCCGTCGAGCCGCTTGTGATCGGGCTGGTCAGGCTGCTTGAGCAGGGTGACCGGAATCACCTCGCCGTCATGCGCAAACACGGTGTAGGCGTGCGCCAACTGAAACAGTGAGGCCGACAGGCCGTAGCCGTAACTCATGGTGGCCTGCTCGATCGGACGCCAGGTCTTGTAGGGGCGCAGCTTGCCGCTGACCACGCCGGGAAATTCGATCTGCGGCTTTTGACCAAAGCCGGCCTGGGTGTAGAGCTCCCACATCTCGCGCGGATGCATCTGCATCGCGATCTTCACGGTGCCCACATTGCTCGACTTCTGGATCACCTCGTTGACGGTGAGCGCGTCGTGCGGATGGGCGTCGCTGATGGTCGAGCCGGTGATGGTGATGCGCCCCGGCGCCGTCTGGATCACGGTGTCCGGCGTGACGCGGCCGGTTTCCAGCGCCAGAGCGATGACGAAAGGCTTCATCGTCGAGCCCGGCTCGAAGGTGTCGGTGAGCGCGCGGTTGCGCAGTTGCTCGCCCGTCAGGTTGCGTCGATCAGAAGGCGCGTAGCTCGGGTAGTTGGCCAGCGCCAGCACCTCGCCCGATTGCGCATCAAGCACCACCACGCTGCCGGCCTTGGCCTTGTTTTCAGCCACCGCCTCGCGCAGGCGGCGGTAGGCGAAGAACTGCAGCTTTGAGTCGATCGACAACTGCACGTCGCGGCCATCGACCGACGGCACGCTGTCGCCGATGTCTTCGATCACCCGCCCAAGGCGGTCTTTGATGACGCGGCGGCTGCCCTTGCGGCCCACCAGGTCGGACTGGAACGCGAGCTCAATGCCTTCCTGGCCGCGGTTTTCGACGTCGGTAAAGCCCACCACATGGGCCGCGGCCTCGCCTTCGGGGTATTTGCGGCGGAACTCGCTGGACTTGTGCAGCCCGGACAGGCCCAGCGCCAGCGCCTCCTTGGCCACCTCGTCATCGACCTGGCGGCCCAGCCAGATGAAGTTCGGGCTGTCATCGAGGCGGTCGTCGAGTGCACGCGGCTTCATGCCCAGCAGCGAGGCCAGCTCACGCCGCTCGGCCGGTTTGGCCTCGAAGTCTTTCGGGATCACCCAAAGCGAGGGCGCCGGCACGCTCGAAGCCATCAGCTCGCCGTTGCGGTCCAGGATGCGCCCGCGGCTGGCCGGCAGTGGCATGGTGTGGGCGTAGCGGATCTCGCCTTGCTTCAAATAGAAGTCAGCGCCAAACACCTGCACATAGGCGGCGCGGCAGAGCAGCACGCAAAAACCCAGACCGACCAGCGCCACCAGCAGCTTGGAGCGACCCACCGGCGTGCGTGACACCAGCACCGGGCTGTTCGAGTAGTTGACGCCGCGCACGCTGGGTGGCGTGTCCTTGGGCGCGCCGGCGGTCTTGCGGCTGCCCGGCAGCTTCAACGTGCACCTCCGGCGGCCGAAGCCGCAACACCACCCGGGATGGCGCGCGCCACCGGTGCGACCACGTACTGCGTGACGGCCGGCGTGGCGCTGCGCATGCCGAGCTTTTCGCGCGCGGTCTTTTCCACCCGTGACGGCGTGGCCTGCGCCTGACGCTCGGTCTGCAGACGGCCGAATTCGGTCTCGAGCTGGTGCTGCTGGCCTTGCTCACGGTCGACCTGCGCAAACAGGCGTCGCGACTCATAGGACACGCGCACCAGATAGATGCTGCTGATCATCAGCGCCAGCAGCAGCAGCCCATTGATGCGGCTCATCGGCGAGCCCCTGTGTGGGGCGCGGGCACGTCGGTGCGCTCGGCCACGCGCATCACCGCCGAGCGCGCGCGCGGATTGGCGCGCAGCTCGGTCTCACCGGGCTTGACGCGGCCCAGCGCCACCAGCCGCATCGCCACCTCGGGGGCAAACGGTGCGCGGCGGTCGAACACCGCCTTGCTTTCGCGGGCGATGAAGGTCTTGACGATGCGGTCTTCGAGCGAGTGAAAGCTGATGACCACCAGCCGCCCGCCTGGGGCGAGCAGCTCAAGCGCGGCTTTCAGCCCTTGTTCGAGCTCTTCAAGCTCGGCATTGACGAAAATCCGAAGAGCCTGAAACGTGCGCGTTGCTGGGTTCTGGCCCGGCTCGCGGGTCTTGACTGCACCAGCCACGACCTCGGACAGCTCGCGTGTGGTTCGAATGGGGTTGCCGCTCTCGCGCCGAGCAACAAGCGCCTTTGCAACCTGGAGAGCAAACCGTTCTTCCCCATAGTCGCGTATCACTTCCGCAAGATGGCGCTCATCGGCGCGGGCCAGAAAATCCGCGGCGCTCTCGCCACGGGTGGTGTCCATGCGCATGTCGAGCGGGCCGTCAAAGCGAAAGCTGAAGCCGCGCTCGGGGCTGTCGATCTGCGGCGACGACACGCCCAGATCGAGCAGCAGCCCGTCGATGCGGCCCACGCCCAGCGCCGCCAGCGTGGGCACGATCTGGCTGAAGGCGGTGTGCTGGATCGAAAAGCGTGCATCGGCCAGCTGCGCATCGGCAGCGGCCGCAGCCACCGCCTGCGGGTCGCGGTCCAGCGCGATCAGCCGTCCCGCCGGCGCCAGCCGCTGCAGCAGCAAGCGCGAATGTCCGCCACGACCAAAGGTGCCGTCCACGTAGAGGCCGCCGGCAGCGCGCGCCACAGCCTCGTCATCGGCCGCTGGCGGCGTGTGGTGGAGCAAGGCGTCAACCGCTTCGTCAAGCAAGACCGTGGTGTGCACGCAGGCGGCATCAAGGGTCATGTCAGGTGGCTCAGAACGAGAAGCCCTTGAGTGCATCGGGCATCTCGCCGCGCATGATTTCGGCCTCGTGCTCGGCGTGACGCACGGCGTCCCACAGCTCGAGGTGGCTGCCCATGCCAATCAGCATCACGCTGCGATCGAGCCCGGCCGACGCGCGCAGCTCAGGCGCGATCAGCACCCGCGACGAAGCGTCGATGTCGACGTCCATCGCATTGCCCAGAAACATGCGCTTCCAGCGCACCGCGTCCATCGGCAGCGCGCTGATCTTGTCGCGGAAGTCTTCCCAGGCCGGGCGCGGAAACACCATCAAGGGGCCGTCGGGGTGCTTGGTGATGGTGAGTTGGCTGACGTTCATCTCGCGCAGCACGGCAAGATGCCTGGCAGGCACGGCCAAACGCCCCTTGCCATCCAAGGTCAACGCCGCAGGCCCCTGAAACACCAGATTTGCCACAAAACCCCACCAAAGTGCACTTTTTTGCACTTTAGCGTAGGAAACACCCCGCCGTCAACGCCAAAGCAAAGAAAAATCTAATGAAATCAAGCACTTAGCGGTGATATTGAAGGCTGACTCAGAAACGAAAAGTTGTTCAAAAACAAGTGCTTGGGGGGTGATCTGAAAGTGATGTATGAAGAAAACGGCGCAGGCGCGCTGGCGCGATCGGTGGAAACACCGAACCGCTGCGATGGAGCGGAGCAAAAGCCCCGGGCGAGCGCCTAGGGGGGTGTGAGTGCGGCCTGAGGGCTCAGGCGCAGATCGGCGGCGGCACCCTCGGGCGCCGCCGCAAGCTCACATTGGCGACACGCCGATCAGCCACTGGTGCACGCCGAGCAGGAAGGCGGCATAGGTGGCCAAACCGCCGACGATGGCGATCGCATCGTTGTAGCGGCCGGCAGGTGCACGCGGCGTGGCGCGGTGCGGCCGGCGCTTGAGCGAGATGCGATCGACCACCGCCCAGACCAGAAACGAACCGAACAGCACGGTGGAAGCCACGCTGCCGTTGGCCAGCAAGTGGGCCAGCGCCCAGAACTTGACCGCGACCAGCATGGGGTGCTTGGTGACGCTCGAAATGCGCCCGGGCAGGTAGGTTGCGAACAGCAGCGGGAACACCGGCACCATCAGCAGCCACGCGATGTGGCGAAAGAAAGGCGGCAGCGAGTACAGCTGCTCCGGCGGCACGTTGGCGGTTGCCCAGCCGTATTCGATGAGCAGGTAGCCGACCACCGACACGACGCCGTAGATCAGTTTCCAGACCTGTTCGCCACGCGCGGCAGCCTGCGCGTCACGCCAGCCCGGCGCCACGATAGACACGGAGTGCATGCCCAGAAGAATCACGAGGCCCAGAATCAGCATCAGCATGACGGCGCTTTCCAGTGAGGAACAAAGGCCGCCAGTCTATGCGGGCCGTGCGACGCGATGCCAGACTCGCCGGCCGCGCGCTGCGAGGCTCAGTTGGACTCTTTGATCATGCGCCCGCTGGCCGACTGGATCGGCCGGGCGTTCATCGGATACAGCCGAGAGAAAATGGCAATCTGCTCGGGCGACACCTCGACCGGCGTCTTCATCACCATCCACAGCACACCTTCGCTGCACGGTGGCTCGCTGAGCGAGCCCATGTAGGTGTAGTAGCGGCGGTCGGTGGGCAGCAGCGCATTCAGATCCAGCGGCGCGCGGGCGGTCACCTCATCGCCCTTTTCGAGCGGCAGGTTGTTCCACACCATCTGCACCACGGGCTGGGCGCTGCCCTTGTCGAGCAGTACCGCCACCATGGCCACACGGCCATCGACGCTCTTGTGCACCAGGTGCACCACCATGTCGAACGGCTTGCCGTCGATGCGCTCCTCGGACGGCCGGTGAAAGTGGAACTGCACCAGCTCATAGCGTTTGCCGGCCACCTCGATGGTGTTGCCTGCGGCCACATTGACCTGCACGGTGTGGCCGTTGTCGACCACCCGGAAGCCGCTCGGACGGTATTCAAACTGCACCGCATCGAGCTCGACCTTGATGCCGTCGCGGATGTCGATCGGGCTTTGACGCGAGCCGCTGCCGCAGGTGGAGAACTCGGGTTTGAGCTGCGCCCAGGCCGCCGGCCCGTTCTCGCCTTCATAGCTCCAGTGGCTGCTGCCGGGCGCGCGCGCGTTCACTGCGCTGCGCGGGCTGTTGCCCACCGCATTGGCACCCAGCACCAGGGTCGGATCGGCGAGCCCCGGGCTGAGCGCGGCCACACGCGTGGGCGCGGTCTTGGCGCGGGCAGGCGGCTTGACCTCGGTCGGATCGTTGGACACCACCTTGACCGAACCGCCAGGCGTGGCGGCTGGCACGCGGGCAGCGCCCAGCCGGGCCGCCAGGCGCTCGCGGATGATGTCCATCGGATCGCGCGCCGTGGCACGCGGCACCGGGTCGCCCAGGTCGGCGGCCGCAGCCGCGGCGGTGGCCGCCGAGATGGTCTTGGCCGTGAGGTCTTCGTCGGTCGCCTTGGCCGTTTTCTTCGCGGGCGCGGCCTTGGCTGGCGTGGCGACGGCGTCGTCCTTCGTGGTCGAGGCCAGCACGGGCTCGCCCCAACCCATCACCGAGCAGACCATCGCAGCCGTCAGCAGACGACACGCAACAGCGGCCGGGCAGCGATGAAAGTCAAACAGCATGGTGAGCACTCCGCAGTAAACCAAGGGTTGTCAGGGGTCTATCGGCCTGACCCGGGGCGACTTGAGTGCGCCACCCGACCCTTTTTGGAAGCCGCCCCAGGATCAGGGCAGTCGCGGCCGCACCCACAGCCAGGCCAACGCGCCGATGGCCATCATCGCCATCGAAGTGAGCGCCAGCCCCAGCACCGAATGCATCACCAGCGGGGCCACCACGCCGGCCACCAGCCCATTGGCCGTGCTGGCAATCGACGACTGCAGCGAAGCCGCCATGCCGCGGCGATCGGGCGCCTGATCGAGCACCAGCAGCGTCACCGACGGCGTCATCAGCGCCCAGCCCAGAGAAAACACAGAGATCGGCAGCATCGACCACCACACGTTGGGCGGCAAGGCGAGGCTCAGTGCCACATTGAGCACCGACACCACCCCCATGACGACAAAGCCGGCTCGAATTTGCCGCTGCGGCGTGATCCGGCCGGCCAGGCGACCCGACAGAAAGGCGCCGCTCATGATGCCAATGATGATCAGGATGAACAGCCAGAAGAAGTGCTGTGGTGCGAGCTTCAGGTGCTCGCCCAGAAACACCGGCGCCGACAGCACGTACAGGAACATGCCGTTGAACGGCACGCCGCCAGCCAGCGCGAGCGCCAGAAAACGCGTGTTGGAGCCCAGCTGCCGATAGCCGAGCATCAGGTTGCGCACATTCAGCGGCTGGCGCTGCGTGTGGTGCAGCGTCTCGGGCAGCAGCCGCTGGTTCGAGATCCACAGTGCCGCGCCCACCGCCGCCAGAAACCAGAACACTGAGCGCCAGCCCACAAAGACGAACAGCAAGCCGCCGACCAGCGGTGCGACCATGGGCGCGATGCCGAAGAACATGGTGACCATGGACATCACCTTTTGCGCCTCGGTGGGCGGGTACATGTCGCGGATCACTGCGCGCGAGACCACCATGCCGGCGCCCGTGGCCATGCCCTGCACGGCCCTGAAGAACACCAGCGCGCCGATGCTCGAGGCCAGCGCACAACCCACCGACGCCAGCGTGAACGCCGCCACCCCCCACAGCACCACCGGGCGGCGGCCCACGCTGTCAGAGATCGCGCCGTGGAACAGGTTCATCACCGCCACGCCAAACAGATAGGCCGACAGCGTTTGCTGCATCTGCACCGGCGTGGCGCCCAGCGACTGCGCAATGCCGGCAAAAGCCGGCAAGTAGGTGTCGATGGAAAACGGCCCGATGGTGCCCAGACCGGCCAGCAGCAGCGCCAGCAGCCAACGTGGCCGCCGCCAGAGGGTCGCTGCGTCAGGGTTCATCGGTTGCATCCAGGCCAGCAAGCGCCGAGATGGCGGATGCGAAAAAAGTGTGAAGCGAGCCGATAGGCCGGATTCTGTGCAGCGCGCCCGCCTTGCGACGGACGCGCCGTGACCGCCATTCCTCTGGGCCGTGCATCACTGCACGGCTCGGTGCCACCTACCCGCCAGCTCCGCGGAGCCACATCAACGCTGGCCTATTTGGTGTTGCTGCGCGCAGAGATTGCCCGTTTCACCCGAGCCGGGGCTTGCGCCCCACCTCGACTCGTCTCTGTTGCTCTGATCCTCACCTCACGGTGGACAGCCGTTAGCTGCTACGCTGCCCTGTGCAGTCCGGACCTTCCTCCAGTGCGCCCTTTCGGGTGATTGCACCAGCGGCGGTCTGGCTTGCTTCACAGCTGGATTATCGGCCGCTGCGCTGCTCAGGCCGACTCGCGAAGGCGGGCAATGCGCTCTTCCATTGGCGGGTGGGTTGAGAAAAGCGCCATCAGGCCGCTCGGGCGCGAGCTGATGCCCATGGCTTGCATGGCCTTGGGCATTTCGCCGGGGTCGATCCCGCCCAGGCGGGCCAGCGCATTGATCATCGGCTGCTTGCGGCCCATCAGGCCGGCCGCGCCCGCATCGGCGCGGAACTCGCGCTGCCGCGAAAACCAGGCCACGATGATGGCGGCCAACACGCCGAGCAGCAGATCCATCACGATGGTGGTGATCAGGTAGCCGATGCCCGGGCCTTCGCGATCGTTGCGCAAGATGACGCGGTCGACCACGTAGCCGATCACCCGCGACAGGAACACCACGAAGGTGTTCATCACGCCCTGGATCAGCGTCATCGTGACCATGTCGCCGTTGGCGATGTGGGCCACCTCGTGGCCGATCACGGCCTCGACCTCTTCGCGGGTCATCGACTGCACCAATCCGGTGGACACAGCCACCAGCGCCGAGTTCTTGAACGCGCCAGTGGCAAACGCATTGGGCGCGCCTTCGTAGATCGCCACCTCGGGCATGCCGATGCCTGCGCTTTGGGCAAAGCGAGACACGGTATTGACCAGCCACTGGTGGGTGGCGTCGGGCGAGTCGTTGATGACCTGCGCGCCGGTCGACATCTTGGCCATGGGCTTGCTCATCAGCAGCGAAATGATCGCGCCGCCAAAACCCATCACCAGCGAAAAGCCCAGCAGCGAGGTCAGGTCGAGGCCGTTGGACGACAGGAAGTTGTTGAGCCCGAGCAGGTTCACAGCGATGCCCAACACCACCATCACAGCAACGTTGGTCAGCAGGAACAGGGCAATTCGTTTCATGAAGGCAGTCTCCTTGGTTGCACGATTCGATCGAATCAGGATGATGCGGTTGTGACGCCGGGCGGCTGATTTTCAAGATGGCCCGACGCACGGCGAAACACCGCCACATCGTCATAGAACCCGATTTGCGCGTTGGGGTTCCACCAATCCGGCACGCCGAGCACCGGCAGCGGCAGCCAGCTGCGGTGCGAGCGCAGCAAATCCTCGGGCAGCGCTGCATCGACCTCACCTTGCAGCGGCCACACATGGGCGGTGATGGCCTTGCGCGGGGCCAGCAGCTTTTCAAGCAGGGCATGGCCGATCAGCGTGAGCCGGCACTTACTCCACAACGCTCGGTGGGTGATGAAAAGTGCGGTCCAGTCGCGCTGCCGCAGCGCATCGACCAGCACCGGCGGGGCTTGCCACAGCGCCGCGTTCTCGTCGAACAGCGTGAGCGCATCGCGCGCCGCACCGCGCTGTGCGCCCACGCCGTAGCGCGCGATCTGCGCAGCGTGCAGCGCGTTGAGCCGGCCCTTGAGCGCCGGAAACGTCAGCCAGACCAGCCCGTTGAACAGGTCGTGCGCGTTGTCGCGGGTGGGCACGCAGCCGGTGCGCGCGATGTGCGACTCGTAGGCCGTGCCTTCAGCCAGATCGCCTTGCGGCACGAAGCGCTGCAGCGGGGTGATGCCCGCAGCCAGCGGCGCTGCGCCGGGCGTGCCGCGCCCTCGTTCCAGCGCCTCGTTGAGCGCATCGGCCACCGAAGCACCGGTGCGCAAGCGCGCGCCGACGGCCTCACCGACGCCACAGTAAGGGGCCAGCCAAGGCGCGCTCCAGTCGATGTCGAGCGGGGCCATGCACGCCGAGCGCTTGCGCGACTCAGCCGCCGCGAAAGCGCACCGACTCGGGCTTGTCGGCGGGCAGCAGCTCGAAGTGGGAGGCGAGCCGCTTGAACAGCGCCGTGGTCCTGCCGCTCTGGCTCAACAGGCCGGCATCGCGCAGCGCCTTGGCCACGCCATTGAGCCGCACCGCCGCACCACCGCGCAGACCGGGGCAGGCCTCGAGCACCGCCTCGACAGCCGCTGGCACGACGGCGGGCAGCGCAGCCACCGGCTTGGCGGCGGCTGCCGCTCTCCTGCCGCGCGCTCGGACGGCAGGCGCCGGCTTGGCTTGCAGGGCCGGCACCGCTGGGGGCTCGGCCTGCCGTGGCGCCTGAACCTCGAGGGCAGGTGCGGGCACGGAGGCCAGAGAGGAAAGTGGCAGCGGGATGATCACTGGCGCGGCCAGCGGCTTGGCCTTGCGGGGCGCGCGCGGTGCGCGGGTGCGAGTTGTCAAGGGTGCCACGGGCGTCGCCTCAGCGGCGTCGCCACGCGGCTCGACCAGCTGCAGCGGCCGGCTCACTGCGCGCGGCTTGGCCGGGCCGATCACGCTGAATTGGTCGTACACGCGCTCGTAGTCGCGCTCGATGTCGCGGCCCGACTTGCCCTGCTGGCCGTAGCCGGTGACGCGGCAGCCCAGTTCGCGCAGCCGCACGATCAGTGGCGAGTAGTCCATGTCGGACGACACGATCACCACCTCGTCGACCGGCTGGCGCAGCACCAGTTCGACCGCGTCGATGGCCATCGCGATGTCGGTGGCGTTGGGCCCGGCGAAGGTGCTGGGCAAAAAGCGGATGGCGTGATCGCGGCAGACCTCGCCGAACTCGACCGCCTTTTGCACGCTGCCGTAGGCGCGTCGATGCTGCAGCCGGTCGCCGCTGGCGATCAGCCGGTGCAGCACCTGCCTGAGCACATCCACCGACACGTTGTCGGCATCGATCAGCAGCGCAATGCGGCTCGTGTGGTCCATGGTGTTCCGTGTGAAAAGAGGAGGTTCTGCGTCGCGGCAGACATCAGACGACCAGCCGCCACGCCAGCGTCTCGCCGCCGCACAGCGGCTTCAACTGAGCCTCGCCGAAGGGCAGCGACTCGGGCAGCGTCCAGCTTTCGCGGCGCAAGGTGATGCGATCGGTGTTGCGCGGCAAGCGGTAGAAGTCGGGGCCGTGAAAGCTCGCAAAGCCTTCGAGCCGCTCGAGCGCGCCGGCCGCTTCAAACGCCTCGGCATACAGCTCGATCGCCGACAGCGCGGTGTAGCAACCCGCGCAGCCGCTGGCGTGCTCTTTCAGATGGGCCGGGTGCGGCGCGCTGTCGGTGCCCAAAAAGAAGCGGTCGCTGCCTGAGGTGGCCGCCGCCACCAGCGCCAGCCTGTGGGTCTCACGCTTGAGCACCGGCAAACAGTAATAGTGCGGCCGCACGCCGCCGGTGAAGATGGCGTTGCGGTTGTAGAGCAGGTGGTGCGCGGTGATGGTGGCCGCGGTGTGCGCGCCCGCCTCGGCCACGTACTGCGCGGCTTCGCGCGTGGTGATGTGCTCGAAGATGATCTTCAGCTCAGGGAAGTCGCGGCGCAGCGGGATCAGCTGGGTGTCGATGAACACCGCCTCGCGGTCGAACAAATCAATCGCCGGGTCGGTCACCTCGCCGTGCACCAGCAGCGGCAGGCCCAGGCGCTGCATGGCCTCGAGCGTCGGGAAGGTCTTTCGCAAGTCGGTCACGCCAGCATCGCTGTTGGTGGTGGCGCCGGCCGGATACAGCTTGACCGCCACCACGCCGGCGTCGCGGGCGCGAGCGATCTCGTCGGGCGGCAGCCGGTCGGTCAGGTACAGCGTCATCAGCGGCTCGAAGGCCAGCCCCGCAGGCACCGCCGCACGGATGCGATCGGCATAGGCCAGTGCCTGCGCCGCCGTGGTCACCGGCGGCTTGAGGTTGGGCATCACGATGGCCCGGGCGAACTGCCGCGCCGTGTCGGGCACCACCACCGCCAGCGCCGCGCCATCGCGCAAATGCACGTGCCAGTCGTCGGGTCGGATCAGGGTCAGGGTGTCGGGATTCGGGGGCTGGCTCATGCGGCAAATTCTCCCACCGCGTCGTCGGCACTCGCCTGCTGCAAGGCCCACATCTCGGCATAGCGCCCGTCTTGCGCCAGCAGCTCGGCGTGCGAGCCGCGCTCGAGGATGCGCCCGTGCTCCATCACCAAAATCTGGTGCGCGTCGACCACCGTCGACAAGCGGTGCGCGATGACCAGCGCGGTCTTGTTGCGCGCGACGCTGCGCAGCTCTTCTTGAATGGCGCGCTCGTTGGCCGAATCGAGTGCCGAGGTGGCCTCGTCAAAGATCAGGATGGGCGGGTTCTTGAGCAGCGTGCGGGCGATGGCCACGCGCTGCTTTTCGCCGCCCGAGAGCTTCAGTCCGCGCTCGCCGACCATGGTGTCGTAGCCCTTGGGGGTTGAGGTGATGAAGGCGTGGATGTGTGCGGCCTGCGCGGCGGCTTCAACCTCGCCGCGGCTCGCGCTGGTGCGGCCGTAGGCGATGTTGTATTCAACGGTGTCGTTGAACAGCACCGTGTCTTGCGGCACGATGCCGATCGCCTGGCGCAGGCTCAGCTGCGTGACCGAGCGGATGTCGTGGCCGGCGATCTCGATGCCACCGGCGTTCACGTCATAGAAGCGAAACAGCAGCCGCGCCAGCGTGCTCTTGCCCGAGCCCGATGGCCCCACCACCGCCACCGTCTTGCCCGCCGGAATCTCGAAGCTGATGTCGTGAAGGATGGTGCGGTCGGCGTCGTAGCCAAAGCGCACGTTCTTGAACCTGACCGCCGGCACCTCGGCTGCGTCGGCGGGGGTGTCGAAACGCAGTGGCTGCGCTTCGGGCGCATCGGCGATCTCGCGGTTCTGGCCGAGCAGCGCGAACATCTTTTCCATGTCGATGGTCGACTGCTTGATCTCGCGGTAGATCACGCCCAGAAAGTTCAGTGGCACGTACAGCTGGATCATCAGCGCGTTGACCAGCACCAGATCGCCCAGCGTCATGGTGCCGGCGACCACGCCCTCGGTGGCGCGCCACACCAGCAGCGTGACGGCCACCGCGATGATCAGGCTCTGGCCGACGTTGAGCACCGACAGCGAGGTCTGCGACTTGATCGACGCGCGCTCGAGCCGCTGCAAGTTCTCGTCGTAGCGCGCCTGCTCGAATTTTTCGTTCGAGAAGTACTTGACCGTCTCGTAGTTGATGAGCGCATCAACCGCCTTGGTGCTGGCCTTCGAATCCTGCTCGTTCATCGCGCGCCGGAACGCCGTGCGCCACTCGGTCACGCTGATGGTGAACCCGATGTACAGCAGCAACGCACCAAAGGTGATGGCCGCAAACCAGCCGTCGAACTTGGCCGACAGCAGCACGATGACCAGCGTGATCTCGATCAGCGTGGGCAGGATGTTGTAGATCAGGTAGCTCAGCAGCGACTGGATCGAACGCGCGCCACGGTCGATGTCGCGCGAGACGCCGCCGGTTTGCCGCTCGAGGTGAAAGCGCAAGCTCAGGCTCAGCAGGTGCTCGAAGGTCTCGAGCCCGATGCGCCGGGCGATGCGCGCGGCCACCGGGTAGAACAACAGCTCGCGCAGCTCGGTGAACAGCGTGATCGACACACGCAGCGCGCCGTAACCCAGCAGCAGCGCCACCGGCACCACCAGCACCGCACGCGCATCGCCCGGCTGGAGCGCCAGCGCATCGACCAGGCTCTTGAGCAACAGCGGCACGCCGATGTTGGCCACCTTGGCCGCAATCAAAAACGCCAGCGCCAGACCCACCCGGTAGCGCCATTGCCACACATAGGGCAGCAGCTTCTTGATCGTCGACCAGTCGGATCGCGGGGTGGCCGGGCTGGTCGCGTCGGCGTTGGGAACACTCAATGAGATGGGGCGCATGGATCGCTGACAGAAAGACTGGCCGTGAAAGAATGAACCGACTTCACACCGAAGCAGGTCACGCAATATGCACGAGAACCCGAAACACCCCGAGGCCTCGTCTGGCGGTGGCCACCCGACGCCCGCCGCAGTGCCCGCTTCGGTCATCGAACGCTCGCGCCTGAAGGCACCCGCCGGACTGCACCCCGACGCCAGCCTGGTGCTGCGCATGATGCCGATGCCCTCCGACACCAACCCGATCGGCGGCATCTTCGGCGGCTGGATCATGGCCCAGGTCGACATCGCCGGCGCGGTGCAGCCGGTGCGCATCGCCCGCGGCCGCGTGACCACGGTGGCCGTCAACCACTTCACCTTCAAGCAGCCGGTCAGCGTGGGCGACCTGCTGAGCTTTTATTCGCGCATCGAGCGCATCGGCACCACCTCGATCACGGTGCACGTCGAGGTCTACGCCGAGCGCAACCCGGCAACCCCCGAAGTGGTCAAGGTCACCGAGGCCAGCCTGACCTATGTGGCCATCGACGCCAACGGCCGGCCGAGGGCGGTGGTGGTGGATTGAGGGTGGTAGACCAAAGCCCGATTGACCCTCAGCGCCAAAATTTTAATTACACGAAAAAGCGGCAAATACGAGCCAGATAAACGGGGCATTATTGATACACTTTCGTGTAAATGTCAGAAACCTGCACCATCCAACTGCACGCACACGGCGCCTGGCACGACGTGGCCAGCGTGAGCCTGCATGGCCCCGAGCGCGAAGGATGGAAGACCAAGACCTATTCAGGATATGCGGTCGAGTGGGCGTTCGAGCACGCCGCAGCGGTTGACGCGCACGCGCTGTGCGCCAGTTGGCCTGTGGGGCTTGAGGCGCTGCAGCTGCCCCACTGGCCGGTGTTCCTCATCGACATGCTTCCACAGGGCTTTGGTCGTCAGGAACTGCTGCGGCGCATCGGACAAGCACCCACGGCCGGTGTGGCAGTCGACTGGCAGTTGCTGCTGGCCGGAGCGGGCAACCCCATCGGAAACCTTCGAATCAAGGAAGCAGCGGCATGGCTTGAAACAAACGCGGGCGCTCGGCGCGGCTTCACCGATGACGAGGTGGCTCAGCGGGGAGATGAATTCTCCGAGTACCTGGCCTCTCACGGCCTGTTCGTCGCGGGCTCGTCCGGCGTTCAGGGCGAATGGCCCAAGGTGCTGCTGACGCGCGCCGAGGATGGGCTGCTCTACCTCGGTCACACGTTGCCTGACGAGCGGGCGGTCGCGCACTACATCGTCAAGTTTGGCCGTGGCACCGACCCCCAGTTGGCCAGCATCCTGCGGCACGAAGCGCCGTACATGGATCTGGCCCGGTTGTTGGGACTGCGGGTGCACGCGCCGTTGGTGCTGCGTCAACGCGCGCTGTTCATCCCGCGCTTTGATCGTCAGGTTCGCGGCGGTGCGGTAACCCGCCTGGCACAAGAAAGCATCGCCACGCTGACCGGCATGCCCGGCTTCGAGTCAGTGCCCAGCCACGACCAGGTCTGCGTGGAGCTGATGCGCCAGTGCACGAGCCCTCAGGGCGAGGTGCTCGAATACCTCAAGCGCGACGTGGCCAACCTGGCGCTGGGCAACAAGGGCAACCACGCGCGCAACACGGCCGTCCAGCGCGACTTCAACGGCCACATCGCCCTCACCCCGCTGTACGACTTCGCGCCGATGTACCTGCACCCAGACGGCATCGCGCGGCGCATACGCTGGGAAAACAACGATGCCGGTCAGCCCGACTGGTCCCGCGTGCTGGACCGCGTCTGCGCCATGGCCATCCAGATCAAGAAGCCACGCCGCAAGGCTGCCCCGCTCCTGCGTGAGCCTCTGGTCGAAGGGCTGAAGACGATGGTGCCGGCCCTGGAGCGAATCGCTGACGAAGGTGCGGCGATGGGCATGGACGCCGAGGTTCTCAATCACTTGCGCCCGGGCATCCTGGCTCTGGCGCAGCAACTGGCCGCGCTGCGCTGAAGACCATGGACAAGCGCTTCAACACCCTGTCCATCCCCGAGCAGCTCGAGCTGCGCAGGCAAGCCGTCGAGGATGTGCTGGCCCACCCCGAGTGGTCGCTGCCGCAGGCCGTGCGTCACCTCAAGAAAACGATGCGACTGACCACGGCTGAGATGGCCAAACTGTCCGGTGTCGCCTACCGGACGATGCAAGACATCGAACAAGAGCGCAGCCCCGGCAGCGTCAACACGATGAACAGCATCTTCGGCATGCTGGGCCTCAAGCTCGGCGTCGCGCGCATTGCTCGCGATCCCGGTGCAGATTCCACCGAGCAGCGCAACAGCGCTTTCTGAGCGCTGGCCAAACAGCCGGCCGATACAGGTGAATTGAGGGTGGACTCGAGCGCGCCCATCCTCGCCGTCACGCCTTGCGGCCCCGCCAGTAGCCCGGCTGACGTGGATACGGTGCGATGGCGAGCACGACGATTTCGTCGGGAAGTTCGCGGTACACGACAGCGAAGGGGAACCGCTTGGCAAACACCCGGCGGGTACCGTAGCGGTAGGGCGACCCGATGCCATTGAAGCCCGCGGCCAGCGCACATGCCGCCTCGATTTCGGTCACGAAGCGCTCGCCAAGACCGGGCGAACGCTCGTCGTAATACTCGGCCTCTGCCGCCAGTTCCGCCTCGGCGGCGGGGTGAAAGCGAACCGGCTTCAACGCAGTCGGCTGCGAACCCGGGCAAAGACACCGTCTGCACTCAGCAGCGTCGCGGCGCCGCTGTCGGCATCGGCGATGCGCTGGCGCAGTTCAGCGTCCCATGCGGCGTCGCCTTCGGCAGGCGCATCGGTGTCGAGCGACGCGAGCAGTTCTTCGGCGAGGCGAGCCCGATCCTCGGGTGCCAATTCAAGGGCTCGCTGGGACAACTCGGCAACCAGATCTGACATGACGGTCTCCCCCAAAAAGCAGTAGCTCGATTTTGCGCCGGCGCGCCCTCAGCTGAAGCTCGAAAAATCTGGCTTGCGCTTTTGAAAGAAAGCGCTGAAAGCTTCGGTGGCTTCGGGGCTGGACAGACGCTGGCCGAAGATGAGGGCTTCGGCGTTGATGGTCTCCAGCACGCGCTCGGCGCTGGCGCGGCGCAGCAGCTGTTTGCTGTCGCGCACCGCGCCGGGCGGCAGCGTGTTGAAGCGCTCGGCCATGCGGCGGGCGTGGCGCAGCACCTCGCCGGCGGGCAACACGGCGTTGGCGATGCGCATCTCCACGGCCTCTTCGGCGGTGAACGGATCGCCCAGCAACAGCTTTTCGGCGGCTCGGGCCTGCCCCACCAGCTGCGGCAGGATGAGGCTCGACGCAAATTCAGGCACCAGCCCCAGGCTCGCAAACGGCATCGCCAAGCGCGCTTCATCCGACACATAGACCAGATCGCAGTGCAGCAGCATGGTGGTGCCGATGCCGATGGCTGCACCCGTGACGGCTGCCACCACCGGCTTGCGGCAGGCGACCAGCGCGCGCATGAAGTCGAACACCGGCGCGTCGGGCGTCGAGGGCGGGCGGTTCATGAAATCGTCGATGTCGTTGCCCGAGGTGAAGATGCCCGGCTGGCCGGTGATCAGCAACGCGCGCACGGCGGCGTCGGCGTCGGCGGCACGCAGCGCAGCGGCCATCGCCGAATACATCTCGGCGGTGAGCGCGTTCTTCTTGTGCGGCCGGGCGATCTCGATCGTGGCCACGCCGTTGAGGGTGGCGGTCTTGATGTCCATCGACTTCAGCATCTCTCAAAAATTCCGGCCGCGCCCTGGCCCGAGCCCACGCACATCGTGACCATGCCGTACTTCAGCTGACGCCGGCGCAGCGCGTGGATGACGGTGGCCGCACGAATGGCGCCGGTGGCCCCCAGCGGATGACCCAGCGCGATCGCGCCGCCCAGCGGGTTGACCTTGCTGGGGTCTAGGCCGAGCGTGTTCAGCACCGCCAGCGACTGCGCGGCAAAAGCTTCGTTGAGCTCGATCCAGTCAAGATCGGCTTGCTGCAGCCCGGCGTAACGCAGCGCGGCAGGAATGGCCTCGATCGGGCCGATGCCCATCACCTCGGGCGGCACGCCGCGGCTGGCGAAGCTCACGAAGCGAGCCAGCGGCTGCAGGTTGTGCGTTTGGATGGCACGCTCGCTGGCCAGAATCAGGCACGCCGCGCCGTCGCTGGTCTGCGAGCTGTTGCCGGCCGTGACGCTGCCCTTTTCGGCAAACACCGGGCGCAGCTTGGCGAGTGCTTCAAGCGTGGTGTCCGCGCGCGGGCCTTCGTCGGCGCTCGCAGTGCTCGTCTTGCGATGGACTTCACCGGTCGCGAGATTGGGCGAGCGGTCGGTCACCTCCACCGGCGTGATCTCGGCGGTGAACTCGCCCGCGGCCGCAGCCTGGGTGGCGCGCTGGTGCGACTGCAGCGCAAATTCATCCTGCGCCTCGCGCGAGACCTTCCATTGCTGAGCCACCTTCTCGGCGGTCAGGCCCATGCCGTAGGCGATGCCGATGTCCTCGTCGCGCATGAACACCGCCGGGTTGAACGACGGCTTGTTGCCGGTCATCGGCACCATGCTCATGCTCTCGCAACCGCCGGCGATCATCACCTCGGCCTCACCCACGCGAATGCGATCGGCCGCCATCTGGATGGATGTGAGGCCCGACGCGCAAAAGCGGTTCACCGTGACGCCGCCCACGCTTTGCGGCAGCCCCGCCAGCAGCACCGCCAGCCGCGCCACGTTGTAGCCCTGCTCGCCCTCAGGCATCGCGCAGCCGATGATGGCGTCCTCGATCGCCTTGGGGTCCAGCGTAGGCACCTGCCCCAGCGCCCCGCGAATGGCCGCCACCAGCAAGTCATCAGGCCGCGTGTTGCGAAACATGCCCCGCCCCGCCCGCCCCACCGGCGTGCGTGTGGCGGCAACGATGTAGGCGTCTTGAATTTGTTTCATGGTCGTCAGTCCTTATTGGCTGTGGCTCCCTCTCCCGCTGGCGGGAGAGGGTTGGGATCGGATTTCACCCCCTCTCCCCCTGGGAGAGGGCTGGGGTGAGGGTCTGAGTTCAGGTGAGGGTTGGGTGTGGCTGAGGCCAGCTGGCCCTCACCCTGGCCCTCTCCCAGAGGGAGAGGGGATGAATGCCGGCGCCACCTTCTGGCTCCCTCTCCCGCCTGCGGGAGAGGGCCGGGGTGAGGGTCGCGGCTGGGACGAGGCACATTGGCCTCCAACCAATTGAAGATGCTCAACCGCACCGCCTCACGCTCCACCAGCACCTCGCGGTCGGTGAAGCGCAGCACGTGATAGCCAAGCGCATTGAGTTCAGCCGTGCGTCGCTCGTCGGCAGCCATGCCCTCATCGCTGAAATGCTGACCGCCATCAAGTTCGACGATCAGCATTGCCTCGATGCACGCAAAGTCGGCGAAGTAACGGCCCACCGGGTGCTGTCGTCTGAACTTGTGTCCGCCGATTTGCCGATCGCGCAAGGCTTGCCACAGTGCGCGCTCGGCGTCAGGCGGGGATCGGCGCAGCTGGCGAGCTCTGTGGGTGGTGGTGGTCACCGGATCAACCCTCACCCTAGCCCTCTCCCGCAGGGAGAGGGGATGGATGGCGGCGCCAGCGTGGCGGAGGTCGGCTCTGCTTCCCTCACCCTAACCCTCTCCCAGAGGGAGAGGGCACTTAGCTCCCTCTCTCGCTTGCGGGAGAGGGCTGGGGTGAGGGTCGCGAAGAACATGCAACGCCTCAATTGCGAACCGGCTTGCCGGTCGACAGCATGCCCATGATTCGCTCCTGGGTCTTGGGGTGCTCGAGCAGGGCGCAGAAGTGTTTGCGTTCGAGCGCCATCAGGTAGTCCTCGCTGACCAGCGATCCGGCGTCGACGTCGCCGCCGCACAGCACCTCGGCGATCAGCGAGGCGATGTGGAAGTCGTGGGCGGTGATGAAGCCGCCGTCGCGCATGTTGACCAGTTGCGTCTTCAGCGTGGCTGCGGCGCTGCGGCCGGCCACCGGGAACAGCGACTTCACCGGTGGCTGGTAGCCGCTGTTGAAGATGGCCTTGGCCTGGGTGATGGCCAAGAACAGCAGTTCGTCCTTGTGCGGCACGATCACATCGGCGTCGAGCAGGTAGCCGAGCTTGCGGCCCTCAATCGCGCTGGTGCCCACCTTGGCCATGGCCACGCTGGTGAAGCCGTCTTTCAAGAAGGTGAGCAGATCGGCATTGGCGTTGCCGGCGGCGGCCATCGCGGCGGCGCGGCGGGCGATGTAGGTCAGGCCACCCGCGCCGGGCAGCAGGCCCACGCCCATTTCGACCAGGCCGATGTAGCTTTCCATGGCTGCCACACGGCGGGCCGAATGCACCGCCAGCTCGCAGCCACCGCCGAGTGCCATGCCGCGGATCGCGCACACCACCGGCACGCTGGCGTAGCGCACGCGCAGCATCAGCTCTTGCAGCTTGCGCTCTTCGGGCTCGACGCCCTTGGCGCCGCTCTTCATGAAGACCGGCATCAGCGCTTCAAGGTTGGCGCCGGCCGAGAACACATCGTCGGGCGACCACACAACCAAGCCCTGATAGCTTTCTTCGGCCAGCGCCACGGCGCGCATCAGGCCTTCGGTCACGGCCGGGCTGATCAGGTGCAGCTTGGCGGTGATGCTGGCGATCAGCACCTCGCCGTCGAGCGTCCACACGCGCAGCTCGTCGGTCTTGAAGACCTCGGTGCCCGAGGCGAGCGGCAGCGGCGCGCCCGAGCCGAACACGCTTTCGCGGAAGTGCTGGCGCGCGTACACCGGCAGCGTGCTCGGCGGCACGAAGCGCGATTGCGCCGCGCTCCATGAACCCTGCGCCTGATGCACGCCGCCGCCGTCGGCCACCGGGCCGTTGAACACCCAGTCGGGCAGCGGTGCACTGCACAGCGCCTTGCCCGCGTCGATGTCGTCTTGCACCCAGCGCGCCACCGTGGCCCAGCCGGCCGACTGCCAGATCTCGAACGGCCCTTGCGCCTGACCGAAGCCCCAGCGCATGGCGAAATCGATGTCGCGCGCGCACTCGGCCACGTCAACCAGATGCACCGCGCTGTAGTGGAAGCTGTCGCGCAGCACCGCCCACAAGAACTGCGCCTGCGGGTTGGTCGATTCGCGCAGCAGCTTCAATCGCTCGGCGGCCGGTTTTTTGAGGATGCGCGCGATCACCTCGTCGGCCACGCCGCCGCCGGCCACGTACTCGCCACTCGCGGGGTCCAGCCGCAAGATGTCCTTGCCCACCTTCTTGAAGAAGCCCGCGCCGGTCTTCTGGCCCAGCGTGCCCTTGGCGATCAGCGACTCGAGCACCTTGGGCGTGGCGTAGCTGCCAAAAAACGGATCGTTCGATTGATCGGGCCCCAGGTTGGCCTGCAGCGTGTGGATGACGTGGGCCAGCGTGTCCAGGCCCACCACATCGGCGGTGCGGAAGGTGCCCGAGCTGGCGCGGCCGAGCTTCTTGCCGGTGAGGTCGTCGACCACGTCGTAGCTCAGGCCAAAGTGCTCGGCCTGCTTCATCACGGCCAGCATGCCGGCCACGCCCACGCGGTTGGCGATGAAATTGGGCGTGTCCTTGGCGCGCACCACGCACTTGCCCAAAGCGGTGGTCACGAAGGCCTCGAGCGGGTCGAGGATGTCGGCGCGCGTGGACGGCGTGGGGATCAACTCAACCAGCGCCATGTAGCGCGGCGGGTTAAAGAAGTGAATGCCGCAAAAGCGCGGCTGGATCTCGGCGGGCAGCGCCGCACCCAGCTTGGTGATGCTCAGGCCCGAGGTGTTGCTCGCCACGATGGCGTGCGGCGCGATGAACGGCGCGATCTTGGTGTACAGGTCGAGCTTCCAGTCCATGCGCTCGGCGATCGCCTCGATGATCAGGTCGCAATCGCGCAGCTGCTCAAGGTGCTCTTCGTAGTTGGCCTGGCCGATCAGCACCGCGTCTTCGGGCACACCCAGCGGCGCGGGCTTGAGCTTTTTCAGGCCATCGATCGCCTTGGTGACGACACCGTTCTTGGCGCCCTCGCGCGCGGGCAGGTCGAACAGCACCACCGGCACGCGCACGTTGGCCAGATGCGCGGCAATCTGCGCGCCCATGACGCCGGCGCCGAGCACGGCGACCTTGCGGACGGGGAATCGTTTCATGGTCTCTCCAGAAAATGGCAAATCAAAAAATCGGGCTCGTCGATCAGAACAGCGCTTCGTCCATCTCCATCAGCGGCTTGGCACCGGCACGCGCGGTGCGGATGAGGCCGGCGGTTTCGGGCAGCAGCTTGGCGAAATAAAAGCGCGCGGTCGCCAGCTTGGCGCGGTAAAACGGATCGCCGCTGTCGACGTGGTCCAGCGAAATGCGCGCCATGCGGGCCCAGAAGTAGCCGAACACCAGGTGGCCGACCACGCGCAAGTAATCGACCGCCGCCGCGCCCACCTCGTCGGGGTTGGCGAAGGCCTTCATGCCCAGTTCGGTGGTGAGCTTGGTGACCTTGTCGCCTAGATCGGCCAGCGGGTTGATGAACTCGAGCATGGCTTCGTTGACGCCTTCGTCTTCGATCAGCTGCTGCACCAGCGCGCCGAATTTCTTGAGCTTGGCGCCGTTGTCGGCCAGCACCTTGCGCCCCAGCAGGTCGAGCGACTGGATGGTGTTGGTGCCCTCGTAGATCATGTTGATGCGCGCATCGCGCACGAACTGCTCCATGCCCCACTCGCGCACATAGCCGTGGCCGCCAAACACCTGCATGCAGTGCGAGGTGGAAATCCACGCGTTGTCAGTGATGAAGGCCTTGACGATGGGCGTGAGCAGCGCCACCAGATCGGCGGCATCGCGTTTGGCAGCCTCGTCGGTGGATGACAGCTCCTGATCGAGCAGCAGCGCCGTGTACACGCACAGCGCCCGGCCGCCTTCGGCATAGGCGCGCGCGGTGAGCAGCATCTTGCGCACATCGGGGTGCACGATGATGGGATCGGCCGGCTTGTCAGGCGCCTTGGCACCGGTCAGCGAGCGCATCTGGATGCGGTCCTTGGCGTAGGCCACGGCGTTTTGATAAGCCACTTCGGTCAGGCCCAGCGACTGCATGCCCACGCCCAAACGCGCGGCATTCATCATCACGAACATGGCGTTCAGGCCCTTGTGCGGCTGCCCCACCAGCCAGCCGCGCGCACCGTCGAGATTGAGCTGGCAGGTGGCGTTGCCGTGGATGCCCATCTTGTGCTCGAGCGCACCGCAAAAGATCGGGTTGCGCGCACCCAGCGAGCCGTCGGCATTGACCAAAAACTTGGGCACCACAAACAGCGAAATTCCCTTGCTGCCAATGGGCGCATCGGGCAGGCGCGCGAGCACCAGATGCACGATGTTGGCGGCCATGTCATGGTCGCCCGCGCTGATGAAGATCTTGTTGCCGGTAATCAAAAAACTGCCGTCAGGCTGCGGTTCGGCCTTGGTTCGCAGCAGGCCCAGGTCGGTGCCGCAGTGCGATTCGGTCAGGCACATGGTGCCGGTCCATTCGCCGCTGGTGAGCTTGTGCAGATAGGTCTGCTGCTGCTCGGGCGTGCCGTGCGCGTGCAGGCACTCGTAGGCGCCGTGCGTGAGACCGGGGTACATCGTCCACGCCTGATTGGCGCTGTTGAGCATCTCGTACAGGCACTGGTTGAGCGTGACCGGCAGGCCCTGCCCGCCATACGCCGGATCACAGCCCAGCGACGGCCAGCCGCCTTCGACAAACTGGTCGTAAGCCGCCTTGAAGCCAGCCGGCGCCGTCACCGCGTGCGTGGCTGCATCGAGCGTGCAGCCCTGCGCATCGCCGGTGGCATTCAGCGGCACCAGCACCTCGCTGGCGAACTTGCCGCCTTCTTCAAGCACCGCATTGATGGTGTCGACGTCCACCTCGGCATGCGGCGGCAGCGTCTTGAAGGTGTCGGTGACTTTCAGCAACTCGTGCAACACGAACTGCATGTCGCGCAGCGGAGGCGTGTACTGGGCCATGAGCGATCCTTCTGTAGGGGTGAATGCACCAAAGACAGGCGGATTCATTCTGCACAAAGCGCGGGGCCCGCGACCCGGGGCGGCGGGTTTATTTACCGCGGGGCTTGATCCGGCTCAGCGCCCATCACAGATGGCGCGGGGCATCCATACGATCGTGAAGGATGCGAACAATGACGATGCCGAAGTCGGTGATGCGCAGATAAATCATGTGCCGCTCGACGCTGCGTCGGCGGTAGCCGGTACGAATGTGGTCGCATGCAGCTGCCATCTTGGGCGACTGCGCCAATTCGACGAAGGCCGCAGCCAGCGTGTCTACATAACGGTCCGCCTGGGCTGAGCCCCATTGTTCCAGTGTGTAGAGCCAGATGTCTTCCAGATCACGCTCGGCAGAGGGCGTGAGGCGGTACTCAGCCATGCGTGGCGCGCATCCGCTTCTTGAACTTGGCCGCGTTGAACGCCTGGGGCTCGCCGCTGGACTCGCCTTCAATCAAAGACGCTCGAACCGACTCCAGCTGCGCGCTGCGGTCTTGCTCGCGACGGATGAGATCGCGGATGTATTCGCTGTCGTTCGTGTAATGACCGGCGTCAACTTGCGCCTTGATCCAGCCGTCTTGCTGATCGGTGAGCGTGATGGTCTTGCGTACGGTGGCCATATCAAAACCCTTTGCAGCTGCGTGGATAGTATGAACAAATCATATCAACGGCACACAGTGAAGACCTTCAAGCCATGCGAACATCCGCGTTGTCACATGCGTTCAATAGCCTTCGTCTCTCAAGGGAGGACTGACCTTGGAAGTTTTGCAACTCGACGTATCGGGGCGGCCGCAAGCGTGGCTGTCGGCCAGAGAGGCGGCGGTGCTGTACGCCAGCGA
>JBBAPK010000034.1:0-1361 GCA_040400875.1 Burkholderiaceae bacterium | reverse complement strand
CGCATGACGCTGATGTACCTGCCCTACACCCCCAGCCTGCACGAAGACATGATCCTGCGCGGCCGGCGCATCCTGGCCGACCAGATGGAGTTTTTGCTGGCCAGCGTGCCGCGGCACAGCAGACTGCGCGGCTGAATTTGCGTGGGCCGCGCGACTAAGGGCGCGGCTTCTTTGCGGCGGGTGCGGAACCCCATACCAACGAGATCCATCGAACTCGCGCTGGCACAGCACCCGACCCTACGTCAACCCCCCATCGGCGGGGCACGTTGATCTACCTTTCTCAAGGACAATCTTTCCATGAACAAAATCCTCATTTCTCTTTGCTTGGTGGGCGTGCTTGCCGCTTGCAGCACCACCAGCCCCGACGTCATCTCGCGCAAGGACGCACAGCGCTTGTCAGACGTGCGAGACGGCACCGTGCTGTCAGTGCGCGACGTGACGGTTGATGGCTCACAAAGCGGCGGTGGCGCGCTGACCGGCGCCGCGGTGGGCGGCATTGCCGGCTCGCAGGTCGGCGGCAACACCACCGGCGCCATCGTCGGCGTGCTGGCCGGCGTGGCCGGCGCGGTGGCCGGCAACGCCATCGAGCGCAACATGACCAAGGAAGACGCGGTTGAAATCCTGGTGCAGTTGTCCAACGGCGATCGCCGCGCCATCGTGCAGGCCAAGGGCTCAGAGGTGTTCAAGCCCGGTGAGGCCATCATCATGGTGACCAACGGTGGCAAGACCCGTGTGGTGAAGGCACCGCCCGTGACCGCGCCTGGCGCACCGGCGCCGGCGGCCACACCGGCTGCAGCCGGCTCGTCGATCTGACGCGCGGCCCCAGGTGACGCCGCTGCCGATTGCTGTCAACCCCCATGCGGCACCGCTGACCTCGCTGAGCGCTGCGGCACTGAGTTTTTGGCGACACCGCCAGCTGATCTGGCAAATGACCCGGCGCGAGGTGCAGAGCCGCTACCGCGGCTCTGTGATGGGGCTGCTGTGGTCGTTCTTCAATCCGCTGTTCATGCTGGCGGTTTACACCTTTGTCTTCAGCGTGGTGTTCAAGGCGCGCTGGAACAGCGGCAACGACTCGAAGACCGAATTTGCCCTGGTGCTGTTTGCCGGATTGATCGTGTTCAACCTGTTTGCCGACTGCATCACCCGCGCGCCGGGCTTGATCATCTCGAACGTCAACTACGTGAAGAAGGTGGTGTTTCCGCTGGAAATACTGCCCATGGTGTCGCTGGGGTCGGCGCTGTTCCATGGCGGTATCAGCCTGCTGGTGTGGGCGGTGGCGTATGGGGTGTTTTTTGGCGTGCCGCACGCAACAGTGGTGTTCTTGCCGCTGATCTTGCTGCCGCTGCTGCTGCTGATCATGG
>JBBAPK010000033.1:0-34626 GCA_040400875.1 Burkholderiaceae bacterium | reverse complement strand
TCCGATGCGGCTGCCCGACGGTCAGGTTCACATCGTGCACCTCGAGGCCTCGCCCGAGACCACCGAGTCGGGTGAGCTGATCGGCTACAGCGGCATCGTGCAGGACGTGACCGACCGCTGGAACGCCGAACACAAGATCCGCCAGCTCGCGAACTTCGATTCGCTGACCGGCCTGCCCAATCGCAACCAGCTGATCGAGCGCACCGAGCGTGCATTCGACGCCGCCCGGCGCATGGGCCATCAGGTCGGCTTGCTGCTGATCGACCTCGACCGCTTCAAGATCATCAACGACACGCTCGGCCACGCCGCCGGCGACGAGTTGCTCATCGAAGTCGCACGCCGGCTGCGCTCGTGCGTGCGCCACTGCGACCAGTTCACCGACAACCAGGTCGATTCGATGGGCGCGCGCGCCTTCCGCACGCTCGAGGCGGTGTGCCGCCTCGGCGGTGACGAGTTCGTGGCGCTGCTGCCCGAGGTGATCGAAGAGCACGACGCCGAGGTCGTGGCCAACCGCATCCTCGAGCAGATGCGCAACCCCATCCACGTGGGCGGACAGGAATGTTTTGTGTCGGCTTCGGTGGGCATCGCGCTGTTCCCGCGCGACGGCGCCAACGTCGCCGACCTGCTGCGCAACTCCGACGTGGCGATGTTCGCGGTCAAGGCCCAGGGCCGCAATGCCGCGGCCATCTACCGCCCGCAACTCGCCGGCAAGGGTCGCGAAAAGCTCGAGCTCGAAAGCGCCTTGCACAAGGCCATCGAGCGCGATGAGCTCGTCTTGCACTACCAGCCCAAGGTCGACGTGCGCACCGCACGCATGGTGGGCGTCGAAGCGCTGATGCGCTGGAAGCGCGGCAACACCCTGGTGCCGCCGGCCGACTTCATTCCGCTGGCCGAAGAAACCGGCCTGATCCGGCCACTGAGTGAATGGGCCATCCGCGAAGCCGCCCGTCAGGCGCGCGTGTGGGTCGACAGCTTCGGCTTTTCCGAGTCGATCGCCGTCAATCTGCCCAGCCGCATGTTCGATCGCGGCGATCTGGTCGAGCTGATCCACGAGGCGGTGGTGCAAAACGGCGTGCCGCACCACACCTTGCTGCTCGAGATCACCGAGAACTCGCTGATGAAAGACCTGCACAGCGTCATCCCGTCGCTGCACCGGCTCAACGAGATCGGTGTCGAGATCTCCATCGACGACTTCGGCACCGGCTACTCGTCGCTGGCCTATCTCACCACGCTGCCCATCAGCGAGCTGAAGATCGACCGCGGCTTCATCCGCGACCTGGGCATGACGCCGCAAAGCTCGGCCGTGGTCACTGCCATCATCGCGCTGGCTCGCTCACTGGGCCTGCGGGTGATCGCCGAAGGCGTTGAAACCCGTCGCCAGATGGAAGTGCTGCACCGCCTGGGCTGCAGCGTGATGCAGGGTTACCTGTTCAGCAAACCCAAGCCTGCCGACGAGATCGAACCCTGGCTCAAGGACACCGTGCTGCCCAAGCTGACGTCGTGGATCGGCCCGGCAGGCGCCGAGGAGCCGACCCGGGAGGCGCCACGGCAAGAGTCCACGCAGCTGCGAGAGTCCCCATCCGCTGCCCCAGCACACGCCCCACAACGCGCTTCGAACAACGCAAACTGATCCATGGCCATCACGAAACCTCCGCCGAAAGCAGGTGCGGCGGCGGCCTCCTCACCAGCCACCCCACCGAGTTCGGACACGCCGGCTCAGCTCGCCAAGGCCGCCTTGCGGCGCCTGGCGCTCGACAAGCTCGAACCCACCCCTGACAACTACGCCCGTGCCTATCAGCTCGAGCAGGGCGGCCCGCCGCCGGCGTCCTTGCCCGAGCGCGCCCAGCGCACGCTCGAGCGGCTGGTGGCGCGTGGTTTTGAAGGTGATGCGGCCACCGCCATCCTCAGCGCGCTGCTCGACGGCGACTGGGAGCGCGCCGAACGTGCCATCAGCGAGCCGCAAGCCGGTGGTGACGCGCTGGCCACGCTGATCGAACGCCTCGTTCGCAGCGTTGAGCGCGGCGGCAAGCAATGGACCACCGCGCGCAAGAAAGACAGCCTGCAGCGCGTGCTCGCCGGCAGCCGTGGTGACTCGGTGCGGCTGCAGCAGCGCTTGCGCCAGCTGGTCACCAACTGGGAAGCCGATACCGTGAGCGCCGGTGACGAGCCCGCCGACGCAGCAGCCCCGGGCGCAGCCGGCGATGTCGTTGCCGCCGCGCCCGCACCCGCAACCGTATCCACATCGGCACCCGCCAGTGCCAAGGCCGCGCGAGCCGAGCCGCCTGCCGCCGAACCGCCGGCTGCGAGCAGCGTGCGCCAAGACGCACCGCCTGCCGGACCGCAGCCTGGCGAGCGTGCCGTGGTCGTGCTGGGCAACACGGTGGTGCGCGCCATGCCGTCGCAAGACGCCATCAGCCGATCGCTTGCCGATGCCATCGGACAGGCGGCGCAGCGTTTTCGCCAAGACAGTGCCACCCCGGAAGACGCCCGCGAAATCGAAGTCCTGTGCGACCGCGCCGACTGGGTGCTGCAGCACCGCGAACACCTGTTCGATCAGATCAGCGGGCTGTGCCTTGAATTGACATCCAGCCTGACCGAGCTGGCCGAGGACGCCAGCTGGGCGCAGGGCCAGTGCGATGCGATGCGGCTGACCGTCGAGGAAGGCCTCACCGCGCGCGGCGTCAAGTCGGTCAGCGAGCTGCTGCGCACCACGCGCAGCCGCCAGGCCGAGTTGCGCCTCGAGCGCGACAGCGCCCGCGACGCGCTCAAGCTGATGATCAACCGCATGCTCAGCGAGCTGGGTGAGCTCGGCTCGCAAACCGGGCGCTTTAATGAAAGCGTGGGCCGCTATGCCGACGTCATCGAAAGCGCTGACACGCTCGAGAGCTTGGCCGGCGTGGTGCGCGAGATGGTCGAGGAAAGCCGCACCGTGCAGTTGCTGGTTTCGCAAACGCAGCACCGCCTGAAAGAAGAGCACGCACGCGCCAGCGAGCTGTCGAGCCGCGTGGGCGAGCTCGAAGGCGAGCTGCGCCGGCTGTCCAGCGAGGTCTCCACCGATCAGCTCACGCAGATCGCCAACCGCCGCGGCCTGCTGCAGGCGTTTGACGTCGAGTGCGCACGGCTGCAGCGCGCCGAGGGCGACGTGCCCGACGAGAACAAGCCCGCAGGCCTGTCGATCGGGCTGCTCGACATCGACAACTTCAAGAAACTCAACGACGAGCTCGGCCACAGCGCCGGCGACGAGGCGCTCAAGGCGCTGGCCGCCACCGTCAGCAAGACCTTGCGTCCGACCGACATGGTGGCGCGCTACGGCGGCGAGGAATTTGTGGTTCTGCTGCCCGACACCCCGGTCGATGAAGGCCAGCAGATCCTGACTCGGCTGCAGCGCTCGCTCACCGGCGGGCTGTTCATGCACGAGAACAAGCAGATCTTTGTCACCTTCTCGGCCGGCGTCACCGCCTACTGCCCCGGTGAGCGCATCGAAGACGCCCTCCAGCGTGCTGACATGGCGCTGTACCAGGCCAAGCGCGCAGGCAAGAATAGGACCCTCATTGGCTGACTGATCACGCATGGACCGCCACCCCGTCGAACCGGTTGACTACAGCGTGCGCCGGGGCGCGGCCTGGTGGACCGGCATGCTGCTGGCCCTGACGGGGTTCATCGCGCTGTGCGTGTGGGTGGCGTGGTCGCCGACGGTCGATCTGGAAGATTTCTGGCCATCGCATCTGTGGTCGCGTGTGCTGCTGGCGCTGCTCGCAGCATTGATCGTGCTGCTCGTGGTGGTGCGCATCGTCTATCGCTCGACGCCTCGCGATGTCGCCATCGGCGACCTGTCGCCCGAGGCGCTGCGCCGCCTGCGGCCCACCGAGGTGGGGCGTTTCGTGCGCCACGCCTTCGGGCTTCGCGGCTATCAGGCGGTTTCACCGGCCGACACCGACCTGGCCGACGACTGCGCGCTCGACCTTGAGCTGCGCAAGGACCGTCAGACCTATGTGGTGCGCTGCAAGCACTGGAAATCCGTTCGCGTGGATGCCGATGCGGTGCGTGACTTTCACGCACAAATCGTCAGCAGCCGCGCGGCGGGCGGCTTCTTGCTGAGCACCGGCCGCTTCAGCCAGGAGTCGGTGCGCTATGTGCGCGACTGCAACCTGACGCTGATCGACGGCAAGCTGCTCAAGACGCTGCTCGCCGATGAAGGCTCGGTTGTCGCTGCGGTGCGGCCTGCCACCGCACGGCGCGTGGTGACCCGGCCTGCCGACTGGGAGCCGGTGTCGGTGCCAGCGGCGGCGCCCGAAGCGCCACTGCCGGGGTGGACGCCGCAACCCTCGCTCGCCGTCGACCCCGCCCGTTTGGTGTCGCCACCCACGCCAGCGTGCCCGATGTGTTCGAGCCCGATGGTGCTGCGCATCGCCAAGCGCGGCCGGCGCGCGGGCCGCGGCTTCTGGGCCTGCGGCCGCGGCCGCTCCTGCAAGGGCATACGCTCGCTGGCCTGAACGCAGCGGGGCTCTTCAGGTGCGCGAACACTTGGCATCGGGACGTACGTCTGTTTTAGACTGCACAGAATTCTGCAACCCAACCCTTCAAGGAGCCAGCCATGGGCTTTTCAGCCAGCGATGTGTTGCCCTTCACGCAGGCGCGGGCCAATCTCTCCGAGCTGGCCGACCAGGCCAAGGCCGGCGCCGAGAAGATCATCACCAAGAACGGTGAGAGCTACGTCGCACTGATCGACGCCGACCGGCTGGACTACTACCGCCGGCTGGAGCGCGAGCGCATCCATTTGCTGCTGATCGACGATGCCAAGCACGGCCTGGCTGACATCGAGGCTGGCCGCACCTTCGAGGCGGATGCCGCCATCGCGCAACGTCAGCAGCGCCGCGCCGCTGCGGCAACCGGCAAGGCCGCCAAGAAGTCTGGCTGAGGGTGTCTGCCGGTTCGACCTGACCGCAAGCTAGGCTCGACATTTCCAGAGCTTTGAGATACTGTACAAACGTACAGTACTTGAGGCCCTGATCCATGTCCCTGCCTGCCCGCCGGCCGCTCGATGCGCCGGCGTTTTCGTCCCTTCGCGCAGTTGATCCTGCGCCCGCCGCCGCGCCCCGTGCGCTGCCGCGTGACATCGAGGCCGCCTTGTGGCGCGGCGACCAGATCGGTGTGCCGGTCACTGCCGTCGTGCCCAGCGGGTTTGCTGCGCTCGATGCCGAGCTGCCGGGCGGTGGGTGGCCTTGCAACTCGTTGACCGAGCTGCTGCAGCCGCAGCCCGGCGTGGCCGAATGGCGCTTGCTGGGTGACGCGGTGCGCCGTGCCGTGGCCGCAGGGCGCACGCTGGTGGTGGTCGCACCGCCGCACTCGCCGCACCTGCCGGGGCTGCAGCATCTGGGTGTTGATGAGCGCCATCTGGTGTGGGTGCGCGCCGATCGCCCGGCCGAGCGGCTGTGGGTCACCGAGCAACTCATCCGCGCCAACGCCGCCGGCTTGCTGCTGTCGTGGCTGCCGCAAGCGCGCCCCGAGCAGATCCGTCGCCTGCAGTTGTGCGCCCAGTCGTGCGACGCACCGGTGTTTTTGTGCCGACCCGTCACCGCAGCCAGCGAGCCGTCGGCTGCGCCGTTGCGCGTCGAGCTGCGCTTCGGCGCCGACTGGGAGCTGCAACTGCGTCTGCTCAAGCGCAAGGGCCCGACCCACGAAGGCGTACTCACGCTGGCGTCGGTGCCGGGCGGGCTCGACGCCATTCTCACCCCGCGGCTGCGCCAGCCCAGCCGCCTCATCGCCGCGCGTCAGGCGCGCGACACCTTGCATGTTGTGGGCAGCCCTGCTCCCCGACGCTCCGCCGCACGAGTCCCCGTCCGATCCCTCGCGGCGCACTGACGCGCTGGCGGGGATCGCGCTGTGGTGCCTGCAGTTCACACCGCGGGTGGCGCTGCTCGAGACCGCTGCCCAGCCGTGCGCGGTGGCGATGGAGCTCGAGGCCAGCGTGCGGCTGTTTGGCGGCAAGCGCCGTCTGGTCGAGCGCGTGCGCGATGAAGCCGCCGCGCTCGGCATCACGCAGCTCAGCTGGGCGCCCACCAGCCTGGCCGCGCTGGCGCTGGCGCGTGCCGGGCGCTCCAACGGCTTTGCCGCACCGCTGGCCGAGGTGCTCGATGCGCTGCCGCTCGATGCCCTGAGCGCCGTGGCCGCACACCGCGCCACGCTCGCGCGGTTGGGCTGCACCACGCTGGGCCAGGTGCGTGCGCTGCCGCGTGGCGGTCTCGGCCGGCGCTTTGATGCGGCGCTGCTGGCCACGCTCGATCAGGCCTATGGCTTGCGGCCCGAAGCGCACCGCTGGGTCGACATCCCTGACACCTTTGCCGTGGGGCTCGAGCTGATGGCGCGCGTTGAGCTGGCACCTGCGCTGCTGTTCGGCGCGCGCCGGCTGCTGCTGCAGATGTGCGGCTGGCTGGCTGCGCGCCATGCGGGTGTCACCGCCTTCACGCTGCGCTGGTGGCATGACGCGATGCGCTCGAAGGCGGCAGGCGAGGGCGGCGAGCTCACGGTGCGCACCGCGCAGCCCACGCGCGATGTCGAGCACCTCACGCGGCTGCTCGCCGAGCACCTCGCCCATGTGGAGTTGAGCGCGGCGGTGGGCGATGTGCAACTGCTGGCACTCGAGGTCTGCCCGCTGGCGCCGCCCAGCCTGAGCCTGTTGCCCGAAGCGCGGCAGGTCGGCGAAAACCTCGCGCTGGTGCTCGAGCGCATCGCCGCGCGGCTGGGTCCCGATCAGGTGCTGCGCCCGCTGCTGTGCGAAGACCACCGCGCCGAGTGGATGAGCCACTGGCAGCCGGCCGCAGCCAGCGCGGTGCACACATCGCACTCCCCGCCGCGCCGCTGTGTCGACATCCCGCAGCCCAGCTTCGTGCTGGCGCAGCCGCTGCGATTGGCGCTGCGCGACCACCGCCCGCTGTACCAGGGCGTGCTGCAGCTGCTGGCCGGACCGCACCGCATCGAAGGCGGCTGGTGGGATCGCACGGTGGCCGATGGCCAAAGCGTCACCCGCCACGTCGCACGCGACTACTGGGTCGCGCTCAGCGAACACGCCGGCGTGCTGTGGGTGTTCCAGACGCGGCTCGATGACGAGCAGATCGCGTGGTTTTTACACGGCATGTTTGCCTGAATGCGACGGCTCATGTCCACGCCGCCTGCCATTCCCGCCGCGCCAGCCATCCCTGACTACGCCGAACTGCGCTGCCTGAGCAACTTCACATTCCTGCGCGGTGCGAGCCAGCCTGAAGAACTGGTCGAGCGCGCCCGTCAACTGGGCTACACCGCGCTCGCGCTCAGCGACGAATGCAGCATGGCCGGCGCGGTGCGTGCCCATGTGGCGGCCAAGCAGCACGGGCTGGCGCTGGTCCTGGGCAGCCAGTTTGCGGTCGAGGTCGATGCCGACGGTTCGCAGGGCGCGCCTTTCGTGCTCACCGTGCTGGCGTGCAACCTCAACGGTTGGGGCAATCTGTGCCAGTTCATCACCCGGCTGCGCCGCGCCTCGCCCAAGGGCACGTACCGGTTGGTGCTGTCTGACCTGCACGGCAGCGAGCTTGCAGACTGCGTGGTGCTCGCATCGCCGCAGCGCGGTGCCACCCAGGCTCAGCTGATGAGCTTGTGCTGCTGGATGCGCATCGAGTTTGCCAACCGCTGCTGGTTGACGGTCGAGCTGCTGCGCTTGCTCGATGACGAAATGTGGCTGCACCGCCTTCGGCAGGCGAGTGCGCTCAGTGGCATCGCGCTGGTGGCTGCTGGCGATGTGCACTTTCATGTGCGCTCGCGCAAGCCGCTGCAAGACGTGCTCACCGCCACGCGCGTGGGCCGCCCGCTCACCGAATGCGGCTTGGCGCTGCAGCCCAACGCCGAGCGGCATTTGCGCACCCGCGTGCGGCTGGCTCAGACCTATCCGGCCGAGCTGCTGACTGAGACGCTGGTGGTGGCCGCGCGCTGCCGCTTCAGCCTGGCCGAGCTGCGCTACCAGTACCCCGACGAGGTGGTGCCGGCCGGCGAAACGCCTGGCTCATACCTGCGCCGCCTCACGCTCGAGGGGGCAGGGCGGCGCTGGCCGCAGGGGGTGCCGGCGGCGGTGCAGTTGCAAATCGAGCACGAGCTTGAGTTGATCGGCGAGCTGCACTACGAGCACTACTTTTTGACGGTGGCCGACATCGTGACGTTCGCGCGCTCGCGCCACATCCTGTGCCAGGGGCGCGGCAGCGCGGCCAACAGCGTGGTGTGCTTTTGCATCGGCGTGACCGAGGTCGACCCGGCGCGCATGAGCGTGCTGTTCGAGCGCTTCATCAGCCGCGAGCGCAACGAGCCGCCCGACATCGACATCGACTTCGAGCACGAGCGCCGCGAAGAGGTGCTGCAGTACCTGTACGCCAAGTACGGCCGCGACCGCGCCGCGCTCACCGGCGTGGTCATCAGCTACCGGCCGAAGAGTGCGCTGCGCGACGTGGGCAAGGCGCTGGGCTTCAGTCTGGCCACGCTCGATGCGGTGGCGCGCGAGCACTCGCGCTGGGATGGCCACGAGGTGCGCGTCGACCGGCTGGCTGAAGCCGGCCTGTCGGCCGACGACCTGCAGGTGCAGCAGCTGCTCAAGCTGGCCGGCCAGCTGCTGGGTTTTCCGCGCCACCTCAGCCAGCACACCGGTGGCTTCGTGCTCACGCGCGGCTTGCTGTGCCGCATGGTGCCGATTGAAAACGCGTCGATGCCCGATCGCACCGTCATCGAATGGGACAAGGACGACCTCGATGCCATCGGCTTGCTCAAGGTCGACTGCCTCGCGCTGGGCATGCTCACGGCGCTGAGCAAATCGCTGCGCTTCATCGGCGATCGTCTGGGCGGCGTGTTCGAGATGCAAGACATCCCCAGCGAAGACCCCGCCACCTACGACATGGTGTGCCGCGCCGACACCGTGGGCGTGTTCCAGATCGAAAGCCGCGCCCAGATGAGCATGCTGCCGCGCCTGAAGCCGCGCTGCTTCTACGACCTGGTGATTGAAGTGGCCATCGTGCGCCCCGGGCCCATCGTGGGCGGCATGGTGCACCCCTACCTGAACCGGCGTCAGGGCAAGGAGCCGGTCAGCTACCCGAGTGCCGCGCTCGAGCAGGCGCTGGGCCGAACGCTGGGCGTGCCGGTGTTTCAGGAGCAGGTGATGCAGATCTCGATCCTGGCCGCCGGCTTCACGCCGGGCGAGGCCGACGGTCTGCGCCGCGCCATGGCCGCCTGGAAGCGCAAGGGCGGGCTCGAGAAGTACCACGCCAAGATCATCGACGGCATGACCTCGCGCGGCTACGACGAGGCCTTTGCGCGGGCTATCTTCGAGCAGATCAAGGGCTTTTCGGAGTACGGCTTTCCGGAGAGCCACGCGGCTTCGTTCGCCTTGCTGGTCTACGCCAGCTGCTGGATCAAGTGCCACCACCCGGCCGAGTTTCTGGCCGCGATGCTCAACTCGCAGCCGCTGGGTTTTTATTCGCCGTCGCAGCTGGTGCAAGACGCCCAACGCCACGGCGTCGAGGTGCGCGCGGCCGATGTCATGCACAGCGATGTCGACTGCACGCTCGAAGGCTTGCCCCATCCGCCGGCGGTGCGTCTGGGCTTGCGCTTGATCGCCGGGTTGTCAGCCGATGCGGCCGCTCGCATCGTGGCCGCACGCGGCGAGCAGCCGTTCGACAGCGCCGACGACCTGGCCCGCCGCGCCAACTTGCAGCACCACGACATGAAACTGCTGGCCGCAGCCGATGCGCTGATGAGCTTGTCGGGCCACCGCCGCCAGCAGGTGTGGGAGGCCGCGGCCTGGCGCACCGCGCCGGCGCTGCTGCGCGACGCACCGATTGATGAAGACGTGCTCGAACTGCCAAGTGCGCCCGAGGGCGAAGAGATCGTCTTCGACTACGCGTCGCTGGGGCTGAGCTTGCGCCGCCATCCGCTGGCGCTGCTGCGGCCGCAATTGCGTGCGCGCCGGTTGCTCAGCGCCGAACAGCTGGCCGCCATGCCTAACGGCCGCGCGGTGCGCTGCTGCGGCATCGTCACCTTGCGCCAGCAGCCCGGAACCGCCAACGGCACCACCTTTGTCTCGCTCGAAGACGAAACCGGTGTCGTGCAGGTGATCTGCTGGAAGTCGCTGCGCGAGCGGCAGCGCAACGTGCTGCTGCGCTCACGGCTGCTGGCCGTTCACGGCACCTGGCAGCGCGAGGGCGAGGTGTGCAACCTGATCGCCGCGCAGCTTGAAGACCTCACGCCGCTGCTCGGCCGCTTGATGACCGACAGCCGCGACTTCAAATGAGGGCCAGTGGCGCTCGAGGTCGAAGCAGGGCCTGAGCCCTGCTGATTCAGCGTCGGGTTGAACCCGACGCTGCGTCTTACTTGGCTGCCGAGGCGGCCGAAGTTGCCGCTGCTGCCGAGGCCGCGTCGGCCTTCTTGTGCAACTTCTTGGGTTCTTTCTTGGCCGCATGGGTGGCCGATGCGGCATGGGTGGCCGATGCCGCAGAGGCGGCGGTGGTCGCCGCAGCAGGGGCGGCCATGTCGGCCGCGTGGGCGCTCATGGTGGCGAAAGCAGCGACGATCAATGCAGACAGGATCTTGTTCATGGTTACCTTTGTGTGGTGACAACAGTTTTTGAACGAATGCCCGAGCGGCAAGGAACGCATTCCATTTTTGCTGCAGGCCCTTGAAACAACGCCGGCCTGATGATTTCGTTGACATGGCATGCCGCACAGGTGGCAACACGTCATCACCCGTCAACAGCCGCCGCCGTGATCGGCACGATTGCCACTCAAGGCTCAGCCGGTGAGCGAGCCGGCATGGCCCACCGGCGCCCGGCGTAAGTCGCCGACAATTCCATTGGGTCGCGATGGCCTGCAGGTTAGTCCTTGCAGGCTATTTGATTTCTCGGCCCTTTCAATCGCCTTGCAGTTCATCCATGAGCATCGCTACGTCGTCGAACTCCCATGAGCGAACCCTGCTGTTGGCCGTGGGTGTGTGCCTTGTGGATGTGCTGCTCACCGGCGGCGCGGCGCTGGCGTCTAACTCGCTGACCATCCTGAGCGATGCCTTCAAGGAGGGCACCGACTTTCTCGCCATGCTGGCGTCGTACTTCACCTTGCGTGCGGTCAGGCGATCACCCGATGAGCGCTATGCCTATGGCATCGGCAAGCTCGAGAACCTGGTCAGCATGGCCATTGCCGTGATGATGCTGGCGTGCGCCGGGCTCATCTTGGTGCAGGCCTCGCATGCGATACGTTTCCCCAAGCCCGTCGAGGGCACGCTGCCCGGCATCGTGATCTTTTCGACCTACGCGGTGATTGGCTTTGGCATCTTCTTTCGCAACCGGCTCGAGTTGCGCAAGCGCGAGTCGGCCATCCTCGCGTCGCAGGCGCAGCTGTGGTTTTCCAAGGCTGTCTTCGATGCGCTGATGGCCGCCACGCTGATCGCCGAGATCGCGCTGCGCGACGAGAGCTGGAGTCAGTACCTCGATCCGCTCGCCTCGCTGGTCGGGGTGTGCTTCTTGCTGCACGCCGCCTGGTCCATCGCCAGCTCGTCGGTGGGCGACCTGCTCGATGCGAGCCTGACCGAGCATCTTCAGCTGCGCATCTTGCGCCAGCTGGTGGAGCGCTATGACGACTACGACAAGCTGCACAAGATCCGCACGCGCCGCTCCGGGCCGCGTGTTTATGTCGAGGTGTTTTTGCAGTTCGATGAGCAGTTGCTGATGGGCGAGGTGCAGCGCCGCATCGACGCGCTGTCCGAGCTGATTCGAACCGAAATCCCCGGCACCGAGGTGGTCATCGTGCCGTCGCTGGCCGCGCCCGCCGCACCGGCGGCCTGAGGCGCTGGTTCGGACCGCAGGCTCAGGCCTTGCCTTCGAGCATCGCGATCACCAGCGACTGATAGGCCTCGCGCTCGGCGGTCTCGCGCTGGGCAAACGACAGCTGCTCGCCGGCCATCACACGCTGGAAAACCTGTTCATGAGCGGCACGCTGCGCGCGCTGCCGCATCTCTTGCGGAATCTTCTGGACCTTGGCGCTCAGGCCGGCGAGTGAGGTTGGAACGCTGTTGATGCCCATGGCTGCTGTGGTCTGTGGACGGCCGTGAATGCCCGGCCGGAAAAAACGAATTTCGGTTGATGACGCCACCGACGCGGTTCACTTCGTGCGCTCGATGTCGCCCGGCTTCCAAGTGTTGTCGAGCGCGGCCTGAGTTGGACCATAGAGCCTTATGATGGCGAAGAACCCGCGGCCCGGCACGGTGGCCAGCCAGTTGCCTTCCTTGCCCGCGGGGGCTTTGGGGCCCAGGTAGATGTCGGTGCTGCCGTCCGCGTTTTGGGCAGGCTTGTCACGCGAGCCCAGCGACAAAACCGCGCCTCTTTTGCACCGACCCCAGAAGTTGGCGTAAGCCCGCTTGCAGTTCTTCGATGCTGGCGACCTTGTTGAGACAGAAGAACCCGGGCTTGAGCGTTCGCGAGATGGATCTTGGGTTCGGTGAAATCAAAAGTGCGACCAGGAGAACCGTCCGTGCAGATTCAATCATTAAACTCTGGATAAATCCCTGCCAAAGCGATGATGAAATTCAGGCCGAGGTATGGGGGCATCAGGTTAATTGGCGTGCTTTGCCCCCCGGCCATGGCCTGTTGTGCGACCGGAACGGCTGTAACTCCAGTCATGGGCGCAACGTCCACAGTGGTGCCAGAAACTCCCCAAAAAGGAGGGAGATTGTTCTGATTAATAAATGTGGATGCCATGCCACCCGGAGTGCCCAGTTGAATACGTTGTTCGTCCACTCCAACTGGAAAGCGCCCGCGCAGGTCAGGAAGGCCAAAAGTGGTCCGCCCATCTCCGCCATAAGTTGTTCCAAGCAGTGAGTAGAGTTCCTCATACTGATCTACAGATAAAAGACTGCCATCGCAAAGGGCCCATCCCGTGGGGATGCGGCCGAAGGCAATAAGTATGATTTGACCGACGAAGGTTTCCATGACGATTTTCCTTGAGATTTTTTATGACAATGAAGAAATGATCAGGTTGGTAATGTTTTCATCCGCGCCTATATTCCATATAAGGCGATAAGGTGATGACCCGAAAGGTATTGAGATAACTTTTAATGCAGCTGGGTTTGATGCATAGAAAGCAGTCACTGTTTTTGCGTGAACATCTGCCACATAGTACCGTCCATCAGGAGAAATGGCCAAACCAGAAGGGCGCCCCCCCAGATATATGGAGTTGATTGCAGTTCCAGTGGGAGAAAATATGACTATTCTTCTGGCGGCTGTATCTAGAACTGCCAATGAGTTATCGGGATTCGCCGCGATGATCTTTGGGTTATCCAGCAGACTGTGGTTCGTCTCTGATTTCCAGTTTGGACGCCATCCTGCGGCGATTTGGCTTTCGACCGGTGTGCCCATCCAAGCCCATGCGCCAGTGGTATCGGTCATTGCGACCCTGCCCACGCCATAGTCGGCAACCGCCATGCGTCCGTCCTCGAGGATGGCCAATCCCGAAGGAAAGCGCAGACGCACGCCGGCAAGACTGGTGATGGTTTCCAGAACCTGCAGGCTGCTGCTCAGGTGAAGCAAGCGATGGTTGCCGGTATCGGCGACCCAGAAACTCCCGTCTGATCCCACGGCCGCAGCGATCGGGCAATTGACATCCTTGGGAGAGGGCCGTGAACCGCCAAATGTGATGACCGTGCCATCGGGATAGGTGAGCAATAACTGGTAGTGCATGCGCCAGCTTCGGTGAAGTTGGCCAAAAGACCCCGAAGCGAGCACGCGGCTTTTGAGGCTGACAGGCAGTTCATCAGTGCTGCCGCCGCCGCACCCGACAAGAGGCAAGTTGAGCAGCAGCGCGCTCGAACTGATGGCAATTGTTTTGAGGATGTCGCGCCTTGAGGGGTCTGACTGGACGTGTCGATTTTCAGAGTGCATGCCAGACTCGTTTTGATTGTTTAGGTCATTTTAAAAGAAACGATCACTATTTTGGCGTGTGCATCCAGGGCGAGGGTCAGGCTCAGCGGCTGAGTTGCAATAGGTTGTTCCCGGCAAGCCGAGAGCCCGGGGGCCTGCAGTCCAGGGCCGAATGTGGCCGGCTGGATCGCAGCGCTCCCCGCTGTCATCCTCATGGCGTGAAAGCCTCGACCAAGGGCTGATCGACAATCACGCCCGTCGCGGGCCGGTGGCTGCCGCGCCAGACTGCACAAGGAGCATCAGATGAAGTGGTTGAGATTCCGCCGCAACGGCCAGGAGGGCTTCGGCCGGCTTGAGGGTGACGAGGTTGTGGTCCACGATGGCCACCTGTTTGACCACCCTCGCCCGACCGGTGAGCGGCTCGACGCCAGCAGCGTCGAGTGGTTGATGCCCTGCCAACCGCGAACGATGGTGGGCCTGTGGAACAACTTCCAGGCCCTGGCCGACAAGAACGGCTGGACCCGGCCGGCCGAGCCGCTCTATTTCCTCAAATCACCCGGCAGCTGGAACGCCCATGGCGCGTCCATCCCGGCGCCGCCGGCTGAGGTGGGGCGCATCGGCTACGAGGGCGAGCTGGCCATCGTCATCGGTCGGCGCACGCACCGGGTGACGGTGGCAGACGCGGCCGCCCACATCTTCGGCTACAGCTGCGCCAATGACGTCACCGCGATCGAGCTGCTGAACCGGGACCCGAGCTTCCCGCAATGGACGCGGGCCAAGGGTTTTGACGGCTTTGGCGTGGTCGGACCGGTGATCGAGACCGATTTCGACCTGTCCCAGGCCAGCCTGCGCACGCGGGTCGGCGGTCGGGAGCGGCAGAACTACCTGCTGGCCGACATGATCTTCAAGCCGCACGAGCTGGTGTCCAGGATTTCTCAGGATCTCACGCTGGAGCCCGGCGACGTGATCCTGTGCGGCACCTCCGTCGGCGTGCTGCCGATGAAACTTGGCACCCTGGTCGAAGTCGAGATCGACGGCATCGGCCTGCTGGCCAACACCTTCGGCTGAGCGCCGGCCGGGGCCGAGAGCTCAGCCCGCAGCCTGGACCTGCAGCCGGCCGCGGGCGTTGGCCAGGGTCTGGTTCAGCAGGCTGGCAGCGGCATAGACCGCGCTGATGGTTGGGGTGGGGGTCTCGGTGATGCGGCCGAGCTCGACCACACTGCCGACCAGGGCCTCGAGCTCGAGCGAGCGGCCATGCTCCACGTCTTGCAGCATCGAGGTCTTGTGGGCGCCCACCGCCTCGGCGCCCGCAATGCGCTGGTCCAGCGTGACCTTGAACTGAACGCCGAGCTTCTCGCCCACGGCCTGGGCCTCGCGCATCATCGTGGCCGCCAGCTCGCGGGCCAAGGGGTAGCGGCAGATGTCCTCGAGGGTGGCGTGGGTCAGCGCGCTGATCGGGTTGAAGCTGAGGTTGCCCCAGAGCTTGACCCAGATTTCACTGCGGATGTCCTTGCTCACCGGGCTCTTGAAACCCGCCCGCATCATGGCTTGCGACAACGCCTCGATGCGCGGGCTGCGGCTGCCATCGGGCTCGCCCAGCGTGAAGCGGTTGCCCTCGATCACCTTCACCACGCCGGGTGACACCAGCTCGGCCGCCGGGTAGACCACGCTGCCGATGACCCGCTCGGGTTCGATGTGCTGGGCCAGCAGTCCGCCGGGGTCCACGCTCTCCAGCCGGCGGCCCTCGTAGGGTCCGGCGAGCTTGTGGAAGTACCACCAGGGCACGCCGTTGATCATGGTGACGACCATGGTCTCGGGGCCGAACAGCGACCGCAGTCCGGGCAGCAGATCGCGCACCTGGTGCGCCTTGACGGTCAGCAGCACGGCGTCTTGGGGGCCCGCCTCAGCCATGTCCTGCACGGCCCGGGCGGTGGGCGCGTGCTGCTCGCTGCCGTCTTCCAGCAGCAACCTGAAGCCGTTGGCGTTGATCGCCGCAAGGTTGCGGTTGCGGGCGATGAAGGTGACGTCCTCTCCGGCGATCGCGAGGCGCGCGCCCAGGTAGCCGCCGATGGCGCCGGCCCCGACGATGGCAATCTTCATGGTGTTCCAGTCAAGGCAGATGGGATGGATGAATCCGCTGTGCGGCGGCGGGGCGTTACCAGACTCGGCGCTCGCGCTCGCGCGCCTTGGCCCATCCCCGAATCACGCCCCACAGCGGCCACAGCAGCATGACGATGGCCAGCCCGGCGATGCTGCCCACGAGCGGGTTCGCCCAGAAAATCGACAGACTTCCCTGCGACAGCAGCATGGCCTGGCGAAAGCTGGCCTCGGCCATGTCGCCCAGCACCAGCGCCAACACCATGGGTGCCAGCGGGTACTTGAGCTTCTTGAAAAGATACCCGACCACACCAAAGACCAGCATCAGCCAGACGTCGAACATTGAACTGTGCACGGTGTAGGCGCCGATCGCGCAGATGACGATGATCACCGGGGCGATCACCGAGAAGGGGATGCGCAGGATCGAGGCCCAGAAGGGCACTGTCGTGAGCACCACCACCAGACCCACGATATTGCCCAGGTACATGGACGCGATCAGTCCCCAGACGAAGTCTTTCTGCTCGATGAAGAGCATCGGCCCCGGCTGCAGACCCCAGATCAGCAAGCCTCCCAGCAGCACCGCGGCCGTGGGCGAGCCGGGGATACCAAGGGTCAACATGGGCAGCAGGGCAGAAGTACCGGCCGCGTGGGCCGCGGTCTCGGGCGCGACCACGCCCTCGATTTGCCCCTTGCCGAAGCTCAGCGGATCCTTGGAACTGCGCAGGGCGAGCCCGTAGCTCATGAACGAGGCCGGGGTGGCGCCGCCGGGGGTGATGCCCATCCAGCAACCGACCGCGGTGGAACGCAGGAAGGTCACCCAGTAGCGCGGCAATTCGGCCCATGTCTGCAGCACGATCTTGGGGTTGATGCGCGCTGATTTGCCCTTGAAGGCCAGGCCCTCCTCCATGGTCAGGAGGATCTCGCCGATGCCGAAGAGGCCGATGACCGCGATGAGAAAGTCAAAGCCCTTGAGCAGCTCGGTCACGCCATAGGTCATGCGCAGCGTGCCGGTCACGCTGTCCAGGCCGACCGAGGCGAGTGCGAAGCCGAGCATCATGGCGGCGAGCACTTTGGCCGGGGGCTCCTTGCTCATGCCCACGAAACTGCAGAAGGTCAGCAACTGCACCGCAAAGAATTCCGCCGGACCGAACTTCAAGGCGAACTTCGCCAGCAGCGGCGCGAGGAAGGTGATCAAGACGACTGCGAACAGCGCCCCCACGAAGGACGACGTGAAGGCTGCCGTCAGCGCCTGCGCTGCGCGACCTTGCTGCGCCATCGGGTAGCCATCAAAGGTGGTGGCCACCGACCAGGGTTCGCCGGGGATGTTGAACAGGATGGAGGTGATCGCCCCGCCGAACAGCGCGCCCCAGTAGATGCACGACAGCATGATGATTGCCGAGGTCGGGTTCATGCTGAAGGTCAGCGGCAGCAAGATTGCGATGCCGTTGGCGCCGCCCAGACCTGGCAGCACGCCGATCAACACGCCGAGCGTGATACCGATGAGCATGAAGCCCACGTTGGGCAGGGTCAGCGCCACACTGAAGCCGTGCATCAAGTTGCCAATTTCTTCCATGTGTCTTCGTCCGGTGAGGGCTTCGCGGGTGGTCGGTCAGAAGCCGAGCAGGTTTTCGATCGGCCCTTTGGGCAGGGGCACGAGGAACCACCGCTCGAAGACAAGGAAGAAGAACAGCGGCACGCCGACCGCCACCGAGCCGGTCAAGAGCCAGCCGTAGCGGCCATGGCGGCGCATGAAGTAAGCGATCAGCGCGAAAGACGCGAGGTAGATGCCGAGCAGCGCGATGAGGCCGACATACACGACCATCGGCACCAGCACCGCGATCACCAGAGCGATCTGGCCGCGCTCGGCGAATTCCGAGTCCTCGCCCCGCCACTTCAGCAGTTGCCCGATCAGGACGCTGCCGCTCGACAGCAGCAGCAGCACGCCGATGTAGAAGGGAAAGTAGCCCGAGCGCGGCCCGTCCTCGGCCCAGCCTATCCCGACGCGCAGGCTGTCGACGATCACCAGCGCGGCCAGCACCATCAGCACCGCAGCGACGATCAGCTCGGGCCAGCGTGTGCCCACGCTCTGGCCAGAGGCCTCGGGTTTCTCACTCATGAATTGACTCCAAAGAGCCGGCGCGGGGCCGGCTCGCCTCAGGTGCGGATCAGCAACGCCATCGCAGCGTCAGGCTCAGTTGGCCAGGAAACCCGCTTCCTTCATCAGCACGCGGTGCATCTGCTCGTTCTTGCCGAGCCAGTCGAAGAATTCCTGGCCGGTGAGCGCGGTCTGGTTGAAGGCGCCCTTGTCCATGAACTCCTTCCATTCCGGCAGCGCACGGACCTTCTTGAAGAGGTCCAGGTAGAACGCGACCTGATCGGGCGTCACGCCCGGGGCCATGAAGATGCCGCGCAGCATCAGGTAGTCCACCGGGATGCCGGCCGATGTGCAAGTCGGGATGTCGGCCCACGACTGGGTCGCAGTCACCTTGGTCTTGTAGGGCATGGCCTGCTTGTCCATCACGCACAGGGCCCGAAGCTTGCCGGCGCGCCAGTGGGACTCGGCCTCGATCGGGTTGTTGACGGTGGAATCGATGTGGTTGCCCACCAACTGCACCGCCACGTCACCACCGCCCTTGAAGGGGATGTAGGTGATCTTCTTGCCGGCGACCTTCTGGACGAGCACGGTGATGATCTGGTCTTCCTGCTTGGAGCCGGTGCCGCCCATCTTGAAGGTGTTGTCTGGCTGGGCCTTGACCGCCTCAATGTAGGCCTTGGCCGTCTTGTGCGGCGACTCCTCGTTGACCCACAGCACGAACTGGTCGAGGGCCAGCATCTGCACCGGGGTGAGGTCACGCCAGTTGAAGGGCACGCCGGTGGCCAGCGGGGTCGTGAATAGGTTGGACAGCGTGATGATGATCTTGTGGGGGTTGCCGTTGTCGCCTTTGACGTTCAGGAAACCCTCGGCGCCGGCGCCGCCGGACTTGTTGACCACCACGATGGGCTGGGCCATCAGGTTGTGCTTGGCGACGACGCCCTGGATGAAGCGCGCCATCTGGTCGGCGCCACCGCCGGTGCCGGCTGGCACCACGAATTCCACCGGCTTGCTCGGCTCCCAGGCTTGGGCCACGGGGCTCCACAGGGCTGCGGCCGTGGTCACGGCGGCCGCCAGTAGCTTCAGCGCGAATCGATTGGTGCTCATGGGGTGTTGAATCCTTGTGTTCTTCACGGGTCGAGGCGCCCGCAGCCTGTTGTCAAATTACTCGCTTGTTGGTGGCGCCGCGCGCCCGAACCTGAACGCTGCCAGCTCAACCCAGACCGAGCTTTTGTGCCAGTCCGATTCGCTGCAGCTTGCCGGTGGCGCCCTTCGGGATCTCGTCCATGAAGAGAATCTTCTTGGGCACCTTGTAATCGGCCACACGCTTGCCAACGAAGTCCTGCAGCTCGCGCTCGGTGGCCGCCGCCCCTTCCTTGAGCACGACCACGGCAGCGACTTCTTCGCCCAGCTTGGGATGCGGCATGCCAAAGCACACCACCTGCGCCACCGCCGGGTGGTCCATCAACACTTCGTCCACCTCGCGCGGGCTGACCTTTTCGCCGCCGCGGTTGATGATCTCCTTCAGGCGGCCCGTAATGCTGAGATAGCCTTCTTCGTCCATCACGCCCTGGTCGCCGGTGCGGAACCAGCTGTCGAGGAAGCCTTCTTCGTTGGCCTTGGGATTGTTCTCGTAACCGGCGGTCACGTTGGCGCCGCGGATCACGATCTCGCCAGTCTCACCGAGGGGCAACAGCACCCCGTTGAGCATGATCGCCACCTCGGGGCCGGCCGCCACGCCCACGGTGCCGGGCTTGCGGGCCCGCGGCGGCAAGGGGTTGGAGGCCATCTGGTGGGTCGCTTCGGTCATGCCGTAGGACTCGATCAGCGGGGCCTTGAAGATCTCCTCGAGTTCGCGGATCACCTGCGGCGGCATCGACGATGACGACGAGCGCAGGAAGCGCAGCGGGTTGCGCGCAATGACCTCGGCGTTGCCCTTCGCCCGCTGCACGATCGCTTGGTGCATGGTGGGCACGGCCGTGTACCAATTGGGCTTGGCCTCGTCCATCCAGGTGAAGAACTTCAGGGCATTGAAGCCAGGAGTGCAAAACACCTGCGAGCCCGCGGAGAGCGGCGCCAACACCCCGGCAATCAGGCCGTGGATGTGGAACAGCGGCATGATGTTCAGGCCGATATCGGTCGCTGTGAAGTGCAGCGTTCCACGGATGTTCGAAGCCGATGCGTGCAAATTAGCGACAGACAGCGGCACGATCTTGGGGCGAGAGGTGGTGCCGGAGGTGTGCAGCACCATGCCGATGTCGCTGGGCTGGGCGTAGCCTCCCAGAGTCGACGGGGTGGACGCAGCACCGTCGCGTGCCTGCAACGTGAAGCTGCCGGCAGGCGCTCCCGGCTCGACGATCAGGTCCACCACCCGCACGCCGAGCTTCTTTGCCACCTCGACCGCGGGGCTGACGCTGTCGCGCTCGACGATCAACAGCTTGGCGCTCAGGTCCGACAGATAGAACTCGAACTCATCGGCGCGGTAGGCCGGGTTCAGCGGCGCGCTGGTGGTCCCGGCGGCACAGGCGATGAAGCACGCGGCCATCTCCGGGCCGTTGTTCAGCACGATCGCCACACGGTCGTTGGGCCCCGCGCCGAGCGCGTTCAGGCTGGCGATCGTGGCAGCGACCTGGGAGCGCAGCGCAGCGTGACTCAGGGCCGCACGGCCGGGTGCGCGCAGGGCGATTGCAGCATCGTCGCCGCAGGCGAGCAGGTCTTGGAAGTTGTGCGTCATCGGAAAGGTTCGTTCCATGGGGCCCCGAAGGACGTGGTCTGAGAAGACAGAGGCCGGGCGAGAGGTCGGGCTGACGCAGAAGACGGCTGCAATGTGCGTGGATGAGGATATCCCGAAGACCTGTCGCGAACACCTCAGAAAACCCGGGGGCCGTGCGCGTCAACGTGCAGCACCCGCGGCGTCAATGAACTTTGGCGGCTGTCTTTTCTGAGTTTGCTTTCATCAGTTAAGCCAATACTTGAATGGGAAATTGCTGAATTGGGCGCACGAAAACGAAAAAAAAGCCCCTGAGAGGGGCTTTTGGTGGAAGCGGTGAGATTCGAACTCACGGTGGGGTTACCCCCACGGCAGTTTTCAAGACTGCAGCCTTAAACCGCTCGGCCACGCTTCCCTGACGCACGGCAGATTGTATCGACGGGGTGCTGCTGGGCGGGAGCGTCGGCTGGCCTGGCTCAGTAGACCTTCTTCGACAGCGGCATGCGCTTTTCACCGGCGTAGAAAACGATCAACACGACGGGCTGATCGCCGGTGTAGCCGCGGTGGCTCGAGTTGACCATCTCGGGCAACACGTCGCCGCTGGCGAGCTTGCGGGTCTGGCCGCCTTCGGCTTTTTCAACGGTGAGTTCGCCCGACTGGACGTAGGCCGCGTTGGGCATCGGGTGGGTGTGCCACGGCAGCGTGGTGTGGGGCGCAATGGTGATCTTGAGCACCGTCAGCTCGGTCTGGCCGGTGGGATAGGCCGGGTAGACCGTGCCGTCCCACGAGGTGGTCGACTGCAAGATGGTTTCGACCTGAATGCCCTCAGCCTCGGTCGCGTGTGCGGTGGGAGCCAACCAGGGCAGGGCGCAAAGGGTCAGCAGGGCGAGGGTTCTTCGAGCGTTCATGGGCGGTGGGAGTTGACTGTGGCGGTCTTGGCCGATCTTACCGGCGTTTGGGTGATGCTGACGGGACTCATGAATGCCCGGAGTGCTCCTGCACATACTGACGCAGCACGCCGTCCATGCGCGCCTGCCAACCTTCGCCGGTTGATTTGAAATACGCGACCACCTCGGGGCTGTAGCGCACGGAAACAAGCAGTTTCTTGTTGTCGGACTTGGGTCGCCCTCGCACCGAACGCAACGGCACCATGGCTCTCAACTGCGCCGGCGTCAGCGGTTGTGCGTCGGGGTCTGATCTGGATGCCGCGGTGATCTTGCGGTCTTCGGCCACGCTGGGAATCCCAATCGGAATTTTCTTCAATGCTTTGGACATAGTGCTTCACCTCACGTCTACGCCGATACCTCACCCCGGCTTTTGCGCCTGCTCGCAGTCGACCTGAATGATCTCGACGCCGCCCGATGCGTCGATGCGTGCGGCGCTGAGGCGGCCGCCCCAAAGGCAGCCTGTGTCGAGTGACAGCAGGTCGGGGCGCGTGATCAGGCCCAAGGTGGACCAGTGGCCAAAGGCGATCGGCACACCGGCGGTCTGGCGCTTGCGGTGCTCGAACCACGGGATCAGCCCCGGCGGCTCGGCTGAGGCTGCTTCCTTGGTGTCGAAGTCGAGCCGGCCATCGGCGTCAACGAAGCGTATGCGGGTGAGTGCGTTGATGCCAAAGCGCAGCCGATCGGTGCTGCTGAGCTTGGGGCTCCAGCGGTTGGGCTGGTTGCCGAACATGTCCTTGAGAAAGCCGGGCAGGTCGCTCCCGCGCAACTGCTGCTCGATCTCGCTGGCCACCTGCAGCGTGGTCTCGAGCGTCCAGGCGGGCGGCACGCCGGCGTGCACCAGCAGCCAGCCGTGCTCATGCAGCGCCAGCGAACGGTGGCGCACCCAATCGATCCACTCTTCGCGCTGCGGCGATTCGAGGATGGCGGCCAGCGTGTCGTTGCGGTGCGCTGGTCGAATGCCTTGGGACACCGCCAGAAAATGCAGATCGTGGTTGCCCAGCAGGCAGCTCACCGCGTCGCCCAGGCTGCGCAGCAGTTGCAGCGTGCCCAAGCTGTCGGGGCCGCGGTTGACCAGATCGCCGAGCAACACCGCGCGGTCGCGCGATGGCGAGAAGTCCACCACCTTGAGCATGCGCTGCAGCGCGCCGCAGCAGCCTTGCAAGTCACCTATCAAATAGATCATGGTTTGATTCTGCTACGCTGACTCGGCCCCAACCCACCTGCCCCGCATGGACGTCGCCCTGCTGATTTTTCTGATTTTGCTCAATGCCTTGTTCGCCATGTCCGAGATGGCGCTCACCGCCAGCCGCAAGGCGCGGCTGCAGGTGATGGTGGAAACCGGTGACGCCGGCGCGCTGGCCGCGATGGAGCTGCACGACGACCCGACCAAGTTCCTCTCCACGGTGCAGATCGGCATCACCTCGATCGGCGTGCTCAACGGCATCGTGGGCGACGCTGCTTTTTCCCAACCGTTTTCGGCGTGGCTGCAGCACACCTTGGGGCTGCACGATCGCGCCGCCGAGATCAGCGCGACGGCGATGGTGGTGGCCCTGATCACGGTGCTCACCATCATCTTTGGCGAGCTGGTGCCCAAGCGGCTGGGCCAGATGTATCCCGAGTCGGTGGCGCGTTTGGTGGCGCAGCCGATGAACTGGCTGTCGACGGCCACGCGGCCGCTGGTGCGCATGCTGTCGTTTTGCACCGAGAGCACGCTGCACCTGATCGGCGTGCGTGGCGGCCCCAGCCGCAGCGTGACCGAGGAAGAAATCGCCGCCAGCCTTGAAGAGGGCGTCGATGCTGGCGTGATCGAGGCGCACGAGCACCAGATGGTGCGCAACGTGTTTCGCCTCGATGAGCGCAAGGTCAGCTCGATCATGATTCCGCGCGCCGAGATCGTCTGGCTCGATTCGGCGGCGCTGCCGGCCGACGTGCTAACGGTGGTGTCCGCCGACGAGCACTCGCGCTACCCGGTGTGCCGTGGCGGGCTCGATGACGTGGTGGGCTTGGTGTCGGCGCAAAGCCTGCTGCAGCAGGTGATGTCGGGTGCCGCGCTTGAGGTCACCGAGCGCTTGCAGCCACCGGTGTTCGTGCCCGAGACGCTGTCGGGCATGGAGCTGCTCGATCAGTTTCGCGCCTCGAACGTGCAGGTGGTGTTCGTCGTCGATGAATACGGCGTGGTGCAGGGCATGGTCACCGTGCGCGATGTGCTCGAGGCCATCGCGGGCGAGTTCACCACCCCGAGCGACGATGCCTGGGCGGTGCGTCGCGAAGATGGCGCCTGGCTGTTTGACGGTCTGATTCCGGTGACCGAACTCAAAGACCGGCTCGACCTCAAGGAGCTGCCCCAGGAAGACCGTGGCCGCTACAACACCCTGGCCGGCTTGATCATGCTGCTGCTGGGTCGGCTGCCCGATGTCACCGACAGTGTCGAATGGGAAGGCTGGCGCTTCGAGGTGGTCGACCTCGACGGCAAGCGCATCGACAAGGTGCTCGCAAGCCTGTCGCCCACTGGCGATCACGACCGCTGAGCCGGCTGGATGTCCGAGCCGCTGCTCAACGAAGGCGTTCTCAAGCGCGAGGTGTTCGGCTGGGCGCTGTATGACTTTGCCAATTCGGGCTACACCACGGTCGTTCTGACGGCGGTGTTCAACGCCTACTTCGTGGCCGTGGTGGCCGAGGGCGCGGCCTGGGGCACGCTGGCATGGACGCTGGCCATCGCGGCGTCCAGCCTGATCGCCATGCTCACGCTGCCCGCGCTTGGTGCCCATGCCGACCGCTACGCCGCCAAGAAAAAGCTGCTCGCGTTCAGCACCGTCGCGTGCGTGCTGGCCACGCTGGCCCTGGCTGAAACCGGCCGCGGCGATCTGTGGCTGGCGGTGGCCGCGGTGATCGTGTCCAACGTGGCCTACACCTACGGCGAATCGCTGGTCGCCGCCTTTTTGCCCGAGCTGGCACGGCCCGCGTCGCTGGGGCGCGTGTCGGGCTGGGGCTGGAGCTTTGGCTATCTGGGCGGCATGTTGGCGCTGGGCCTGAGCCTGGCTTATGTGCTGGCCGCGCAAGCGCGCGGCGAGCCATCCACGTCGTTTGTGCCGGTCACCATGCTGATCACCGCAGGGCTGTACGCGCTGGCATCGCTGGGCACTTTTGTGCTGCTGCGCGAGCGTGCGGTGCCGCAGGCTGCGCGCGCGCCCGTCACGCGCACGCACAGCAACGCGGCCATCGCGTCCGTGGAGGGCGGCTCGCTGTCGGCCTTGCTGCAAAGCTGGCGCACGGCAAGCCAGTACCGTGATTTCGCGTGGCTGCTGGCGTGCGGAGCCTGTTATCAGGCGGGCATCTCGGTGGTGGTGGCGCTGGCGGCGGTGTACGCCGAGCAGGCGCTGGGCTTCAAGCAGGCTGACACCATGATGCTCATCTTCCTGGTCAACATCGCGGCGGCCGCTGGCGCTTTCAGCTTTGGCTACTGGCAGGACCGCATCGGCCACAAGCCCGCGCTGGCCGTCACGCTGGTGGGCTGGATCGTGATGACGGTGATGGCGGTGGCCGCCACCGGGCCGGGCTTGTTCTGGTTCGCCGCGGTGATCGCCGGGCTGTGCATGGGCTCGAGCCAGTCGGCCGGACGCGCCATGGCCGCGCAGTTCAGCCCGCTCGAGCGCCGCGCCGAATTCTTCGGCCTGTGGACCTTCGCGGCGCGCGCCTCGGCGGTGCTGGGGCTGCTCACCTACGGCGCGGTCGTCTGGCTCACCGACGGCAACCAGCGCATGGCCATGGCCGTCACCGGGCTGTTCTTCGTGGGCGGGCTGGTGCTGCTGGCCAAGGTCGACATCGCACGCGGCCAGCGCGCGGCGCGGGGCGAGGTGGTTGGCTGATGCGAGTGGGCATTGACGCTGGACGTTATTAACGAATCTCGTTAATATTCTTCCGTGGCGATCAAGAACTTCAAGTGCGAGGACACGCAACGACTCTTCCGCGGCGATCGAGTGCGTCGCTGGGTCAACATCGAGCGACCGGCGCTGCGCAAGCTTGAGCAGCTCGACTGGTCGTCGGTGCTGGCCGATTTGCGTGCCCCGCCGGGCAATCAACTCGAAGCGCTGAGCGGCGATCGTCAAGGCCAGCACAGCATCCGCATCAACGATCAGTGGCGTGTGTGTTTCGTCTGGACCAGCGATGGCGCGGCCGACGTCGAGATCGTCGATTACCACTGAAAGGACATGACCATGCGCACCGTGGCACCGGTATCACCGGGCGAAATGCTCGAAGAAGAGTTCCTCAAACCGCTGGGTCTGACGAAGTACCGTCTGGCCAAGGACATCGGCGTGCCGCCGCAGCGCATCGGCGACATCGTGTCGGGCAAGCGCGGCATCACCGCCGACACCGACCTGCGCTTGTGCCGCTACTTCGGCTTGGCCGACGGTTGGTGGCTGCGCGGTCAGGCCAGCTACGACACCGCCATCGCCCGCGAGTCGATGGGCGAGGCGCTGTCACGCATTCAGCGCTGTCCCTTGATGGCCGCTTGAGCCCCATGCCGCTGCGCCGTGCTGCATTCCCATGCGCCTGACCCAACTGCGCCAGCGCCTGCGCGATCACGGCGCGCTGCCGTGCCACGAGCACCAGGTGCTGCGGCTGTGGTCGCAGGCGATGCCGCAAGACAGCGGCCGGCGCAAGCCCGAGGACTTTTTGCCGCTGTCGGTGCGCACCGCGCTGCCCGCACTCGAGGCCGATCTGCAGCAGCTGGCGCGGCTGATTTTCGAACATCCCGCCGAGGACGGCTCGGCACGTCTGCTGGTCGGATTGCACGACGGCCAAACGGTCGAATCGGTGCTGCTGCCGCGCGATGGTCTGTGCGTGTCGACGCAGGTCGGCTGCGCGGTGGGTTGCGTGTTTTGCATGACCGGGCAGGGCGGTTTGCTGCGCCAGTTGGGCAGTGCCGAGATCGTGGCTCAGGTGGCGCTGGCGCGGCGGCTGCGCGTGGTCAAGAAGGTGGTGTTCATGGGCATGGGCGAGCCGGCGCACAACCTCGACAACGTGATGGAAGCCATCGCGCTGCTCGGCCACGAGGGCGGCATCGGCCACAAGAATCTGGTGTTTTCAACGGTGGGCGATCGGCGCGCCTTCGAGCAGCTGGCCGCCGGGCCGGTCAAGCCCGCGCTGGCCTTGTCGCTGCACACCACCAAGGCCGCGCTGCGCGCCGAGTTGCTGCCGCGCGCGGCCTTGATCGACCCCGAAGAACTGGTGGAACTGGCCGAGCGTTATGCACGCGCCACCGGCTACCCGGTGCAGTACCAGTGGACTTTGCTGGCCGGCATCAACGACGGCGATGACGAGCTCGATGGCATCGTGCGGCTGCTCGCTGGCAAGCGCGCCATCATGAACATGATTCCGTACAACGCGGTCGAAGGCCTGAGCTTTGCCAGGCCGGCCGATGAGCGATCGGCCGCCATCGCCAGGCAGTTGCACCAGCGCGGCGTGCTGACCAAGCTGCGTCAGTCGGCGGGCCAGGACATCGACGGCGGCTGCGGCCAGCTGCGAGCGCGCCAGACGTTGCCGCCGCGACCGGCTGGCGTGCAGCGCGTCGTCTGGCGGCCACCGGGCTGAGCAACGGCCACCCAGGCAGCTTGCGTCTTTCAGCGCGCGGCGGGCGGCGTGGCGCCGTCCACGTGGATCACCCGACGTGTCGCGCCGTTGAGGTCGTCCAGATTTGCGGCATTGCGGCGGGTGATCTCGGCCCAGTCCTCGGCGGTGCGGATGATGGTGGGCTTGATCAGCACCACCAGTTCCTTCTTGCGGCCGGCCTTGGCGTTGTTGCCGAACAGGGTGTTCGTGATCGAGTTTTGACTGCTGCCCGGCAGCCCCGAGTTCTGCCGAGTGCCCTCCATCTCCATCAGCCCGCCGATGGCGACGATGTTGCCGTCGAGCACGCGCACCACGGTGTCGGTCTCGTTCACGTTGCTCGAGGCCAGTGGCAGCTTGTAGGTGCCGATCTTGCCCAGGTCGATCGTCTTGGTGCGCTCGGTCACCAGCGTCACCGAGGGGTGGACGTGAAGCGTGATGGTGTCTGCATCGTCGATCTGCGGCGTCACATCGAGCGCAATGCCAGAAAAGAACGGCGTCAGCGTCAGCGACGGCATCGTGGTCATGTCATTGTTGTTGTTGTTGGTGGAGCCCGTGTTGATGGTGCCACCCGACACGTTGGTGACGAAGTACTCGTCGCGTCCCACCTTGAGCACGGCCTTTTGGTTGTTCAGCGTGGCCACCCGTGGGCTGGACAGGATCTGCAGATCGCCGTGGCTTTCGAGAAAGCCCATCACGGCCTGGAAGCCGTTGGTCGAAATCGCGACGCCCGCGGTGCCCGCAGCCCCGACCGGCACGCCCAGCCCGTCGATGCCCAGACTGGCCAGCCTCTCTGCCGATGGAAGTGTCGGCAAGCCCGCCGTGTTGCCCAGCAGCGGGTTGCCTGCATAACCGCTGGCCTGCCCGATCGCCACGTTGTTCTTGAGCACCGACCAGTCGATACCGCTTTGGAAGCCGTCGCGCAGTTCCACCTCGATGATCTTGGCTTCGAGCATCACCTGTCGCTCGATCGAAAGCCGCGACGCGCGCAGGAATGCTTCAACCTGCCTGAGCTCATCGGGCATCGCACGCACGGCGACGGTTCCCGATTGCGGGCTCAAGATCACCGCCCGCCCGCCGGCGTTGCCCACCATGCTGCGCAAAGACTCGCTGGTCTCGGTCCAGAAGTCGGTGGTCGAAGTGGTCGAGATCTGCGAACTGTCCGGTGCTTGCCCGTTGTTGCTGTTGTTGTTGCCGTTGCTGTTGTTGTTGCCGTTGTTGTTGCTTTGGCCATAACCGTTTTGGCCGTTGTTGTTGTTCTGGGGTGCTGAGCCGCCACTCACACGCATGTCACTGCGCCCCTGGCGCTTGGTGTTGAGGTAATGGATCGAGAAGATGCGCGTTTGCATCGTCGGAGGGAACACCGTGATGCGCCGGCCCTCGATCTTGTAGTCGTAGCCGTACACATCGCGAATCGACTCCAGCGCGTCGCTCACCGTCACCCCGCGCAGCGTCACGGAAATCGTGCCGCTCACACCGGGGTGCATCAGCATGCTGTAGCGGGTGTCCGAAACCATCGACAGGAACACATCGCGGGCCGCGGCGCCGTTGACCACCAGATCGAAGCGCGGGTCGGGCGGTGGCGCAGGCGGCGCAGCACGCGGCGGTGCCTCGGGGTTGGCCGCAGCGGCTGATGCGGCTGATGCGGCGGCTGATGCGGCGCTGGCTGCCGCGCTAGCGGCCTCGGCTGCTTTGCTGTCGGCTTTTGCCTGCGCGCTGGCCCTCGCGTTGCGCATGTCCAAGTTCAGTTGTTCGACCGGTGAGGATCCGCCTCGCAGCTGGAATCGGTCAGCGCAGCCGACCAGCAGCGTGGCGCCAACCAGGGCGAGCAGCCGCAGCCATGAGGCGAGGGGCATCAGCGGCGAGGGTGGATTGGAGTTTCGCGTCATGGCGGCCTACCGGTTGGGGTTGTTCTTGATCGGGCGTTCGGAGCGCAGCGGCACGGGCTGGTTTGCCACCGTTGCGTGCAGGGGAATGTGCTGCTGCGAGTCGGCTTCACGCAGCCACACGCCGTTGTCATTGATGCGCGTGATGCGCGCAGTGCCGTACAGGTCACCCACGCCGAGGCGGCGACCGCGGTCCATCATGTAGTACCGGCCGCCACTCACGATCACGATGGGCGTGACGTCGGCAGCGGAGGCCGCTGACGAAGCGGCCGTGGCTGCTGGCGGTGCATTGAACTGTGCTGGTGGCAGCGTCGGATCGCGCCCGCCAGCAGGCTCCATGCCTTGCGCGACGGTGCCCACGCACAGCAGCACGGCCGCTGCGGTGTGGTGCAGTCGGCGCATGTCAGGCTTGTGGCTCATGGGGCGTCTCCAGGCAACATCAGTCGAACGGTGAGCACCGGCGGTTGCGAGGCGGCCGTCAGTTGCAGCGGCCCCCAGCGCAGGCCGGGCAGAGAGGCTTCGAGGTCGGCCAGGTAGCTCGTCAGGTCGGCGTAGGTGCCCGTCACGCTCAGGTCCACGGCTTGCCAGCGCAGCACCGAGTCCGCAGGTTTGGGCAGGTCCGCCACCGTGGTCAGGCTCGTGATGGCCAGCCGCTCATGACGCTGCAGCAGGCGGTCGAGCAGCACGGGCAAGCGGGCGATCTCGTCGCGGCCGGCGAGCTGCTCTCGAATGGCCGCGTCCACTGCGCTCAGCCGATCGCGCACAGCACGCAGTGCCGTGCGCTGCTGGCCCTGCGGCGAATTTTCGGGAATGTCACTGCTGACCTGGGCGCGCAGCGTGTCGAGCTGCTGCGTTTGTTCACGCAGTTGCGCCGACAGCTTGCGCAGCTCGGCCATCGAAGGCGAGAACACCAGCGAGTCGACCAGCGCCACCAGCATCACGCTGACGGACACAAACATGATCACGCGCTCGCGCAGGCTCAGGGCATTGATGCGCAGGGCCTGGGTTTCCCAGATTTTTTTCATGGCGCGACCTCCGCGACGCTCGGGGTCTTGCTCATCAACTGGAACGACCACACCGACATGCCGATGGGCGCTGTCGCGCTGGCCAGGCTCGGATCCACGCGCTCGAGCTTGACGGCTGCGAGCTGCTGCGAGGCGGTCAGTGGATGACGCGCCAGTTCGCCCAACCAGGGCCGCAGGGCGTCAGGCTGCAGCGTGAAACCGGTCAGATCGAGGCGGCCTTCGACCACGCGCACCTCGTTGAGCCACACCGATGCTGGCACGGTCTGGGCCACCATCTGCAGCACTGCCGAATGGCTGCGGCCATCGGCGATGCGCCCGCGGCTGAGTTCGTCGAGCATGCGCTGACGGCGAGCGAGTTGCTGCTGCGCCTGAGCGAGTTCTTGCTCCAGCGCCGGTCCGCTGACGACGGGTCGTGCTGCCAGCAGCTGCGTCAGCCGGTCGCGCTCGGCGCTTTGCGACTGCGCGTTTTGTTGCACCTCGTGACGCGTGCGTGCATCGCTGAGCAACAGCCATGCGCTGGCGATCGCCAGCACGGCGACCAGCAGCCCCAGCGCTTGCGCCATCGTGCGGGCCGAGAAATGCCGACGCGGAGCCAGCAGGATCGGGTTGTAGAGGTTGATCTGATGGGCCATGTCACGTGCCTCAGAGTTGACGCTCTTCGCGGCGCAGCAGCGCGCCCAGCAGCGGCAGCACCGCCTCACGCTCAGCCGCGTCGGGGACAGCGCTCGCCAGCCCTGGGAACAGCGCATCGGCATCCAGCACTTCGACCGGCACCGACAGCATCGATGCCAGTTGCTCGGTCAGGGCCAGTGATTGCGCCAGCCCATCGGCGTGAACGGTGAGCAAGCCCAACTGCTGGTCGGGATGCGATCGTTCCCACACGTCGAACGATCGTTGCAGTTCGATCACCAGCGGCGGCGCTCCGGCCTGGTCGTACGCGCCCGATGAGAGCTCGGCGCCGTAATCGACGATGTCGGCGTCGTTCATGTCGATGCCGATCGACTCGGAGCGCCCGACGGTGCCCGTGTCGGTGCCGCGTGCAGCACTTGCCTCGAGCATCGCGGGCTGCCAGTCAAGACGCCGGCTGTAGAACAGCTCACCCTTGGCCGCGATCGTCAGCAGGCACTGCCGGCCGTGAACGACCAGGGCTGCGGTGGCGCGCCCGAGCAGGTCACGCGAGTTGGCCAGTGCCGATTGCACATTGCGTTGAGTGGTTTCGCAGATGTCGATCACCGAGAGTTCGAAACCCGCCGCGTAGGCGCGATCGGTGACATCGCGCACGGCGCTGTTTTGCGCAGCCACCACGAACAGCTGGCGCGGACCTTTCTGGCTGCCATCGCCCACCGGCATCACGTCGAGCGTGAGGTCATCGAGGTGGGCATCGACCATGCTCTTGATGTGCCAGCGCGCTGCGGCCTTGAGTTCTTCGCTGGGTACGGCCGGCGCTTCGATCTGCAGCAACTGGTATTGCGACAGCGGCAGCACCGCTGTCACATCCATGGCGGGCAGCCCCAGCGCGCGCACCCGATTGGCAAACGCCTGCGGGGTGTCGCTGCCACGCAGCACAAGGCCGGCGCGCAGCACGCGCCCGTCCAGGCCATGCACATACGCGAAGCGTTCGGCATCGCATGCCACCACCACACGGTCGTTGCGCTTGGCGCGCTGCCAGGGCCACTTCATCAGTAGTTCTCCCGTTGGTAGACCATCGCATCGGCGCCGCGGTACAGCCCGAAGCTCGCGCGTGCCGACGGGTCGTTCACGTAAGTGCTGCCGCACCAGGCGCCGCGCAGGAACGACAGGTTGGCTCCCGCCGTGGCGGCATCGCCGTTGCCTGTCGTCCAAGGTTGCAGGCATGAGGCATCGGCGGCGCTGCTGCCCAGGCTGAGCGTCACGTCCACCGTGCCGTAGCGCCCGCCCAGCGGCGCACCGATCTTCAGCGCGCCAACGCCGCCGCTCAGGCCGAAGTTCGAGCCCGACACCGAGGTGTCGGCCGTGGTCAGCGTCTTGCGCAGGTTGCCAAAACTCACGTGGGTTGCGGCGATCGCGGTGCAGCTGTCCAGCGTGTTGGTGTCGAACGCGGTGCCCGTCCAGTACTGGGCGGTCAGCGGCAGCGACAAGGCACGGCTTTGTCCGCCCACGGCATTGGCCAGGCGCAGCCGACCGAAACGCAGCGACACCGTGCTGACGCTGGTGCGGTCTGCGGTACCACCGGCGGTGCTGGCCATATTGAGTGTGCTCATGGTCACGCCATCGCTGTCGACAGGTGCCACGCCGAATGCGGCGCTGAACGGGCCGTCGGCCGCACTCGCCCGGCTGGCGTTGGCAGTGATGGCCACATTGCTGGCCACCCCGTTGGCCCAGCTGCCGGTGGCGGTGCCCAGCGACAGCCGCCCGCTGCCTGTCGAGAACGTCGTGGTGCCGCCGAGCCCGGCCACGTTCCAGCTGGCTGCCGAGGTCGGATCGAACTTGGCGAAGGCACCGCTGTAGTTGGCCGTGGTGGCGCCGGTCGTGTCCTGTGCGGTGAGCGTCAGAGCGAGCTGGAAGTTCTCGCCCAGGTAGGTGAAGGCCGATGCCGGCGAGCACGCTGCGCCGGAGCGGTGCGCCACCGTACCGCCGCTCAGCGCGAACTGCGCCGGGTAGAAGCGTCCGATGTTGGCGGTGGCAGTGCCGCTGGGCGTGCCGCCGGTGTTGATGTAGCTGGCATTGGTGAGGCTTGGGGTCAAGGTGATGATGCCCACCTCGCTGTACGACAGGTTGCTCACTGTGGCCGCGCCGTTGACGAAGCTGGTGCCAGCGATCGAACCGTTGCTGAGGGCACCGCTGGCACCGCCGCTGGGCAGCATCAGGTTGGCGCTGAGCGTCACGCCCTCGGGAGTGCTCTCTTTGCCGAAGTTGGGCGTGGCCGCGCCGCCCGAGGTGACTGCCGTCACTGTGGCGCTGAAGCTCTCGCCGGCCTTCACGAACCGAGAGCCGACCGCACTGCTGGCGGCCGGGTTGGCGGTGCCCGAAGAGGTTTGCCGGATGCTGCTGACGCTGAAACTGGCCGGCCGCGTCACGTGGCTGGAGCTGCTGTTGATGCCCGACAGCGTGGCCGAATTGACGGTCATCTTCGATTCGAGCCGGATGCGACCCGCATCGTTGTAGGTGAAGCTGAACGGCGCGTTGCCGTTGGCATCAAAGGTCATGGCCACGTTGCTGAAGCTGGTGGCCGAGCCGTTCGGGTTGTTGGCGATGGGCGTGGCGCTGGCGCTGCCGGTGACCGACATCAGGTTGCCTGTCGAGCAGATGGCGGGGTTCACGCACACCACGCCCCAGTTCACCGTGGCCGCACCCGTGAGCGCCGCCTCGCACGCCTTGGTGGTGGTGTTGGTCTGCACCGCGCGCAGGTAGTAAGTGCCCGACGACGTGCCGGCCACCTGCGCTGGGAAGCTGCCGATGTTGCTGCCGTTGGCGCTGCTCGAGTAGATCAGCCCGGCGGTGTTGAAGGTGGTGCTGCAGCTGTTGGCCACCGAGCAGGCCGTGCCGTTGGCGCAGCACTGGCGCGGGTTGGTGGCCGCTGTCTGTTCGTCCGACAGCGTCACGCTCACGCTGGCGCCGTTGGCGGCGGCGGCGTGGCTCAGCGTGGTGGTTGCCACGCCAGTGGCGTCGAAGGTGAGTGTGCTGCTGCCCAGTGTGCCGGCACTGGTGGCCAGCGTGGCGGTGCGGCCGTTCAGGTCGGTCGCGTTGCTGGTGCAGGGGCTGGTGTTGTTGCTGCAGGCCTTGACGGTCACCGTGGACGGCAAGCAGGTCAGGCTGCTTGTGGACATTGACAGTTCGTAGTGGTTCGGCCCCGTCGCTAGGGGTGCGGGTACGGAGCAGGTGTTGATGGCGCGCACTGCGGCCTTCATGGCGCTGGTGTAGGTCAACGCGACAGTGCTCAGGCCGATGCTGTTGGCGATCAGCGTGCCGCTGATGGTGGCGTTGTTGCCGAACTGGATGTTGCTCGAGTTGGAGTTTGCGTACATCACCAGCGCCGCGCGCAGGTTGGTGCCAGCCACCACATTGGCACTGGGGTACAGGAAGACCTGCATGTCGGCAGGGCCGCCACTTGCATTGATGGTGATGTTGTCGGCCAGCGTCAGGTTTGCGCCGACGTTGATGCGCACTACACCCGACGAGGCCGCCACGATGGCCGATGTGTTGGCCATTCGGAGCCAGCGCACGTTGTAGGTGCCGGGGTTCAGGCGCAGCGTGGCACCGGCCGACACTTCAAGCAGCTCCACCGAAGTGGTGCCGCCAGCGAAGGTGGTGGTGGTGCCTGCGCCCACTGTCACGTTGCGCCAACTGCCCGCCGCCACGGTGGCGGCGCTG
>JBBAPK010000032.1:21779-36187 GCA_040400875.1 Burkholderiaceae bacterium | reverse complement strand
CAGGCGCTGCCGTGTGCAGCGCCTTTGCGCTGCCGGACGCACTGCTCGGTGAAGTGGTAGCGCTGGCCATCGAGGGTGACGGTGGGGGGCTCAGCGAGGCGGACGTCCGGGCGCACTGCCGCATGAAACTGGCGAGCTACAAGGTCCCGAGGACGGTGGTGTTCCTGGCGCAGTTGCCACGGACCGCGACAGGAAAGGTTCGAAAGCATGCGCTGGCAGAACTGATCAAGCCAGTGACCGCGGCTGCCCATGCCGACGCAGGCGGCACAGGGAGCCAAGAACTGACGGCTTTCCTCATCGAGCACATCCAGCGCTACCTCGGGCACGATATGCCGCACTCCGTCACGGCAGACTCGAACATTCTCGAACTCGGCATCGACTCACTGAATGTGGTTGATCTGCTCGTGGAACTGGAGAAGCGTTGCGGTTTTGCGCTGCCGCCGACGCTGCTTTACGACCATCCCACCGTCGGTGGCGTGGTCGAGTACCTGGCCGATCGCGTCGCGGCGAACCAGGCACCGCCCGCCGATGCGCAGGCGCAGGAATCACCGTCCGGCCCGACGGCCGCTCCGCCCGCCGCCGTGCACACAGCCGGCATGGTTTCCTGTGTGCTGCAGGCCTTGGGCTTGCTGGTGCGCCCCACTCTGATGGCGCTGTCGTCCATTCCTGTCCTGATCCTTGCCATCACGGCAGCGCACGGCGCGGGAGCGCTGGTCGCGCTGGCGTTGAGCCCCTTTGGGTGTCCCTGCAACTGCTGTTGATGACGCTGCTGACGGTGGCTGTCGTGCGTGCCCTGGATCCTGGGCCGATGGCCTTTCCTCTCTGGGGTGCGCGCTACTGCGGCTGGCTGACGGCACAGAACCTGTTGCGCGGACAGGACGACGTTCTGGGTTTGCTGCGCGGAACGGCGGCGCTGTCGCTTTATTACCGATGGCTAGGCGCTCGAATCGCAGCGGGAGTCCGGATCGATACGCTGGGTCTCACCGATCCTCGCTTCATCACGATCGACGCCGGGGTGTCGATTGGTCGCGAAGCGGTGCTGCAGCCTGCCGTGATTTCTCTGGCCTCGGTGTCGCGCCGGCCGATACGAATCGGCGAGGGTGCTGTGATTGGCCCCGGCGCGCATCTGGTTGGCGAGACGCTCGTGCCGCCGCAAGGTGAAGTCGGTGCACTCGGCACCGAGGCCAAGCACACGACCGGGGACGCCCAGGCTGATTCGCGTGCGCAAGGTCTTTTTGCGTATGTCGCGGCCGCCTACGTCTATGGGCTTGCGGCTGCCGCCGGACTCGCGCTGATCGGCCTTCTGACGGATCAGGCCGTCACTGGGTTCCCCCGCCGCCTCGCAGAGCTTGTCGTCGGTGGCTCGCCTTTGCACTGGAGCGAATTGCTGAGCATCGCCGTGACGCTGCAGTTCGCTATGCCGCTGGTCGCATTTCTGCTGGTGGTCTCGCTGGTCCGCCCGCTGCGCGCCCTGCTGGAGCGGCTTGGCCGCCCCGACATCGGGGACTCCGTCTACAAAAGTGCCATCGATGTGCCGTTCTTCGGTGTGTGGCTTCGGCTCACGGTGATGAGTGCGTTGACCGGCTTCAATTTCAGAGTGCTGGGTGCGACGGTGGGCGCTGACACCATGCTGGCCGGGCCCTATGTCGAGGACCCGCGTCGGCTGCGGATCGGGGATGGCGCCGTTGTGGCCGGCAACGTGACCGTGCTGAACGGCAGCAGGGGGGCGCCAGCGGCCCGCACCGTCGAGGTTCATCGTCAGGGGATCGTGGCTAATTAGTGCATCTTAATGGAAGGCGCGCAAGTCCCGGAGCGCTCCCTGCTTGGCGATCTGAGTGTCTTGTCGGCCGGGACCGCCTTGCCCGAGGGGAGTGTCGCCGTCGGCGCATCGACCAGGGTGGTGGGCCGCAGCCGCTTTCATGCACCGGAGCTGTCTGGTGCGGCGCGGGTCACCGCCAAGATCTTGCTGGTGCCCGCGCAACTGTCGGCCGCAGCGCTCGTGTCGTTCCTTGGATGGGTTGCGTTCGTGGCAGTGCTGCAAACGCAGGTGCTGCCCGGTATCTGGAACGCCATCTGGGCCCTTCCAGTGGCGCTGCTCATGAGCAGGCTGGTGCGTATCGTCGCGCTGGTCGCATTCAAATGGGCCGTCATTGGACGTATCGCGGCGGGAAATCATCCGCTCATGGGCGGCATGTACTCGCGCTGGGTCTTCCTGGAGGCGCTGATCATGGACGCCGAACGCGTGATCCTGGTCAGCATGCGGGGAACCGTTTATCTGGCAGCGCTTTGGCGCCTGCTGGGCGCCAGGATCGGGCGCGGCGCGTGCATCATGGGCTCTTCCCTGGGCTGCGAGTTTGACTTGAAGTCGATTGGCGTGGGCTCGGTGCTGCAGCCGAATGCCATGGTGTTCGCCCACTCGGTCGAACACCACACGCTGCTGTTTCGTGCAACTCGAATCGGCGACCACGTGAATGTCGGTCCGAATTCCATCGTGGAGGCCGGGGCCGAGGTCGCGAACGCAGTCCGGGTGCCGGCCAACCGGGCGGTTCATGCGCGACTCGTTGCGGCGGCTGCCGATGCCACCTCGCGGCCTGACGACTGCGGTGGCGATCCGCTAGCGCTGGAGCAGCAGGCCAAAGAGCGACTGGCGCCGGCGGTATTCGCCTATTTTGCGAACGGATCCGAGTCTGGCCGCGCACTTCGGCGGAATCTGGATGTATTCAAATCAATCGCCATCTGCCCGCGGCGCTTGCGTGACGTCTCGGTGATCGGCTTGGAGACCAGGCTGTTCGGTCGCTTGTTGTCCTCGCCGATTCTGGTGGCACCCTCGGCAATGCACCGGCTACTTCACACCGACGGTGAAATGGCTGTTGCTCGTGCTGTCGAACGGCGCCATGCCGGTATGGTTCTGTCGATGTTGTCGACCACGCCACTCGAACAGGTGGTGCGACCTTTCGGGTCAGGCAGGGGGCTCGCCCTGTTTCAGTTGTACATGCTGAAAGACCGAGGCCTCACCGATGCGCTAGTCCAGCGCGCAGAGGCGGCTGGGTACCACGGTCTGGTGGTGACGGTGGACTCGCCAGCATCGGGCCGCATCGACATCGATCCACGAGAGTGGCTGCGCTTCAGCCAAGCGCTCGAACTGGTTCATTTACCCAAGCCGGTGGACTCAAGTGTGCTGCCTCTTGTGCGCTTCGAGTCGATGAAGGACCCGTCTCTGAAGTTCTCGGACCTCGTTGCACTAAGGCACGCACGAAACTGCCGATCTGCCTGAAGGGCATCCTGTCTCCATCGGATGCCGTTCTGGCCGCGTCCCTCGGTTTTCAGACACTCATCCTGTCGAATCACGGTGGACGTCGCCTCGACGATGAGGTTTCAGCCATTGAAATGGTTTTGCCGGTCCGGCTCGCCCTCGAAAAGGCTGGGTACGACATCCGGCTCTTGGCGGACGGCGGCATCCGCACGGGTTCAGACGCCTTCAAGGCCATCGCGCTTGGCGCCGATGCCGTGCTTGTCGGTCGAGCGCCGCTGTGGGGATTGGCGGCTGCCGGTGAAGCCGGTGTAGTCCGGGTCCTTCAGCGACTCGACGACGAGCTCGCGCTCACCATGAAACTAGCCGGCTGCAGCATGCTCGCCGAACTGACGCCGGATCTGTTGCGCTTCAACAGTTCCGGCCGTCCGGTGCCCATGACATAGGCACTAAGACGCTCCATGCATTCGTGAATTCGAAACTCGACCAAGAAAAGGATCCCTGTTCCATGCAGTTCAGCACCGAAATAACTGACACGGTAATCGTGGCTTCAGTGGCGGGACGACTCGACTTCGGCACCTCCGAAGCCTTTCAGCGATCACTCGAATCGGCGGTGGTGGAGGCCAAAGGCCGTACCCTGATCATCGATTGCATCGGTCTCGATTACATCTCCAGCAGCGGCATGCGAAGCTTCATGGTTGGAGCCCGAGCATCGCAGGCAGTCGGCATCCGCTTCTTGGCCTTCGGACTTCAAAAGTCGGCCGCGGAAGTCTTTGAGCTCGGTGGATTTTCCAAGCTCATCCCGATGCTTTCGGACCGCGCTGCCGCCGAGGCCGCAGCCGCAGCTTCAGAGTGACGCGCGATCTGACCGGCCCGCATCAGCCGCGCCCGCACCACGGGTATCCTCAGCGTCTTTACTTTGGAGGAAAGCAATGGCACTGGCAAAGAAGAAGCGCGTCGGCAAGAGAACCCTGTCTGCCAAACAGGTTCGCAAGACCGCAAGCGGCCGTAAGCGCCGCAAGTCCGACGGCACCCAGCCGTCGAAGGTGGTGTTCCCAACCGCGGCACCAGCGGCATCCTGACTTCACCGCAAAGCGGTCAGCCGCGACCAGCCGCTCGTGGCCCACTTCAGCTGCGCGCGGCGCGTGAGAGAGCTCGACGATGTCTTGCAATTCGGCCTCCTTCCGCGAAGGGGTCGACTCACCACGTCGCCTGACCTGGTCAGGTCGGCGCATGCGCCTGCAGTTCATCCCAAGGCTCAGACCACCTCAGGCCTTCCCGGGCCAGCGGCCAGTGGCTTCCAGCATGGCCACACGTCCTGCCGCACCTTCTTGCGATCGCGCTCCAGGGCATGACCCAGTTCCCTGACGGTGTCCGCCCCATGGCGCGCGCCTTGCCCACGCGCCTGCCAAGAAACCATGCCGTCGACGTGAGCGGCAGCCGGATTCAGTCCCCTTGGTAGCAGCCTCGTTCGTTCTTGACCTTCCATGTCCTCTCAAGCGGGACACGCGGACAGCGGCATAATTTCTCAAGCAGGTCAATTTGGGATCGTTGCCAAGAAAGTAATATTTGAAAATGGTTAAAGCTTTGGATCATCGGATTAGGGTTGCAGCCATTCGCCGTGAGGAGATGAAATTGCATCTTCTATTTTCCGGTCTGGTGCTCGCCTCTAAGACGTCTATTCATGAGCTTGAGGTTGAAGACGTTGTCAGGCACGCTCAAGTCTCGAGGGGTAGCTTTTACAACTACTTTCCTACGCTTTCAGCTTTGTATGACGTCCTCTTGACACAGGTCATGAAGGAGTTATCGGACGGAATAGATGGTTTGGAGCCGCAAAGTACAGATATCGCAATCCGACTGGCATCGACCACACGAAAATTGATGCGATTGGTAGTGGATTTCCCAGAGTTGGGGCAGTTCTTGAAGCAAATCCAATGGCCGAGTCGAGGTCCTGATTTGGATGTATTTAATAATATTATTACTAATGTTGAGTTGGGGATTAAAGAGGGGCGATTCACAAGCATGCCGAATTCCATTGGGGTGAACATCGTAATTGGTAGCATCATCGGCGGTATTCATGCGATGCTTCTTGAGTCACCCGCAGTCGGCTATGAGGATAAGGTGGCGAATCAGTTTTTATTGGGGTTGGGTGTGGACAGGATATCTGCCAGCCAAATTTCTCAAATCACCTTGCCGCCCAACTCAGGATTTCCTGCAACTGGCATCCTTGGAAAATTACTTGAATTAATTGTTTCGAAAAAAACTTAGGGCTCAACCATTCCGTACTCGTTCGATCCCATTAATAACCAAGCCTTGGTGAGTTGCGGTGTCAATTTCCCATGCATGCCAAGCTCTTTTGCCGGATGCGAGATGGGCAAGTGATTCCTTTCTGAATTAAATTAAAAATTGCCTTTAAATAAAATTAAATACTGTTTATGCCGAAGGTAATAAACCATCTCTTTGGGCCCGATCAGTTGCACCTCGAAAAACTCGAGGAAAGCCTTTTTTTGGCCGCATCCGAATTGGCTAAAAAAAATCCGATCGAAAATATTGGGGTGGAAGCAATCGTCATTGAGGCTCAAGTTTCCAGGGGAACATTCTATAAAATATTCAAATCAACTGATGGTCTTTTCGGGTTATTAGGGAAAAGGCTGATTAACGAAATGATGGAATATTTTTTATGTCACTCCCCTCAAATTCCCGATGTGGCAAAGCGAGTGGCGACTAAAACCAAATGGGCGCTCTTGATTGCTACAAGCGTGCCATTCTTGACTAAATTATTGCTGAAGGCGGAGTGGCCCAGCCTTGATCCAAATCACATTCTGTACAAAGATATAGAAAGAGATTTCTTGGAGGGGATCAGCCAAGGGTATTTCTCTGACATCCCACCATCTATGGGTGTGAATATTATTATTGGATGCTCGAGGGGTGGGTGTAAAGATCTACTCGAAAAAAGACAACCTGAAGATTACGTAAATAAGGTTGTATGCCAAGTTCTCATCAGCCTGGGTGTGGATGAAGAAAGAGCTCGCAAAATATCAACGAGTCCCACCGCTGATTTTTCAGCTCTGCCGATCAGGGGGTTGGTGTCAAAAGTATTGACGACTCAAAAAACAAAATGATGAATGAATTGATTGAATTCAAGTATTTCGCAGGTTGATATTTTGTCGTCGAAAAATATGTCAAGAGGCCAAATTATTTTGGCAAAATTGTTACCCTTTGAACCATCCCCAGATCAGCATTCAGTAGCATTTGACTGTGTATTATGAAAGGCCCGGAAAAGTCTTGAAAACGCATTCGAAACGTGATTGACGTGGGATTTTTATTGCTACCGCCGGCCGGCAGAGCAACCGTGTCGCACCAGTAAGGATCAATTGGTATGCCATTGATCTTGGTGACATACATCGGGTTCACATGAATGTGAAATGGGTGGCGGATGCTGTTGCAATTAAACAGGGTCCACTCTTCAACCGAACCCTGTGGAACATATTGAATGATTGAATTTGAAGGTTGTAATTGGTAATTGTCAGTTGAGCCAGACTGAGAATCTTCGGAATACTGTAAAGCAGTATCGGCCTTCATGTTTAAAACAATGCTGCGCTTTCTGCCACCGCAGCCGGCCAATTCTTCATCACTGATGGGTTTTAAGAAGTCAGACACAGGAAGAGGTGTGTCTGGTATCTTCTGCGCCAGAAATTTCTTGTCATCCACCACAATGATCTTGGCCAGAACATCACCTGGCAGGGACCCCGTCTGCGTACCTTCTGCGATTTTGACTGGCAGCGTCCTCAGCAGGTAGGTGCCTGGTTTGCCTGCTTTCACGATCACTGATGAGCGATTGCTTGCTGAAAGGATGATCCCCTTGCCATCGTTCTTGCGCGCATCTGGAAATTCTTGGTAGGCACTGGTTCCTCAGCCATCCACCGTAAATTGATGCAAAACGTGATCATCCAGGTTGAGGTTGAGGCAGTTGAATATCTGGGTGTTGATAAACCGCCATCGTTGTACCTCACCACTCCTCATCAAGATCGTAGGCTGCCGCACGCCATTGATCAAAACGGGTTGGGCGTCCAAGTATTCCTTGTTATTTTTATTGACGCCATGACTGGTGAGACGATTACCAATTTGGCCAAATTTCTCCAGCGAACCAGATTTCACTCCATGGTCATCAATGGTCTTGCCATTGGCAAAGTAGGGCGCTTGAAATAAAAAGATCAATTCGGTTGCCTGCGCCATCTCAGGCAAATCATCCACCGGTCCGCGAACCATGATCGCGCCTTGCATGAGGCTGGCACCTTGAAGTGCGCTGGAGCCATGAAACTGTGGATGGTAATAAAACGGGCCAGCCGGATGATTGGCAGGCAAGTTATATACATACTGACGTGAACCACCTCGCGGCACCACGCCACCCGAGTTGGAATCTGCGACAAAGCCACCATATTCACGGGGATTTGAATTGTTGTAAATCCCTGGAAAAACATGGAGTCCATGTGTGTGTAGATTGGTTGTGTTGGGCTTCATGTAAAGAAGCGGATCAATTGGGGCAGGTGGATTAAAAGGTAAATTGTTGATCAATTTAATGCGCAATTGATCGCCGCCCTTGACCACCAAGGTGGGGCCAAAGAAATCCGGCCCGTTGGTGTTGTAACCATAGGCACGCAAAGAGACTGGATATAGTTTCAGGACATCAAAACCAGCCAGTTCTGTGTCGAAATAAGAAACTGTCAACTCAATGTCCAGCAAACCGTCTTTCGATTCAAGCAGGGTCGGCTGAATGAAAGTTTGCACAGGGGTGGCGTTGTGTTCATCCCCTTCAGTCCTGTCGCACCCGTTAAAAGCCAGCGGAACAGCAAGACCTGAAACCACGCGCAGACCCAAACTTAAGAATTGACGGCGACCTTCTTCTGAGGCTTTTATTTTTTTCATATTGGCAATCCGACCCTCATGCAATCTCCAGAAAAGAGTTTGGAGTCATCTGCCTGAGATCGGCCTTGCCAATTTGGTTGGAAGCGTTGTTTCCCCAGCCGAATAGATGGTTCTTTCCAATGGCGACAGAGTGCATCTCTCCGGCGGAAATAGCGCGAACTCCTGTGAGACCCACGAGGGGTACAGGATGTGATCGTGATTCAAGGTCACCCAAACCCAATTGACCCGTCGCATTCCAGCCCCAGGCGTAGACTTTTCCTGAAGAAGTCAGTGCAAGCGAATAATGCATCCCTGCGGCGACCGCAGAAATGGGTTCTGAAAATCGAATCTTTTGGGGTCGGGTGATAAAGGACAGCTTGGTGTCGCCCGACTGCTTTAAGTGGTTGCTACCCCACCCATAGACTTGACCGTCGTCAGCGAGCGCTAAAACATGGGTTGAGCCCGCGGCAAGACTTTTTATCTTGTGTGGAAGGTCAACTGGCTCAGGGTTAGAAACGGTGTTCAGATGTCCTAAACCCAACTGTCCTGAGCTGTTGCTGCCCCACGAAACGACTTTGCCATCGCGGGACAAAGCCAGCATGAAGTTGTCCCTGATAACCACGTCTTGCATGGGTGGGATGCCTGGAATGGTTGCAGGCGAGGCATTGATTTGAGGGGTTTCTCGGCCCAGTGCGCCATCCACATTCAACCCCCAGGTATAAATGCTGCCTGCCTCATTGATCACACCAAATAAAAATTGCCCCGCTGCTACTTTCTTTGCGCTTGTTACATCGGCGATGGCAGAGGGAGCTTCAGAGATGGATTCATTGGCGCCCATGTCAATTTGACTGAATCCCCAGGCGAATGGCTTTTTATCAGAGATTCCTAGGCTGATTCCGAACCCGGCAGATACATTCGAATAATGGGACGGTGACAATAAATAAACAGACTTCGGGTCTGATTCCTTGAATGCGCTACAAATATCTTTGTAGGGAGGCATGTAGCGGCCACTGCCCGGGCCGCCCCAACCTAAAACTTCCCCAGACTTCAGCATGACCAGAGTCTGGTCCTTCCCGGCACTGATTGCAGAAATTTCAAAAAGATCGGTGGTCTTCCCCATGAAATCAGGATTTCAATGAATCATCGTAGGAAATCGTTGATTAGTTGTTTTACGTAGTCAAGAAATGTTGATTCCTGGGTGGGGTCAAGATTTCCTATTTCATCCTCCACGATTTGACGTTCGGCCGAAGAGGTCGATGATGGGACCAATGCAGCGATTGCAGCGTAGTCGAGGCCTTCGTTCATATCGGAGTTTGGCAAGGCTCTTGCGTAATCTACGACGCCATGAAAGCAGCCAATAGAATATGGATACTCGCGATTGAGGTGGTAATGATAAATGTTGGTCATCTTGCCATCCCACATGACAGGCGCTGTGTGCCCATGGCATTCATCCAGTTGCGCGTTGGTGATCATCTGGCCATCTTCCCCGCGTGGCCCGTAGATGCCGTAACCATCCAGTGCATAACCGAATAACGGCGATGGGCCAGAGTTCCCTTGGTTTGGAAAGCACTTCCAAGAGTAGGCATGAATATGGTATTGCTTGGCATAGGGGTGCCCAAAGCATTGATCTGGCGGTAGTGCGTCATTAGGGTTGAACCAAGAAGTGTCCGAGTTGGCCATTTCAAGGTGCCAGGGTACCCCGTGCAGGGAAATTCCAACGATCAGTGATGAAATCGGTCCTGGTAGTACCTTGCCATCGGGGCCTTTCGGGTTTTCAATTGGAACTTTTGGGATAAAGCTTTCCAGATCGTAAGTGTCAACAGGTATTAAATCTGCTGTGGGGTAGGCTTGGCTACCTCCGGGCAAAGCACTGCAATATTTATAGGCAGGTGTTCCGGGCTGGACGGGGAATTGACCCATTACAAAGTTGGGCAGCCCATTACCCTTGAAATATCTATACTGGACGTCATTTCCGGCGGTGTCCTTGTCAGTCAGTTCCGTGACTGTCAGGTTAAATCCTTCTGGATCAATATCTGTTGCATAGACAGTGCCACTGACGTATGCCATTTCCGAGATCAAAAGCGTATTTGAGCTTTGATCAACCCATGGGTTGGTGGTTTGTGCATATTGAGTGTTAATCGGCAGCGGGCTGCCGGGAATCAGGCCGAAGGCTGGATTCACGCACATGCCATTGACCGCACACTCGAAAGGACTCATGCCAAGAGCGGAATTGACCAAGGTCGTTGGCGTACCCGGATCAGGGTCAGTGCCCGATCCGCCGCAAGCCACCAAAAGGGAAGTGGTTGCCAGCAATAAGCCAGGTGCCCATGCTGTTTTAGAAAACGCTCGAGAAATACTCTTCCTACCCGTCATTTTTCGTCTCCGGTGTCTGCAAATGAACGCGGCGTCATTATGACATGGGGTGTGGTGGTGTTCGATTCGGTGGACCGGTAAGTACCTTGGGCCGATTCCTTCCTGTTGGCAGTTCCGTGCCGAATATTTCCCATCTGGTCGGCAACATGGTCGGTGTGTCCACGCTCACGGATGCGTATGCCGATGCCGTCATCGCGCAGGTGCAAGAGTTTTTCGGCCAACGACGGCACGCGTTCGACGGGCGACCGATGCGGATCGCGCTGATGTGATTCGCCCGTACACGGCCGCCTATCCATTGCCTGAGGCCCTGTCCGACGTGTGCTGCGATGTGCTGCGTCTGGTCGGCGGGCATCACTATCTGGCCTACGTGGACGGTGTCGACGCTGCGGTGCCGGTGTCCAGCATGTCCTCGCTGGCTGGCAGCAGCATCGCGGTGATGCAAGGTGCAGCCACCCTGACCGAGCACCGTGGCAACGGTATTTACACGGCGATGATGGCCGCACGACTGGCCGACGCTCGCGCCATGGGCAAGGACACAGCGGTGTTGCAAGGTGATCGAAAGACGTCCGCACCGATCTGCGCCAAGCTCGGGTTCGAGGAGGTGTGCAGCATCGACTTCTACGCGTGGGGCGGCGTGTAAAACCCAGGCCAGCCAAAACGCCTCGGACCGGTCCATCAAGATTTGAGATCACCAGCCCTTCCACCTTGAAGGGCTTCGTCTGTGCCCTGGTTCAGGCTTCGAGGTGCGTGGCCATTTGGTTCAAAGCCTCACTCAGCGCTGGCAAATCCTGTTCGACGACCAGCCAGACCGCCCCGAGGTCGACGCCCAGGTAGCCGTGCACGATGACGTTGCGAAACCCGGAAAGTTCGCGCCACGGGATTTGCGGCTGTGTGCCCTAGATCTCGCTGGACAAGCGCTGGCTTGACTCGGCCAGAGTCTGCAGATTGCGGATCACGGCGTCCTGCACCAAGCGTGAGGCTTCGAAGCGGGCACGCTCGCCGTTGGTGTATTCGAGTATCCGGCTCAGGCAGTCGCTCATGTGCTCCAGCAGCACCCGATCGGCCTCAGGTCCAGCCTTCACAGCGACACAGCGCCTTCCAAGACACGCACGCGCAGCGCATGGTGCAAGCTCGCTTCGGTGACCACATCAACGCGGCGGCCCAGCAATTCCTGCGCATCCAGAAGCAGGCCACCCAAGGCGAGGGCACTGGTTCCAGGCGACAGAGTCACCAGCAGATCGACGTCGCTGCTGTCGCTGGCGTCGCCTCGACACATCGAGCCAAACACCCGAACACCCGTGACGCCGCGCTTGCGTGCCAGAGCCAGCAGTTCAGCGCGGTGGGATTCGATCAGCGGGTGCATTGGCGCAGTGTAGCCAGGCCGTGCTGCCTGCACTCTTGCACTTGACCTTGCTGAAGTGGCTGGCTGCGCCAGCGAACAGCGGCCCTCACGCCAGCATCTTGGCCAGCAGCTTGCCCTTGATCAGGCTGACCAGCAGGTCTTTGGATGGCGGCACGGCGGTGATCGTGTAGATGAGCCGAAGCGACGCCAGAAAGTGCCTGTTGCGCTCGAAGAACTCGAATTCCTCGGGCGGCTTGTCGGCAAAGTAGTACTTGATGAAGCCTTGCCACAGCTTGGCGCCGGTGTCGTTGGGGATCTTCGTCACCACCTCGGAGCTGCCGAGTTCGGGCAGGCCGTAGATGCAGCACAGCAGCCCCACGTCGAACAGGTAGCTGCCAATCGACATGTCGCCCATGTCGATGAGCACCGGCTCGCCCTCGCGCATCATGATGTTGCTGGTGTGCAAGTCGAAGTGAACGCAGGTGTCGGCGTCGGGAATGGACTCGAGCTTGCCCAGCAGGATGTCGATTTCTGGTGCCGACAAAAAGAAGTCCATCTGCCGGATGGCGCCCCGCAGCCTGTGCTTGATGTCGGGAAACAGCGCCGGGTCGCCGGGGGTGGTGTGGATCATCCGAGCCACATCTGCCAAGGTCTTGGCGTGGGCATCGACCGCTTGCGGATCGTCGCGGATCAACTGGCTGAAAAGCTGCGCATCGAGCATCTCGTAGACCACACCCGTGCGGTTGCCACACGACACCACGCCGTACGAGATCGCCGTCGGTATGCCCATCACGAAGGCGGCTTTCGCGAACTCTTTTTCCTGCTCGGCGATGCGCGGCTCGACACCTTCGTTGTAGAGCTTGACGATGGTTTCGCGGTCAATGCGAAAGCACTGACCGCACATGCCAGCCGAAATGAATTCAAGGCCCTCGATCGAAATCTCGCGTGCCTTGGGCTTGACCGTGACCAGCCGGGTCAGCCCGGTCACCTCGAGCACGCTCATCACATTCGGCTGCGCGCCGACCAGCACCAAACTGGCGTTGATCATGGCGGTTTCCTTGATCGCTCTCAGCACGCCCCTGAGACCGGCGCTCGAGATGAAGTCGCACGCCTGCAGGTCCATCACGAGCTCGCGCATGCCCTTGAGCTGAAGTGCCGCTTCGAGTGCCGGCGCGCTCGTGGCATCGAGCCTGCCGCAAAGCGCCAGGGTCAGGCGCTGTTCGGTTCGTGTTGAGGTGATGTCCATGGTGTGTAGGCTGAGTGGTGGCTAACGATTCCAAGGTACGGCGTTGCTGGCCATCATTTTCGGCAGCAGCACCTTGCGGATATTGGGGCACATCGGCCAGATCGTTTCTGATGACCGTGGCGTTCAGCGTGTCGCCAACGCTCGAGATGGGTCTGCGGCGCGTGACGCGACCGGGGTTGCGTATGCGTTGATTGCTGCAAAGCTGACCATGTCGAGAACCTTCACACGAAAACTCAGCGCAGTGGCTATTTACGGGTAACCCCGGGGCCAAGACAATCAAACCCTGTGGCTCAACACGAGAGGAACCGCCATGAAATCACTCAACACCGCCCCGTTTCGCGTCACATTTTGCGCGCTGTCCCTGTTGCTGGGCACCGGTTCTGCCGTGGCCAGCACCAACGCACTGGGCTTGGACCCGAGCCTGAACCTGCTGGTGTTTGCGAACTTCGCGCCGACTGGATCAGACGTAGAGGGCCGGGTGGCGGTCGGTGGCAACGCCAATATCAAAGGCGGCTACTCCATCAATGACCACAAGTTGGCGGGCACCGCGCTGACCGTGCGTGGCAATCTGAGCTTCTCCAACGGCAGCATTTCCGGTGATACGTCGGTGGGTGGCAACCTCGTGAGCAACTACAGCGGCTCCTTCAACGGCAATGTGGCTGCGGGCGGCAACCTTGATGCCACAGCCGGGATTTCTGGCAGCAGCAACACGGTGACGGTCTGGGGCAACACCACCGGGTACCAAAACTGGTACCAGCCTCAACTGCTCAAGGGCAGCGGGACCTTCAGCCAGGGCGTGGATTTCGACGCCTTGCGGACCAGCCTGACCAGCCTGTCCACCCGGCTTGACGGTCTGGCAGCGGCTTCGGCGGTCGATTCCTGGAGCACGCTGATGTTCAATGCCAGCAACGCTAACGGCATCAATGTGTTTGAAATCACCTCTGCACAGGCCTTGCAAAACATGCAAATCAACGGTCTCGGCGCCAACGGCACGGTGATCATCAATGTGCTGGGCAGCACGGTGAACTTCGGCACCCACGGAATGACCAATTTCAACAACCGGGTGTTGTTCAATCTGCCCGAGGCCACCACGCTTCATTTGGGCTGGGTGGCCGCCAGTATCTTGGCGCCCTTCGCATCGGTGGGCAGCGGCGGCTCTGGCGTGGTCCTAGGGCAAGTGGTGGTGAACAACTGGGCCAGCGGTGTGCAGATCAATGACGTGCCCTTTGTCGGGGATGTGCCGTTGGCACCAATTCCTGAACCCGAAACCTATGCCATGTTGCTGGCGGGCC